>DASZME010000001.1:0-42769 GCA_035551995.1 Tepidisphaeraceae bacterium
CTGATGCACGCGGGTGGACTGGGCGGCGTTAAGAGAAGAGGTATTCATGGTCAGGCGGATCCTCCGCCGTGGTCGTTATCGGACATTGCGGGTCTGTTCGTTGAGTCACGCCGAAAGTCCGATAATGATTCACGGGATCACGTTCATAAATCCGATGTGGATACCGATGCTCAACAACCGCAAAACGGTATCGCGTGATGATCTGCTGGCGATCCGCGAAGAAGCGCGCAACGCGGGGAAAAGCGTCGTGCATTGTCATGGATGCTTTGACATCGTTCATCCCGGGCATATTCAACACCTTCAGTTTGCCCGGTCGCTGGGCGATATTCTGATCGTTTCGGTCAGTGCCGACACGCACGTGAACAAGGGGGCGGATCGGCCGCTGATCCCCGACGATCTGCGGGCGTCGAGTCTCGCGGCCCTCCAGTGCGTGGATTATGTTTTTATCAATCCGAATCCGACGGCGGTCGAGCTGCTGGAGGCGCTGGCGCCAGACGTTTATGTGAAGGGGCGCGAGTATGAACGGAACCAGGACCCGCGCTTTATCGCCGAGCGCGACGCGGTGGTGCGCCGGGGCGGGAAAGTGGTATTTTCCAGCGGCGAAGTGGTGTATTCGTCGACCGCGCTGATCGGCGCGATCGGCGGCCGCGACGTATTCAACGACGAAAAGGTTTCCCGCCTGCGCGATCGCTACGGCCTTTCGACGGTGCATCTGCAAAACCTGATTCAGCGCGCCCGCGGGACAAAGATTCTCGTGGTCGGCGACTACATTCTCGACCGCTACCATTTTTGCGACGCAACCGGCGTCGCCGGGGAAGGGCCGATGCTCTCGCTGCGGACCATGCAGGATCGCGACTACGACGGCGGCGCGGGCGTCATCGCCCTTCATCTGGCGGGCCTGGGCGCTCGACCGACGCTGATCGGCGCGCTGGCCGACGATGAGTTGTCCCGGCAAATCGAAATGCGGCTCACTGCCGCCGGCGTCGATATGCAGTGCCACCGAAGCCGCCGGGACGTGGTCGTGAAACATCGGTATCTGGTCGATCAGACCAAACTGTTCAAGGTTGACGAGGGCACGCCGACGGCATCCGACACGCAGTTGGAAGGACTGCTGGCCGCGAGAATCCTGGCGGCGGCGGAAGGGGCGGCGGCGGTGGTCTTCGCCGACTTCGGGTACGGCGTCATCACCGCCAGCCTGCTCGACCGGATACTGCCCCGTCTCCGGGAAACGGTGCCGATCCTCACCGCCGACGTGAGCGGTCGGCAGAGCAATCTCTTGAAATTCACGAACTTCGACATGCTTTGCCCGACCGAGCGTGAAGCCCGCGAGGCGCTTCACGATTTTTCCAACGGCCTTGGCGCGGTCGTGTGGGACATGCTCAACAGCACCGCCGGGCGATCCGCCGTCATCACGCTTGGAAAGCAGGGGCTGGTGACGTTTCACCGCAACGACCAGGCGGCGGCCGACCGATTAATCACCGAGTATCTGCCCGCGCTCAGCGCCACCGCCCTCGATCCGCTGGGATGCGGCGACGCCCTTCTGGCGACGGCCAGCCTGGCTCTCGCCGCCGGCGGATCGCTTCAGGCCGCGGCGTTTTTGGGATCGGTGGCCGCGGCGATCGAGGCTCAGGAAATCGGAAACCGCCCGATCGACGCCGAGCAAATGCTGGCCTATCTGCGCCACCGCGACGCCGCGCCGGCCGAAGCAAGGCTTGCGTCGTGAGATGGAGGGCATCGGAAAAAAATCCGCCTGAAGCGAATAAATCATCGGCCGCCGGTAGAGTAATCATGACGAGGAATACCGGATGAAGATTTTCACCATCGCGTTAATCGTTTTTCTGGCGGCGGTAAGCGGATCGAAGCAGATCGACGGCGCCGATGCTTCAGGCAAGGCGCCGACGACGCGACCGATTCCGTTCGAAAAGGAGATTCTCGCGTTTGAGAAGCACGACCGCGCCGAGCCTCCTCCCAAGGACGCCAACCTATTTGTCGGATCGTCCAGCATCGCCAGATGGAAAACGCTGGCCGACGATTTTCCGGGCGTTCCCGTCATCAATCGCGGTTTTGGCGGATCGCGCATTCCCGATTCGACACGGTTCGCCGATCGGATTGTGCTCCCTTATCGCCCCAAGCGGATTTTTCTGTATGCCGGCGACAATGATATCGCCGGCGGCCATTCCCCGCAGCGAATTCTGGCCGATTTCAAGACTTTCGTCCAAACGGTGCGCGCCGGGCTGAAAGACGTGCCGATTTATTTCATCTCGCTGAAGCCAAGCCCCTTGCGGGCTAAATTCCTGCCCAAGGCGCTCGAAACCAACGCGCTGATCGCGGCGTACATCAAGGACAGCGATAATTTGCATTATGTCGACGTCGCTACGCCGATGCTCGGACCCGACGGCAACGCACGCGCCGCACTATTCGGTCCGGACAGACTTCACATGAATCGCGCCGGTTATGAAATTTGGATCGGAATCATCGCGCCGCTGCTGAAGTGATTGCACCCCATCGCGCATCGCCCGCTCGGCTGAAACGATCCACATTCGGACGTGGGATTTCGTACACGGGATTTACTCAGGCTCCCTCGGCGTGCCTTCCCCAGACTCTGGGGCTGATCCGCTGGATGAGCGTGGCGGCGTGCGAAAGGATCTGGCTGATCCGAGATTCGATTCGCTGCCGTTCGGCTGGATCCGTTATTTCCGTGAGGTTGACCCTTACGTTGTAGACGGCGCACCGCGCGGTGGCCATCGCGAGGTCCGCACAGATCGCCAGGTCCGACAACAGGTGATAGTTGACGAAATTGATGACTTGATCGCACGTTTGCAGGATGGCGACCGCGGTTGCGCCGATGGTTTCCGGCGTGCGGATGGCGCCAATGACCGCCGATTTCAACTGTGCGTCCTGCTCGGGTCCCGGAGGCAGTTTACGGGCGGCGGTGACGGCCGCGTAGGCCGCCTGGTCTTCGACCATCAGTTCGAGCATGAGTACTCGAGCGCGATGCAGCCCTTGCAGGGCGGGGAGAAGTTCGCCTTCATAGGCGGCCAGGTCTTTCTTGCCGATGCTGTAGTTAAGGACCATCTCCCCCATTGAGGTCGACAGGGCGCCGCACAGCGCCGCGATGCTTCCGCCGCCGGGGGTAGGCTGACGAGCGGCCGCGGCGTCGAGAAAATTCTGAATGGTCGTGTTACGGTCGTGCATTCGGATTCTTATTTCGGTCCGCCGGCGCCTGTGTCATGTTGCACGCCGCGCGGAGTAAGATCGACGGGCGGGAACGATGGATACATCCGCCGACCCGCTTTGACGGTTACCGCGTCTGGCACAGGCGTGCTGATCGTGACGATGCAATCTCGCAACCGCCGCCGCGCCAGCGCCTGTACCTGATTCATTTCAACCGTCTTTATCTTATCGGCAAATTGGTCGTGCCACTTGTAGCCAAGTCCATGTATCTCATCCAGGGCCGCGCTCGCCGCCTGGGCCGCGGGGGTTTCATGTTCCATGGCGTCGGCCACCACAATCAGTTCTTTTGCGCGTTTGTACCATGTCGCATTGATGTCGTTTCCATTGCCTTGAAGACGTCCGATATTTTCCAGGCAAAGCTCGACGACTTCATTCACCTTTGCCGGATCGCACCCGGCGAAAACCAGGAACGTACCCGGCAGGTTCGGCGCACGGCCAGCGGAATTTTGCGATTCGACGACATAAACCAACCCCTTGCCGCGCAGCGTCTCGAAGAGATAGCCGGTCGGATACGTATAGCCCCCGGTCAGCGTCTTGGCCATGGCGAACTCGTACCAATCCGGCGCGCCGATAACCGTATCGGCCTTGAACCCAATCACAACCCCGGCGATTCCTTCCTGCTCGGTCTTGTTCACCTTGACGCTTTGCACGTCGATCGACGCCGCCGCCGGCGCGGTGTCCGGCGCCTTGACGGCGCGATCCGGCGCCGCGGGCTTGGCGATCTCCGGCTTGGGGCCCTTTCCAAGCAATTCCGCCGCCAGATTCTTGGCGGCATCGGCGTCGACGTCCCCGTAGATCGCGACGACTCGCCGGCTTGCGAGAATTTTTTTCTCGTACCAATCGCGAACCTGCTGAATCGTGAATTTTTCCGCGTTTTGCCGCGTTCCCTCCGACAGAAACTGATAGGGCGAATTCGAGGGGCCGTAATACTCTTTCTTGAAAAAGCGAATCGCCTGCTGCGTCCAGTCGGCGTCTTCGCCCTTGATGGCCGCGACAATGCGATTCTTCATCGGCGCCAGTTGCGCTTCGTCAAACGCCGGATGATTGACGATGTCGGCGTAGACCGACATCGTCCTGGCGAAATCACCCTTGAGGCATTCGGCGCTCCACGACCAGGTGTCTTTTCCGCAAGCCGTCGCCATTTCGCCGCCGGTTGCGTCGAAGAACTCGGCGATCTTTTCGCTGTCCATCGTCTTGCTGCCGCGCATGAGCATCTGCATGGCCAGGTTCCCCAGCCCGTTGTCGCCGGCGTCTTCGGCGGTAACGCCGCCGAGGCTGTACATGTCGATCACCACCGTGGGCGATGTCGTCACGCGCTTGAACAGGAGAATCGTTCCGTTTTCCAATTCGATCCGCTCGACGGCGGAGGCCACGGCCGGCTGGCTTTGGGCGGGCTGCGACGCGGGACTCAGCGGCCGCAAAATATCTTCCGCCTGCGGCAATCCCTTGGCGCCAAGCCATTCCGAGGGAAACATCGCCGTGGTGATCAGTTTGCCGTCGTCGAAATATTTGCGCGCGACGGCTTTGATCTGCTCGACCGTCACCTGATCGGCGCGGTCGACATACTTATCCTGAAAATGAATGTCGCCGGTGGTCCGGTAATCGTCGGCCAGCGAGGCGGCGATATCCTCCGCGGTCTGGAATTTTTTCACCCGGGCGGCGCGAAACTGCATCTTAGCGCGCTTCAGCCGTTCGCCGTCCACGCCCTCTTTCTTGACGCCATCCAAAATCTTCAAGGCGGCGGCCGTCGCTTGCGGAACTTTCTCCGGATCAAGCTGCATCTCCACGTCGAATGTGCCGGTTACATATGGAGGCGTATCGTCCGACACCTCGACGCCGCTGACAAGCTGTTGGCGATCGCGAAGCGCTTCGGTCATGACCGAGCTCTCGCCGCCGCCCAGGATCGTCGCGAGAAGGTCAAGCGCGTAGAGATCGGGGCTATTCAGCGTGACCGAGGGAAACCCGAGCATCAGGCGGGCCTGACCGAGTTTCGGAAACGCGCAAACCTGCGTCCGGCGGGTCAGCACGGGCGGTTCGGCCTCGATATTGTGCGAAAAGACCCGACCGGGCGGGGCGCCCGCGACGTTCTTCCGCACCGCCGCCAGCATCGCCTCGGGCTCCAGGTTCCCGGCCACGGCGAAGACCATGTTGTTCGGCTGATAGGCCATCTTGTAATAGGTGTAGACGTCGTCGCGCGTCAGCCGCTGGATCACTTCCTGATATCCGATCACCGGCACCCGCGCCGGGCTCACGCGATAGCGGTTCATTGCCGACAGGTAATAGAACTGCCGGTCCGGCTCGCCCTTTCCCATCTCCAGCTCTCTTTGCACGACCTGGTATTCCCGCTTGTATTCGGGAACGGTTATTTTGGCGCCGAGCACCCAGCCCGTAACCAGATCGACCGCCTGCTCCATGTGCTCGGGTGTGGTGTTGATGAAAAACGAGGTGTTGTCTTCGGTGGTGTACGCGTTGGAGTTGTTGCCGATCCTTTGAAGCAGGTCTCTGTTTTCGGCTTCGGATCGGCGTTCGGACGATCCACCGGCGACAAGATGCTCGAGCAGGTGGCTCAGGCCCCCGCCGAGCCATTGTTTTTCGTAGATGCCGCCCGTCAGCGCCACGCACCGAACGGCCACCACGGGAGAGGCGATTCGCTTGGTGATGACCACCATACCATTACGCAAGACCGAGACGATTTCATCCTTTTCGCTGATAAGCCGATACGCTTCGACCCCGTAACCGGCGAAGCTCGATCGCGATTGGAGCATCTCGTCGGCGCCGGACGACGGCTGGGTCGCCGGCGCGGGGCCTTCAGCCAAGCCGATCGAGCACGCGAGAAAGCAGATCACGACGAACGAACGAATAATGTTGCGAGCTGTCATGCTGTCCTTGGAATTGAATGGCTTGATCCGCCGCCGGCGAAATCGACCTACAACGTTTCCTCATCCTGCTCGATTTCGTTCAAATACGTCAATGCCCTTTCCAGTTCACTTTTCAGATGTCTGACCCGAAGCAGGCTTTTCACGCGCGTCAGCAGCTCGAATTTGTTCACCGGCTTACTGACGAAATCGTCGGTTCCGCATTCGGTGGCGGTCTCGATATCGCCCAGCTCGTTGAGGGCCGTCACCATCAGGATCTGGATGTCTCGTGTTTTCGGGTCGGCCTTGAGGCGTTTGCAAACCTGAAACCCGCTCATGTGCGGCATCATGATGTCGAGCAAGATCAAATCGGGATGATGCTCGACGACTTTGGCCAACGCCTCGACCCCGTCGGCCGCCGTCACCAGTTTCACGGGCAGCGATTCCAGAAAGGCCTGGAGCAGTTCGACGTTCTGAGGGTTGTCATCGACGATGAGAACCGTCGATTGAGGAAGAAAGGATTCGGTGTTTGCAGGCTCGGCGCCAGTGCTTGGTCGGGCGGCGCCGGGGAGCGAGGCGCTATCACGTTGGCTCATACGATCGACTCCGAAGTCCGCCGCGGACAAAAACAAACGCGCGGGCCGCCACGGACGCGTAGGAGGATATGTCTGCGTGGCGCGGTTCGCAAGGCAACGCACGACACGCTATCGCACCGCGCCGGCGCCCGCTTCAATCTCGTCGGCCAGTCGCTCGGCGTCATACACCTTGCGAAGGGCTTCGATGATTCCGCGGGAATGGACGGAAACGGCCCGCGCCTTGTCGGCGGTGTAGGCAAAGTCGAGAACCAGTGATTCGATGTTCCCGTCGAAGATAATGCCGACCAGTTCTCCGGCGCGATTGACGACCGGGCTTCCGGAGTTTCCGCCGATGATGTCGGCCGTGCTCACGAAATTCAGCGGAGTGGCCGCGTTCAGGTCCCCCCGGTGTTTCATCCAACTTTCCGGCAGCCGAAATGGATCGATGTCCTTGTGTTCCTCCGCATGAGCGAACGCTCCCCCGATGGTCGTCAACGGCGGAATCGCGACGCCCCGCTCTTGATATCCCCGAACAGCGCCGTACGCCAAACGCAATGTGAAAGTCGCGTCGGGATACGCGTCGGAGCCCAGCGCCTTGAACTGCGCCTGCGCTATTTTGGCGTAAGCCTGCTGCATCGGCTCATCGACTTGTTGCTCATCGGTCTTACGAAGTTCGCGCGCCGGCGCGTCGACCAGGCGGGCGAGTTGGATCATCGGATCGTCGCTGGCGGCGATCGCATCGCGGCCGCCGTCGGCGATTTTCTTTCGCAGCGCCACATCCTGCAGTTTCGTCCGATGGATTAAGTCCGCCGCACGCTCGATCGGCGATTTGCCGTCCATGACCTTCAGCGCCAGCGGATCGTCGCCCCCCTTCTTTTCCAGCAGAAAACTCAGCGAATCTGCGAATTTGATCGTTTCGAAATCACCGTAGATCGGCGCCTCGGAGAACAAATGCTGCTTGAGCGAATCGAGATTGGACTCGCGAAATTCGCGCAGCCGATCGGCATTGGGCTTGGCCGTTTCGTCGGCGAGGCGAACGAGCGTGCGGGCGATATCGAACAGCCGGGTATCGAAAGCGGATTCGTACTCATAAAGCCTCAGATCGGCGTAGATGCGATCATAGATCTTGATTGCCGCGCGGATATCCTCCCACGGATTTCCGTTTTCCGCCGAGACCAGGGCGCGCAGCCTGGCCTCCTCGGCCCGCTTCACGGCCATGATCGCCGGATCCTGCAAACCGGCCAAACGACCGAGAAACGCCTTGCGGCTGTTCTCGATGCCGAACAATTCGCCCTGAGCTTCGCGGGCGTTCTCGAAGCTTCTTTCGGAATACGTCCGAAGCAGCACCTCGAGCCGTCGCAAAGAATCCAATCTGGAGGGAAGGCTTTCATCGCGGGTGAATTCCAGTTGGGCGACGGTGTTCAGTCGATCGGTACGGCCAGGGTTGCCCACGACAAAGACCAGATCGCCGTTCGCGGCGCCGGCCGTGCTCCATTTCAGATAGTGCTCGATCCTGGCCGGCGCGCCGTTTTCGTACGCGCGAAAAAAGCAGACATCCAGGTCATAGCGCGGATATTCGAAGTTGTCCGGATCGCCGCCGAAAAACGCGATTGATTTTTCCGGCGCGAAAACCAGCCGCACGTCCGTATATTTCTTGTATCGATACAGATTGTATTGGCCGCCCTGATAGAGCGTGACCACGTCGCTGCGCAGTCCCGTTTCCTTTGTCGATTCCTGCTCGATCGTGTTCATGACCGCCCGGCGGGCGAGTTGGGCGGCGGCGGAATCCATTCCCGGCTTCAGCGCCGACTTCACGCGCTCGGTGACGTCGGAGATGTCCATGAGAACGTTCAATTCCATGTCGATGCACTTCACCTCGTCCTCGCGCCGTTTGGCGTAGAATCCGGTGGCGATGAAATCATGCCCCGGCGAAGACATCTTTTGCAGCGCGCCCGATCCGACATGGTGATTGGTCATCACCAGGCCGTCGGGCGAGATGAACGACGCCGACCCCCCGCTATTAAACCGCACGGCCGAGTGCATGAGATGTTTAAGCCAGGGATCGGTCGCGTCAAAATCGTAATCTTTCTTCAGCTGCGCGCGGGGCGGATGATCGAGCAGCCACATCCCCTCGTCGGCCGGCGCGGTTGACGAAAACGCTCCAAGAAAAAGGACCATCATCCATAGCAAGCGATTTTTTTTGAGCGGTGAAATCATTTTTCCATTTCCTGCGTTTCGGTCCGTTAGACTTTCCGCGGCGTCGGAATTTCGGTCGCCGCGTCGATGGTTGATTTTTGCTCGCGAATCGATACCAGAATCAGCACGATCAGCAGCGCGCCGAACATGATCACGGCCGGCCAGGTGTATTGCGTCAAGGCATGGCGCTCGCCGATTTTCATGGCGCTCGTCCAGGCGTCGGGAAGGAATTCGGTGAAGGCAACGACCACGCCGCCGATCGTTCCGCCCGCGATATAGCCGGTGGCGAGCAGCGATCCGGAACTCATTTCCGATTCGGCCGAACGAGGTTTCATTCGCGTGACGAGCCATCGAATCGCCCCGCCGAGAAAAATCGGCGCCGACGTCTGGATGGGAAGATAAACGCCGACGGCGAATGGCAGCGACGGCATGCCCATCAATTCGACCGTGACGGCGATCAGCACGCCTAATAGAACCAATCCCCACGGCAATTTCCGGTTGAGTATTCCGTCGACGATCAATGCCATGAGCTGCGCCTTGGGCGCCTCGAATTTATTCGCGACGGGGGCGCCGTCGTCGCGACGGGTGACGCGGCCGTTGATTGCCGGATCGACCAGGTACTTGATCCGCCCTTCTCCGTCCACCAGATATTTTCCCTGCTGCACGCCCGAAAACTCCTCGGCCCGCGCGTGAACGACGTGATAGACGTTGAGATCCTTTCCGGCATATTCCCCGCCCGCCCGCTCCATCTGTGGATACTTGCCGATATCCGCCACGCGATAAGTGGGAACATAGGGCGCCCGAGTCGTGTAAACAGTCCCCGCGCGATTCAGCAGAAGCAGCGTGCCGCCGATCACAAGGGCCGACGTGAGTGCGCCGATCAGGATGGCGTATTGTTGCCGTCGCGGCGTGGCGCCGACGAGGTAGCCGGTTTTCAAATCCTGTGCCGTGGTTCCTCCGTTGGAAGAAGCGACGCAGACGACGGCGGCGACGGTCATCGCCGTCAGCGTGGCGGCCTTGTTCGTGCGGCCCAGGAGCAGAAAAACCAGGCAGGTGAAGAGAAGCGTGGCGACCGTCATTCCCGATATCGGGTTGGACGATGAGCCGATTTCTCCGGTCAGCCGCGACGAAACGGTGACGAACAGAAACCCGAAAAAGACGATCAGCGCCGCCCCGGCGACGCCTTCCACGCTCAACCCCAGCCCCAGCCTCGGGGCGGCGGCGAGCGCCGCGATCAGGCCGATCGTTCCGAACAGCACGGTGGACATGGGAAGATCCTGATCGATCCGTCGGACGGCGGGTTGCGATGTGGCGGTCTGCTTTTTCGATCGAAGATCGCGCCACCCCGCCGCCGCCGAGGAAAAAATCAGCGGCAGCGCCTGAAACATGCTGATGACCCCACCCGCCGCCACCGCCCCCGCGCCGATGTACAGAACATAGGCTCCGCGTATCTGGCTGATCTCCAGATCACGCACCAGACGCGTCGCGGGAGCGATCGGCGCGGACTGATTTTTGGAAAAAATCACGATCGTCGGCACGATAACCAGATACGCCAGCACGCCGCCGGCTAGCATTAGCGATGCGATTCGCGGGCCGATGATATAGCCGACGCCGACCAACTCCGGCGCCACTTCGGTCCCCAGCACCGCGCCCGGCAGACCCTTGCCGCCGGCGCTGAACAATGGAAGGTTCAGGGCGCCTTTCCACAAGTTGAAGCGATCCGTCAAAACTTTATAGACGAACGCCAATCCGAAGCCGGTGAAGACGGTTCTGGCGGTCGATCCCCCCTGCTCGCCGACGATCAGCACGTCCGCGCACGCCGTCCCTTCGGGGTAGACGAGTAGCCGATGCTGCTTGACGATGAACGCCCGGCGGAGCGGGATCATCATCAGGACTCCAAGCAATCCGCCAAGCACGCCGACCGTCATGACGCGCACCGCGTCCATATCAAACCCAAGCAGCATCAGCGCCGGCATGGTCACGCCGACGCCGAACGCGATCGACTCCCCCGCCGATCCGGTCGTCTGCACGATGTTGTTTTCAAGAATGGTAGCCCGGCGAAGCCCCGTCACTTTGGAGATCACGCGAAAGAGCGTGATGGAAAGAACCGCCACCGGGATCGACGCCGACACCGTCAGCCCGACTTTGAGCACGAGATAAAGCGACGAGGCGCCGAAGATGATCCCGAGGATGGCGCCAAGCAGCACGGCACTCCACGTGAACTCGGGAATATCGGCGTCGCTTTCGATATAGGCGTGATGCTCGGGCGGCGCGTCGCCGGCGTCGTCGATTTTAGCGTGTTGGATAGCTGTCATGTGAACGATTCGCGCTGTGTCAAACGATCGGAGCTTACCGTCGGCGAGTATACCCAAACGCGCTGGATTGCGAAGGCAGACGAAGGCAGACTGAAAATTGTCGACGGAACGGAGGCCGTGGCAAGAATTCCCAAATTCTGCCATCGCCGTTATGATTCACTTGATGCCCGCCAAGCAGATCACGCGCAATATCGCCTTGACTCCCCACCTGGACCGTTTCGTTCAAACCACCGTCGATTCCGGCCGCTACCAATCGGCGAGCGAGGTGGTTCGCGAGGGGTTACGACTTCTGGAAGAGCGCGAACAAGAGCGGCTCGGCGCCCTGTCGCGGCTCCGCCAGGAAATCGAAATCGGATGGCGACAATCGGAGCGCGGCGAAGTGAACGACGGGGCATTCGTGTTCGCGGAAATTCGCCGCGAGAGTAAGGCTCGCCGCAAGATTGCAAAGATCAAGTGATGAAGAAGCCGCGATATGATCTCTCCGCCGTTTGCCGGATTCGAAGAAGCAATTCGCGATTGGCGCAAGAGGGAAGATTAATGCGGGGACTGGTGGTTGACACAGACGTTCTGTCGTTCATTTTCGAGCACGACACGCGGGCGGCAGCTTATTGGCCGCATCTTGCGGGAAATAATCTGCACATTTCGCTTTCGACGGTCGCGGAACTATATCGTTGGGCGGTTAAGAGCCGCTGGGGCAACCGGCGTGTGCGGATCTTCGAGCGGCTTTGCGACATTACTCGGTGCTGGTTTATGACAAATTGCCTGGCGCTGGGCGGAAGTGATGTCTATCCCCGGCGTGCCGGTGGGGAACGGCGACGCATGGGTGGCGGCCGCGGCGCTGCGGCACGGATTCCCGTTGGTAACTCACGATCGCAAGCATTTCGAAACATCCCGGGATTAGCCGTTATTTCAGAGGCCTGACGTTTTGGTCATCCATTCCATCAAAGGCGGTTCTACCGTGTCGGCGCCCATTGGGCGTGCGCGGCAGAGCCTGGGATTTCCAGCAGTTCACAGCGCAATGACGGCGATTTTCGCTTCGACAAGTCGATCGAAAAATCCAACGTATGAAGACCGACGCCGAAGCCGACGCTGGCTATCGACGTCAGCGGTAAAGCATGGCCGTCGAGCCACAACTGTACGCCCTGATTATTGTCCAGCAGCAGGCCGCATTTCCCGGCCGAGGTGATGTTGACGCGGCAGCGAAGAATCGCCGCCGCGGCGGTGCGCCCGATGGCGAACTCCGACAACGGAACGTCGCCCGCCACGTCGCTGTAGGCGCGCATCCACGTGAGATGAGCGTCAGTCAAAAGCACGCGGCCAAGGCTCTCGGAATCGAGCGATTCGAAGTTCGGAGGAAGGGTCGCGAGCGTAAGCCATTGCCGCGAAACAGGGGCGTGGCCCACGTCAAACGGGCCGGGTTTGCCAAGCTCCGACAGGAAGCGCACCAGATCCGCAAGTTCGTTGTCGGTCAGGGCGTCGGTGAGGCCGGACGGCATGAGGGTGCCGATGGAACGTTGCCGTTTGATCGTGCTTTTTGGAATGATGATTTGGTCGTGGGTGGCGTCGCGCAGGACAAGGTCCGTGGCGGATTCGCGTTGGCGGATGCCGGTGAAGGAGTCGCCGTCGCGCGTGATGACTTCGAGCGCGACATAGCCGTCCTTGATCGACTTGGCGGGAAGGATGAGGTGCTCGACAAGGAAATCCGGTTGGGCCGTCGTTCCGATGGTGGCAAGATCGGGGGCGACGTTGCCGCCGGCGCCGGCGATGGAATGGCAGTTCATGCAGCCGACCGAGCCGCGGAAGATTTTTTCGCCGCGACCCGGATCGCCTTGAGCCTGGGCAAGATGTACAAGCCGTTGCTGCTCGGCGGGCGAGAACCGCTTGGCGCGATCGGTCGCTTCATTGCCGGCCCGAAGCGCCTCGGCCAATGCAGGGGCTGAAAGTCCGGCGGCGTAAAGTTGACGGGCGCCGACGCGAGCGACGTCGGCCGAAGGATTCTTCGCCTTCAAGGCGCCGGCCAACAAGTCTGATCCGCCTGTGCGGCGGAAGAACGCGGTGAATGCAGATGACGGATCGCCGCCGGGAGGCAACGGTTCCGTGAACAATTCAGCGGCCAGACCGGCGGCTTTTTGGGTGTCGACCTGCGCGAGCCCGGCGATTGCATCGACGCGAGCCGCGTAGAGATTCGGAGTTTCAGCCAGCGCCGCCAGATATGTGATCGTCTGTGGGCCGCCCAGATCGACCAGCGCGCCGACTGCGGCCTGGCGCCGCGATGGCGTCGACCCCGGGTCGGAGCTGATCTTTTCGAGTGCCGCCCGCTCGGGCTCCAATTTCCAGACGCCGACGGCGCGGATCGCGGCCAACCCAAGTTCATCGTTTCCCTGAATCAGTAACGACACGCGCTGCACGTCGGCGCTGGGCTGTACGCCTCGGCTGCGCGCCGATTGAACAAGAACGTCCAGAAGCCGCGCGCGATCCGGCGCGGCAAACGCTTTGCCGGCGTCGGCGCCGAGGACCGCTTCCAGAACAATATTTTGTTGCGGCGGCGTTCCCATCGCCGCCACCGCCGCCAGTAGATCCACCTGATTTTCGCGAACGATTTTGCCGGAGCTTAATAGCGAGAGAAGTTGCGCGACGGCATCGGGCGCCTGAACCGATTGAAGGGCAAACGAGAGGCGTTTGGCGTTGCCTCCGAAGGTAAATTCTCCCGCTTGAAATTGCGGATACCAGTATGGTTTGAGCACCACCGCCGCCTTTTGCAGTTCAAAGGCGATGTATGAATCGGTCGGATGATCCAGCGCGTGCAACGCCGACTCTAGCGCCGCTGCAGACGGAACGCGCTGAGCGGCCAACACCGCATTGAGCCGCACGCGCATATTTTCGTCGTCGGCTTGCGTGGCGAGAACCGCGGCGGGGCTCGGCAAACGATCGTGCCAATAACCGAACACGGTTGTCGCGGCGGCGCGGACGCGCGCGTCCTGGGCGTGCAGCAACCGCGCCAGCAATCGCGGCTCAACCTGATCGATGGACTGATCAAGCCACAGGGCCTCAAGCAATTGATGTTCGTCGTCGGGTTTATCGCCGGAAATGGCGGCGACCCATTGCGCGAGCGCGGGAAGCAGTTCCTTATGATCGCGCTGCGCCAATACCCGCGCCGCCTTCAGACGTGTCCACTGCTCCGGATCTTTCAGATGATCCAGTAGCGCCGGGATCGTGGCGCCGACCAATTGCGGCGCGGGAACAAGCGGGCGGTCTTTACAGGTGATCCGCCAGATCCGCCCATGCTCGTGATCGCGCCGCGGATCGCGGAAGTTCACCTGGTTATGCTGGATGATGATGTTGTACCAATCGAGCACGTAGAGCGCGCCGTCAGATCCCATCTTCACGTCGATCGGCCGAAACTTGTTGTGATGCGAAATGATCAGCGGGTCCAGTTCCTTCACGGTTAGCCGGTCGGCGTCATACTGCACCTTGAAGCGCTGAACTCGTCGCGAATTGAAAGAGCCGGTGACGAGATTATTTTGCCAGTCCGCAGGGAAATGCCGGCCGGTGATGATTTCCAATCCAGAGTGCCGTTCCCCGGCAAGCTTGGACATCTTCAAAGACGGGACGAGGGCCGGATCATCGGTCCGACTGAGCGGCGTATCTGGAAGAATCAGATTGATGTCGGCCGGCCATGCGCTGGCGATAATCGGCTGCCCATATTGATCGAAAATTCGGCCCCAGGTGTTATTGACGGCGATGGATCGATCGTAGATTTCCAGCGCCAGCGAATCCGGGCGAAACTGCCAGATAGCGCCGCCAAAACGGCGGCGCATGCCGCGCGGCGTCTCGATGCTGCTGTTGATGTACCAGCCTTGATCGAAGTACAGAAACCCGTCTGGTCCCCACGAAAACGTGTTGAGCGTGTGATGGGTGTCGGCGGTTCCGAAGCCGGAAAAAACGATTTGCCGCTCGTCGGATTTTCCAGTGCCGGTGTTGTCCTTAAAGTGCAGGAGAAGGTCTCCCTCGCCGACATAGGCGCCGCCGGCGTCGTCGGGAACCATGCCCGTCGCCACGCGCAGGCCTGACACAAAAATATGCGATTGATCCGCGCGGCCTTTCCCCTGGGTGTCCTGTAGCACCGCGATGTAATCGATCGCGTCCTGCCCCGGCAAAATCTGCGGATAGCGAGGGATGCACAACACCCACAACCGGCCCTGCGCGTCAAACGTCATCGATACCGGCCGCTTGAGCAACGGCTCTGACGCGAAAAGCTGAATGTCGAATCCGTCGGGAAGTTGCAGCATCCGCCGTTCGACCTCCGGATCGTCGCTGTTGGCATCGCCGGCTGGCGCGGTCGTCGGGGCGGCCGGCAGGCGCGGGCACATCGCCGACACCAGCGCAAGCCCCAGCGCGATCAGCCCTGCACGTTGAAACCGAAAGAGTTGCATTGTGGTCCTGTTGAATTTCCTGGGAGTGTTATCGCTGGCGGCTTCTCACGGCTTCGACCCGGCGTTGCGGGTCAATGAATAGACATGATTCGCCGGCCGCGCCAGATCGGCGATCTTTTGGTCATCGATCGCCACCTCTTTGTCATAGAGGGCAAAGTCGCCGCCGATGTAGGTCCAATGCCGCGAGTGATCGTTGAACGGCCTCCAGCGGCGATAGTATAGATCGTTTCGCTCCGCGATCTGCGTGCGCAGTTTTTCAACTTGGTCGGCGTCGGGACCGCCGGTGATATCGACGCCGCTGTTCCACTGCGCCGCCGACGCGGTTGCCGACGCCTTCCCGTCGATGGAAAGCGTCCAATCGCCGGGTGCAAGGCCAGCGGCCTGAATGATCGGCGCGGGGTCCATCAACGCCGTTATCTTCGCGATCGGCGCCGGGACCGCGGGCGCCGGCAGATTGGCGGCGGTCGCCTCAAAGCGGATCGCCTGGTTCTCCGGCGCCACGGCGCTCACTTTTATGCCGTGAGAAGAAAGGATCTTCCCATCCGCGCTCACCGTCAGTTGCGCCGGCTCAGGACGGAGGCCCAGTTGTTTTTCGATTTCCTGTGCGGCGATCCAATAGCCGGATTCATTGAGCAGGACGCCGTTGTGGGTCAGGCGGATCGCGGGATTGGCGCGCTTGGCTTCGACCAATGGATGAAACAGGTCCACGAACGGCAGATGCCGTTGGTCGGCGATGGCTTTGATGGCGGCCGTGTACCGCTCAATATCGCGATTGTGTTCCACCTCGTCCGGCAGCGGCCGGCCCAAGTCTTCGGCAAAGGGCGGCGAGAGCAGAACGAGCCTTGGGGTTAATTTTTCCATCGCCGCAAGAAGCTCGTTGTACCCTTCGACAAAGTGCGGCAATCCATCAACGCCGGCAAATGATTCATCCAGCCCGTAGCCGACGAAGATGATGGCGGGATTCAGGGCCGTCGCTTCCTTCTTAAGACGTTCGAGGCGGGCGGGATTTTGATAGCCGGCGGTGCGGGCCGATCCCCACACGTCGTCGCCGCTCCAGCCCAGGTTGAAGCAAAGCAGCCGGCGATCGGGGAATCGCCGCGCCAAGCGGGTTTCGATATAGCCGCTGAATTGGGCTTGCTCGACCAATCCGTCGCCGATGAAGACGATGCGGTTGTCTCCGTCCTTGAGTTCGATCGCCGGTGGCGCGGCGGCGCGGGCGGCGCCGTATGGAAACAACGTGATGATGAGGACCAATGCGCGTACCCGATGCATGAGTTCTCCGCTGATTTTTCGGGGTAAGAACAGTAAATGGTTACTATATCCACCGGCTCTCGTTGCCGTCGCGATACTGATTACGGATCAGGCTCATACAAAATTTCAATCGGCTTATTTTGTCGCGACAGTCGACGAAAGCGAATTCCTGCGATCGTTCGCTCCACGAGCGCAAGCGACGTCGGTGAAGCTGTTTTTCTCTCGGCTCGCGTCTGGTACGTCAAATCGTATCGACCCCTCTTGTTTCGAGTCATAAAATCGGCATCTTTAATAACCCCCAGCGGCTCCATTGAAACTCCGGCTTTTCGGTTCTTCCTGGATGTCGCGATTGAAGGACTTGTCATGATGGCATCGATTAAAAAAATCGTTCTCGGAATCTTCGCACTCGGCGCCTGCGTTATTCTGCCGGCCACGCCCGGCATCGCGGAGGACGCAGCCCCACGCAAGGCCGCCGTGGAAGCGGAGACCGCCAAGCCAAACACCCTCAGCGATGTCGAAAAGAAAGCCGGCTGGAAGCTGCTGTTCGACGGCACAACCCTCGACGGCTGGCACAACTTCAAACATAAGGAAGTTCGCCCCGGCTGGCAGATCAAGGATGGGACTCTCGCCTGCGTCGATCCGCACAACGCCGGCGATCTCTGCACCAACGACCAGTATGACTGGTTCGAGCTTCAGTTGGATTACAATATTTCGGTGGCGGGAAATAGCGGGATTATTTACCACATCACCGACAAGGGGGGCGCCGTCTGGGCGACCGGTCCGGAATTTCAGCTCGAAGACAACGAAAAAGCAGCCGACAAAATCCGGTGCGGGTGGCTGTACGCCCTCTACCAGCCGCCGATCGATCCCAAAACCGGAAAGACGCTCGACGCCACCAAGCCGGTCGGCGAATGGAACCATGTCCGCCTGTTGATCAGCCCCGAAAAGTGCGAGCATGAAATCAACGGCGTGAAATACTTCGATTACGTTCTGCACAGCGATGATTTCAATGCCCGCGTCGCCAAGAGCAAGTTCGCCAAGATGCCGGACTTTTGCAAATCGGACATCGGTTACATCGCCCTCCAGGGCGATCACGGCAGCGTGGCGTTTCGGAACATCAAGATCAAGCCGATCGAAGCCAGGAAATAGACGGCCGCCCGCCGCCTCAGTGCGCCTGCGATTCTTCCCCCGCCTTGATTCGGCGCAGGAACATCACCAGCACGATCGTGCAAAACGATGCGATCGACATCACATGGAATACGTCCAGGTAAGACATCAGCGACGCCTGGCGCCCCAATTCGCCATATAGCGCGCCGATGGATCGGCTTGCCTGGGACGCGCTGGGCGGGCCGGCATTGGTCTGCATCGGATTCCAGCCGTGAAGCGCGTTCCAATAGTTAAGATTCAACGGCGTCATATGGCCCGAAAGCCGATTTTGGTGAAATTGCGATCGCCGATCGATCATCGTTTGAGAGACCGAGATACCCACGCTGCCGCCCAGATTTCGCATCAGGTTGATCAGGGCGGATGCGTCGTTGCTTTTGCCGGGCGGGAGGCCCGAATAGGCGATGGTGTTGATCGGCACAAACAAAAACGCCAGTCCAACCGCCTGAAAGCATCGCGCGAATGTAGCCATGCCGAAGCTCGCCTGCACAGTGAACGAGCGCTCCATGTATCGCAACGCCAGGGCGGTGACCAGAAAACCAAACGCGATCAGATACTTCGGCTGGGTTTTACTCAGTAGCCAGCCCACGAACGGCAGCAGTATAAACACCGCCACCCCGCCGGGCGAGAGCGTCAGGCCGGCCAGCGTCGCGGTATATCCGAGAAGATTCTGGACCAGTTGCGGAATGAGCTGCGTCGTTCCGAACAAAATGGCGCCGAAAAGAAACATGATGACGTTGGCGAAAAAGAAGCTCGGCTTGGCCAGCAGCGGCAAATCGACTACCGGGTCTTGCACCGTGAGTTCATGAATAATTAACAGCGCCAGGCACGAGACGGAGACGATGGAGAAAATCGTGATCAGCCGCGATCCGAACCAGTCGTCGATCTGGCCGCGGTCCAGCACCACTTGTAGACAACCCAGACCCAGCGCGATCAATCCGAATCCGAGATAGTCGATTCGTTTTCCCGCGCGGTTCTTGTTCTTGTTTGATTCTTCGTCGGCCGGGACGAGAAAGTGCGTGAGGGTCAGGGAGAGAATGCCGACGGGAACGTTGATAAAAAAGATCCACCGCCAGTTATAGGTATCGGTGAGCCATCCGCCGAGCGTAGGTCCGATTGCCGGGGCGACGACCACGGCGATTCCATACAGGGCGAACGCCTGGCCGCGTTTCTCGGCGGGGAACGTGTCGGTAAGAATCGCCTGCTCGCTTGGCGCCAATCCTCCGCCGCCGGCGCCTTGGAAAACACGCGCCACCAGTAAGAACGCCAGGGAAGGAGCGATCCCGCACATGAATGAGCTGACGGTAAAGATAGCCACGCAGGTCATGTAAAAGCGCTTGCGCCCCATCCGCTCGGAGAGCCAGCCGCTGAGAGGTAAAACGATGGCGTTGGATACGAGATAGCTGGTCAGGACCCAGGTAGACTCATCGAGCCCCGCGGCCAGGCTTCCGGCGATATAGCGGAGAGCGACGTTGGCGATGCTGGTATCCAGCACCTCCATGAACGTCGCGATGGAGACCGTCAGCGCGATCAGCCAGGGATTAACCGTCTTCCTCCCTGAAGCTGCTGGTGTATCGGCCATGGCGGGAAATCCGTTTTGCGATCAGCGTCCAGTGCGAATATCGACGCGCGGTTCCACGGATTCGCCCGGCGCCAGCACCCGGTCCAAAGGCTCGTCAAAGATGACCTTTACGGGAACGCGCTGGACTATTTTGACATAGTTGCCGGTGGCGTTTTCCGGAGGCAAAACGCTGAAGACGGCGCCGGTGCCGGTTTGGATGCTGTCTACGTGAGCGCGGTAGGTTCGGCCGGGAAAAGCGTCCACTTCGATCTCGACAGGCTGACCCGGCCGCATGTAGGTTAGCTGGGTTTCTTTATAGTTAGCCGTCACCCATACATTTTTGGGAACGACCACAAGAATTTCCTGACCGACCTGAACATAATTGCCTTTCTCCACCGTACGGCGAGTGACAAATCCGGCCTGGCCGGCGGTGACGTCGGTATATTGAAGATTCAGCGCCGCCTCGTCGAGTTGCGCCTGGGCGGCCAGGACTTGCGATTTGGCGGCGTCGATGGCGGTCTGTGACGACTTTACCTGTGCCTCGGCGGAAGCCGCCTTTTTCTGCGCGGCGATCACCTGGGCCGCCGTGCTCTTGGCGTTGGCGGTGGACGTGTCTACCTGCTGTTGCGAACGCGCGGCGGGCGCGACCGATTGATAGCGGCGAAAGTCGGCCTCGGCGTTGGCCGCGTTTGCCTGTGCCACGACCACATCAGCCTTGGCCTGCTCGGCATTCGCCTGCTGTACGGTCAGGTCCGCTTGGGACTGCTGCACCTTGACTTGCGCCTGCTGAAGCATCGCCTGGGCGTTTTCATAAGAGGCCTGAAACGGCGCCTTGTCGATGCGAATCAATACCGCGCCGGCTTCCACAAACTGATTATCGTCGACGTCCAGACTCGCGACCCGCCCGGCCACCCGCGGCGCCACGTGAATCATCCGTCCATCGATGAAGGCGTCATCGGTCTTCTCATAGTTCCGCGTGAGCAGCCACCAAATCAAGCCGCCAAGACTCAGCAGCAGAACTACTCCGATTATCGAAAATAAAAGAACAGGTCGCTTCCAGAACGGCTTCTTGGGCTCGCTTCCCTCGTCGCCTGGTTTTGAATCCTTTTCTTTGGATTTGGAGTCCTCTTTATCGGAATGATCGTCTTTCCTCGAACGCGAATCTTCATCTCGCGACGGCTCGTTCTGAGCCGGCTCTTTTTCCTTATCCAGAACGGGCATTTTATTTCCTTCGATTCCACGGATTAACCGCACGCGGCGCCTGGATGATAACGAGCGCGGCGCAGAAACGGACCGCCAAAAAAACTCGCTTTCACGATTGCGTCCGCCACCGCCAGGCCAGACCTCGTATCGAACGCGAAGTCTTTGGATCGGCGCGATTTTCCCGTCGAATCTACCGAGGCCCAATGCGCTCCCGGGAGATCTTCCCGTGTCTGTATATGTCCGCGGTTGTGCGTCCGAACGGAAGTGATCGAGATTATCGAAATAGCGTCCTCAACTGGAGCGGCGACGGTAAATCACGGTAGCAGAGATGATACCGACGTGAGCAAGCTTTCGCTGGTCGTAAACCTCGGCGTGGTGGCGCCGTCGACCATCATCGCGCCGCTAGGGCCACGGGCGCATGGATGGGACAAGTCGCGGCTATTAATTAGGGGTTTCGCCGTTTTCGACAATGACGATCGTCGCGCCGCCGACTAAATGCTCCGGCTGCCCAAGCGCTTTCGCTTTGGGATCATCGATGCTGGGCCAACCGGCGACGTTGGTCGCTCCCGCGAGCCTCAGCGTGTAGACGCCTTGCTTGGCTTCGATCGGGGTTCGCTGGTTCTGACGATCGATCAGCGTGGCGCGGGCCGCTTTGGCGGGAAGATGGACGACGATCTCCTTGTCGGTGTCGGCGAACGCCATCAGGCGCCTTTGGCCGCTGCTGGTCGTCAATTCAAAAGCGTTATACCCGCTTCGCCACGTCGGATCGTAGGCCGAATTGCCTTCGAGAAAGCCGACGCCGGCTCGGCCGTGGATCTGCTTGATCGACGCGGTATTGGCGAATTCGCGGGTAAGCACATCGCGGTATGACGTCAGCGCCGGTTTGGGTTTCTTGGGAATTTGGTAGTAGAGGCCGTGGCCATTGGAGTTGTCGAGTTGGAAGTGAAAAAAGCGTTCGACGCCGGCCAGTTTTCCCCACGCATAGGATTGCAGGATGTAGTCGCAATATTCGTCTTCGTTGCCGCCGAAGGGGCCTGGCTTGTCGGGCCAGCCCATCTCGGTGATCCAGATCGGCTTGGCCTTTCCTTCGTCGCCAAGATAGTCCGCCAGCAGCTTTCGATCGACGGCGACATAGTCATACAAATCGCTGGCGCGACTATATGAATGCTGGTTCATGACGTCGAAATAATAGTGATTGGCTTTGGCCTGCGGATCCTTGGCGCACTCCTTGAGATAGTCCTCGAAGAAACACTCGTCGGGCGGCGAGATCGACGGCGCCTTGAGTCCGTGAATATGCAAATAACCTTCGACGTTTCCGTAGCACATCCCCGCAAAGACCGCCGTGCATTGCGGATCGGCCGCCTTGGCGGCGAGGTAGAACGTCTT
The DNA here is from genome assembly GCA_035551995.1 of Tepidisphaeraceae bacterium. Taxonomy (GTDB): domain Bacteria; phylum Planctomycetota; class Phycisphaerae; order Tepidisphaerales; family Tepidisphaeraceae; genus RYN-428. The sequence continues at coordinate 22,174 of DASZME010000001.1, forward strand.
TTGAATGGCGAAAAATTGCTTGCCGCCGCCGAGAAAATAGCCATGCCCCGGAAGGTCCGGCTCATTCCAGCTTTCCCAGTCACGACAAATATCCTTATAGCGGCGAACGGTCTCGTAGACGTAGGCGCCGTAGAGATTTCTAGGATCGTTGGCGGGGACGATTTCGATTCCGCGCGGCCGGGCGCTCATGCGGGTGGTTTCGCCTTCCTTCTCGGCCGCCCAGGGTGGGCAGTAGCCTAGAATCGGCAGGAATTGAAGCTGTGGATAGTCTGGTTTAACCCGGCGCATTCCGTCGAGGTCCGACCAGTTCCACGCGTCCGGATTATCGCCGGGCTTGGGTCGCGCCGCTACGAGGCTCGCGTCGACGCGCACCATTCGGGCGCCGCAATCCATCATGGCGGCGGGATAGGCGTTGTTTCGGAAGAATCCGCCGTTCGAGCACATCGCGAACGGATAGACTGGCGCCGCCGGTTGCTCGGCACGGGTGGGCGACGAACCGCAAAGCCCGATCGTCAGCAGGGCCGCCATGGCTGTAATTGGCTTCATTCGTTTCTCCTTCGTCTTATGAAAGGCTCTATATTTGCGAATAGGCCGTCGGCGCAAGGATCTGATTGTCGATGTCCACTACGATTTCCGCGTCGGTGTACCCTGGCGTGGAGCTGAGTTTCTTCCAGTCGGGGTCCGTGCGAAAGGCGTTCCAACTTTTCTCCCGCGCGGCCAGGTCGGGAAACGTCAGCATGTAGGTCAGGCATTGCAGGTGCGCACCGGTCAGCGCCTGCGCGAAAAAGACCGGCGTCAAGCCGGCCCGGCGGAAGATGGCGATCTCGCCGCCGGTGTCGAACATTTCGATCTTCTTTAAGCCCGCCGATCGGCTGTGGCTGCGGTAGGTGCGCAGCTCGAATATCCGCGGACGAATTTCCGGAGCCTCGATGCACGGAAAATGAGCAAACGCCTTGAGGAGTTGCACTTCCTGATTGACGTAAGGCGGATCGGTCGCCGGGAGTGCCCGAAAATCAGACGCGGCTTTGGTATAGTCGGCGTCCTGGGCCAATGTCTCCGGCAAGGAGACGAACGATTCGACCGATGGATGCGGGATGACCACATAGGTCGTCGGATTCCCTTGGCCGATGACGATGTTGAAGGCCCCGATCTGCCCGCATCCGGCCCTGCGGGCGGCCGGGATGAAAGCATCTTTCAGATATTGATCGAGCCGCGCCGACATCGGTCCCCGGCGAAGCCGAAGCGCCCGCAATTCATAAAACTCCCGAGCCATCGGATTCTCCTTTGCCGGCGATTCCACTGCGGCGCAAACGCCTGCCCCGGTTTCGCCGATCACCGCGACGCCGACGGTCGCGGTCATCGCGGCTAAAACATGACGGCGCGTGATAGCGGTGGACATTGCCTTCTCCATTGCTGACGATTCGGCGCTTATCAAAACGGCGTTCGCGTTCAATCAGGTATCGCGTGCGATCTTGTTCCGTTGCTCAAGATTTCGGCGCCGCGCCGGTCCGAGAAATCTACAAGATGCACGTGATCGTGTCGAACCGCCGCTTCCGGCGCATCATCAAAGAAAAAACACGATTGCGCCTCGAAGCGCGCTCTCCCATTCCTCGCGATGCGGTGTAAGCTTGACGCGATGGAATTTACAGAGCGTCTCTCAAGTAGCCGTCACGTCTTCTCAGATAGCGGACCCGCTTGGGGGGCGCGTTCCGCGAACAAGAAGCTCGCGATGCTTCTCATGCTCACGGCGGCGTTGTCATTCTGTTTTTCCGCGTCGCTCGCGCAAGGTCCCCCGCGCGACATCGCCCCGATCATTCACGTCGAAGGAGACACCTGGGGGGCGCCGCCGGCGGACATCGGAAAAGTTCTTGACTCGGCCGCAAGCCAGATCTTTCCGTATTTTCACGATCGCGCGATGAAGCCGATTCTCGTCAGCCGCGGGAACATTGTTCCGATCACGCTCGACCAGCGCGGCCCCGACGGCGAATTTCAGGTAAAATTAACGGCCCACTCTACGTTCTGGGCTCAATATACCTACCAGTTTGCCCATGAGCTGTGCCACGTTTTAGCCAGTGTCGATCATCCGCATCGGGGGCGGCATCAGTGGTTCGAGGAATCATTATGTGAGACTTCTTCGCTGTTTGTACTGTCGAAGATGCACGAGGCGTGGGACCGCGATCCGCCGTATCCGAACTGGAAGAGCTGGGGCGTTCACTATGACGAGTATTTGAATGCAATGCTTGCCGAGCGGGCGAGGCGTTTGGCAGCGGACCAGACGATGTCGCAATGGGTGACGTCGAAGCTGCCGGAGTTGGAAAAGGAGCGGAAAGTCACCGAGCATTCCAAGCTGGCCGCCGCGTATCTGCTGGGGATTTTTCAGGATGAGCCGCAGGGATGGGAAGCTATTACTTGGTTGAATACAAGCGACGACAATGACGAGTCGCTGGCGTTTGAAGATCATCTGCGAGCCTGGCGGCGGCGCGTTCCGGAAAGGCACAAAGCGTTTTTGGGGAAGATTCAGAAGTTGTTTGGCTATCCCGTTGGGTAGGCGCAGAGCGACGGTAGGTTCAGCGAGCCTGTCTTTTCGCAAACTGCTCCCAATCGACGCGCTCGATCGCCGCGATGATGCCGCTGGGCAAATGCGGGGGCGCGAATTCTTCGTCCGGAACCACCGTGAGCAACGGCGATTTGCCCCATTTTTCGATCTCGCGCGGATTGGTTTCTTCCGTCACGCTTGCGTTATCGACCGGGTAACGATTGACGACAACGCCGGCGATTTCTATTTTCGCCTCGCGCAAGGCGGAGAGCGTGAGAAGCGTGTGATTAATGGTTCCAAGCCCCGGCCGAGCGACGACGACGGCCGGCAATTCAAGCCACCGGATCACGTCGCGGAGCAGGAATTTCTGATCCATCGGAACCATCACCCCGCCGACGCCTTCGACGATGATGACGTCGCTCTGAGCGGCGATTTCGTTCAGCGCCAATTGAATGGTTTCCCAATCCATCGTTCGGCCCTCGCGGGCGGCGGCGACGGCGGGCGCCAACGGCCGCGAAAAACGCTGCGGGCAGATGACATCCAGCGGCGCCTTCGCGTCGGCGCAGTGCGCCAGCAGCTCGGCGTCCTCGCTGACCAAACCCTCGCGCACATGCCTGCACCCCGTCGCCGCCGGTTTGCAGACGCCGACGCGAAATCCCCGCAGTCGAAACCAATTCGCGATCGCCGCCGCCACGACGGTCTTTCCGACGGCCGTATCGGTCCCTGTAATGAAGAGGCCGGGAATTGCGATGGGGGAAAGCATGGCGGGATTATATAGGCGCTGAGCCGGACAAATTCTCACGGCGTCGCACGGCCAAGATCGCCTGTCTCTAAAATGCCGAACCGTTGGCGCCGATCGCGGCCGAAGCGCCGGCGACGCTGCGTCGATCACGATGGAAAAGCGAGGAGGGGCGGTTTTCGCTTGGATACTTCGTCAAGCCGCGGGTAAAATCGACTTATGAGTTTGGCGCAAAAAACTCGCCGTTACACTGCCGCCGAATATTATCGCCTCGAAGCGAAAGCCGACTACAAGAGCGATTTTTACGACGGGGAATTTTCGCCATGGCCGGCGGAAGTGAACCGCACAGCCTGATATCCGTCAACCTGATCGGGGAATTGCGCAATCGACTCAAAGGAAATCCCTGCGCTGTTTACGATCCGAACATGCGGCTGAAGGTGATGGCCACTGGCCTGCGGACCTATCCCGACGCCTCGGTTTATTGCGGCGGCCGCGAATATGATTCCGAGGATATGTTCCGATTGACGCTCACCAACCCGACCTTCATTTTCGAGGTGCTTTCCCTATCCACCGAAGTTTACGACCGGGGAATGAAGGCCTCGCATTATCGGCGGATCGAGTCGCTCAAGGCCCTTGTGCTGGGGTCGCAAGACATGCCGCGGGTGGAGGTGTACTGTCGGCAAGGGGATGGGACGTGGGCGCTGCGTGAGTTGGAGGGATTGTCCGAGGCGCTGAAACTGCCGATGATCGGCGTCGAACTGCCGCTCTCGGAAATATTTGACCGCGTTGATTTCTCGACCCGCGGTACGCTCGATTTACTGGATTGAACAAAACATGCCCTGTCGGCGCGGCAACTCGACCGAATAACTGGCAACTTATTTCTTCTCCGATACGATCCGCCGCAATGGCTACCGAAACTTTCTCCGAATTCATTAATGAGATGGACCGGGCCGGCGAATTGTCGCGCGTGACGACGCGCGTCTCTCCCATTCTGGAAATCGCCGAGATCACCGATCGCGTCAGCAAGATGCCCGCCCCCCACGGCCACGGCGAACTTGATCGCAATCCCGGCGGAAACCTCGGCGGCAAAGCGATCCTCTTCGAAAACGTCGAAGGCTCCGAAATCCCGGTCGCCATCAATACCTTCGGCAGCTACTGGCGCGTCAATCAAGCCCTCGGCACGGACAACCTTGAAGCCCTTGCCGCCCGCGTCAATCAGCTCGTCAAACCTGAAATCCCCGCGACGCTCATCGAAAAAATGAAAAAGCTGCCCGACCTCATCAAGATGGGAAGCTTTCCGCCAAAATCAGTCCGTAACGGAATTTGTCAGGAAGTGGTTCTTCAAGGCGATCAGGCGGATCTCACGCGCCTGCCGATCATTCAATGCTGGCCGCTCGACGGGAATCTCGACAGCGGCCAGGTCTTCGACAAACAAGCCGCGGCCAACGTGGCGCACCGAGGCACCGGCCGCTACATCACCTTCGGCGGCATCCACACCCGCAACCCCGTCACCGGCGATCGTAACATCGGCATGTATCGCGTGCAGGTGTTTGGCCCGCGCAAAGCCGCCATGCACTGGCACATGCACCACGACGGCGCCCGCCATTTCCGCATGTATCAGGCCCGCGGGGAAAAAATGCCGCTGGCGATCGTGCTTGGCGGCGAATCGATCTTACCTTACGCCGCCACCGCGCCGCTGCCGCCGGGGATCGAGGAGCTTTTGTTCGCCGGTTTTCTCAACGGCCGCGGCGTCGAACTGGTCAAGTGCAAATCGATCGATCTGGAAGTCCCCGCCAACGCCGAGATCGTCATCGAAGGCTATGTCGATCCGTCGGAAAAGCTGATGGAAGGCCCGTTCGGCGATCACACCGGCTTCTATTCCCTGGCCGATTTTTACCCCGCCTTTAACGTCACCGCGATCACGCATCGAAAAAATCCGATCTACCCGACCACAATCGTCGGCAAGCCTCCGATGGAAGATTATTTTCTGGGGAAGGCGACGGAGCGCGTTTTTCTTCCGCTGTTGAAAATGATCATCCCCGACATCGTCGATTACAGTCTGCCGATGGCTGGCGTCTTTCACAATTGCGTCTATGTGAAAATTCGCAAGGAATACCCGTTTCAAGCTCGTCGCGTCATGCACGCGATCTGGGGGGCCGGGCAGATGGCGTTCACGAAATTCATCATCGTGGTGGACGAGCACGTCAACGTGCACAATGAGCAGGACGTTTTATTTCATCTCTTCAGCAATTGCGATCCCAAGCGCGATACCGAAGTCGTTCAAGGCCCGGTCGATATTTTGGACCACGCCAGCCCGGACCTCGGCGCCGGGAGCAAGATGGGATTTGACGCGACGGTGAAGCTACCGGCCGAGGGAAAAGTGCGGGCGTGGCCGGCGGAGTTGGAGATGGATCAAAAAACCAAAGCGTTGGTGAGTCAGAGGTGGAGAGAGTATGGACTCGTTTAGCTCAAGCCTCCTCATCGCATTTGGTGATCGACATTTCGATTCTTCCCATCACATCATGTGAACGTCGTGCCTGTAATCAAACGTTTGCCGCTCGTGGACTCCAGAGCCGTGAGTTGGACGGATTTGTGTCGGGAAGATCGCCGGTAAACATATTTCAGCGTTTGCATGGCATGTCGCGTTTTGACTCCCTGATTCCATCGTCGTCCAAACCGCGGGCAAGAAAGGCGCTGGCTCACCGCCTATCGGCGTCGACCGGCATTCGTTCGTAATCTTTTTGCTCCCGCCACCAGCCGACGGCGAATTCTTTCCGGCTCCTCGGGAAAGCGGACTAAAACCCCCTCTCATTTATTTTGCTGGTGGCGATCTCTCATGGCGATCCTTACTATCGCGCCAGCTGTATCGAGCCCGGCGGCGGCGTTCCAATCATTGGTCATGTGGTACGACGATTCCGAGGAGGCGTTCAAATGCTACGGTTTCGCGCTTGGCCTGCAACCATTCTCGTGGCGTCGACGGCGCTGGTGACCACGCTGCGCGCGGCGGGCCCCGTCGCCGGTCAGGGTCCCGCCAGCAGGCCCGCCGACAACTCAACCATTAGTTTGAATTTACCGGATAATGTCGAGATCAAGACGCTGCTCGATTACGTGAGCGAGCGCTTGAATATCAACATTATTTATCAGGACGAGTTACTGGCGAATCAGAAAGTCACGATCCGATCGCCGATGAAAATTTCCCCGAATGACCTGATGGGACTGTTGCGAAGTTTGTTGAAGATCAAGGGACTGGCCATCGTTGATCTGGATCAGCCTGGGTTCATGAAAATCGTTCCGATGCAGGCCGCGGCGACGACGCGGCCGCAAGCATCGGGCGGAGATTCAGTGGTAACGCAGGTGCTTTCATTGGCGACGATCGACGCCACTCGCGCCGAGACCGCCGTGAAGCCGTTTCTCAGTGGGCCTGCGGCCGGCAGCGTGGGCATTCCTGAGCAGCATTTGCTGCTGGTCACCGATTTCGCCTCGAACTTGCAGCGGATCGAACATGTCATCGAATTGATCGATCAGCCGAACAAGAATTTGAAAGTGGAGTTCATTCCCGTCAAGAACGCGGACGCGGCAAGCTTGACGCTACAGTTGAAGACGATCATGGCCGCCCGATCGCGTGTTCAAACTCCGGGCGGGCAAAACGTCGAAGGAGGCATTGACGTCAGTCAGGACCGGCGCTCGGGGCAACTCGTTTTTGTGGGGACGCCGGCACAAGCGGAAGAAGCGCGCGCCATCGTCAAGGCGTTGGACGTGCCGGTGAGCCCGCAGCAAAGCCCGATCCGTTTCTATAAACTTGCCAACGCCACGGCCAGCGACGTACTACAGACGATCCAAGCGCTGGAGGGCGATTCGACGACAAGCGAAAACAAGCCGCCGGCAGCGGCGCCTCAGGCGGCCAATGCCGTGCAGACTGCCTCGCCAGCGGGTTTTCCGTCGGCTTCATCCGCGGGAACGCCGACGGCGCCAGGAGGCTTCGGCGGCAACGCGCCGAACCCTGGTGGCGGGATCTCCGCGCTGCCACAGGGACCCGGCACCGGCGCCGTTCCCGGGCCGAATGCGAACAGCCTGGGCGTTCCCGGCGCCATCGGCGTCGCGCAGTCGTCCAGCCCGGCGCCCTCAGGGTTCAAGACAAAAAACGCGAGCATCGCGGCCGACCCGAATACCAACACGATTATCGTCCTGGCCGATCCAGCCGTACAGACGATGTACGAACAGCTCATTAAGTCTCTTGATAAACGCCGCCCCCAAGTGCTGATCGAAGCGACGATCATCTCTCTCGATACCAGTCACGGCTTTACTTATGGCGTAGAGCTTTCCGGCAATTCCAAGCCCGGAAAATCCCAAGCCGTCACCTTTAGCAGCTTTGGATTCAGCACGCCCAATCCGATGACCGGCGCCTTGGCGCTTTTGCCGGGCAACGGGTTCAACGGAGCGGTCATCGCGTCTGATGTGGCGGATGTCATCGTTCGCGCTCTGGCAACGTCAAGCCACGCGAAAGTCACGTCGGCGCCGCGTATTCTTGTGAATGACAATGCGACGGGAACGCTCACCAGTTTGGACGGCGAGCCATACACTACGACGGCCATCGGCACGACCATTTCCACCACGAGCTTCGGCGGTTACGCACAGGCGGGCACCACCGTTACGCTCACGCCTCACATCAGCGAAAGCGACTACCTACAGCTTGAATTTCAGGTGAGCCTGAGCAGTTTCACGACGCCCGGCAATCCGACCCAGGGAATTCCGCCGGGGATTCAGCAGGATGCCGTGCAAAGCAAAGTCACCGTTCCTGACGGATCGACCATTATCGTCGGCGGCCTGAACCGCACCAATTACATGAAGACCGTTCAATCGATCCCGTTTCTCGATCAGATTCCGATTCTCAAATACATCGTGAGCAGCCCGAATATCACCGACGATCGATCGACCCTTTTCGTTTTCATCCGGCCCGTCATTTTAAGAGACGATGAGTTTGCCGATTTGAAGTTTCTATCCGAACGCGATATCAAGCTCGCGGGCCTGCCATCGGGAATGCCCGCGAGTAAGCCGATGCCGATCCGATGAATAGAATCTCCGCTGGCCCCGGCTCATCCAAGGCGGCGGAGTTATCGTATAGGTTTTCGATGCCCGAACGCTCCCTCGAAGAACAACCGTCGGCCTCGCCCTCGGCTTCAAACGCCGCCGGATCGTGGCTGGACATCGCGGCGATTGGGAATGTTGAGCGGCGGTCGCGTGCCATGAGCGAGCGATTGGGCCTGTCGATCGTCGACACTTTGAAAGATCATCCAGTCGCCGCGGAGTTCATCGAGAAGATCCCGATTGCCTTTGCTCGTCGGTTCAATCTGCTCGGTCTGGCCGGAGGCGATGATCGGCTGCGTCTGGCCGTGTGCGATCTTATCAACTGGGAACCGATGCAAATGGTCAGCCGCCTGGTCGGAAAATCCGTCGCGCCCGTGCTGGCGTCGGCGACGGCCATCGGGGCGGCAATTAATAACGCCTATCAACAGCGGACGGGCCAGACGCAAAATTTTCTGGAGAAGATCGAGCGCAGCGACGTCTTGGCGGAAGTGAGCCAACTGCAGGCGCGCGAGGATTTACTGGACGTCGCCAGCCGCGCGCCGGTGATCAAGTTGGTGAACCTGATTTTGTTCGAAGCCATCCAGGCGCGCGCCTCGGATGTTCATGTGCAGCCTTACGAACAGACCCTGGTCGTCCGTTTGCGAATCGATGGGGTGCTTTATGACTCTTTCGATTTGCCGAAAAATCTTCAGGAGGAGGTTGTCGGCCGGATCAAGGTGATGGGGCATATGAACATCGCCGAGAAGCGGCTGCCGCAGGATGGCCGCGCGACGGTGCAGGCCGGTGACCGCGCCATCGATCTTCGGATCGCGACGCTGCCCACCACCTTTGGCGAGCGCGCCGTGATCCGCCTCCTCGACAAGGGCGAGCGTCTTTACGCGGCCGCGGAAATCGGCATGGAGGCCCAAACGCTCGAGCGATTCCGGCGGCTGATTCAAAACGAACACGGGATCATCCTCGTCACCGGCCCGACCGGGAGCGGAAAAACCACCACGCTCTACGCCGGCCTGCGCGAGATCGACGGCACCCAGCGCAATATTCTTACACTGGAAGACCCCGTCGAATACCGCCTCCCCGGCATCAGCCAGACGCAAATCAGCGACAAGAAGGGCATGACCTTCGCCAGCGGCCTGCGCAGCGTCTTGCGGCAAGATCCCGATATCATCATGGTCGGCGAAATCCGCGATCGCGAGACAGCCGTGATGGCGATTCAATCGGCCCTCACCGGGCATCTGGTTTTTTCGACGCTGCATACCAATGACGCCGCCAGCGCGATCGCCAGATTGCTCGATCTCGGAACCGAGCCGTACCTGCTGGCCAGCTCGATCATTGGTGTCCTGGCGCAGCGTCTGGTGCGGCGCATTTGTCCGGATTGCAAGGCGCCGAAAGCGATAGGGCAAGTCGCGGCCATCGGCGCGTCAAGCGGGTGCCCGACTTGCCGGGGAACGGGCTATCGCGGGCGCGTCGGCGTGTTTGAACTATTACAGGTTGATGAAGCGGTGCGGCGCCAGATTACGGCCCGCGCCTCGGCCCCGGAAATAAAGGCCGCCGCCGTGGCCGGAGGAATGCTCACCCTCCGCGACGACGGCATGGCCAAACAGTCGCGCGGCGTCACCACGATGGAAGAGGTTTTGCGGGTGACGATGAACGACGACAGCTGAGGAACACGGTGTTCCAAGGATTGGACTTGAAAAACGATGGCGGTTTTCGCCTATAGCGCGACTGACTCCGCGGCGTCCCGCGTTCGCGGCGTGCTGGTCGCCGATTCCGCGCGCCAAGCCCGCGACGAACTTCGCGCCAAGGGCCTGACCGTTCGGGAGATTTCCGCCAAGGCGGGCCGATCCGGCGGCGCCCGGCGCCCCGGTGCCCGGCAAACGGCGCAGGCGACCGCTTTCATTCGCGACCTGGCGATGCTGCTCGGGGCCGGGATACCGCTGGTCGATTCCATCGATACCATCGCCCGCCAACACCACGGCGAATTTCGGGCGGGAATGGCGATCCTTCGCGATCGCATCTCCGCCGGCGGAAGCCTCGCCGACGCCATGCGCGAGCAGCCGGCGTTCTTTGACGACATGTGCGTCAGCGTCACCGAAGTCGGCGAGGCATCCGGGTCGCTCGAACTGGTTCTCTCGCAATTGGCCGACTTCAAAGAGCGATCGCTGCGACTGAAGAATCGCGTATTGATGGCGCTGGCGTATCCGGCTTTCGTCCTCACGATGGCGCTGGGCGTTGGCGTGGGGCTGATGACCTTCGTCATTCCCAAACTGCTCGAAACCGTCGTGCAATCGGGCCGGCCGCTGCCTTGGCAAACGCGAGTGGTCAAGTCGATCAGCGACGTGCTTGTGTACCAGTGGTGGATTCTCCCAAGCGTCCTGGCGATCGGGCTGATCGCGATCGTCGGCACGCTGAAAAGTCCCGCCGGCCGTCTGGCGTGGCATCGGCTTTCGCTTCGGCTGCCGGTGTTCGGCCCGATGATCCGCAAGCAGACCATCGCGCGCGTCGCCATGGTGATGTCGACCATGATGAAGAGCGGAATCGTCTTCGTGAAGGCGATTCAGATCGCCCAGCGCAGTGTGTCGAATCTTGCCATCCGCGAGGCGCTTTCCCGCTGCGAGCGTGCGGTCGGCGCGGGCCAGGATATTTCCGAAGCCCTCGAATCGACCCAGGCCTTCCCGCCGGTCGTGGTTCAGATTTTCGCGGTCGGGCAGCAATCGGGCCGTCTCGAAGAGATGCTCGACCGACTGGCGACCGATTATGACCAGCAGGTGGCGATTTCCTCCGAAAAGTTAACCGCGCTCTTGGAACCGATCCTGATTATTTTGCTGGTCGGGCTGATCGGACTTATCGCCTGCGCGACGATCCTGCCGATGTTGGAGGCCGCGGATGTATTCTAGAAAATGGCGTCGTGGTTTTTCACTGATCGAAATGACGGCGGTGCTCGCCCTGATGGCGATCCTCGCCGGCATTGTGACCGTGAACGTTCGGCATCACCTGATTGAGGGAAAGCGCAGCGCCGCCAAGACCGAAATCGCGACGATCTGCGACGCCCTCGAAGGGTTCTACGCGGCCAGCGGGCGATATCCCACCAATGAGGAGGGGATCGCGGCGCTGGCGCAGAAAACCGATAAATCGCCCGAGCCTTTGTTAAAGGAGATGCCAATTGATCCGTGGGGCCGACCCTACCAGTACAATCAGCCCGGCCGAAATGGCGAGCCTTACGAAGTCGTGAGTTTCGGCGCCGACGGTCGCGAAGGCGGAGAAGGGGCTGATGCTGACATCTATAGCTGGAAGCTGAAAAGCACCCCGGGCGCCGGGGGGAGCCGCTAATGGATACGTCTGGTCAAAGGACCGGGACCTGGCGGCCACGCGCCGCGAAAGTTAAGGGCGGCGGTTTCACCGCCGTCGAAATGGTCGCAGTCCTCGCGCTGGCCTCTCTTTCGGCCACGTTGACGATCGTTTCGTTGACCGGCCTGCGAAATCGATCGGCAATGAGCGATATAATCGATCACGTCGCCATGTGCGATGACTTATCCCGGCGATCGGCGATTCGTCTTCGTCAACCCATCACGATCATTCTCGACGCTGACCAAGGGGTGATATCACAACGGAATATCGCGGCGATCGACGATCCGACCGCCGTGCACGTTCTTTATCGATTTCCGGGGCATTTCAAGATGCGCCAGTTCGTGATCCATGGCGGGTATTCCATGGCCGGGTCAACGGAGATTTCGATTTCCGCGTCAGGGTTGTCGGCTTCATATGCAATCGAGTTGACCGACGCTCGACTGACGGAGTGGCTGATCGTTTCGGGTTTGACGGGACAAACGGTGCGAACGGAAAATGAACAACATGTATTTGAAACGCTCGGCGAGACATCGCGGCCGGGGGATGACGCTCGTTGAAGTCGTCGCGGGACTTGCCCTGTTGGCGACCGTGCTGGCGGGCCTGCTCGTGGCGAAGGCGCGCCTCGGCCGCCAGGTTCGCGTTACCGAAAGCCGCCGCGCGGCCGTCGGCGCCGCCGATGCGCTGCTGACCGCGTGGTGGCGGGACAAGCCGCGATTCCCTCGCAACGCGGCCGGCGAAGTTCCGGGTCATGCCGATCTGCTCTGGCGCACACAGACGGTGGCCAGCGCCCAGGCGGCGCGGCTCTGCGGACAGGTGACGCGCCTGGACGTTTTCAGCGCGCCCCTTGGCGCCAACCAGACGCCGCTGGTCACGATCGAACTATTGCTTCCCGCGGAAAATTCCCGATGAAACGCGCATTTACTTTGATCGAGCAACTTGCCGCACTCGCGCTGGCGACCCTCTTTATGCTCGCCGCGTTTGGCGTACTTGCGGCCTTGGCCCGGAACTTTCCGCAAAATCGGCAAGCGTTCGCGCAGGACGCCTCATTCGCGCGCGCGGCGGAGCTTATTCGACGCGATCTGACCGACGCCCGGCGCGTGCGCGTCGGGGACGATCAATTCACCTTGTGCGGATTTAATTCGCTGGAGGCCAATACGCTTGCCGTCGACCACCGCCCCGTGCGAGTCGTTTATCGGATCGAAAGAAACGAGCATTCGTCGCGGCTGATGCGACGGCAGGAAGCGCTGGATGTCCTCAGCAATCGTAATGCGTGGTCGGAATTGGTTTGCGAAAATATCGCGCATATTGCGCTAGTCCCTCAGGGCCCCGTGCCGAATTCCGGCGGGCCTCCGATCGCGGACGTTTTCGGCCCGGGCGATGGCCGGGAACTTCCCGGCGTTTTCGTTTTGAAGTTGATCGGCGCCGATCCGGGACAACCCGGCTTTGACTGCACGATTCCGTTGAGGTAGTTGCAAATATGCGCCGTTCTCGCGGATATATTCTTCCGTTGGCTCTGGTGCTGATCGCCTTGTCCGGCGCGGCCCTTGCGAAAATCTGCCGTCAAAACATGCGCGCCGCGCTGGCGTCGACCGATGATTGCCGCCAACTGCAACATAAATGGGGAATGCTGAGTTGCCAGTCGGTTGCCCTTGCCAACGCCGGTGCATTGCTTTCCGCCGTTTCCGGCCAGACGAGCGCCGTCCCTCCGTCGCTCGAATTGGAACTTTCGTTGGGCGGTCACCAATATCGGCTGCGACTCAGCGACGAACAGGCCAAGGTGAATCTGAATATGCTTTATCATGCCCGGGGGCGGCCGGAAACCGAGCGATTCGTCGGCGCCGCCGCTCGCGCCGCGCGGGGGCTTGGACCAATATCACTGCGGCCCATGCACTTCTATGGCGAGAATAATGGCAGCGCCGCGACGATGGCGATGCGTTTCGGAAGTTTTGGACAGGTCTTCAAAGACTCCGGATCGGTCGGCGACGCAAAGGCGATAATGCAAGCGACGCGCAGCTTCACATGCTGGGGAGACGGGAAGCTGGACTATCGGCATGCTTCCCCTATCGAGATCGCGGCGCTCGCGGGAAACGATCCGAAGCTGCTCAAGACGATTCTGACGCGGAAATCGCAGCCGGCGGCGGCGGCACTCGCCTTTAATCCTCTCAATTTTCAGGATCGTAATGGAAAAAACCTTGACGATCTGTTTACTGAAACATCCAACTGCTTTTCCGTGTGGATCGTTGTCGACGATGGAACCGAATCGCAGGTGACGTTTTGCGTCAGGGAATTTGGACGAGATGGCCGCGGCCATCTGACGTATTTGTCGTGGTAGCGGGTTTTACGATTTTTTATCGGCATCCAGTCCGCTAGGCCTTCCGTATGGCATTCCTGAACGACGGCCGGCGCCGTCAAAATGCAAGTGTTCCTCGAAAGGATGGATTTCATGTCTCGATTGTCAAAACTCGTGGGTACGCCCGCTTTGCGTAACCTGGACGCACAGAAAATTATCGCGATGCGGCGGGCATTTCTGGCTTCGGCCGGCCTTGCCGGCGCCGCGGTAGTGGGGTCGGGTCTGCTCGGTGGCCGCCGCGCCGAAGGGGCCGGCGCCACATATGCGGACCCGAATCCCAACGGCAAAGACGTAAACCACCACGCCAACGCCAACGACATTCTGAACTTCGCCCTGAACCTCGAATATCTGGAAGCCGAGTTTTATCTTCGCGCCACGACCGGCGTGGGTCTGACCAGTGCAGATACGTCGGGCGTGGTCAGTAAAGGGCCCGGCAAGGAACCGAAAACCGCCGGCACTGCCGGAACAGTCACCGGCGGTTCACAGGTTAACTTTCAGGTACCGGTGATCCAGCAACTTGCCAACGACATTACCGCCGACGAAGTGGCTCACGTCCGACTGCTGCGAACCGCGCTCGGGAAGAACGCCGTCGCCGAACCCAACATCAATTTGTCCACCAGTTTCACCGCCGCGGCAATCGCCGCCGGCGTCATCACGGCGGGAATGACCTTCGACCCATTCGCCAATGACGACAATTTTCTCCTGGGCGCTTTCGTATTCGAGGATGTCGGCGTCACCGCGTACCACGGGGCCGCGCCCTACGTCGGCGCCAAGATACTTCCCACGGCCGCCGGTATTCTCGGAACCGAGGCCTATCATGCCGGCGCCATTCGCGCGATGCTCATTTCGCGCGGCCAAACAATGGCGACTGACATCTCCATCGCCAATGCCATCTCGACATTGCGCGCCGGCGCCGATAAGGCCGCCGGAGGACCGGGCGACGACGCGCCGGTGACGGATTCGTCGGGCAACGGCGTTTTTGCCGCGAACGACGCCAACGGCTTGGTTTACGCCCGCACGTTTGACGAAGTTCTCGCGATCGTCTATCTCGGAGGCCCGATTGGCACCGGCGGCGGTTTCTTCCCCAATGGAATGAACGGCGCCATCGTCTGATCTATGACAATTCGTGCCCAGCGAGTCTTCTTTTGGTGCATCACTGTCGCGTTAACGGCCGCCGGCGTCGGGGCGGCTGTTTTCGCGGCGGTGATGCCGTTGTCTGCGCATCCCTTCCTCGGCGGATCTATAAAATCTCCGCGCGCAATGACGGACCGGAGCCGCTACACGCCGCTTTCCTTCCAGAACGTCGCGGCGCTCAATTTGCGCCGCCCACTCGATAACCCACCGATCCTTCCTTCGATATCATCTAAAGCGACGCCCCTCGCGTCGGCGCCAGCCGCGCCGGCGCCGTGCAAGTTAGTCGGAACGATTGACGAGCCCGGACGCTCCCTTGCTCTTTTCGAAGATGCCGCCGGACATCGCCTCCTCAAATCGGTTGGGCAGAACGTAGACGGCGCCGTGGTGCTCACCGTCGCGGCTGGACAAGCCACCATTGTTTGGCAGGGAGCATCGGTGGTTCTGTCGTTGCCGAGGGACGGCGCGACGGCGCCCGCAGTGAGGAATGAAGGACGTAATGGTCGCGAACAGCCGACTCCAACGGCCGCGATGGCCGGAACCCGGCCCGACCCCGTTTCCCAGTCGTCCGGCGCCCAGCCAAACGCGGAAGGGGGCGTCTCAACGGATGAACGCGAGATGCGCGCATTTCTCGATCGCAAGCTTATGCCAGAGGGCAATTGATGTCTGGAACCGTTGGAGCGATCCTCTTCATTGAATCGTCCAGCGAATGGCGTCTTGCCTTTCGTCTACCAAGCGGCGAAATCCAATGCGAGGTCATTCCTTCACAAGGCGTCGAGCATTCGGCGCGTGCCGTCGGCGAAAAACTAAAAGAGATCGGCAGCCGCCGCGCCGTCGTTTTGGCGCTGCCTCCTGAATTTTGCCTCTGCGCCACGGTCCATCAAAAAGACGCCCCTTCCCGGCGCGATCGCACCGCGCTGCTGTTCAGGCTCGAAGAGTCGCTTCCCGTCGCCGCCGAAGATGTGCGCGTTGATTTTGTCTTCCATGACGAGAAGGCGTTTGGCGTAAGCGCGCTACGTCTGTTCGTCGATCCGATCATGGCGGCGCTCGAATCGGATAAAACCAATATCGCCGCTGTTTGTCCCGCGGCATTGCTGGCGTTGCACGGGGCGGCAATCGCGCAAATCGGCATGTTAAGCGGTGATCTGACTGTCTTTCAGGACGGCGCGACGACACACGTTTTCGCGTTCTTGAAGGGAAAACCAGCGGCATGGATCGATGTGCCCTCGCGCCCGTCGGACGTCACATTCACCATCGCGTCTCAAATCGTCGCCGCCAAGTCGGCGATGAGCGTGACGGTCATTAACACCGACGAAAATCTCACCGACCATATCGGCGAAATCGCGGATGTGAACGTGGTGCGGCAACTTCATCGACCGCCGCTGGAAATCCAGCTGTCCGCCGCCGAGGCGATTCTGCGGGGTCGACTGAGTCCGATGCTTGATTTAAGCGGTCGACGTCAGCAAAGGGTAAACCTGTTCTCTCGTCAGGCGGCATTGCCGACGCGCGTCGCACTGGCCGCGTGCGTGATTTTAAGCGTCTGCCTTTCGGCCTCGTACCTTTTTCGGGCGAATCGTTATGCGGCGTTGGCGACTGAGGCGCAGGCGGAGAAGGAAGAAGTTTTCCGCCGTGTTTTCCCTGGTCAGCCGATTCCGCTGGGTATCCAATCTCGTCTGCAAAGCGCGGCTGGACGATTGAAGACGACTCCCTCCAACGCAATTGACGACACGCCCGATGCTTTGACCACTTTTCATGAAGTGTTGACGCATCTGCCGCGGGACGTGAGATATAACATTTCGACGATTGACGTGGAACCCGGCCGGCTGATCCTCGAAGGACAAGTTCGCACCCACGCGGACGCCGACGCGATTGCCGTTGGTTTGCGTCGCTCACCGCGCTTTAATATTGAGGACCCACAGACGCAGCAACTCGGATCGGCAACGGTGCAGTTTTCCATCGGAGGCCTTCTGAGCGACGGCAAGCGCTTGGCGAGGAAACCGGAATGAAACGCGCGGATCGCAAAGAAATTCTCGTCGGCGTGGCGTCGGTCGGCGTCATCATCACGATCGTCGGGTTGAGCTACGGTTATTTTCAGGACCAGCGCGGCGCGGCGCAGGCGCAATCGGAGGAGGTCGTTCTTTGCCGGCAACTGGCCGATAAGATCGAAGCGGCCCGCGGCGTGAGCGGAAAACAGCCGGATACACCCGCCGCCACGCTTGACCTTCCGCGCGCCATCGCCGCGGCGGCGGCAAAAGCGAGTCTTCCGGGCGACTGCATCGAGGGAATCCATCCCGATGCGATTCGCAGGGCATCAAGCGGGGGCGCCGTCGAAAAGCCAACGCGACTCACCTTACGCCATATAACGCTTCAGCAAGTCCTGGCCCTGCTGGTCGAGATCGACAAACCCAACGAAGGCCTGCGCGTCGAGAGATTTCAAATCAATGCCGAACCCGCCCAATCCGAGCAGGATCTGTGGTCGGCCGAGGCAGTGTTGGTTCATTCGTCTCCGATGGCCGGCCCCGCGCCAGGTGCGGCGTCTCCTTAAACACGCTATCCTGTTTCCCAATGCAATTCTCATTCGTCGTTTTCCTTTTTTTCGCATTGATGCTGACGGGGTGCCACGCCCGCAGTCCGTCAGCGCCGCAAAACGAATATCAGACGATCACCGCCGATCCTCATCGCGATACGGAAGCCGCTCGTGAACTGGACAACGCGGCGCTGAAGCTGATGGACAAGTCAGATTATGCCGGCGCCGCCCCGTTGCTTCGGCAGGCGTTATTGAAAGACGTCACGTTCGGCCCGGCACACAATAATTTGGGCCTCGTTTATTTTCATCAATCGCAGCTTTATCTTGCCGCCTGGGAATTTCAGTACACGATCAAACTGATGCCCAATCAGCCCGAAGCGCGCAACAATCTAGGCTTGGTCTTCGAGGCCGGCGGCAAGTTTGATCAGGCGGTGGACGCTTTCGATCAAGCCATGAAATTGCAGCCGGAAAATCCCCAATTCATCGGCAACGACGCCCGCGCCCGCATTCGTCGCGGCGACACCGGCCCGGAGGTGCGTGAACTTTTAGCCAAGATCGTGCAAGTCGATAGCCGCGATGACTGGATAGCCTGGGCCAAAGACCGGTTGATATTCATGAAGTCGGAGAGCCGCAGTCCAGACAAGCGCCAATCGCCGTAATCCGACTTACGCCCGCCGCCGCACGACGCAATCGTTCGCGATCCCACGCTCGACGAACTTCACCAGCCATTCGTGGCTCAAACGTATCGAAGAACCCTCGAATGTCGGCGTCGAGCAGCCAATTCACGTTCTTTGTCTCGATTCCGACCGCCAGCATGCGACTCGTTAGTGCCACAATCCCAGCACCACGCCAAACAGCATAAACTGCGTCGCATGATATCCGCCGTCGATCAGCCAGAGCCGGAGGTTTCGGTTGGCGAAGGAGTAGTTGATTCCGAAACTTGCCGCGACGATCCCGAGGCCGACAACGAGGCCGCAGGTGACGGCATACCCGAGCGGTGGTTCAGGGCCCAGTAGAAACGCGAACGCACCCGCGGCGATCACCGCCAAAACGATGCTTGCGCCAAAAACCCTGGCGGGATGTCCGGTCTTGCGGTTTTCGGCGCCGCCGTCGGCGCGATTCCACGCCGGGCCGAACAGCGCCGGCGAATACCACACCCCGCCCAGCATAAAGCTCGACGCGGCAGCCAGCAGGATTGCCCATACGTTGATCCCGTACATCGACTCCTCCCTTCTCAATTTCCGACGTCACCAGTAACTTCCGCGCCGCGGCCTGCATCGATCGCAGCAAACCATCCTGCGCCGGCTTGAACGGCGCCCATATCCCCTTACTATCGCAGGCATCCCTTTTTGTTCACCTTCGTCAAGATCGAGCGACGTGCTGTGGACGGCTCCGCGTCGCGGCGGTAGCTTGTCCTCCGTCCGACGTTCCCTGGCGCGTCGCATGACCCGCCACAGAACTTCATCGGTTATTCCGCTATGTGCATGGTCGTTTACATCGGCTCGGACGCACGTCTTCGAACTTGGCCGTTCGACGCGGCGAAGCCTGGCTTTCATGTGACCGAAGTGTCCACTCAAGACGAGGCCGTCAAGAGCCAATTTTCCAAGCCGCATGTTTATTACGCGGGTGCGTTCGAAGGTTGCGGTTGCGGGTTCCAGTACGGACGCGAGTATCCGGAAGTCGAAGACGACCGCGAGGGACTTGCCGCCGCGGAAGCGTGTCGCGCTGGGATTGAAGCGTACATAGAAGAAGCGCTGCGGCTTCAGCCTGCCGTCGAGATTTATGCGTGTTGGTCGGGCGATGAAGCCGAATCACCGTCAGCAAAAAGAGCATTGGATCATCCGTTGTTTCCGAATGGTTTCAGAGAGCGAGAGTTTCTCGTCGTTGGCCACTCGGCCGACGGATAAGCGTAAGACAAGGCGCCAGCCACGAATGGCACTTCCCGAAGGCGTAACCCACGGCGGAAATTCAGGATAAAGAAGAAGGCATCGCTTCCGAAGATGAGGATGGTGGAACCTCATTCAAGCAAGGAAGCTTTATGCGATTTCATGGTAGCCAGGGGCGGCTGGGGGACAAGTTGGAGCGACATGCCGCGATAACGAAAAGGGAAAATGGGCATATACGCAATAAACTGCAACCGCTAACGCGAGTCGATCGCAAATGCGCCTTTGCGGTTACGACCGTTATCGCGGCCGCTTTGCGGTTCCTGCCGCCGCGATGGTACACTTCTCCAGTGCTTGCACGCGTTCACTCGTTCATTCTTCTTGGTATCGACGCACTCCTTTGCGAAGTTGAAGTTGACGTTTCCAAGTCCGGACTCGAAAAAACCACGGTGGTCGGACTCGCGCAGGCAGCCGTAAAAGAAAGCATCGAACGCGTTCGCCGGGCCGTGCTCAATAGCGGCTTCCCGTGGAACGCGCATACGCTTCTCATCAATCTGGCGCCGGCCGACCTGAAGAAGGAGGCCACGGCGGTTGATCTTCCCATGGCCATCGGCGTACTGCGCGCCACCAATGGCATTAACACCGATCGCCATAAACAGTACCTCATCGCCGGCGAATTGGCGCTCGATGGACGGGTGCGGAAAATCAAAGGCGGCTTGTCGCTTGCGCTATTGGCGAAGGAGAAAAAGTTCACCGGCGTGATTCTGCCGGCGGAGAATGCACGCGAGGCGGCGGTCGTCGAGGGAATCGATGTCATCGCGGTTAACTCGTTGACGCAGGCGGTGGCGTTTTTGAATGAACAGTTGGAGCTGGAGCCGTATGAGTTGGACGGGGAGGCGTATCAGCAATCCAAACTGTCGGCGGCGCTGGATTTTGTCGATGTGCGTGGGCAGGAAGCCGTGAAACGCGCGATCACGATCGCCTGCGCGGGTGGCCATAA
>DASZME010000002.1:0-28149 GCA_035551995.1 Tepidisphaeraceae bacterium
AATGCCTCCGCCGGCCAGCGCCGCGCTGAACACATTCGCCCAGTGATCCCGGCCACCCTTGGCGTTCACCATCGGCGTTCGCCCGAATTCACCCCACGCGACCACCATCGTCGTTTCAAGCATTCCCCGTTGATCAAGGTCTTCGATCAACGCCGAGTAGGCTTGATCCCATCGCGACAGAAAACCATTTTTCAGCGACTCGAATCCTTTGACGTGCGTATCCCACCAGCGTAAATCGACGGTGACCAACCGGACTCCCGCTTCGACAAGCCGGCGAGCGAGAAGAATCCGCTGGCTCCATGCCGGGCACCCGCAGCGGTCGGGCGTTGGCGCCTTGAATTCCGGATAAAACCCGTATCGTTCGCGCACGCTTCGCGGCTCGGCGTCGAGATCAAACGCCTTGCGGGCGCGGTCGCTGGTCAGCAATCCAAACGCCTGCTGGCGGAATCGATCGACGGCATCAAACTGCCCGTTCTGGTCGGCGTCGTGACGCAACTTATCCACCGCGTTAAGAAGGCTGCGCCGCTCATCCATGCGCTCGACGGAAATCCCTTCGGGCAGCCCGAGATTCGGAATCGTGAACGGCCCATCGTTGGCCGGGTCGGCGATGGTCTGAAACGGAGCCCATTTCGTCCCCAGATAAGCCGCGTCCGTGCCGGGCATGCGCTTGGGGATCACGACATAAGCCGGCATCGTCCCGTCCTGATACTGAAGCTGCTTGGCGACGATTGACCCGCAACTGGGAAAGGCGTTGGTGTCGGGCGTAGCCGGATTGGCGGGATAGCCGGTGAAGCACATCTGGTCGCCGGTCGAATGGCCCGAATCAAGATGATGCAGGCTGCGAACGATCGACCATTTATCCATCAGGCGGGCGCTCTGGGGAAGATATTCGTTAATGAGGATGCCGGGGACTTTGGTTCGGATGGGGCTGAATTCGCCGCGAAACTCGGCGGGGGCGTCGGGCTTTGGATCCCACGTTTCATGTTGGGCGGGCCCGCCGCGCATCCAGAGAATGATGACGGATTTGGTGCGGTCTGGGCTTTTGCCGATCTCGGCGGCGCGGGATTCCGATCGGAGCAGGTTCGAGAGCGTCAGGCCCGCCGTGCCGAGCATCCCCGCCTGGAGAAACCCGCGACGGCTCACGCGCTCGGCGCGCAAAAGACGCTGAAATTCCGGGCAGCCGATTCGGTCGCGGTCCATCGACAAACTCCTGTTTTCCCGCCGTCGACCTGACGCGGGCTATTCCTATATAGTGTCGTCCAGCAAAGCGGTTGTGGAAAATCATGGTCCCCTGATTCGGAATCCAACACGCATGAGCGACTTACCCGGCCACGTTCGTGATTCATTCGCGATCGCAAGAGAGCGATACGCCGAGATCGGCGTCGATGTCAAGCGGGCGATAGAGTGCCTGGCGGCGATTCCCATTTCGCTTCATTGCTGGCAGGGGGACGATATCGCCGGATTTGAAAAAAGCGGCGCCGACCTTGGCGGGGGGCTTGCCGTCACGGGCAATTATCCCGGCAAAGCGACGACGCCGGATCAGCTTCGGGCGGATCTGGATGTGGCGCTGTCGCTTATCCCCGGCCGGCATCGGCTCAATCTTCACGCCAGCTACGCCGAGACCAGCGGCCGCCGGATCGCGCGCGACGAGATCGACGCCGGCCATTTTCGCAATTGGATCGATTGGTCGAGCGACCGAAAAATGGGGCTCGACTTCAACCCGACATTTTTTGCCCATCCGATGGCTGCGGACGGTTTTACGCTATCCCATCGCGACGCCGCCGTGCGAAATTTCTGGATTCGCCACGGCGTCGCCTGCCGGCGGATCGGGGCGGCGTTCGGGCAGGCGCTCGGCTCGGCTTGCGTCACCAATGTTTGGATTCCCGACGGATACAAGGATACGCCGATCGATCGAGCCGGGCCGCGTCGGCGCCTTGTCGAGTCGCTTGACGCGATCTTCGCTGAGCCGATGAATCCGCAATACAACCTTGACGCCGTGGAGGGAAAGCTGTTCGGCCTGGGCTCCGAAAGTTATGTCGTGGGATCGCACGAGTTTTATGTTGGGTATGCGATCACTCGCAAGAAAATGCTCTGCCTGGATACCGGGCATTTTCACCCGACCGAAACGGTCTCCGATAAACTCTCTTCAGTCTTGCAATATATCGACCGCGTTTTATTGCACGTCAGCAGGGGGGTGCGATGGGATAGCGATCACGTCGTAACGCTGACGGACGAACTCACCGCGCTATGCCAGGAATTGACGCGAAATGATTATCTGGATCGCGTGAGAATCGGACTCGATTTTTTCGACGCGAGCGTCAATCGCGTCGCGGCCTGGGTCATCGGCGCGCGGGCGACGCTCAAGGCGCTGTTGACGGCACTCCTCGAACCGACTGCCGCCTTGCGCGAAGCCGAATCCGCGGGCGACTACACCGCTCGGTTGGCGCTGCTGGAAGAATCCCGGACACTTCCATTTGGAGCCGTCTGGGATTACTACTGTAAAACACAAAATGTTCCATCCGGCGGATGGTTGACGCAAATTCGAGCATACGAGCGGGACGTGCTGTTGAAGCGGGCACACAGAACAAATTAGTATTGCGCGCGAAGCACTCCTTTTGGTTTTAGCCGCTCTGCTTGCGGGGCGCGTTTGAGAAGTCTTCCGATCGAAAAAACGTGCTCAATCTCACCTCCATCACCAAATCCTTCGGCGGCGTTCACGCCCTCAAAGGCATTGATTTCAACCTGCGCGTCGGCGAAGTTCACGCCCTCGTCGGCGAAAACGGAGCCGGCAAATCCACCCTCGTCAAAATCATCGCCGGCGCCCATCTCCCCGACTCCGGCACGATCGAGGTTCGCGGCCAAACGCTCGCTCACAACGATCCCGGCATCGCCCGCGCGCTGGGCATCGCCGCGATCTATCAGCAGCCGGCCCTGTTCCCCGATCTCACCGTTTCGGAAAACATCGCCCTTCGACTTGAGGGCGGCGGCGCATGGCAAACCATCCGCTGGTCGGCACGCCGAAAGCGCGCCGGACATTTACTGGCCAGAGTCGGCGCGGCGATTTCTCCCGACGCCCTGGTGCGCGACCTGACCATGCCCCAGCAGCAGCTGGTCGAAATCGCGGCCGCCCTTGGCGCCGACGCCAAAATTCTGATCCTCGACGAACCCACCGCTTCGCTGAGCGATCGCGAAGTGGACAACCTTTTCCGCGTCATCCGCGAGCTGCGATCCAACGGCGTCGGGATGATCTACATTTCCCATCGCCTGGAAGAACTCGGGCAAATCGCCGATCGCGTTACCGTGCTGCGCGACGGAACTTTCGTCGCCACGCTGGAGATGGCCGGCACGAACAAGCAGGAGTTGATCCGCCTGATGGTCGGCCGCGAGCTGGCGGCGGTTTTTCCGAAGATCGACGTGCCGATCGGCGACGTCGTTCTGGAAACTCAAAGTCTCGCGTGCCGATCCGGCGGCGTTCGCGAGGTCAGCTTGAGCGTCCGCGCCGGA
The DNA here is from genome assembly GCA_035551995.1 of Tepidisphaeraceae bacterium. Lineage (GTDB taxonomy): Bacteria > Planctomycetota > Phycisphaerae > Tepidisphaerales > Tepidisphaeraceae > RYN-428. The sequence continues at coordinate 3,505 of DASZME010000002.1, forward strand.
GAAATCCTCGGCCTCGCCGGCCTGGTCGGCGCGGGGCGAACCGAGTTGGCCCGCGTTCTGTTCGGCATCACTCCCGCCGACGCGGGGAAAATTCTCCTGAAAGGCCAGCCGGTGATCGTCCAGACGCCGGCACGCGCGGTGGAACTGGGGATCGCATATGTTCCCGAAGATCGCCGCCGCCACGGCGTGATTCTTGAAATGTCGGTGGCGGCCAATACCACGCTCGCCGTCCTGAACCGCATCGCAAACGGTGGACTGCTCGATTTTTCCCGCGAGCGGAAAATCGCCGCCTCCTACGTCGATCGCTTCGGCGTCAAAACGCCCTCGCTCGACGCTCCCGTCGGCGATCTTTCCGGCGGCAACCAGCAAAAAGTTTCCCTTGCCCGCTGGCTGGCGACCGAACCGGCGGTGATTATTCTCGATGAGCCCACGCAAGGCGTGGACGTCGGCGCCAAGGCCGAAATTCACCGCCTGATGGGCGAGTTGGCGCGCCGCGGACTGGCGATCATCATGATCTCCTCGGAGCTTTCCGAAGTGCTTGGCATGAGCGACCGGATCGCCGTCATGCACGACGGAAACATCACCGGCGTTCTCGATCGCGCGGACGCGACGCAGGAAAAAGTAATCGAGCTGGCGCTGGGACATGTGCCGCATGGGAGGATGTCGGCATGACCCTGATCTCCTACGCGAGCGCGCCGGACATTCCCGCGGTCAAAGGCCGGGGATTCATCTCGCGGTATCTGCGCGAGATGTCCGTCGCGGCGGCGTATGCCGCTCTGTTGCTCACGCTGTTCTTTATCCGGCCGGCGTTTTTCCAATCGCACGCCGGTTCGCAATCGCAGTTCGGATTGACGTGGGTGAGCGCCGCCCCGATTCTCGTCGCCGCCGTTGGAATGACGCTGGTCATCATCTCGCGCCACATCGACATTTCCATCGGGTCGCAATTTTCCGTCTGCGGCATCATCGCCGGGTCGCTGGCCGTGCGCCACGTCCCGGCGCCGGGGATCATCGTCGGCACGCTTGCCGCCGGCGCGATCATGGGAGCGATCAACGGCGGACTTGTCGCGGGCATGGGACTTCCGTCGATCGTGGTCACGCTGGCCACCATGGTCATCCTCCGAGGCGCGTTGACCTGGATCACCCAAGGCGCGACGGTTCTTCTGCCGGCGAGTTTTCAGTGGTTCGGCGCGTCGCAGCGCGTCGGACAAGGTCTCATGATCGGCATCGCCCTGGTTATTTTCGCGGCGTTCGCGTGGGCACTGCGGTGGCTGCGGGCGGGAAGGGCGGTGTATGCCGTCGGGTCCGATCAGGAGGCGGCGCGTCTGGCCGGCGTGCGTCCGGGGCGCGTGGTCTTCGCGGTCTTTGTCATCATGGGCGTCTTGACCGGGGCAGCCGCGTTGCTCAATGCGATGCAGTTCATCACGATTTATCCGAGCGCGGGCAAAGACCTGGAGCTGGCGGTGATCGCCGCCGTGGTCGTCGGCGGCGCGGCGATCACCGGCGGGCGAGGAACGCTGCTCGGCACGCTGCTCGGCGTCGCGCTGCTGGCGACCATCGGCCCGGCGCTTGGCTACTTTCACGCCCAATCAAAGTGGGCCGGCCCGGAATGGGCCAAGGCGATCCAGGGGCTGATTATTCTTTTTGCGGTAGCGAGCGACGGGCTTTCCAAGGGACGACGGAACGAATAGATGTCCATGCCGACCACGCATTCAGCCGCCGCACCTCCTCCCGCCGACAGAGGCGTTTCCCACGCGCGCGGCGCGCCAGTCATTCGCGTGCAGCAGGTTGTTCTGCTTGCGCTGCTACTCGGCGAGATCGTCATTTTCTCGCTCATCGGCAGGAACTTTCAAACATGGAATAATCTCTTTGAGATCCTGCGTCTTACGGTGGAACTCGGCCTGCTTGCCCTGGCGATGACGCCCGTCATCGTCACCGGCGGAATCGACCTTTCCGCCGGGTCGCTCCTTGGACTCTCGGCGATTTTGATGGGGATGATGTGGCGCGACGCCGGCTTGCCGCTGATCGTCGCCGCGGCGATCGCCGTCGTGATCGCCGCGCTGGCGGGCGGGCTCAATGCGCTGCTGATCACCCGCTTGCGGATTCCGCCCTTGATCGTGACGCTTGGTTCGATGTCGCTGTTCCGCGGGTTGGCCGAGGGGATTACGCGCGGCGCCGGGAATTATACCGATTTTCCAAAATGGTTTATTTTTCTCGGCCAGGGCCATATCGGCCCGGTGCCGACGCAGGCGCCGTTACTCGTTTTAGCGGCCATCGGGTTCTGGGTATTGCTGCATCGCTCGACGATCGGCCGGGCGCTGTGCGCGATCGGCTACTCGCCGGAGGGCGCGCGATACGCCGGCATTCCCGTCTCGCGCCGGGTCGGTCTCACATATGTTCTGTCCGGCGTTGCCGCGGGGATCGCCGGAGTCCTCTATTCCGCCCACTGGGGCCAGGTAAAAGCCGACGCCGGCGCCGGTTATGAGCTGGAAGCGATCACCGCCGTCGTCCTTGGCGGAACGTCGATCTTCGGCGGCCGGGGAACCATCCTCGGCACGCTGATGGGGCTTTTCGTCATCGCCCTTCTTAAAAACGGGCTGCTGCTTGCCGAGCTTCCGCCGCCGCTCGTCGAGGGAATGTCCAGTCTGATCCACCGCCTTCCCCAATGGCTCGGCGGATTTCTACTGTCCCCCGGAGAGTCGATCGGCGCCCATCTCCCGGCCGAACTTGCCGCGATCCTGACCGGCGTGTTATTGCTGATCGCCATCGGCGTCGATTTCAAACCGAGTTTCGTCAAGGCGCCGAGCGCGCATGGCAACGAGGAGTTCAAGATGAAGAATTCACAAGTGGCGGCGCTGAGCGTCGTGATCCTGTTGGCGGCGGCCATCATCGCCGGCGGTAATTTCTGGCTCGTCCGATCCATCGCCGAAAACGCCCAGCCGCGTTGGGCGTCGCCCGGGTCGGCAGTGTCTTTCGACCCCGGCGTCGCGCCGCCCCAAGCGAAACGAATCACCATCGCGATGATGCCCAAGAGCAAGGGCAACGCCTATTTCATCGCTTGCCGCAAGGGCGCCGAGCAGGCGGCGAAGGACCTGAACGTCGATCTCCTCTGGGACGGCCCGACCGATCCCGATCCCGCCAAGCAAAATGAAGTGGTCGAGGCATGGATCACGCGCGGCGTGGACGTGATCGCGGTCGCCTGCGAAAACGGCGACGGCATCGCGTCGGTTTTGCGCAAGGCCAGGGCGAAGGGAATCAAGGTGCTCACCTGGGACGCCGACACCCAGGCTGACGCCCGCGACTTCTTCGTCAATCAAGCCACGCCGCAAGGCATCGGTGACACGCTCATGGACAATGCCGCCCGCGTCATGGGAAACAAGGGTGAATTCGCGATCATCACCGCATCGCTTACCGCGTCCAACATGATCGCCTGGCAGAAAGAGATCGAGCTTCGGCGAGCGGAAAAATATCCGGACATCAAGATGGTGACGATCGAGCCGTGCGACGACAAGCAGCAGGTGGCGTTCGACAAGGCCAACACGATCATGGGCGCATATCCCAACGTGAAGCTGCTGATGGCCATCTGTTCCCCCGCCGCTCCCGGCGCCGCCGAGGCGGTAAAACAATCGGGCCGAACCGACGTGAAAGTGATCGGCGTCAGTCTTCCCAACGACAATAAGCCGTATATTCATTCAGGCATCACCGACGACATCGTATTGTGGAATACCGCCGACCTCGGCTATCTAACCGTGCTGGCGGGATATGATCTGGTGACCGGCAAATTGAAAGCTGGCGATACATCCATGGACGGCGGTAAAATCGGGAAAATCGAGATTCAAGGAACGAGCATTCTGCTGGGAAAGCCGTTCACGTTTACGAAGGAGAATATCGATCTGTTTGATTTTTGAAGTGAGCGTGAGAACATCCCGCCGCCATTGCGTCTCTTTTGGTTTGGGGAAGGAAGACCACGTCTGGCATAATATGCTCCCATGATTTGGACGGGTGGCACATCGCGACCGAAAGCTATTTGGCCGCAGGCGTTTTCGGCTTTGCCGGCGCCGAATGCTCCGCCGGCATCACCGTCAATTGCGGCGTCGCATTGCTTTCGCCGGTGAACTGGTTGAAGCTCTTTTCGATGACATCCGCCGGCGGCATCTCGCCGTCGGCGATCAGGAAGCGATATTTCAATGTCAGCGCTTCGCCGGATTTGATCTCGTGCGCGGCGAAGGCGCCGAAGCGGCCGTAATCGCGGTAGGCCGACCACTTGGTTCCCTTGGGATCGTCGGGATGGCTCATCTCGACGACACTGTAGGTCTTGCCATTTTTGAGCGTGTAGGTTTCGCCGACCCAGGGATAATCGAGGTCCTTATGGGCATTGGGATGCTCGGCGGGGAAAACATAAAGCGTTTTGGATTTATCGATATCGTTGGTGGGACGGTATTGAACGCCGGCGTGCTCGGGATCGCCGTCGAGGGCGCAGTCGCCTTTGGGCATTAGCTTCGACGTGAAGTCGATCGTGATGCGGGCCGGAGCGGGGGCGCGACGAAAGGTCATCGTTCGCTCTTCGGTGAGAAACGGCTTGGCGTTTTCATCGTTCCACGCGGTGACGGAAGTGAAAGTCGCCATGTCGGCGTCGGCTCTCTGGTTTTCCAATTTCAAGTGAACGATCTCGCCAAGCGTGGCGCCTTTCTTTTTCGTCTTCGGGTCAACCGGGCCGTTGGAATCGTGCATGTGCCAGCGATCGTATTCCTTGCCGTTGAAGGTAATCTTGCGGAAGCCGATGAAGATGCCGCGATGATGGGGGAATTCGCCCTTGGGGCTGAAGCCGTTGGTGATCGGCTCCTTTCCCTCGGCGTCGAAAACGTGCAGATATGGCTTAAACGTCTCGGTCCGGCGCTCGGGCGTGGAAATGTCGTAGGCGTCCATATAGCGCCCCACGATTTTCCCGTCGAGCAGGACATCGAGATACTGGCCCGGATGATCCTCAAACGAAAAGCCGGCGTCGGCCGCTGAAGCCACCCCGCAGAACGTCACGCAGACCAGAACGATGCAGGCGGAAACAATTTTCAGCATAAAGATTTCTCTCGGAGCGCGTCGTATGGGTCGTATGTAAAGCACATTTCAAGCGGCGATGGCGTTCACGAAATCGCTCGTACTCTTATCGCCTTTTTCAGGTCTCGGCAGCACTTTCGTGTTTAGCGGTCCCGCTTGCGGGGCGTGGGGCTTCCCACCGGTCGGCGCTCGACCTCCTCACGTGCAACCCGCTTTCAAAACACTCTATTACTTTGCGCCGCCGGAAAAATCCGGATGCGACTTGCGGCCGCCGGATTCGATATACGCGAGAATATCCAGAATCTCTGTCTTGCTGAACGTATTCACCAATCCTTCCGGCATCGGCGAAATCTTCGAGAATCGGCGTAGCTGAATGTCCGCCTTCTTGATCGTCACCTTTTCCGGCTTCAACTGGTTCGGTTGCAGCACAACATGATCGGCTGTTTCCTCGACAAGCCGGCCGACTTCGACGTCGCCGGACTTGGTGCGGACTTCGGTGTTCATGAACTGCTCGGAAATCACCTTCGAGGGAAGCACGATCGATTCGAGAATATCCTTGCGTGCGAATCGGCTCGAAACCGCCGTCAGATCGGGGCCGACCGCGCCGCCTTCATTGCCGAACTTATGGCACGCGAGGCATTGCGCGTCCTCGAACGCCGTTTTGCCGCGATTGAAGCTGCGATCATGTCCCACGTCCGCCAGCGACGGCTCAAGGTCTTCCATCTTCCATTCCTTGACCATCTTGCGCACCTTCGACGGCCGCTTGGCGGCGCGGCCAGCGGGCGGAACGTACGCGTCGATCACGTCGGCCAGCGATTTTTCCTCGTCGGCCGAGCAACTGCTCTTCGCGTCGGCGTGCAGATGGGCGATGAAATTATTGAAGCTCGATCCGTCGCCGTACGGTCGGCCGGCCTCGCTGAACCACTTGAGCACATAGTCAGGATGAGCCGGCGGATTTGCATGCCGATCTTTCGTCCACCATGAGAAATAAGCTCGATGCAATTCCGGCGTCCAACCGGTTTTGATCGTCCGCAGAGCCAGAACGTAATTTAGCTGTTCTTCCTGCGTCGGCGCCGCCTCGAGAAGTTTGACGGTCTTGGCCACCGCGTCCGGCGCGTCGAGCGCGAGCAACACCTGGCACAATTCGCGATTCAATTCGATCGACTTCGCGGGATACACCGGATCAAGCTCGGCGATCACCGCCTTGGCCTCGTCACCCGCGGGCTTACCCTGGCGGCTGATGCTGACCTCCAACACGCGAAGCTTATCAAGCTGTTGCTCGGGCGACAGCGACGCGATCGACAGACGCGAAAGCGACTTGAGCAAATCCGCCTGCGATTCTTGCCCGCCAAGGCGAGCCAAAGCCAAAAGGGCGGTCAGGGCGGCGTTGGGCTTTGTCTCGGCAAGCGCTTTGGCCTTCCACTGATCCACCGGCTGAGCCTCGACGGCGATTCGAGCCGCGTAACGGATGTATCGATCGACGCTATCGAGCTCCGGCCACACCGTCGCCAGCGCTTCGGGATTGGCTTTGCCGTGAAACGATTCGAGCTTGTGCCGCAACTCGCGAGCTTGCTGCCCATCGGCGTCATGAAGATCGGCCGGGGTGGTCGGCTCATCGCCGGTGTATGTGACGCGGAAGAGTTTGGCGCCTGTTCCGCGCCCGCCGATCGTGAAGTAAAAGGCGCCGTCGTTACCGATGACGATGTCCGTCAGATTAAGCGGCGACTTGGGACCCGTGCCGCTGAGACCTTTGGGCGCGACGAAATTTTCCCACCCGGTCGATTCATAGCTGGCGCCATGCGGCTTGAGATGAACGGCGATCAATCGCCCGTAGGTCCAGTCGGTGATGTAAAAAGCCTTCTGATATTTCGCGGGGAATTTGGCGCCATAACCGAAGCTCACGCCGGTCGGACAGCCCAGGCCGATTTCCTGAACGGGCGGCAAGCTGTCGGCATAGTACGTCGGCCATTTGGCCGACCCTTCGCGGAAGCCCCCGTCGCCGCCGCTGGTGGCATGGAACACGCGGATCGGGCGATACCACGGCGTGCCCCAATCCCATTCCATGTCGCTGTCAAACCCAAAGACTTCGCCGTCGGCGTTGACCGCGATGTCATATGTATTTCGCTGTCCCGACGCAAAAAGCTCGGCCTCTTTGCCGTCGAGATTCATGCGCGTGATAAATCCGCCCGGCGGCTTTTTGCCGGCGCCGAAACCATTGCCGTCTTCGGCGCGGGGAAGGGCCAGGTCGTCCTGGTAATTCTTATGCGGGCTGCTCGGCGCGAGATCGTCCGGAACGCCGGTGAAGTTTCCGCAGACGGTGAAAATATGCTGTTTGTCCGGCGCCAAAACGATGCCATGCGCGCCATGCTCGCCGGCGCCGTTCTTCCATTCGCGAAGCAACTCGACGCTGTCGAATGAGCCGTCGCCCTTTGGATCGCGCAGGCGGAACAAACCGAAGACTTCCGGACCAGCGGGACCTTTTCCCGCCGCGTCCACATACAGGCTGTCGTTGACGAAAAGCTGCCCCATGATCTCGCTGACCGGCAGCTTGAGCACTTCCTGCTTGGTGATATGTCCTTGGTTATCGAGCGTGAGGCGAGTCATCGGCTGATGGCGCTGGCCGCCGAGCATCAATCGGCCCTGGCTGTCCTTGCCGAGCGAAATCCATGAGCCATTCGCCTTTGGGTCGGCCTTGAGGACCACTTCGAGCTTAAAACCCGGAAGGGTTGCATAATCGTCGGCCGAAACGTCCTTGGCGTCGGCGGCGCGAGCGGAGGTGGACAACCCAAAAAGACCGGCGACGCAGCACACGGCCCGCAAGGCCGTGCGTCGAAAAGTTTTGGTGTGCATAAGAGTCCGAATGAAGCCAGTTGAGTGAAAAAGCGCCATCGCGGGAAACCGCGCGGTCGTTCGTCGTACGCGTATCTTAGGTAGCGGCGCGCGCAGCGGACGTTGAAACCGCCGCGCCAAACCACGCGAGATATTCTTGCAAACGGCAATGGGGATCGATATCGTCGTGGAACACGGCGCCGAACGGCAGGCGAATTTACCGCTGTTTCGACGGTGAGCGGCCGTGCGACAGCCTGTTCGACGCCCACATTTTTCAACAGGGAATCCTCACATGCGATGCAAAACATGGGTCTGCGCAGCCTTTCTCTCCTTCGCTTTCGGCTGCAACGGACCGCTCAAACAAGCCCAGTTGCAAGGGGTTGCCAAGGATTGGTGCCTGACCATTCGCGCCTGCGAAGTGATGCCGGTCTATCCGCTGACGGAGGATATTCAGCCGGGCGATGTTTTTCTCGTTCATCAAACCGCCGAGCAGGAAGTCGCCAGCTATACGAAAAACGGATTCCTCCCGTTGCGCGATATCGTGGCGCGGTTGCCGGTGTCGAATTATGAGGAATTTTACGCGAACCGTTATGGTTTGACCGAAGGGGTAATGCCGCCGGGGAACTGGCAGTTCCCCAAGACCACGCCGCCCACGACGCAGGCGAATTATTCGGACGCGCCGCGTGTGGCGTTTCCGTCGTTCTCGTTTTCGATCAAACAAGGCGCCGGCGCCAACGCTTCTTTTCCGGTGAGCGCCATTCCCGTCGGACTCGATCTTTTGCAGACAGGCCAGGCGACCGGGACCGTCTCCTTCGGGTCCGCCTATACCTACGGATCGGACATCAAAACGGTCGAGGAGTCTGTTCAGAAATGGGCGCAAGACTCAAAAAACAAGAGCTACCTCATGGAAAAGGTTCAAAGCCTGCACATAAAAACCGCCGGCAACGGGAAGAATCAGTCCCACGATATTGGCCGGCTCATGGCAAGAATCAACAATGACACGACGCCGACGTTTTTGCGGGTGGTGACGCGCGTTTACCTGATCGATAAAGTCAGCGTCTCCCTGACCGACGACTCCAACGCCGGCGCGACGGTCAGCGGCGGCGTGCCAAAGACCGTTGACCTCGGGAACCTGCCTGAAGGCAACGTGCCGGCAAATTACGACGCGGTGAATAAGTTGCTCACGACCGCCGCCGACGGGGCGCCGGGCGGAACTTTGAAGCTGGCGCTGGCCACGTCGCGAAGCGTATCGCTCGACACGTCGTTTCCCCGGCCGTTGGTGCTCGGATACCTGTCGATCGACCTGGAAATTCTCGACAACGGCTGCCTGGCGGCGCCGGTAACGACGCTCAAGCGCATCTCGCTCCTGTTGAACGATCACGATCAAAAATAAACGGCCGACTGCGGACGGCGCGCTCAGTCGCAAGGATATTCAGGAACTTTTCCGGCTGGTCCATTGGCTCATGGTGTTGCCGCCGGAAATTGAAGAAGAGATCTGGCAGAATGTGAAAGCCATCGAACAGGAGATGCAAATGCAACAATTAAATTCCTACGAGAAAAAGTGGCTGGAGAGCGGCGAGAAAAAAGGGCGAGCCGACGCTCGCGCCGAAGCTTTGGCCGAAGCGCGCGCGGAGTCGGAAAAAGCGATCGAATTGGCCGTACGATTCAAGTTCGGCCCCTCGGTGGCCGAATCGCTCATGCCGTCGATTCGATCGATGACGCAGTTGCAATTCAGCCGTGCCGTGCGCGCGCTGGAGACGGCCGCGTCGCCCGATGACCTGCCTCGTGAATCCGGCGTCCAGGCTTAAACGAGAACCGTCGGGCGCCTGCCGGAGCGTTTATTTTCCCGTCGTCGATTCCAAATACGCCACCAGATTCGCCAGTTCCCGCGGCGAGAGCTTCACCGCCAATCCTTCCGGCATGATCGAGAAATCGCGCTTGCCGCGTTTGACGATATTGGTCTTCTTCAACACGATCGCCTGCCCGGTCGCATTGCGGACCTCCACTTCGTCTCCGCTTTCGCGACTGACAAATCCGTCGAGAACGTCGCCGTCGCTGGTCTTAAACCATTGCGTCTCGAATCCCTGCGCGATCTTCGCGCTGGGCTTCAGGATCGATTCACACAATTCCGAACGATTATACCGGCCGGCGATCCCGCCGAGCATCGGGCCTTTTTGCGGCTCTTTGGTCGATACGGTATGGCACGCGATGCAGCCTTGCCGCTGGAAAAGATCATGCCCGGCGGCGGCGTCGCCTTTGATCTTCAGGACGGCAGCGACGACGTCTTCGTATTTCATCGTTTCAATCAGCGCCTCGGTGGAGGCGGCGCCGTGCTTGTGTCGCAAAACCTCTTCCGCCGACGACGCCGCCTGCGCCACTTCCGCATTCTTGTCGGTGAGGAATGAATTGACTTTGTCCCCATACGCGTCGGCGTGCATGCGGGCGACGGCGCGAAGTAACACGACGGCGTTGGCGGAATTGGCCCACGCCGACTCGATCGCGGACGTGGCGGACTTCTTGTATTCCGGTTTCACCAACCGACTGTCCGAGAGATTCATCAAGACCGAATACGCGACTTCTTTCTTGGCCGGAGATCCGGATTCGCCGAGTTTGGCGAAGTACCCGATATGCCGGGCGAACTGCGGATCGTGGAGGAATTCATCCCGCAGCGTGGCAAGCTCGGGAGCCGCTTGTTGAAGCAGCGGCGCGATCGCTTCGACCGCCCCGTTCATGGCCGAAGCGTTGGCCGGATCTTTCATCAGCACGCGCGTCGCCTTGGCGCGAATGGACGGCTGCGCCTTTTCATTCGTGGCCAACGATTGGAGTGTCGCGATCTGATCGGCGTCGAACTTCCTGGCGGTGGAAAGCATCTCGATCTGAATGTCCTGAAAACCGGGATCGGTCGCGGCGAGCTTGGTAATCAATGCCGTCATCTCGGGGAAAGAAATCTGATGTTTCTGAAGATCAACGACCAAGCCGCGGATAACCTCCGGCTTTTCGCTGGTCAGCGCGCCGTGCAACGCGGTCTTAACCGCCTCCGTGCCGGCCCACTCGGCGTTCTTGTAATATGGGCCGGTGCGATCGGGGCGCGTTCCCCACCAACTGCCGTCCCAATCCGCTTCGCGATAGCAGAGCCGGCAGATCGCCTGCCAGGCCGCGCCGCGCGTCGATGCGTCGGCCAATCTCGGCGTGCGCTCGATCAGACCTTTGACCACTTTTTCATCGTGGATTTCCTTCAAGACGCTCAAGGCGCCAAGCGTAATGCCCGGCGTGGTCGACGGTTCAACCGCATTGAGGCAGACATCGGCGGCGTTTAACGCCACCAGTGCCTTGACCGCTACATGCGCGACAAGAAAATCCGCATCCGCCGTGAGCGGAAGAATGGCGGAAGCGGCCTGCGCGTCGCCCAAACGTCCCAGCCCCCATGCTCCGACGAGGCGAACGCGCGGATTTGCGTCGGTCAACGCATCGAGCAACGGCTTCACGGGAACCGCCCGATCGTCTTTCCGATCGATCATCGCGCGCAAAGCAAACTCACGCGATTCCGGTTTTTGTGCGGCGGCGGCCAAAGCGGCGTTCGCCTTGTCGCCCTGCAGAAGTCCCAATGTAAAAATCGCCGCGACGCGCACCGCCAGCGGCTGAGCCGAGTCGATCACCTTCAGCAATCCCGCGTCGAATGCGGCGTTGTCGCCACGACGAAGAATCTCGCGCTGAGTCGCCAGACGCCAGGTATGGCTCGGAGACATGAGCTGAGAAAGAAGCTGTTCTTCCGTCAGTTTCCGCAGATCGGGAAACGGCGGGGCGGTATACCCTTTTGGCGTGAGTCGAACGACATAGCCGACATTCGGCCCGCTGTAATCGAACCCGCCGCCGGCCCAGCTTGTGGCGTAAAGATGGCTTTGGGCATCGACGTCAAGGTCGGTGCCGCGCGGAAGATCCATGAACTTTTCGAAGTTGGGGGCGGCGACCTTAAAATTCGCGCCGACCGGGATCAACGGATGATGGTCGATCTGGCTGTTGCCCCATTCGACGGTATAGAGGCCCCCGGGGATGGCCGGCTCATCGACGAAAAGCGACCCGCATGGCGCTCCGCCGCCGAAGTCGGCCAGGCAGTCGATAAACTCGCCGGGAAAGTGCATGAATCGGCTTGGGTATCCGTAGTAGCCGGTGGGGACGTCGTACGCCAGGCGGTCATTCCAGTCGTCGCCGTCGTTGGTGTTGTCGCGGGTGAAGACGTTGGCGAAGGGATCGATGGAAACGTCATAGATATTGCGCGTGCCGTAGGAATAAACTTCCAGGCCGGTTCCGTCGGGGCGAATGCGGAGAACGCCGCCGTAATGAAATTGAAGCTCGGTATGGTCCTTGAGGCCCGTGGCTTTGACGCAGCCAAAATCTCCGGTGGCGATGTAAATCCACCCGTCGATGCCGAGGCGAATGCCGTTGGTCGTATGATCGGCGCCGCGACTGGCGACCATCTTTTCGTTGCTGATGCCGGTCACAAGAACTTCCGAGCGATTCGATACGCCGGTGTTGTTGTCGTCATAATAGACCGACAGAAAGGGAGGATGCAGCACGAACAGTTTGCCGTCGTCCCAGATCAAACCGCGCGGGTGATCCATTTTTGCGAAGACGGTAAACTGATCGGCCACGCCGTTTCCCTTGCTATCGATCGCGCGGATAACCCGGCCCTTGTCCGGCTTTTTTCCGAGCGAGCCGTCTTCATCGATACCAATGAAAACGGCGCCCGTAGGCGCCGCGGAAACCGCCGTACAGTAAGCCACGTTCGGTGGCGCCGCATATAACGATATGTCAAACCCAGGCGGCGCCTTGATCTGTCCCACCGCCTTGGCCGGATCGGCGCCGGCCGGCTTCACCGTGGTCTGTGCCGTCGCCTTAATTTTTTCGGTTCCGAATACTTCAAAATCAAAGAAACTCGCCCAGGCGCCGGTGTCGCTTCCATCGACCGTCACCCGCACAAATCGAACGCCGTTGGCGTCGACTTCCGGCTTTCCGCAGCAGGCCACAAACTGATGCTCGCGGATCGGATTGCGATCCAGCGAATCGGTCTGATCCGACAGCATTCGCCATGTCTGACCGTCGGCCGAGCCTTCGATCTTGTAATGATAAACGGTGTTCGTTTTCTCCCACGCGATCAGGCAGCCGTTGATATTCCGCGGCTTGCCGAGATCGACCTGCCACCACTGCGGAAACGTCGCCCCGGCGGCGCACCAGCGCGTTTCCCCGTCGCCGTCGAGCGCCATCGCCGGGGAATTTGCGCCCTGCGACGAAGACGCGGTCGCGGTCTTTCCGCGAGCGAGATCGAGCGGAATCATCCCATTGGCGTCAGCCTTGGGCCCTGCCGGCTTTGCGTCGGCCTTGGGTTCTTCCTTGGGCTCGGCGCCATCCATGTACACTTTCTTGGCGGGCTTCATGTGGGCCGCGTCGAGTTTATCGACGGACCAGAGCAGCCCGCGGGTGACCAGTTCGAGATACCGCGGATCGGCACAGGTCACGTTATTATGACCGATGGTTGTCGCAAAGACTCTGGTTTTGCCGTTATAGAGATTGGTCCACGCGACGACATCGTCAAAATCGTTCTGTTTGCCGTTCTTTTCGGTATAGCTTTGTTTGCCGCGAGCGAGCGGATGGGCGGTCTCCAGAACGTGACCGGCGATATTGTTGTAGAGCTCTTCGTTGATCGTCGTCCAGTCTTCCAGACCTTTGGAGATCGGACTTTCCTTATCGACATACGTGATCGCGATCGGCTGCTGAGCGCGATGCCCGGTGCTTTGCAATCCAGTGAACTCAAACCACGGCGTCACGACCTTCGGCCATCCTTCGCTGCGATAGCAGTGCATTCCGCAATGCAGCACAACGCCGGGCAGGCCGTCCTTGTGCGGCTTCAAGATCGTATTGTTAATGACATTGAGATCCTTGACGTCGGCATCGCATTCATCATGGATGATGACGTCAAAGCCTTTGTACCAGTCGGGGTTGTCGTAGACAGGATTGAGTTTCTTGGTTCCCTTATCCGAATCGTAAGCGATCGTCCACTCGACATTCGCGCGGGCGGAAATTCCCCGGGGAATAATTTCGCGCTGATGAAGATAGTCATGGCAACATCCGCCGCAGATGAACAGGGCCTTGATCGGCTTGTCGTCTTCGGCTTTGGCCAGTGCAGGCAGAGCGAAGGCGAGCGTGAGAGCCGCCAGGACGGCGGCAAGAAAAGTTCGAGGCATCGGTTTCTTCTCCGTATGTGCCGGATCGGCGCCATTTCCCGCGGAACGATTTTGCCCGCGCGTGGACGAGATGGCCAATTGTAGCTTCCGAGAGATACAAACGCGAATGGCGTGCGTTGCGGATGAACTGACCAATCGCGTCTCTTGCCGAATGCGTCCGAGCCGTATATCGTCGGCGGACAAAGTTCCGGTAGCTCAATTGGATAGAGCGTCGGCCTCCGAAGCCGAAGGTTGTAGGTTCGAGCCCCACCCGGAACATTCGGCGATTTAATACGTACAAAACGTCGATTCGATCATTTCGCGGTTGGCTTTGCCGGCGGAAGTTTGCACGACTGCCAGGCGAGGAATCGCCATCCCTCTTTTTCTTCGTGCCAGACCGCGAGGAAGCCGAGGACGCTTTCAGATTCGCCGGTGGCGCTCTTAGTTTTAACGTGGACGCGGCCGGTCATGAGCGATATGCCAGGCGCGGGGAACGTGAAGTTGCGCTCTTCGTATTCGTAACTGATATATTTGAGACGGCCGCTTGTGAGCGATGCGATGTACGATGTTTTGGTGTCGACGCCGCCGGTTGAGTGGGCGTAGCGGAGGTCGTCGGCGAGCACGGCGGTAAGCTTCGCCGCGTCGGCCGAGGTGGTGGCGGCAATCCGCTGATCGTCAGCCGCTCGGATCGCCGTTAGGGCCGGGTCGTCGGCGGCGCGAATCGAGCCGGCGGCGAATGAAAGTAAGCAGAGGGCAAAAAGAATCCGGGTCCACATGGGCTGGCTCCTGAATGGGGTTATTAACGAAGCATACCGCCGGCGGCGGATATTGTGGAACGGTCAGGCGCGGCGCGTCAGACACGATCGCGTTTATTCGTCGACGCAAACGCGCGGCTGCTTTTGTGTTGCTTCCGTTTGCGCTCAGACACATAATCGCCGCCATGAAATCTTTGCGCGCTCTCGGAATCGGAACTATTACGCTGAATGTGTCGTGCCTGCTCGCTTTTGTCGGCTTGCTGTCGATGCCGCCGCGGGAGGCATGCGCGGCTCCGTCAGCTCCCGGGCCGCGGGATTGGCCGGTCATTCTCGGCCCATCGCAAAGCACGCTCGCTCCTTCGCCGGCAACCCTCGCCGAACCTGCGCAACATGTCACGTGGGGTTCGGATCTTGCGGCGGCGTTGCTCCTTGCCAAGGCGGAGAACAAGCCGGTGTTTGTGACGTTGCGTTGCCTGCCATGCAAGCAGTGCGCGGTTTTCGATAAGGACGTCTTGGAGGGCGGGGCGGACCTCGATCCGTTGCTTAAACAGTTTGTGACGGTTCGGCTGATCGACGCCAAGCCGGCCGATTTGCGAATTTTGCCGATGGCGACCTACCAGGATTTGGATCTGTCTTGGTGGGGTTACTTCCTTTCGCCGCAAGGCAGGGTGTATGGCGTCTTTGGCGGTCGCGACGAAGTATCCGACGCGACTCGCATCTCCAAACCGGCGTTGATCGCGACCCTCAAGCGCGTGCTCGCCCATCACAACGATCCTCGCCGTGCGGGATGGGACATCGACGGTCCGCCGCCGGACATGCAGGCCCCGCTCCAAACTCCCGGCGACCTTCCCGGCTACGCGGGATGGAGCAAGAAAGTGAAATTGGACGCACGAACGGCCGCCGCCGGCTGCGTGCATTGCCATCAGGTATCGGAGATTCTTCGCGAGCCGTCGATCGAAGCCAAGACTTTCGACAAGAATCGCGATCTTCAGATCTGGCCTTTACCGGAAAACGTGGGCATAAAAGTGGACCGCGACAACGGCCTACTGGTGACGGAAATCGTGAAAAATTCACCTGCGGAAAAAGCCGGTCTCAAGGCGGGCGATACCCTCGCCGCCGCCGGCACGGGCGCCAATTTACGAAAGCTCTTTGGGCAGGCCGATTTTCGCGGCGTCCTGCATCGCCTTCCACATGACGCCAGGGCCGTCGATCTCTACTATCTCCGCGACGGCAAGGCCATCGCGACTGAACTCACCCTAGCCGATGGATGGCGAAAGACCGTTCTTGATTGGCGAAAGTCGGTTTCGCAAGGGAATATCGGCGCCGGCCCGGGGTTCTTCCCGATCAACGCGAGTCCGGCGGATCGAAAAAAGCTGGGCGTGGCCGACGGAGAGATGCTCGTTCATGCCTATGTCTGGGACGGCCCGCCCAAGAGCGCGGGGCTGAAACAGAATGATTGGATCATCGCCATCGATGGCCAAAAGCCGGATCTCTACGGGCGCCCGCTGATGATCTGGTTCCGCCTGCGGCACGAGCCGGGGGACGACGTGGCGCTGACCGTGCGTCGGACGGGCGGACCGGTGGAAATTCGGTTCAAGGCGGAATAAGCGCATACGTATTCATGTTCAAGGACACTTGTGGGGAGTGGACGAAAAAAATCGAGTGTCTACGTCCACGGATCGCTTGGCCGGATATTTCTAAAGCATGGAAGAGCGCAGCGTGGAGGAATCTGCAATGCAACGACGCGTCTTGATTACCGCCGGCGCATCGGGAATCGGACGTGAAATCGCCCGCGCCTTCGCCGCGACCGGAGCGGCGGTATTTGTGTGCGATATCGATGCGCAGGCGCTCGATACGCTGGCGAGGGAAATCGCCGGCCTGGGGACGGCAGTATGCGATCTATCGGAGCGTCCGGACATCGAGCGCATGATGCGCGACGCCGTCGTGACTCTTGGCGGCCTGGACGTGCTGGTGAATAACGCGGGGATCGCCGGCCCGACCGCTTGCGTCGAGCAAACCAATCCGGACGATTGGGAAAAAGTGGTGCAGATCAATCTCAATGGCGCCTTCAACGTGACGCGGCTTGCGATTCCGCATTTGAAAAAATCTTCGGCGGGGGTGATCCTCAATATGTCATCGTTCGCCGGCCGGTTCGGATACCCCAATCGCTGCGCCTATTCGACCACAAAATGGGGAATCATCGGCTTTACCAAGACGCTGTCGATCGAGTTGGGCGAATTTGGAATCCGGGCCAATGCGATACTTCCGGGTCCGGTAGAGGGCCCAAGGATCCAGAAAGTTTTTGAGGGCCGCGCGCAGCTCAGCGGCAAATCGGTGCAGGAGGAAATCGACGCCGCGAAGTCGAGCCAGTCGCTCAAGCGGCTTGTCGATCCGCGCGACATCGCCGCACTGGCTGTTTTCCTCGCATCGGACGCGGCCAAGTCGATCTCGGGTCAGATGCTGCCGATCGACAATGATGCGCAAAAGGCGTCGTGAAAACGCGACGCTGCCGACAATTCCATCTCCTGTCATGGATTCAGAAATAATTCAAATTAGAACGGCGCGCTGTTTCGGCGGCGGATGTAGATCTCGTCCACCGCCGCCCGGTCGGAAAGAGACAGCAGATACATAACGCTCTGCGCCACATCCTCCGGCTGCAACAATTCATTGCGATTGAGATCGGGGCGCGCGTCGCCGACCATATTGGTATCCACGCCGCCAGGGAGAATGGCGGAGACGCGGACGCCCTGACCGTTCATCTCGGCCGCAAGGGCTTTAGTGAGTCCCATGACTGCATGTTTACTGGCTGAATACGCCGCTTGGCGCGGGTAGCCTTTAATGCCGACGACGCTGGCGATGTTGATGATATACCCGCTCCGCGCCGGCAGCATAACCTTCAGCGATTCCCGACAACATAAAAAAGTGCCGCGAACGTTGGCGGCGAAAATGGCGTCAAATTGGCCGACAGGGAAATCGACCGTCGGACCAAATAAGCCGATGCCGGCATTATTCACCGTTACGTCCAGTCGGCCAAACCGGCGAGATACTTCGCCAAAAAGAGCCAATATCTGATCCTCCGCCGTGAGATCGGCCGGGATTACAATCGCCCTTCCGCCATTTTGCTTAATTTCATCTGCCGTCTCGTTCAATTCTCTTTCGGTCCGGGCCGTCAAAACCACTTGCGACCCTGCGGCGGCAACAGACCGGGCAATTGCCCTTCCAATGCCTCGCCCGGCCCCGGTAATCAGAGCAATTTTATCGTTGAAGTTGGACTGATAAGTCATTCAATACATTGTACTCCCGTAACGGCGACGCCGATACAGACGATCGCGCGTGTTCAGCCGAGATGGAATGCGGACACTGGGCATTCATTTTGGCCTCAACGCTTGCGGGTTTTCACGTCTACGCGAGGCATGTTGCCGCGGGCGGCGTGTTTTGTATTGCCGCTGTAGGTTTTGCTCATGTCGCGACGATCGCCGCGTGACGAACTGCCGTTGCCCGTCTGCGGGCGGTTAAATTCAGTGCGCACGTCTTCCGGCACATGCGGCTTTGTCGCGTCCAGGGAGCCGCCGACTCCGTCGCCAATGCCGCCGGGGGCGGATTTAAATTGCTCGACGGCGGTTGTCTTCGGACGACTTATTCCTTTAGCGTTATGACCAGACATTCGTTACTCCTTTGTTGACGTGAAAAACGTCTAGGTGAGGATGCAACACTCATGCCGTTCCCAACCTGCGGCGAGATGGCGGCGACAGAATACCACGAGTCCCGGACGTGCAGGTTTGCTGAATCTCAACGCCCCCGACGTCTTTTCTCGCGCTTGTCGGCAGACTATAGTTGGATGAAATGACAAAGGTGACAATTACCGCTGAACCTTCCGGTTCTCCGACCCGATCTTTTCGGGCGGCGACGCGCGGACGCGAATCTGTCGGTAGTACCCCCGGCGCGGCGCTCGACGCTCTGGCCGAACAGTTGGACGAAACGGAAGCCAACATGTTGATCATCGTTCAAAACATGCGCCCCGACGAATTTTTCACTGCCGCACAACAACAACAACTTGGTGAACTGCTTGCAAAACGACGAACCGCATTGGATACCGGAAAGGAAATGGAACCAGCCGAAAAGGCGAAACTCGAAACTCTTATCGATGCCGAGCTCGATGCAGCGACCAGTCGCGCGGCGACGATGATCAACGAGCTACGATCGTGAATGTGAACTATCGTGCGGTTGCCCGGCGTGCCGGTTATCGGTGCGAATACTGCCGAGCTCCCGAAGCGGCGTTCAATTTCAATTTGAAGTGGAGCACATCCATCCGCGTTCCGCCGGCGGCTTAAGCGACGAAACAAACCTCGCCCTGGGGTGTCGCTCATGGAATCAGTACAAGTCGGATTCAATCACTGCTGTCGATCCCATGACAGGAGAAATCTGCCGGCTATTCCATCCTCGCACAGGTCGGTGGGATGAACACTTCACTGTTCACTTCGAGGGCATGATCATGGGAAACAGCTCCAGTGGACGGGCGACAGTCGAGAGGTTGCGAATCAACTCTTTGCGCCAACTCGCAGCGCGACAGTTGTGGATTTCTTTGAGCATTTTCCCCGGATAGCCGATTAAAGGTTCGGCAATTCCATTGCTTCGTCAGCCGAGGTTAACATCAGCGATGCTGGCGCGGCAAACTGAGAAGGTTGCGCCAAATTTGCAGAACGATCCGGTTGCGTGACACCATTCACACCGAAGGCGCATCCCCGTAAGATGTCCGCCACATGACGCTCGACCCCTATCTTTCGTTGGTCATTCCCGCTTACAACGAGCAGGAGACGATTCAGGAACTTTTGCGCCGCGTCGGCGATGCGCTATCCAGTATGGGCAAGCCGTTCGAGGTCATTATCATCGACGACGGCAGCACCGACGACACGCCGGGGCTTCTTCGCCAGGCGATGCCACAATGCCCGTGGCTCCGGGTGCTGCGGATGCGGCGAAATGCCGGCCAGAGCGCGGCATTCGACGCGGGATTCAAAGCGGCTCGCGGGGAGGTCATCGCCACCATCGACGCGGATTTGCAAAACGATCCGGAAGAGATTCCGCGGCTGCTGCCGATGCTCGACGGGTATGACATGATCAACGGCTGGCGGCGCGATCGGCAGGACACGCCGATGCGGCGGATGCAGTCGCGGATCGCCAATCGCATTCGCAACTGGATCAGTCAGGAAACCATCAACGACTCGGCCAGCAGCCTGAAGCTCTATAAACGGCATTGCCTGGATGGAATACAGTTGTACAAGGGCATGCACCGCTTTATGCCGACGCTGGTGAAGCTTCGCGGGTACACGGTGGACGAAGTGCCGGTGAAACACTCGCAGCGCTATGCCGGGACGGCGAAATACGGGCTGCGTAATCGCGCGTGGCGGGCGTTTGTCGATCTGCTGGCGGTGCGATGGATGAAGAGCCGGTATATACGATATGAAGTGAAGGAAGTGACGCCGGAAGCGCAATAGCGCGTTTACGATAGGGATCTTATTTGCGCGGCGTTTGTTCCGATCGCGAGTAGACCTCCCGATGAAACAAAACGCCCCGCAAGCGGGGGCGCTAAACAGGATCGATGGAAGTCGACAGTCATTTCGTGTGCGGGCTCGAGCATTTTCCGGGTTGCCGGTGCGCTCCTGTGTTTAGCGGCTCCGCTGGCGGGGCGTGTTTCGCGACGGACCAACACGAAAATGCTCTACGTGAATTATTGTGACGAACCGTTAAGGAGGATCCCATCATGATCGGCGCATCGCAAAACACCGCCCCCGCGCACGGCCCGCATGCTTTGGCCGCCAATGTCGAGCGCATTCCCGTCACCGTCTACAACTCCAGCGCCGCGGCAAGCAAGGCCGCCGCCCAGGAAATTGCCGCCCTCGTTCGCATGAAAGAAGCGCGCGGCGAAAAAGCCGTGCTGGGGCTGGCGACCGGGTCGACGCCCACCGGCATCTATGATGAGCTGCTCCGATTGCATCGCGAGGAAGGCTTGTCCTTCAAAAATGTCGTTACGTTTAATCTCGACGAATACTGGCCGATGAACCCGAGCGATCTGCAAAGCTATCGGCGGTTCATGAACGAGCATCTGTTCGATCACATCGATATTCTCCCGCAAAACGCCCATGTTCCCGACGGGACGGTGCCGTTGGAAAAAGTGGGGCAGTTCTGCGTCGAATACGAACGGAAAATCAAGGAGGCAGGGGGGCTTGATTTTCAGATTCTGGGCGTCGGACGGACTGGCCATATCGGCTTTAACGAGCCCGGCTCGCCGCGCGACAGCCGCACGCGGTTGATAACGCTCGATCGCGTGACGCGCATGGACGCGGCCAGCGATTTTTTCGGCGAGTGGAACGTGCCGCGCAAAGCCATCACCATGGGCGTCGAGACGATTCTGTCGGCCAAAACGGTGCTGCTTCTGGCGTTCGGCGAGCATAAGGCCAATCCGATCCGCCGGGCCGTCGAGGGGGAAATTTCCGCGACGGTCGCCGCGAGTTATCTTCAGCAGCATCCGTCGGCGCGCATCGTGCTCGATACCGCCGCCGCGTCGGAGCTGACGCGATTCAAGACGCCATGGCTGCTTGGGCCGCTCGATCAGTTCGCGATGGCCTGGGACGCGAAGACCACGCGCACCGCCGCCACCTGGCTGGCGCTCACCGTGAAAAAGCCGCTGCTGAAACTCACCGACGAAGATTACAACGAACACGGTCTTCAGGAACTTCTCAGTCATCGCGGCAGCGCTTACGACATCAACATCGAGGTGTTCAAGTCGCTACAGGCCACCATCACCGGCTGGCCCGGCGGCAAGCCCGCGCAGCCGGCGCGGCATGTGCCAAACCCGACGCACTACAATCCCTGGATCAACCAGCCCCGCGAAACGCCCGGCCCCGCGCCCACCGACGACGGCTCGACCGCAAAAACAATCTTCCCAAAGCGCGTCGTCGTCTTCAGCCCGCATCCGGACGACGACGTGATCTCCATGGGCGGCACCTTCATCCGCCTGTGCGAGCAGGGCCACGACGTTCACGTCGCCTATCAAACGTCCGGCAACATCGCCGTCTGGGACGACACGGCCGTTCGCCATGCCGATTTTGTGGCTGAGTTTTCACGGGCGTTCAACCTGGGTCCCGAGCGGGCCGACGCGATCGAAAAACATGTGATGGATTTCATCGGCCACAAAAAACCGGGGCAGGTGGACAGTCCGGAGCTACAGCAGATTAAAGGCTTGATCCGCCGAACCGAGGCTCGCGCCGGGGCGCGGTATTCGGGCGTCAGGCCGGAAAACATCCACTTTCTAGACATGCCCTTTTACGAAACCGGCCGGGTTCGCAAGAAGCCGATCAGCGAGGAAGATATTCAGATTATCGTTGACCTGATGGACAAGGTTCAGCCGCACCAGGTTTACGCCGCCGGCGATCTGTCCGACCCGCACGGCACCCATCGCGTTTGCCTTGCCGCGATTTTGCAGGCCATTCGCCGGCTCAAGGACCGCGAGTGGATGGGCCATTGCGAAGTATGGCTCTATCGCGGCGCCTGGCAGGAGTGGGGCGTGCATGAAATTGAAATGGCCGTCCCGCTCAGCCCCGATGAAGTCTTGCGAAAGCGCATCGCCATCTTCAAGCACGAGAGCCAGAAGGACAAAGCCCTTTTCCCCGGCCCCAGCGATCCGCGCGAATTCTGGCAACGCGCCGAAGATCGCAACCGCTCGACCGCCGAGTTGTATGACAAGCTGGGATTGGCCGAGTATGAAGCGATCGAGGGGTTCGTCAGGTGGAAAGAAGATTCGGGTACGTGAGTACATGAGTCGTTTGTGGACGTATGTTCCTTGGTAGCCGCGGGCGCAGGCCCCTGGATCGCTTGGGAAGATCCACGCGCTTCCGCGCGCGGCTACTAAAGATAGACTCTCATTTAGCGCGATGTCTCCCTTACATGCCGACCAGCAAAGGAATCACCATGAATAGTTCAGGTCATGACATCGCCGTCTGTAGTTGGTCGCTTCATCCAAATGGAATGGCGGACCTGGTCAGCAAGGTCCAGAAGCTTGGACTGGCGCATGTGCAACTTGCCCTGGGCGAGTTGGTCATGCTCGACGATAAGCGCAAGCATGAAGAACTCGGCCACCTTCGCGCCTCGAATATTCAACTCACCGGCGGAATGATGGGCTTTCTCGGCGAAGACTACTCCACCATCGCCCGCATCCGAGAAACCGGCGGCTTTGTTCCCGATACCGATTGGCCGCTTCGCAAACGCCTGGCCGTCGAAGGCGCCCGGCTCGCGAACGAAATCGGCATTGGTTCCGTTACGTCGCACGTCGGATTCGTCCCGCCGCCGGGCAGCAATGGTTATGTGGAAATCGTCGCCCGCATTCGCGAGCTGGCCGGCGCGTTTGCCGATCATGGCGTCGATCTGCTGATGGAGACGGGGCAAGAACCGGCGGCCGAGCTTTTACATTTTCTGCATGATCTGAAATCGCCCAACGTCCATATCAACTTTGATCCCGCCAACATGATTCTCTACGGCGCCGGTGATCCGATAGAGGCGATCGGCATTCTCGGCCCGCACATCCGTCACGTCCACGTGAAGGACGCCACTCCGTCCAACCAGCCGGGAACGATCTGGGGCGAGGAAGTTCCGTTTGGGACGGGGAATGTCGATCCCTCGCGTTTTCTGTGCGCCCTTGGCCGCGCCGGTTACTCAGGCCCGCTGGCGATCGAGCGAGAAGCCGGAATCGATCGAATGCGTGACGTTGCCACGGCGATTTCCGCGCTGAAAAACGTCGCTGTCTAGGACTCGGTTCCGTCTAAAGTCGCGGCCCGGCAAACGCATATAAGCGTGTCCGCATCAATCGGCGCCGAGTTCTGATTGAACGCCGGCCGCAAATTCCGTGTGCGACTCCGAAAAGATTGCATTGTGCCAAGCGCGGGTGACTCGTATCTTGACGCCGTCGGTCACCGCTCCTGGTGAACGGCAGCCGCCGCGACTTTATGCAAAGGAGTTCTCGCGATGTCCGACGCCGCCGAGCCAAAATTCGAGCGCAGCGCCAAACTCCCCGACGAAATTCTGCAGGCGCAGCAGTCCCGTGCCGATTTGCTGAAATGGAAACTCGTGATCGCCGCCGTCCTGGGCGCCATTGGATTTGGCTTCACCGAAAAGGTGGACGCCGAGCCTCTGCTGTTGGCTTTGATTCCATTTTCATGTCTTTATGTCGATCTGATCTGCCACAACCTTTCCATTCGGCAGATCATGATCGGAAACTTTTACGCCACTGTCCGCCACGACGACTACGAAACGCTGGCCTCTCTCAATCGCGACACTTACTGCATGGAGGATTGGGCGCTCTCGGGGTCTACGATTACAGTCTGCATTCTTCTTTTAATCGTCGGCGTTTTCAAATTACATGGCGTTCCGCGTGCCGGGTCGTACGTCTGGCCCTGGCTCCGGATAAACTACAAGGCCTTTAGCATCCTTTCTTCGGCGATCGCGGGATTGTGTCTATCGAGGGTCATCACCAGCCAACGAAAATGCTCACTGACTAACTTGAAAAGTCTCAGCACCTTTCAAAACAAACAGATAGAACGATTTGTGCGCCCGTTATACACGTTGGGCGATTTGGCTTTGTTGAAGCGTCAACTGGAAGAACAAGGTTGTTTTATATTCCGCGGCCTGCGCAACGGACTGTTTCCCGCGGCGGAAGCGAATGCCGAGTCAGGCTATCAATATGTGTGGGTCAGAGACAACGTGCATATCGCCCATGCCCATTTCGTGTGCGGCGATTCAAAATC
>DASZME010000003.1:0-2409 GCA_035551995.1 Tepidisphaeraceae bacterium
TCCGCGAAGAGAGAAGTAAACGCGACGCCCAAACTCTGCTTCACTTAGCGTGGAACATCACCGTCGTTAATCGCTCCAGGTCATGTGAACGAACTCTCAGGAACCCCAATGCAACAACGATTCGCGATATTCCTCCTCGCCCTTGCCCTCTGTCGCATCGCTTCGGCCGCCCCGGCGCCCGCGATCGAACTGAAGGACGGCGATAATCACCTCGTCTTCCTCGGCGGCGGCTTGATCGAACAGGCGCAATTTAACGCCTACCTGGAAACCCGCCTGACCCGGCTCTTTCCCTCCCGGCATCTCTACTGCTCCAACCTGGGTTGGAGCGGCGATGACGTCTGGGGATCGGCCCGAACCGCCGGCTATCAGAACCCCGCAAAGTTCGAGCGCCTGATGAAGGAAACCACCGGCCTAAAGCCCGACATTCTCTTCGTCGGCTACGGCTTCGATGAATCTTTCGCCGGTGCGGAGGGATTGCCGCATTTCATCGAAGGGTATAACCAGTTGCTCGACCAACTGGCGAAGCTGACGCCGAAGCTCGTGCTGATTTCGCCGACGTTTGGCGAAGATCTTGGCAAGCCGTTGCCGGATGAAGTGGAACATAATCGCGACGTGGAGCAGTACACCGCCGCCATCAAGACCATTGCGGAGACGAGGCACCTGCCGTTCGTCGATTTGTTTCATCCGCTGGTCGAAGCCAAGCGTGCAAATCCCGAAATTCACTTCACTCACAACGGCGTTCTGCTCAACGACGCGGGGTATTGGATAGCCGCGCGGGAAATCGAAAATCAGCTCGGTCTGCATGCCGAGCCTGTGCATGTATCGGTCACCAGCGATGGCAAGGTTCTCGCCAGCGCCGGCGCAAAGGTGGAAACGAGCGAACCGGCAGGGGGCCTGCATCTGAAACTGACCGATGCCGTTCTTCCCGCGCCCGCCGCCCCCGCGTCGCTGGCGAAAATCGCCGCGACGATGGAGCCGCCGCCGGTGTTCCAGGTCAGCGGACTCGCCCCCGGCGACTGGACGCTGTCAATCGACGGATCGCCGGCGGTGACCGCATCGGCGGCCCAGTGGAACAGCGGCGTGGCGGTCACGCAAACGCCCGATGCCGGGCAAACCGAAAAACTGCGCCAGGCCCTGGCCCAGCGCAACGATCTGTACTATCGCCGCTGGCGTCCCTTCAACGATCACTCGCGGCACTGGACCTACATGGCCGGCGACTTCGGAATGTATGACAAGGAAATCGCCGGCGTCGACGAGAAGATCGCCGGGCTGACGCAGCCGGTGGCGCACGTGTACACGCTGGCGAAAAAGTAGGGCGGGCGTACTCGCTCTTCTCGTGGCACGGGCGCCTCGCCCGTGTGTCACGGTACTCCGTGACTTTCGATCGGTACTCCGATCGACGTAAGCAAGAGCGCAGCGTCAAATACTTCGCGGTAACGGCAGCACGGCATTCGTAAGAGGAAATGAGCCATGGTGATTGACGGATGCCGTCGTTCCAGACAACTTAATTGAGGAGATTCACCCGTTCTATTCAGGACCACCGTTGGTGGCCCGCATTGCGGTGATAGTCGAATTTCGTGATCCTCCAGCCATGCGTCGGATCATCGAGATTTCGGGTAATGACGGATTTTGCGGCGGACCACGATCGCCGCGGAGATAACGCCACGCGAATCGATGCAGCGAAAAGCGTCCGGGTGCAAGACCGGACAATGTCAGATACGTGTCCAAAAAAATCAGTCTCGCACTCGTCAATACACTCATGAAACCCACATCTCCAATTTCCATCCTTCGTCTATCCCTCCTCTCCCTGGCCGTCGCGTCGATCTTTTCGGCGCATCCGGCCAAGGCGCAAACCACCGCGCCGGCGGATGACGCCAACAGCGATGACGCCGAGGTGGAACGGCGGATGCTGCAGCTTCCGCCCGGGTTCGACATTCAACTCTTTGCGTCCGAGCCGCTGCTGAAACGGCCCGTGTCGATGACCTTCGACGCGCAGGGCCGGCTGTGGGTGCTCTGCATTCCGCGCTATCCGCAGCTTTTGCCTGGGCAGGATGCCATCGATTACATCGCCGTTCTCGAAGACCGCGCCGGCAAGGGCGTCGCTGATGCCTCGCACATTTTCGTGTCGGGCTTGCGCGTGGCCACCGGCATGGTTCCCGATGACGCCGGCGGGGCGTGGGTCGGCGAGGGGGATTTGCTGCTTCATTTCAAAGATCACGCCGGCACGGGAAAGGCGGACGAACGGCAGATCGTATTCAACGGCTTCGGAACCGCCGACACCCATCACACGCTCAATACGTTTTCCTGGGGCCCGGATGGGTTGCTCTATTTTGACCAGGGGTGGTACATCAACAGCAGCATCGAAACGCCGCGTGGCATGCGCCGCCGATTCGGCGGAGCGATCTGGCA
>DASZME010000004.1:0-9145 GCA_035551995.1 Tepidisphaeraceae bacterium
GCGCGAATTCAAAGGCGATCAGGCGAAACTAGATGGCATTATCGATCAACTCCAGCGGCAGTGGAAAACCAAGTACAATCAAGATTTCAGCATCAGCGATAAAAACCTGATCTTCGATCAAAGGTATTCGATGGTTCAAGGCGAAGTCACCGACCCCGCGGTGGCGATGAATAATTGGCCTGTCCCGGCCATGGCCGGGGAAGCCGTGACGGTCGGGAGTCACAGCAACGCCAAGAACGAAAACAAG
Source organism: Tepidisphaeraceae bacterium (assembly GCA_035551995.1). Lineage (GTDB taxonomy): Bacteria > Planctomycetota > Phycisphaerae > Tepidisphaerales > Tepidisphaeraceae > RYN-428. The sequence goes on from DASZME010000004.1 coordinate 248, forward strand.
GAGGCGAAGGCCGCCGACCTGACGAAGGGGCGCGAAGTAGCGATTATTCGGTTCCCGGCCAGCGACGGCCTGCCGGAAATGAACGTTTCGATGATCCGTTACATGCTGGGATTCTGGCACGCGGATATTCCCAATGAACGGACCGGCGAGGAAATCTACAATGATTTAAGCGCTCATCTGACCTACATGCGTGACCATGAAGCGCAGTGGCCGGCCACTGTGGGAGAAGCCTATCGCATGGTCGCCCACCATGCGGTCGCCGCCCTGTACGGCGCCCAAGTGCCCGGCACAAAAGGATGAGTCGTCGATCCCGGCCTACCGCTGACGGCGCCTCAACGGGCGCAGCATCGCCGGGGCCGCGCGCGTGCCAAGGCAGGAAGGCCAAAGGTCGGCCGCGGCGCCCAGATCGTCCCCGTGAGTATTGAACGGGGACTGCTTGTCGAGGTCGATGCCTTCGCACATCGACATCACCTCAAACGATCGCAGATGGTGAGTGAAGGCTTGCGGTTGGTTATGCAGCAAAGAGCGGACGCCCGGGCCGGCCTTTCCTACGCGCTTCTCAATGGCCTCCGCATTCACCATGGCCGCGTGCTGGTTAGCCTGCATTTGCCTGATCGCCGTGTCCACCGTCGCCAGGTCGTCAATCGTGCAGATTTTTTTCTCGGCCAACGCGCGAGCGGCCAGCGACCGCTGGTATTCCACTTTTTGCTGGCTCGCTTGCGATTCGAGCACGACGAGATCTTGCAACGCGATGCAGCGATATTGTAAACACGAACGCTGGAGCATTATACGCCGCATATGAAAGCAACTATCGCGTAACGGGATCAAAAAGGCCGCATTTTTCCAAACTGAAATGTGAATCGACCGTTCATCTCAGCGTATAAGTCTGGCCGTCGATTCGCCGGATCTTTCCCTTCAGACTCAAGAACGTCAATTCTTGCAGGACGACGTGGACGGGTAATGAAGTGCGATCGACTATTAGATCAACGCTCGCGGTGTCACCGGCAATCGCGGTCAGGATTTGCCGCTGCTGTTCCGTTAAGCCGTCCATCTGTCGCGCAGCTTCCGGCGGTAAGGCCGGCGCTTTTGCGGCAGCGGATGCTTGCTCCGCCGCCAAAGTGCCGAACAAGGTCGGCTCCATCGCATCATGCGGCACAGGCCCCAATCCATCGAGAATATCTTCCAACTTCGTCACGAGCGTCGCGCCGTCGCGAATCAGCATGTGCGGGCCGAAAGACAATGGATTGTCCACGCGCCCCGGCAATGCAAACACGGGCCGGCCATGGTCGTCGCAGGCCTGGCGGGCCGTGATGAGGGCGCCGCTGCGTTCGTCGGCTTCCACAACCAGCACGCCGCGCGACATCCCGCTGACGATGCGGTTGCGGCGGGGGAAGTTTTCGCGGAGCGGAGATGAGCCGAGCGGGAATTCGCTCAGCACGGCGCCACGCTCGGCGATCTGATCGAAAAGGCTCGCGTTCTCCGGCGGATAGGCTACGTCAACGCCGCTGCCTAAGACGGCGATCGTGCGGCCTTGCGGGTGGGATATGGCGCCGCGATGGGATGACGAATCGATGCCGCGGGCGCCGCCGCTGATAACGGTGATGCCGGCGCCGGCGAGCAGCGCGGCGAATCGCTCGGCTTGTTCGCGGCCATAAAAAGAGCACTTGCGGCTTCCGACGATCGCCACCGAATTCAGATCGCGCGGCTCCAAGGCGCCACGCATGTACAACACGCACGGCGGATCGGGAATGCTGCGAAGAAGAACGGGATAAGCGTCGTCGTCGGGAGAAAGCAGGCTCACGTTCGCTTTGGCGCATTTGTCGAATTCCTCGTCGGCCTTCGCCGCGGCGGCGCGAAGAGACGCGTGAATCTTGCGGGAACGGACCGTGCCGATTCCTTCGATATCGGCCAGTTGATCGGCCGACGCCGAGCACGCGGCGGCGGCGCCGCCGGCGGTTTCGACCAGACGTCGCGAAAGAATTGGACCGACGCCGTCGGTCAGGGAGAGTTGAAGCCAGTGTCCAAGAGCCAAGATGAGTTCCTTTGATAGCGGCCGAACTTCGCGCGAAGAGCCAGACGAGAATCTATTCACGAAGGAGACGAAGGACACGAATAAGAAAGAAATTCAATTCGTGTGGTTTCGTGGATGTTTCTCTTTGCGGTCATCGGTCAGTGCAGCGATTCAACCGCCGTCGCCACCACGTCGGGCGGCAGGTCGTCGCGCACGACGACATGACCGATGCGGTCCGGCAGGATAAATCTTACTCGGCCGGACTTCACCTTCTTGTCGAAGATCATGGCATCGACCACCGCCGCGGTCGCCAGTTTCATCCCCCGCGCCGGCAAGCCCGCGTTTTCAATGAGCGAGACGATCCGGCGCCGCGACGTCTCGTCGAGCAAACCCAGGTCCGTCGCGGCCCGCGCGGCGGCCACCATTCCCAACGCCACGCATTCGCCGTGCGAATAGGCGTAGCGCGATACCGTCTCGATGGCATGGCCGAACGTGTGGCCGAAATTCAGATGGGCGCGCTCGCCCGATTCAAACGGATCGGCTTCGACCACTTTCGCCTTGATCGCGACGTTGTGGGCGACGAGTGCTGCAAGGTAGTCGATGTCGCGCTGGCCGGCCCGGCGAATATCGCGCTCGAGCCGGTCGAATCCCTCGGCGTCGCGAATGATGTCATGCTTAATGCACTCGGCCAGACCGCCGTGGAGGTCGCGATCGCTCAGCGTGGACAGAACGTCGGGATCGATCATCACCGCGATCGGCTGATGAAACACGCCGATCAGATTCTTGCCGGCGGGGTGGTTCACGCCCGTCTTGCCGCCGACCGAGGCGTCCACCATCGCCAGCAGCGTCGTCGGCGCCTGCACGAACGGAACGCCGCGCAATACCGTGGCCGCGATAAACCCGGCCATATCGCCGATCACCCCGCCGCCAAGCGCGATCAGCGGCGTGGCGCGCTCGATCTTCGCCGAGAGCAGAAGATCGTAAATGGGGGCGACGCTGGCCAATGTTTTCTGATCTTCTCCCGCGGGAATGGTCGCGACGATCGGTTCAATGCCGGCGTCGCGCAGGGATCGGATCAATCGTTCGGCATAGAGCGGGCCGACGTGAGAATCGGTCACGATGGCCGCTTTTTTTGAGCGAACGAGATTCGTCAGAGCGGAGCCGACATGATCGAGGAGGCCTCGCCGGATAACGATGTCATAGGGCGTGCCTTGTACGGTTGCCGGGACGACCACGGATGAAGCCATGGGGAGGATTGTATCCGAGAGATGGGTGATTCACGAGAAGCGCGTATCGACGCGACGCGCGTGACGGCGCGTCGTCGCGGCGGTACGATTCCGCCGACTAACGAATGGAGATCGAACCCATGGTGATTCACACGGTTTATTTCTGGTTGAACGAAGACGCCCCCGCCGCCGAAGCGGAAAAACTGGCGCAGAGTTGCCGTTCGTTGCTTGGCAAAATCCCCGTTGTGCGGCATCTGTGGGCGGGTGGGCCCGCGGATACGCCGCGACGGGATATTATCGATAGCAGCTATGCCGTCGGATTAACGGTGGTCCTTGACGACGCGGGGAAGAGTCACGACGTCTACCAGGAACACCCCTTGCACAAGGAATTTATCGAACGTCACAAGGCACATTGGAAGAAGGTACAGATTTACGATTTTGCGGATTAAACACGATGAAAAAGTGCAGATCGTCTTTCACGTCGCTGTACCGTCTTTGCGTAACGTCATGACGCCAGTGCCAATCGATCCCATCGTCTGGCGCCCCGGTCCCGAGCTCATCGCGGCCAGCCATCTTCAGCGGTTCATGAAGATCCATGGCATCGCGGCGCTCGATGAGCTTCATCGGCGTTCGACGACCGACATCGCCTGGTTTTGGGATGCGGTGCTGAAAGATCTCGGCATTCGCTTTCATACGCCTTATTCGCGGATCGTCGATCTATCGCGCGGGGTCGAATGGCCGCGCTGGTGCGTCGGCGGCGAGATGAATATTCTCGTGAATTTGCTGGACCGTTACGAAGGAACGGCCGTCTTCGAGAAACCGGCGATCAAATGGGAGGGAGAAGATGGCGCCGTCCGCGTGCTATCTTATCGCGCGCTCGACGAACAGGTGAGTCGAACGGCCGGCGCCATGCGGTCGCTTGGGCTGGGGCGCGGCGACGTGGTCGGGGTCTTAATGCCGATGGTCCCGGAGATCGTCATCGCGATGCTGGCGATCATCAAGATCGGCGGGATTTTCCTGCCGCTTTTTTCCGGATATGGCGCGGGCGCGGTGGCGCAACGGCTCAACGACGCGGGGGCGAAGGCGCTTTTCACCGCCGACGGATTTCGGCGGCGGGGAAAGCCGTATCGTCTGAAGGCGATCGCCGACGAAGCGGTTTTGCTTTCGCCGGCCGTTCGACACGTCATCGTCTTGCGTTATCTCGGCGACGCCGATCCGCCTTGGTATGCGTCGCGGGATCATTGGTGGCACGAGATCGTCGCAGGCGCATCGCCGCTAGCGGCGACCGCGATCACCGACGCCGACGAAATAATGATGATCCTCTACACCTCCGGCACCACCGGCAAACCCAAAGGCGCCGTCCACACGCATTGCGGCTTCCCGATAAAAGCCGCCCAGGACATGCTCCACGGCTTCGATCTCCACGAGGACGAAACGATTTTTTGGGTCACCGACATGGGATGGATGATGGGTCCGTGGCTCGTCTTCGGCGCCCTCCTCGTGGGCGCGACGATGGTCCTCTACGACGGCGCCCTTGACTATCCCGGTCCCGATCGCCTGTGGCAAATGGTCGAGCGGCATCGCGTGACCACGCTCGGCATTTCCCCGACCCTCGTCCGCCTGCTCATGCAAGCCGGGGAAGAACCCGTCCGTGCTCACGATCTCACGTCACTCCAGAAATTCGGATCGACCGGCGAACCTTGGAACCCCGAGCCGTGGCATTGGCTCTTTGAAACCGTCGGCGGGAAAAAACTCCCGATCCTCAACTACTCCGGCGGCACCGAAATTTCCGGCGGCATTCTCTGCGGCAACGTCCTGACGCCGCTCAAGCCTTGCGCCTTCGCCGGCCCATTGCCCGGCATGGCCGCCGACGTGGTCGATGAAACCGGCGCGACCCTGCGCGGCGCCGTCGGGGAACTCGCCATCCGCCGGCCCTGGATCGGCATGACCCGCGGCTTCTGGAACGATCCCGAACGCTATCTCGCCGCCTATTGGCGCCGCATCCCTGGGCTATGGGTTCACGGCGATTGGGCACAGGTCGCCGACGATGGCTTCTGGTACATCGTCGGCCGCTCCGACGACACAATCAAGGTCGCCGGCAAGCGCCTCGGCCCAGCTGAGGTGGAATCGATTCTTGTATCGCATCCCGCCGTGGTCGAAGCCGCCGCGATCGGCGTGCCGGACGACGTCAAAGGGCAGGCGTTGGTCTGCTTTTGCGTCCTCGGGCATGGCTATGAGCCGAACGATGGGTTGCGGAGCGAATTGAAGGCGAGTGTCGCCGAGACCCTCGGCAAGCCGCTGACGCCAAGCGACGTGCGATTCGCGGCCGAGCTACCCAAGACGCGAAACGCCAAGGTCATGCGCCGCTTGATTCGAGCGGCATGGCTGGCGGAGCATCTCGGCGACATCTCCTCGCTGGAAAATGTGAAGTCGGTGGATGCGATCGTCGATTCAAAATAGATGGTCCGGGAAATGCGCTTAAATCAGGCCAAATCGGCACACGCTGCCGGGAACTGAGAAATGCGTGAGACTTATATCGATCATCGTAAAAGAGAGACGTTGCATTTACCGCACCGCCTCGCCCTTTAGCACGTCGGCGGCGGTATCGATGATCTGGATTTCATTCACGGTCTTGAATTGCGCGTGGTCGGCGAATTCCCACACCACTTTTTTATCGGGCGTCACTTCGATCACTTGCGGCTGCTTTCCGATGAAACCGTGGCCGATGAAGTTGCAGATGATCGTGTTGCCGTTGGGAAGGCGCTGAATGCCGGTGGGAATGCGGAGCGTGTTGTTCGGCAGTTCGTTTTCACCGACTTCCCAGACTACTTTTAAGGAAGGGTCCAACTCGACTACCTTGGTTTTGTCCCAGAGCGTGACGATCATATTTCCGTTGGGTAATTTCACCGCCGCGTGATCGTGGCCTTCGAGCGGAATGTCTTTGAGGACCTTGCCGTCGGAGTCCAATTCCAGCACCTTTTTCTCGTCCATTAGACAAACGACGTAATGACCGTCGGCGGTTTTGCGCGTGCCGCGAAACTGGTGACTCACGACCTTGGGGTGAGAGTCTATCTTGATCTCACGGGCGATCGTGCCGTCGCGGTTTACTTCGACGAGCCTGCTCATGAAACTCTCCGCCACCAGCACGCGCCCATCCGGAAGCGGTTGGCACGCATCGCACTGACCGCCCTTGGCGGCCTTGTATTCCCAGACGATCTTCTTGTCCGGCGTGACCTCAAGCGCGCCGGGATGATGGCAGAAGAGCACATTGCCGTTGGGCAGCAGCCAGCAGTCCATCGGATTTTTTGCCGGGTAATCCCACTCCACCTCGCCCTTGGCCGAGACGATCGCCACTCGGCCGCCGGTGTAGTCGCAGCAGAGAATGCGATGTTGCACGGGTGTGTCGGCGGCGGCGAAAGCGGCGAACGATGGGATCAGCACGGAAAGAAGAATGGTTGTTTTCATGCTCGTTCGCCGGTAAGAGGTCATCGAATATCGCGAAAGGTTTCGCCGCGATGGACAAGTTGAATCGGCCATCGCCTGGCAGGCTTTGATCGTATCGCGCCCTGTTTCGTCACGGAAGGGGAGGCTTGGCGGGATACGTCGCCGACCTTAGCCGACGTTTCCGGCGCCGCCGGTCGTGAGCGGCGTCGATTGGGCGATTGTTTCACATTTAAGCCATTTAACCGTCTATTCCTCGTTGTCGCCGGGGGCCTTCGCGTTATCGGACCTGCCTTGGTTGTTTATCCAAAATTTTATGTTGCACATGGGACGTGAATTTGCAATATTGCGCGCTCGATTGAGCCAACCGCAGCGAGAAAAGGAATTACCTTCGATGTCTAAAGCTTCAGGTTTCGCCACGATGTTGGCGGTTGTGTTGTCGTGGATTGCGGTATCGTGTTCGGGTCCGGTCTTCTTCAAGCCGCCGATGGCGAGCGTGGCCTCGACCACGACGGCGCCGGCCCAGGGCGCGGTCGCGACCGCCAAGCCAGGCCAACCGGCGATTGTGGCGCCGGCGTCTAACGCGGCTCTTGCCAACGCGCCGATCGCCGCCCCGGCGGTGGCGACGCCGGCCGCGCCGCCAGCTGGCGTGGCCGTGGTATCCCCCTGGAATGGAGCCGGCGTTTTCGCCATATGCGCGCTGGGCGTATTCGTCACGCTCGCATTATCCTCCCTCTTCCTTCGCGGCAGGAGCCATGACCACGCCTGATCTTTATTGGGTTGAAGTCGGCATTTCCAGCGGCGACAATTTCAGCGGATTAGCGACCATGCGGTGGAATTCTCCCCATGTAGAGGCGGCGCGCACGTCCGCCGAAAGTCCGAAATTTTAAACCGCGAATTTCGCGGATGAACGCGGATGAAACGCAACATCGGAATGCTGCAGGGTATCTGAATGGGATCCATGACGACGCCATTATTCATTTCTTTGTCCGTAGTACGATCCGTTCATTTCATTGTCTGGCGACAAGATTTTTTTCTTCCCTCGAAGAAGTGAACCACGGATTGCGCGGATTGCACTGATGAAGGGGGAGAACTCCCTTTCCCATCCGCGCAATCCGCGTAATCCGTGGTTCAGGCCCTTTAGTTGCGGCCGGAGGCGCGCAGGCACAATAACCAAGGGATAGTGTGAGGTCGCCAACCGGACTCATCTCTTAACGTAGGTTAGGATTCGAGATGTGGGCGCTGACGCGCAACGCGTCGGCCGTGTAGAATGCCGCTCTGTTGGCATCTGTTCGCATTACAAATTCCAATGGAGGTACGTCGATGCCTGTTCTTAAAGTCGGTTGGCTTGCGTTCTTCGTCGGTCTGGCCGGCGCGAGTCTTGTGCGGGCGGGCGATCCGTTTATGATTTCCGCCAACTCCACCAGCGGCGCCCCGGAAACGATCAACGCGTCGGGAAATAGCTTACCCAATCTTGTCAGCCATTTTATTACGGGCCAATCGCAGTTCACTTCCCTGAAGAATCGCGATTCTTCCGCCTCGCTGACTTACGGCGGTTTGAGCAGCGCCGTCCTGATCAGCAAAAACGCGAGCAACACCTCGGCCACCCTCTCCCTCCCCACCATCGGCTTCACCAAGGTCTTTACCGGTACCAATCCCGGCGATCTCGAAGCCCAGATCAGGAAATTCGCCGAAAAAAATGGCGCCAACATTTACGGCGAGTTCATTCGGTCGATCAATGAGCAGACCGAGCTTGGCGTCACCGACGGCAATCCGCTCGCCGCCACCGCATTGTTCGCCGATCAGGCGTTTACGCAATTCGGGTTGCAGACATCGCCCTTCGCGGCCGGACCGCAGCCGACCAACCCCCTCGACCAGGTGGCCACGCCCAACATTCAACTGAACCTCGACGGCGGCTACGCGCATACCGATACCGGCTCAAGCTACTACGCCGGCGGTGATTTCACGCTCGGATTTAAACTCGGCGATCGCGTCGGTTTTGTTCTTTCGACGCCGTTTCAATATGAAAACATACAGGGTGGTGCAGCCTACATGATCGGCGAAGAAGTCTCTCTTCCGATTCTGCTGATTAAGCCATCGGGCAATAAATCCCTCGGCTGGCTGCTGACGCCCACGGGTATCGTCGGCGCCGCCGGTTCGGTCGACCTTGCGTCAGGGGGTTTATTCGCCGGCGGAGAGATTACCAGCTCGCTCTCCTTT
>DASZME010000005.1:0-89667 GCA_035551995.1 Tepidisphaeraceae bacterium
TCTTTTTCGTTGGGCCATAATCGAGTCTCCAAAGGGGGTTGGGCGCGGCAGGTCACGGTACGCGACCTGCCGATATCGAAAGACATCGCCGGCGTGAACATGCGGCTGGAGAAAGGGGCGGTTCGCGAACTGCACTGGCACATTCCCGCCGAGTGGGCGTACATGATCTACGGCACGGCGCGAATCACCGGCGTCGATAGCGCCGGTCGAGCCTTTGTCAGCGACGTCGGCAAGGGCGACTTATGGTACTTTCCCGGCGGCATTCCCCACTCCATTCAAGGCATCGGCGATGACGGATGTGAGTTTCTTCTCGTGTTCGATGACGGCCGTTTTTCCGAATTCGATACGTTTCTCATCACCGATTGGATGGCGCACACGCCGCGCGGCGTGCTTGCAAAAAACTTCTCCATGCCCGAATCGACGTTTGACCCGCTCCCCAAGCACGAACTTTATATTTTCCCCGCCCCGATGCCGAATTCGCTCGCCGACGACATCAAAAGCGCCGTCGGCCCGCAAGGCGAGGTTCCCAACCGTTTTGACTATCGCCTGTTGGCGCAAAAGCCGGATAAAAAGGACAAAGGGGGAGAGGTGCGCATCGTTGATTCAACGCGTTTTAAGGCCTCGACGACGATCGCCGCCGCGCTGGTCAATTTGGATCCGGGAGGGCTTCGTGAACTTCATTGGCACCCCAACGCCGACGAATGGCAATTCTATGTATCGGGAAAAGGGCGGATGACCGTCTTCACCGGCGGCGGAAAAGCGCGCACGATGGACTTCCAGGCCGGCGACGTCGGTTACATCGAAAAATCGGTCCCGCACTACATCGAAAACACCGGCGATGCCCCGCTTGAATTTCTGGAGATTTTCAAGTCGCCGCGCTACGAAGACATCTCGCTGGCGCTTTGGATGGCGCACCTTCCGCCGGAACTTTTGGAAGCGCACCTGCATCTGACGCGCGGCACGATCGAATCGATTCCCAAGGAAAAGATGGTGATCACGCCGGTGTAGCGTCGATCGTGATGAGTTCTCTTTTCCGAAAGGACGTGAACGTGAATCGCCAACCGCCATTCGCATGGTTATTTTTCGCCGCAGCCCTGGTTTGTAACGCGGCATCAGCCGACCCGCCCCCGGCCACCAATCCGTCGATTCAGGACCTGCTCGACGAAGTGCGCTCCCTGCGCGCGGAAGTGAAAACGCTGCGGCAACAAGTGAATTCGCCCGCGCCGCCGACCCAGCCGGCCGAGGCGACGGGGGCGTATCCTCTGCATGCGGCCCCGGCGGATACGTCGGCCGCCGAGCTTCAGCGACGCGTTGAGCTTAGCGAGGAGCAGGGCTTCACCGCCGGTTATATGCGCGAGAAGGGGTTTGTGATCCGCAGCGAAGACGGAAGTTTTCTGCTGCACCCATGGGCTTTCGTCCAGGTGCGCGACGCGACGAATTATCGCCAGCGCGCGACGGCGACCTCCAGCGACACCGAAACCGGATTCGAGTTGCCGCGCGCTAAATTTATCTTGGACGGCAATGTCTTCACGCCGGACCTTACGTTTCAGTTCATCTGGGCGACAAGCGACACGACCGGCAATTTACAACTGCAGGATGGGTGGGGGCGGTATCATATTCCCCAGACGCCGCTGGCGCTGCGTGCCGGGCAGATTCGCGATCCGGTCGATCATGAGCAGATTATTTTCGCCACCAGGTCGCTGACGCCCGATCGTTCGCTGGTGAACAACGTGCTGCTGAACGGCGACGATATCGTCAAAGGCGCCAGCGTCAGTTACGGGTACGACGGGAATTATCCGGTGCGGACGGAGGTTGCGATAACCAGCGGCGAACGAAATTTCGACACCAGCTTCCAGGCCTTTCCGACCAATGCCGCCGACTGGGGCGCCGCCGCGCGCCTCGAGTGGAAAATCATGGGCGACTGGGCCGACTACAATCAGTTCACCGCGCTGGGCGACAGGCATGCCCTGCTGGTTCTCGGCGCCGGCGCCGATTATACCGAGGCGGGCAAGACCAGCGACTTCACTCATGTGGTGGATGCCCAGTTCAACACGCCGGGCCGTCTGACGTTGTACGCTTCATACCTCGGCCGTTACACGCGTCGCGACGGCGGGCCGCCGACTACCAATGGTCAATTCATCACCGCCGGCCCGTCGGCGAATACCTACGATTCGACGATTCGCGTCATGGGCGCCTGGATATTCGACGGGCATTTCGAGCCGTTCATCCGCTACGAGTATCTTCACTTCGACGCGCGCGAATTGGCGGCGGGAACCTCGAACAACGTTCAAGACATCACGCTTGGCATGAACTACTACTTTTATGGCCATCGCGCCAAGATCACCGCCGGCGCCTCCTACCTTCCGGATGGCGCCCCGGTGGCCAACACCATCAGCGACGTTCTACAAAGTCACGGCGGAACCGAATTCATCTTTCAGGCGCAATTTCAGTTGATTCTGTGAGTCTGTGTCGCGTTCGGTTGATATGTTCCGGGGCGTTCTCCTGACCTCCGCTGCCGCTCGCGGCCAGCGGGTAACTAACCCTACGGCACGTCAGGAAAAAGAAGGGTATCGGTCGCGGGCACTGGCACGCACACTTATCAGAAGCAAGGCGAGGTCGAATGATCCAGCGGTGGAGGCGTCTGGTTGACCGACGCGCGGCTAAGAGGATGGAACTTCGATGGCGGAAATCCCGATCTTTCGGGGATTTCGGATTTGAGCTTTCAAATGGGATGCCGTCAATGATTACGGCCGCGGAAGTCGCGTGAAAAGATGAAAATTAATATCCTCCTGGCCGACGGCCGAAAACTATTTCGGGAAGGGTTGTCGCTGCTTCTGGAACAGCACGACGACTTTCACGTTGTCGGCGAAGCCGAAGCCGCCGACGACGTACCGCGATTGTTGCAAGCGATCCAGGTCGATGTCGTGGTGCTCAATGCCCACAGCCCCGCACGGTTGGAACCCGCGCGAGTACGTTCGATTCGGCGAGCGCGGAACGGCGTGCGGCTGATCGTGCTCGCGGCCTCGCCGCCGATGGAGCTCGTGCAAGATTTGCTGGACGCCGGCGTTTCAGGTTGTCTCACGAAGGAATGCGCCGGCGCCGAATTGGCGACTGCCGTGCGATGCGTCATGCGCAAAGAAGTTTATTTGAGTCCGTCGCTGGTCAACGCGGTGGTTGCGCGATACGTAAAACCATCCATCGAGGGCGCCGGTAAGCGAACGCTGGCGCCGCGCGAACGCGAGATCCTTGGGATGATCGCCGCCGGCCAGTCAACCAAAGAAATTGCCGGCGCCTTGGGCGTTTCTACAAAGACGATCGAAACCCATCGCCGCCGCATCATGGAAAAGCTCCAGCGTCACAGCATCGCGGAGCTTACGAAGTATGCGGTGATCGAAGGCCTCACCTCGCTTGAGACGATTTTGTGATATTCGTTACAGTGAATGGAACCCTTCCTTTACGCCGATAGTATCATTCGTGGAAACGTTCAGGGCGAATGGTTTCATGGCGGATATATCGGGGCTGCTGGGCAGAACATGGTCCAGGGACGGGTTCAGCGATGCGCTTATGTTTACGCGCCGTTTCGTATTTCCATTTGGATTGGCCGTTCATCGGCGCTTGGCTTGCGCTGATCGCGGCGGCGACCGGGCTGGGATTGCTGGCGCCGTGGCCGATGGCCATTCTGATCGACAGCGTCCTGGGTTCCCAGGCTCCGCATGACTGGGTTCATCGCCTTTTCTTTTTGGTTTTGCCCACCCGTCATGTCGGGCAGATCGTCGGTTTGGCCGCGGCGGGATTCTTCCTCAAGTTGATGCAGGATCTGCTCGCCGCCGCGCAGACGATCGTTTGCAACCAAATCAACTACAACGGCTTGATGCGCGTGCGCTGCGATTTGTATCGCAAACTCCAATCATTAAGCATGTCGTACCATCAATCGCAGCCGCAGGGCGATGCGATCTATCGTCTCAATTCCGACACGTTCGGATTCCAGACGATTCTTGCCGTCGTCGTTTCAACTCTGGTGGCGGCGATCACGCTGTTCGTCATGGTCGGCATTCTTTCGACGCGCAGTTTTTCCCTCGCGATTGCCGCGTTTTCGATTGTGCCGGCGCTGGCGATCGTGAACGTGACTTTCGGGCGGCGGCTCAAGGCATGCTCGGTGAAATGCAAGGAGCGCGACAGCGATTTCATGACCGTCGTGCAGCGAAGCATGTCCTGCATTCGCCTCGTGCAGGCGTTCGGCCGCGAAGCTGAGGAATTCACCCAGTTTCGCGGCACCATGCGCGAGACGATCCGCGCCTGGTGGAGCCTCAATCGAGAACAGATCGTTTACAACGTTCTCGTGGGGACGCTGTTCGGCCTCGGCGGCGCCGTCGTCTTCGGGTACGGCGGATATCTCGTTTTCCGCGGATCGCTCTCGCTGGGCGACCTGATGGTCTTCACCGCATATCTCGGCCTGGTTTGGGGGCCGCTCTGTACGCTGACCGGATTTAGCGCAAATTTGCAGGGGGGCGTCGCGGGCGTCGAGCGGGTCTTTGATATCCTCGATCGGGATTCAGTCATTTACGACATCCCCGGCGCCCGTTCCCTGCCTTGCCGGCCGCGCGTGCTTGAACTGGATCAGATCGAATTTTCATATGGCTCGGCCGCCGAACGGCCGGTGCTCGACCGGGTTTCGGTCCGCATCGATCCGGGGCAGATGGTCGCTTTCGTCGGCGCCAGCGGTGTAGGCAAGAGCACGCTGCTGAACTTATTGCCGCGCTTCTACGATCCCACCGCTGGCGCGATTCGATTTGACGGCGTCGACGCGCGCCACGTTCGCCTGTCGGATTTGCGTCGGCATGTGGCGTTGGTGCTTCAGGAGAGCGTTATTCTCCCCTCCACGATCGCCGAAAATATCGCCTATGGCCGGCCCGGCGCGACGCGCCGGCAAATTCTCGCCGCGGCGAGCCTGGCCGGAGCCGACGATTTCATCGACGCGCTTCCTTATGGCTACGACACCCCCGTTTCCGAAGGCGGACAAAGCCTATCGGGCGGACAACGGCAACGGATCGCCATCGCGCGCGCGTTGTTGACCGAAGCGCCGTTCATCGTGCTGGATGAACCGACCAGCGCGCTCGATCCGCTGCATGAACGGTTGATCACCGAAACATTGCGCAAACTCAAAGGCCAACGCACCATCATTCTCGTCAGCCATCGCCTGAGCACCGTACGCGACTGCGACCAGATTTTCGTGATGGACCGCGGCAAAATCGTCGAGGGCGGAACGCATCAGCAATTGACCAGAGCCGGCGCCCTTTACGCCGCCATGGCGAACCAGCAGGCGCCGCCTCCCGCCCCGGACCTGGCAAAAGCCGCGTAAAATCGCCGCAGTCCCCGCGTCTTCAATTCCGCCGTCCGTCACTCGTCCGCGTCACGCAGTCGCCGTGTCCGTGCCGATCCTCTTTCCGTCTGAACGGAGATCGCTTCGTTTTTTCTTACACGGGATGACGGCTTCGAGATCAACGTTCAGCGCGTCAACTCCACGCAATTCCTTGTTATCTTGGGACTTTGGACGATATATCGAATTCCTGCCGTCCTCTGGGACATTTTACCTCCCGCCAATCTCCCTCCTGCACTTCCCGTCACGGCGCCGGCGCTGCTAATCGTGGGCGGGACCTTAGAAGCAAAGTCGAGATCTCAACGCGTGATTCAGAGGAGTTGTCAGGTTGCTCGCGCGTTTCTGGGTCGAGCGGCCCCGCTTGCGGGGCGTTTTTCGCGACGCAAGGTCGCTTCGCCAACATGAGAAATGCGCTAGCGCTCATGAAGATAATCGGGAAGTGTCGGCCCTTTTTTTTGGTCCCACTTCCGCCTCGACAAAACGGTAAACCGCAACGCGCAACCGAGCGCCGGGAACGCACGAATCACGAACGGCGAATTTTGGAAGCACCATGGCCAAGCAAATTCTTATCACCGGCGGCGCCGGCTTTATCGGCTCTCACCTGGCTGACGAGCTTCTGCGAAACGGGTACCGCGTTCGCGCGCTGGATAACCTGTCGCCGCAGGTTCACGGGCCGGCGGCCCAGCGCCCGGACTACCTCGACCCGCAAGTCGAGCTGATTCACGGCGACGTGCGCGATCCGGCGATGGTGCGCGCGGCGCTTCGAGGAATCGACGCCGTCTACCACTTTGCCGCCGCGGTGGGCGTCGGCCAAAGCATGTATGAAATCGAACATTACACGAGCGTCAACAACGTCGGGACGGCCGTGCTCCTCGAAGCGCTGATCGAACGGCCCGTCGAGCGACTGATCGTCGCTTCCAGCATGAGCGTCTACGGCGAAGGGCTCTATCACGATCCGGCCGGCGACATTTCCCCGGGCCTCGAACGAACCGTCGAACAGCTTCGCAACCACGACTGGGAAGTTCGCAACGTGCGCCAGGAGACCCTAACGCCCGTCGGTACTTCCGAAACCAAGCCGCCGACGCTGGCGAGTGTTTACGCGCT
This sequence comes from Tepidisphaeraceae bacterium, assembly GCA_035551995.1. GTDB lineage: Bacteria > Planctomycetota > Phycisphaerae > Tepidisphaerales > Tepidisphaeraceae > RYN-428. The sequence goes on from DASZME010000005.1 coordinate 6,482, forward strand.
GTCGAAGTTCGATCAGGAACGGCTCTGCCTCATGATCGGCCGCGCCTATTCCATCCCGACCGTCGCGCTTCGGTTCTTCAACATCTACGGCGCCCGCCAGGCGCTTTCCAATCCCTATACAGGCGTGCTGGCGATCTTTGGCTCTCGCCTCATCAACGATCGACCGCCCGTGATTTTCGAGGACGGTTTGCAGAAGCGCGACTTCGTCCATGTTCACGACGTCGCCCGCGCCTGCCGGCTGGCGCTCGAAGTCCCGGACGCGGCGGGCCGGGCGATCAATGTCGGCAGCGGAAACGCATACACCGTCCTGGAGATCGCCGAAAAAATGGCGCACGTTCTGGGGAAAGAACGGCTCGATCCGGAAATTTCGCGGAAGTATCGGGTCGGCGACATTCGGCATTGTTTCGCCGACATTCGCCTCGCCCGGCGCCTGCTCGGCTATGAGCCGCGCGTGCAACTCGACGACGGCCTGTCCGAACTCGCCGAGTGGCTGGCCGGACAGGCGGCCGAAGATTTTGTCTCGCGGGCCGGCGCCGAGCTTGATCGGCGGGGATTGGCCATTTAACGACTCATCGAGGGTGGAGACCGTCATGAAAAATCGATCTGCACATAACCGGCCGGCTTCGCGCGACGCCAACCGCGATTCCAAGGCGCCGAGCCGTCCCGCTGCGCCCGCCGCCGGACCGATCGTCGGCGCCCTCGAGTGGTTTCGGCCCGGCGAACACGATCGCGTCGATCGCGTTCTGAACGACCTGGCGACGCTGGGAATCAAAGAGCTTCGGACCGGCGTTTCCTGGGCAGACTGGCATACGCCCGAAGGCGAAGCATGGTACGCCTGGCTATTCCCGCAACTGGCCCGGCGGGTGAACGTGCTTCCCTGCTTCCTTTATACGCCGCCAAGCTGGGGCATCGCGCCAAAAACATCGTCGCCTCCGGTCGATCCGCACGCTTATGCCGATTTCCTCGATCTGATGATCACCCGTTTCGGCAAACACTTCGAATGGGTGGAGCTTTGGAACGAACCGAATAATCTCCGCGCCTGGGACGTTACGCTCGATCCCTACTGGTTCAACTTCAGCACGATGATCGGCGCCGCCGCCTATTGGGCGCGCCAGCGCGGAAAGAAAGTCGCGCTCGGCGGAATGAATCCGATCGACCCAAACTGGCTCAAACTGATGGGGGACCGGCGGCTGCTGCCGTTGATCGACGCCGTGGGGATACATGGGTTTCCCGCGCCCGCCGAATCATCCTGGGAAGGTTGGGAGCAGCCCATTCGCCGCGTCAGAGACGTGTTAAACGAATTTGATTCGCCGGCGCAGGTCTGGATCACCGAGACCGGTTACTCCACCTGGCGCCACGACGAGCGCCGGCAACTGACCGCGTTCGTCGACGCGCTGAGCGCGCCGGTCGAGCGGGTCTATTGGTATGCCGTCGATGATCTTGATCCAACGCTTCCGACCGTGGACGGTTTTCATTCCGACGAGCGGGAATATCACTTTGGCTTGAAGCGCGCCGACAGCGCCCAAAAACTTCTTTACCGTCTGTGGGCCGAAGGCGGCATACAAGCCGTGCGCGACAACTATTGGCTGGGCAAATCAGCCCACGTCGTCGGCCGGGACAAGCCGGTTCTGATCACCGGCGGATGCGGATTCATCGGGTCCAACCTGGCACATCGCGTCCTCTCCAGCGGGCGGCCGGTGCTTCTTTTCGACAACCTTTCCCGCCCCGGCGTGGAAAAAAATCTTGCGTGGCTGCATAAGACCCATGGAGACTTGATGCGGATCGAGGCGGCGGACGTTCAGGACCCGCACGTGTTGCGCCGCGCCGTCAGTCGCGCAAGCCAGGTCTTTCATTTCGCGGCACAGGTCGCCGTAACGACAAGCCTGATAAACGCCGTGCAGGATTTCGAGGTGAACGCGCGCGGCACGCTCAATTTATTGGAAGCCATGCGTGCCCAGGACGATCCGCCGCCCCTTGTTTTTACGTCCACCAATAAAGTGTACGGCGGACTTCCCGACGTCAAGCTGCGCCTGCTCGACGGCCGGTATCAGCCGGAAGACCGGTCGATTCGCGATAACGGGATCAGCGAAGCCCGTCCCCTTGATTTCCACAGCCCGTACGGCTGTTCCAAAGGGGCGGCCGATCAGTATGTCATCGACTATGCGCGCACCTTCGGCCTTCCCGCCGTCGTTTTCCGAATGAGCTGCATCTATGGGCCGCACCAGCTTGGAAATGAAGATCAGGGATGGGTCGCTCATTTTCTGATCCGCGCCCTGAAAGGAGAGCCGATCACTCTTTATGGCGACGGAAAACAGGTACGGGATATCTTGTATGTCGATGATCTGGTGGATGCCTTTTTGCTCGCGCAAGCGGAGATGCCGCGCGTCGCCGGTCAGGCGTTCAACATCGGCGGCGGGCCGGAGAACACCATCAGTCTGCTCGACCTGCTCGACTTCATCGAAAAAGTTCACGGCCGGCGCCCGGAGCTTCGAACCGGCGCCTGGCGGCCGGGGGATCAGCGCTATTACGTTTCGGATACCGGCAAGATGCGAGCGACGACCGGTTGGTCGCCGAAGGTGAGCGCCAGGGCAGGGATTCGGCATCTGTATGACTGGCTGCGGGAAAACGCCATGAAACGGCCATCGCCGCGCCCATCGCGCCGGCCGCGCCCAAACCCCTGGACGGCCGATCAAAAAAACATCGCTTTGGAAAATCCGGACATCGCGGCCGACGGGCGAAAGGTGGGCCTGTGACACAGCTTCTTACGCCGCACGTCGGCGCCCCCGTGCAACCGACGACAATGCAGGCCGCCGTTATCGCCGCGCCGGGAAAAGTGGAACTGCGCGACACGCCGCTGCCCATGCCGCGGAGCGTCGAGGTGCGCGTGCGGCTTGAAGGGACCGGCGTCTGTGCGTCCAACATTCCGCCGTGGGAGGGACGCGAATGGTTCCGCTATCCAATGGAGCCGGGCCAGCTGGGCCACGAGGCCTGGGGAATCGTCGACGCGATCGGCGCCGGCGTGATTCATTTCGCGCCCGGCGACCGGGTGGCCCTCCTTTCCGAACGAGCCTATGCGGAATATGACGTCGCGCCGGAATCGAAAATGATTCACCTTCCCGATTCATTGGCGAATCAACCCTTTCCCGCCGAGCCGCTGGGGTGCGCCATGAACATCTTCCGTCGCTGTGCCGTCAAGTCCGGGCAGATGGTGGCGATCGTCGGCATCGGTTTTCTGGGCGCGATCCTGACCACCCTATGCAAGCAGGCCGGCGCGACGGTCATCGCGATTTCCAGGCGCGAATCGTCCCTTGCGACGGCCCGCTCCATGGGAGCCGACGAAACGATCCCGATGCTCGATCACTGCCGGATCATCGAGCAGGTTCGCCTCCTCACGGCAGGACATTTCTGCGACGTCGTGATCGAAGCCGTGGGAAAACAATGGCCGTTGGACCTGTCGGCCGACCTCACGCGCGAGGGCGGCAGGCTCGTCGTCGCCGGCTATCACCAGGACGGACTTCGGCAAGTCAACATGCAACTATGGAATTGGCGCGGGTTCGATATTGTCAGCGCCCACGAACGCGATCCCACGGTTTACGCGACTGGAATGAAATCGGCGGTCGATGCCGTGGTGTCCGGTGCGCTCGACCCGGCCCCGCTCTACACGCACATTTTTCCGCTCGATCGGCTGGACGAGGCGCTGGACATGACACGCGCGCGCCCGGAAGGATTCATGAAGGCGCTGGTAACGATGTGACCGGATTCTCATGACAAAAGTAATCATGACCACGGACGCCGTCGGCGGCATATGGACATATGCCCTCGATCTTTGCCGCGCGCTCGCATGCCAGGACGTGGAAATAATCCTCGCGACCATGGGCCCGGCGCCGACTTCCGCCCAGCGCGCCGAAGTTGGGGCCATGCTAAACGTAACCTTGCATGAAAGTAGTTTCCGCCTCGAATGGATGCCCGAGCCGTGGGACGACGTGCGGCGAGCCGGGCAATGGCTGCTCGACCTGGAGCGGTCGGAGGCGCCCGACATCATTCACCTCAACGGTTACGCGCATGGTTCGCTCCCGTGGAACGCGCCCACGCTGATCGCCGCTCATTCCTGCGTTTTATCCTGGTGGCAGGCGGTCAAGGGGAAGCCGGCGCCGAGTGAATGGGCAATCTATCGACGGATGGTCGAGTCGGGGCTCCGCTCGGCCGACCTGGTCATTGCGCCGTCTTACGCGATGTTGAACGCGCTTGAGCGCCATTACTGCCGTCTCCGGCGGACGCGCGTCATCTACAATGGCCGAAGCGCATCGCTCTACCGCAGCGGAGCGAAGAAGCCGTATGTGCTCTCCGCCGGCCGGCTATGGGATGAGGCCAAGAACATCGTCGCGCTCGATCGAATCGCGCGCCGCATCGCGTGGCCGGTGCGGGTGGCGGGACAGACGGCGGCGCCGGACGGCGTGTCAATTGTCGGTGAACACGTTCAACTTCTTGGGAAGCTTGATACGACCGATCTTGCCGAAGAAATGTCCCATGCGTCCATCTACGCGTTGCCGGCTCGCTACGAGCCGTTTGGGCTTTCGGCACTTGAAGCGGCTCACAGCGGATGCGCCCTGGTACTGGGCGACATTGACAGTCTGCGCGAAGTCTGGGGCGACGCGGCCATCTTCGCCTCCCCCGACGACGAAGGGGCCATGATCGGCGCGATCAATCTACTTATTTCAAATAGCGATCTGCGCCGTGAAATGAGCCTGCGCGCCGCGGCACGCGCCCAGCGCTACAGCCTGGCCCAGTTGGGACAACATTACCGCGACGCCTACGACGATATCCGCCACTCAATAGTTGAGTATGCGGCAACGCCGGCCGGCGGCGAAAAAGGATGATGCATGCGAATTCGACTGTTCTATCACTCGCTCCTGTCGGACTGGAACCACGGCAACGCCCATTTTTTGCGCGGCATCGTCGGCGAACTGATGGCGCGCGGCCATGACGTTCGAGTCTATGAGCCACACGACGGCTGGAGCTATCAGAGTCTGCGCCAGGAATATGGCGAACGCCCATTCGCTGAGTTTCGGGCGGTCTATCCGGGACAAGAGAGCGTTCGCTATAAGCTCGACGAATTCGATCTGGACGAAGCGCTGGACGGCGCCGACCTTGTAATCGTTCACGAGTGGAATAAACACGAATTGGTGCGACGGATCGGCCAGCATAGGAACCGTCGCCGCGACTATCGTCTTCTGTTTCACGACACGCATCATCGCGCCGTGACCGACCCCGCGGCGATGGAGGCCTACGACCTGTCGCATTATGACGGAGTGCTGGCGTACGGAAATGTGCTGCGCGACCTGTACCTCCAGCGCGGATGGACCGGCCGCGCCTGGACCTGGCATGAGGCCGCGGACACGCGCGTCTTTCGGCCGGCGGAGGTAACCGCGGAAACGGGCGACCTGATATGGATCGGCAACTGGGGCGACGAAGAACGCACCGCAGAACTGCACGAATACCTCCTCGATCCCGTCAAAGCGCTTGGCCTTCGCGCTCGGCTGCATGGCGTGCGTTACCCCGATCATGCCCGGCGGGCGCTGGCCGATTCGGGAATCGAGTACGCCGGCTGGCTCGCCAATTTCAAGGCGCCCGCGGCTTTTGCCGGCTTCAAAGTGACCGTTCACGTGCCGCGCCGGCCGTACGTGGAGGCATTGCCAGGTATCCCGACGATCCGCGTCTTCGAGGCGCTGGCGTGTGGGATTCCGCTGGTCTGCTCGCCGTGGAAGGACGTCGAAGGGTTGTTTGCGCCCGGCAGCGATTATCTCCTCGCCCGCGACGGCGCGGAAATGACCGCGCACCTGCGGATGATTTTCCAGGATTCGGCGGCAGCCGCGGAATTGTCCGCACATGGATTGCAAACGATTCTGTCGCGCCACACGTGCGGACACCGGGTAGCCGAGCTGCTCAGCATCGATGGCGCGCTGGAGCGCGGCGCACGCCACAACGCGGGCGCTCCACCCCTGTCTCCACCGGCAAAAAACCCACCTGGCGTCGGCACGCCTCTAAGCCAGGCCACCACCGTCGGCGCCATGGAGGACCGTACATGAATCACGGAATGAACATCGCCTTCTTCGGTTCCAGCCTGGTTTCGGCCTATTGGAACGGGGCGGCAACCTACTATCGCGGCCTCATTCGCGCCCTGCACGCACGCGGCCACCACGTCACTTTCTACGAACCCGACGCCTATAGTCGCCAGCAACATCGCGATATTCCCGATCCGCACTGGGCGACGGATATCGTCTACTCCGTAAACGGGGAGGACCACGTGCGGCGCTGCCTCGACCAGGCCGCCGCGGCGGATCTGATCGTCAAAGCCAGCGGCGTCGGCGTGTTCGACACGCTCCTTGAAGAAGCGGTTCTCGATCTGAAAACATCCAATACCCTGATCGCGTTTTGGGATGTCGATGCTCCGGCAACTCTCGATCGAGTGCAGGCGAATGCCGCCGATCCGTTCCTTCCGCTAATCCGGCGATACGACATCGTATTCACCTATGGCGGCGGAAACCCGGTCATCCGCGCCTATGAATCATTGGGCGCGCGGCAATGCGTGCCGATCTATAACGCGGTTGATCCGTCGATCCATCACCGGGCCATCACCGATTCCCGCTTTGCCGGCGACCTTGGATTTCTCGGCAATCGCATGCCCGACCGCGAGACGCGCGTAGAAGAATTCTTTCTGGCGCCGGCGCGGCTTCTGCCCGGCCACCGTTTTTTGATCGGTGGAAACGGCTGGAAGGAGCGCGCGCTACCGTCCAACGTGACGAACGTCGGCCATGTCTTCACCCGCGATCACAATGCCTTTAACTGCACACCGCTGGCCATGCTGAATGTAAATCGCCAGAGCATGGCTCGGTACGGATTCTCGCCGGCGACGCGCGTGTTCGAGGCCGCCGGCGCGGGCGCCTGCACGATCACCGATTCCTTCGAGGGCGTGGAAATGTTTTTCGAACCCGGCGCCGAGATCCTGGTCGCACGCAACGGCGAGGAAGTCGCGGAGTGCCTTAAATCACTGACTTCCAAAAAAGCCCACGCGATCGGAGACGCGGCGCTGTGCCGCGCCCTGGCCGAACATACGTACGAGCAACGGGCCGAGAAGGTCGAAGAAGCGCTCGGCATTATCCCCGCAGCAAGGTAGCGACTATGAAACTCGCCGAAAACCACCTCGTAAGCGATGACCTACCCGCGCGTCGCCCGTTGCGGCTGGTGTTCATCGGCCTGTCGATCACGTCGTCATGGGGAAATGGGCATGCGACGACATATCGCGGCCTCGTTCGGGAACTGGTCCATCGCGGACACGACGTGCTGTTCCTCGAGCATGACAAGCCGTGGTATGCGTCGAACCGAGACCTTCCCGTTCCTCCTTTCGGACAAACCAGACTCTATGAGAGCTTCGACGACTTGACGCATCGTTTTGCCGGCGATGTCGCTGAAGCCGACGCGGTGATCGTCGGCTCATACGTTCCCCATGGCGTCGCAGTCGGAGAGTGGGTGACGCGCACGGCCGGTAGTTTGACCGCGTTCTATGATATCGATACGCCAGTGACGCTCGCCAAGCTCGAGCGCGGAGACACCGAATATCTCTCCCGCGAACTTATCCCGCGATACGACCTGTACCTCTCTTTCACCGGCGGTCCGACGCTGCGGCGGCTGGAGCACACTTTCGGCGCCCGGCGAGCCGAACCTCTTTATTGCTCGGTTGATCCCACACTTTACTTTCCTGAAACACGCCAGCCTACATGGGACCTTGGCTACCTGGGAACATATAGTCCGGACCGGCAGCCGACGCTTAACCATTTGCTGCTCGAGTCGGCGCGGCAATGGGAAAATGGACGTTTTACAGTGGCCGGCCCTCAATATCCCGACTCGATTCGATGGCCCGCAAACGTTAAGCGCATATCTCATCTCCCCCCGGCGGAACATCGTGCGTTTTACTGCTCTCAGCGGTTTACATTAAACGTAACCCGCGCCGACATGATTCACGCCGGATACTCCCCCAGCGTGCGACTTTTTGAGGCTGCCGCCTGTGGCGTGCCGATCATCTCCGACGCCTGGGATGGCTTAGAATCTTTTTTTGAAATCGGCAAGGAGATCCTTGTGGCGCGCAGCACGGAGGACGCGCTGCTGATGCTTAAGGAGATCGACGACGATACGCGCCGCTGGATTGGCCGTCGAGCTTGCGAGCGCGTGCTGGCAAGCCATACCGCCGCCCATCGAGCGGCCGAACTGGAAAGCTATCTATTCGACATACTACCGACCGAAACGGAGGTCAACACGCAATGAGTAGTCTAACGATGATGCCTCCCGGACAATTCGCCGCGGAGATTGGGGCGCTGGCTCCCTGGTTTCACAACCTTCATCTGCCCGACGGTTCGCAAACCTGCCCGGAACACTGGCTGGGCGATTTCCCCTCATTCAAGTGGGAACAGCTCGCGCCGCATCTACCACAGGATTTAACGGGTTTGTCCTGTTTGGATATCGGCTGCAACGCCGGCTTTTACAGTTTTGAGCTTGCTCGGCGCGGCGCGACCGTGCTGGGGATCGACGTGGACCTGCACTATCTTCGCCAGGCCCAATGGGCGGCGGAAAAATTCGATCTTTCCGATCGTGTTCGGTTCAAACAGATGCAGGTTTATGATTTGGCTCATTCACAGGAACGGTTCGACATCGTATTGTTTATGGGCGTTCTCTACCATCTTCGCTATCCAATGCTTGGGTTGGATATCGTCTGTCAGAAGGTAGATAGACTGCTGGTATTCCAGACGATGACCATGCCGGGGGAAGCGGTATTCGACGAGACGTACGGCCGCGGCTTTGAAGATCGGGAACTGCTTTCGGCGCCGGGCTGGCCGAAGATGGCGTTTCTTGAGCATCATTTTTCCGGTGATCCGACGAACTGGTGGGCGCCGAACCATTCCGCCGTAGAGGCGATGATGCGCTCGGCTGGAATGAGCGTCACCGCCCGGCCGGGACATGAGATTTATCTTTGCGAGCCTGATCCGTCACATCCTTCGAGCGTTTCGACGTGGAACGCGGGCGAATTTAAATCGGCGGTCGGGAAGCCTTGGAAATAGAGCGTCGGGGGGAGTGCCGTCTTCAGTACTTTCGCGTCAATTCGTCTTAATCCAATTTACGGAACCATCGTGACACCAAAGCCGCATGATCCGCAGGATTTGCCGCTGACCGAGCGACTGGGCGTGTGCCAATGGTTTCACTTTCACGATTACGCTTCGGTTACGCGGTGCGTCGAGCTGCTGAAGGAGCTGGGCGTCAGGCATCTTCGTACGGGGATCTCCTGGGCGGACTACTTTCGGCCCGGCGGGAAAGTGTGGTACGACTGGCAGATGGAAGCTTTGGCTGATTTCGATGTGCTGCTCTCTGTCTGGCATACGCCGCCGTCATTGTCCGAAGGCAACGCCTGCAACAGCCCGCCGAGGCGCCTGCGCGATTATGCTGATTTTATCGATCGAGTGATAACGGAATATGGTCATAAATTCAGTTGCCTGGAGTTATGGAACGAGCCTAACAATCGGCTGAAGTGGAATTTCCAGGCATTCGATCTCGAGTGGCGAAAATTCGGCGAGATGATCGGATCGGCGGCCTACTGGGCGAAGCGGCGAGGCTGTACGACGGCGCTGGGCGGAATGATTCCCGTGGACCACCACTGGCTTGGGCTGATGGAACGGTACGGCGTGATGAAGTACGTCGATATTGTCGCGATTCACGCCTTTCCCGGGATGTGGTGGCCCGGGCATCCCAACTGGGATTGGCACGATCAGTGGGCCGGGTGGGACGAGAAGCTATCTTACATTTCCGAGCACGCGGAAGGCCGTCCGATCTGGGTCACCGAAACGGGATTCTCGACCTGGGACCTCGCGTTGCTGCGCGAAAGTAAGTACGAGCTGCAATCGTTGGCTCTGCAGACGGCGGCGCGATTGAATTGCGAAAGGGTCTATTGGTACAGCCTTATCGATCTCGATCCGCGCCGCGAGGCCATCGAGGGTTATCACGTCGATGAAAACGAATATCACATGGGCCTGGTCAAGTTCGACGGCTACAAGAAACAAGCTTGGTATGTTCTCAAAGACCTGATCGACGCGTCAACGCGGTTGTCAAAGGTCTTTCGGACGTCGAACCGAGAGGAATCATGATACTCCCACACTGGCTCGAGAATATCGCATGGCTGTCACTTTTAATGGCTACGGTTTGCGCGTTGATCGTTATCATCGACGTGGCCCGGCGCCCGCAAAAGATGTGGATCATGAATCTGGTCTGGCCACTGACGATGCTATACGGCGGGGTCGTCGGGCTGTGGTTCTATTTCGCGATCGGCCGTCAGACGTCGCGCCGTCACATGCACCACCTGCACGAGACCGGACAGGAAATGCCGGGAAAGACCAGGCCGTTCTGGCAGACCGTCGCCATCGGAACAACCCACTGCGGAAGCGGGTGCACCGTCGCCGATATTTTGGCGGAGTGGGCGGCGTTTGTGTTCCCGCCGCTGCTTGCTTGGTTTGGCTATCGCGCGCTATGGCGCGAGCGTATCTTCTCGGTCTGGATTCTCGACTATCTTGCCGCCCTGTTAGTCGGCGTGGCGTTTCAATACTTCGCCATCGTTCCCATGCGAAAACTGCCGCCGGGAAAAGGGATGTGGGTGGCGTTTAAGGTTGACGTACTCTCACTGACGGCATGGCAAGCGGGGATGTACGGTTGGATGGCGATCGTTCAATTCGTTATTTTCCATAACAGCCTTGCGACCGACACGCCTGCGTTTTGGTTCATGATGCAAATAGGAATGCTCGCCGGTTTTGTAGCCAGTTTTCCCGCTAATTGGTGCTTGATCCGCAGCGGCATTAAGGAAAAGATGTAACCGGACTATAGAATCCGCATGGAGAATTCCAGCCACCGCGTTTCGACTTCTCCAGCGCTCGATCGCCCTGGCCCGCCGGGAGACGCGAGGCCGAGCGAGGGGATTGGGTTCTACCTTCGCATCCTCGCCTATTTTCGGAGTGACCGATTGCTGATCGGCGGGCTGGTTTTGCTGGTCTGGATCGCGCTGGCGGCCGGGGCCTTGGGGCCGGCGGTCATCGCGCTCCTGACCGACAGCGTCCTGACCGGAAAGACCGTCGAAAATCCCATCATGCGTCGTCTGTTGGCGGCGGCGCCGGCGGGTCAGACCGGCAAGGTGATCTCGCTGGTCCTGATCTGGCTCGGCCTTCAAGTCAGCAATGACACCATCACGCTGTTGCGCGAGATGATCAACAATCGCCTGCGCTACAATGGCGCGGCGCGCGTGCGGCACGAACTGTTCGATCACCTTCAAGAGCTTAGCCCGGAGTATCATAAATCCCGGCCCCAGGGTGACTCGATCTACCGCCTGAGTATAGATACCCAGGGTATATTCGGCGTGCTCAATACATTCATCGGCGCGGCCAACTCCCTGCTCACGCTCGGCGTTATCGGCGCGGTCATGCTGGGGTGGAACGCAAGGATGACGGCCGTCGCGCTGGGGCTGACGCCGTTGCTGGTGCTGGCGAATCGTTTTTTCGGCCGGACGATCCGCCATACCAGCCTGGAATCCAAAGCCGCCGACATGAACCTCACCACGTTTGTGCAGCGCGCGATGGCGTCGGTGGGGCTGGTGCAGCTTTTTGGGCGGCAGGACGATGCGTCCGCCCGCTTCCGCGACGCGATCGATCAGACGATCCGGGCCGGGATGCGGATGAACTGGCAGGAGCAGTTTTATCCGCTCGTGCAGCGAATCGTTTACGCGCTTGGATATGCGTTCATCCTCGGTTATGGCGCTCACCTGGTTCATCTGGATCACGCCAGGAAATCGAGCGATCCTTTTACGGTGGGCGGAATTTTCGCGATGACGTTTTATCTCGGTCAACTTTGGGAGCCGTTGCGGCGGATTACCGGTTTCGGCGCCGATGTTCAGAACAACGCCGCCGCTTGCGCCAGGGTTTTCTTCGTCCTCGACCAGCGGCCGATGATCAGCGACCGCCCGAACGCGCGCCCGTTGCCCGCGCGCGCTCGCACGCTTGATTTGCGCGACGTTCGTTTCAGCTACGGGGGAGCGGCGCCGATTCTTCGCGGGATCACGGCGCGGATCGATCCGGGGCAGATGGTGGCTTTCATCGGTCCCAGCGGCGCCGGCAAGAGCACGCTTCTTCACCTGCTGGCCCGCTTTTATGATCCGGTGGGCGGATCGCTGGCGCTGGACGGGGTTGATCTGCGGGACATCCGCCTGGCCGATGTGCGGCGGCATATCGCCCTGGTTCCGCAGGATAGTCCGGTGGTCGCCGGCACGGTCGCGGAGAACATCGCGTTTGGAAATCCCAGCGCCACGCCGCGGCGAATCCGCGAGAGCGCCGAGCTTGCCGGCGCCGCCGCGTTCATCGACGGTTTGCCGAACGGCTACGCCACCGAACTGATGGAAGGGGGGCAGAATCTTTCCGGCGGCCAGCGGCAACGTCTGGCCATCGCGCGGGCGTTGCTCACCGATGCACCCATGCTTGTGCTGGACGAGCCGACCAGCGGACTGGACGAGCGCCACGAGCGGCGGATCCTCGATACGCTGCATGCGATGAAGGGCCATCGCACGATCATCCTCGTCACGCACCGGATCGAATCGGTCACCGCCTGCGATCGCATCTTCGTGCTCCAGGGGGGTTGCGTCGTCGAGTGCGGAACGCATGAGCAACTGTTGGCGGCGCAAGGTTTCTATGCGGAAATGTGGCGAAACGTCGCGCAAAGGCCGGCGCGCCGAGAAACGAGCGACATCGGCCGTTCTCGTCCTTGAAGGGCAAGCTCAACCTCGTTGGAGAGCGATCGTTTTCGGCTCTTGTTTCTGAATTGTTACTCGAGCCGCGAATGAGCCGGCGGGATAAAACTCAACCCGCGGGAGCGAGTTGATGGCGGACGAGGCGGGCATAGAGCCCGTCGCGGTTCGCCAAATCGTCGTGCGTGCCCTCCTCCACGATTCGTCCGTGATCGAGCACCAGGATTCGATCGGCGGATCGGACGGTGCTCAGGCGATGCGCAATGATAAAAGCGGTGCGGCCATGCATTAGCTTGTCGAGGGCGGCCTGCACCAGCGATTCGCTTTCGGTATCAAGAGCGCTGGTCGCCTCGTCAAGAATCAAAATACGCGGCTCCTTGAGAATCGCGCGCGCGATGGAAAGCCGTTGCCGCTGGCCTCCCGACAGATTCGCGCCGCCTTCGCCGAGTTTCGTATCGTATCCGTTTTGGAGTTCGACGATGAACTCATGGGCGTTGGCGGCGCGGGCGGCGGCATTGATTTGTTCGTCCGTCGCCGACGGACGGCCATAGCACAGGTTCTGGCGAATGGTGCCGGTGAAGATTAAAGAATCCTGCTGAACGATCGCGATTCCCTGTCGAAGCGATCCGAGCTTGTATTCGCGAACGTCGACGCCGTCGATCAGAATTCGCCCGCCGGTGACGTCGTATAGACGGGGCAGCAGCGACACGATGGTCGTCTTGCCGGACCCGGACGGGCCGACAAGCGCGATCCGTTCGCCGGCGGCGACTTTCAAGCTTAGATTGTCCAACACCCAATGAACCGGCACGGGCGCCGGATGACCGTTTTTGCCATTCCCCCCGGCCTGCCCAGCGGCGGCATCGGAGCTATCCGGCGTAGCGTCATCGAGGCGCGAGCAGGATTCCTCGCTACCGTCGTCATAGGCAAATCGGACGTTCTCGAAGCGGACTTCGCCGCACGCGGGAGGCTTGGCGATCGCGCCGCGTTTTTCGACGATCTTCGGCGTGATCGCCATCACGCGGAAAACGCGATCGAGGGCGGCGATGCCGGTCTGGTAGGTGATGTTTAGCTCGGCGAAACGCCGGAGCGGCAAATACATGATGCCCAGAAAACCAAGGAAACGGGTCAGGTTTCCCGCGCTCATCCCGCCCTCGCGGCGCAACGCGAGATATGAGCCGTAGCCGATGACGATGACGGTGCCGACATGGACGAGCGTCTCGCTCAGCGCCCCGACCAGGTGAGCGAGATTGCTCTGCTCGATGATGCGTCCGACGTGCTCGTCGGTGTCGCGGCGAAATTGCTCGCTCTCGCGCGCCTCGCCGACGTTGGTTTTTACCAACGCGATTCCGGCCAATCGCTCCTGCACGTTGCCGCTGATCTTGCTGATCTGGCTCTGCACCCGTTCGCTGGCGGTGCGCACGCGCTGATTCAACGCGCCGAATGTCAGCGCATAAAGCGGCAGCACGCCGACGCACGCGAGCGCCAGCCTCCAACTGATGGAGAACAACAGCGCCAGCCCCACCAGGACCTGAACGGCGTCCATTACCACCAGCAGCAATCCGCCGCTGATGACGTCGCCGGCTCTTTGAATATCGTCGATCAGGCGGGAGACGATGCTGCCGGTGCGTTCTTTGCCGTAGAAATGGAGGGAGAGATGCTGGAGATGATCGAACAACTCGCCGCGAAGATCGGCGATTACGCGGGCCCCGAGCTTAATTGTATAGTGACCGCGAAGGTAAGTGACCAGGCCGAACAACAGCGCCGTGGTTGACCCAATGACGGTGAGCACGATCAGCCAGTGGAGCCGCTGCTGAATATTGGGCGGCCCCGCGAGTCCCCGGCGTACCCAGTCCGGCGCGATGACGTTGTCGATCGCCGATCCAATCAGCCAGGGGAAAATGAAAGTGAGGCCAAGATTTAGCAGGCCGGCTCCCACGGTGATCGCCAACATTCCTTTATAGTGAAGCGCTTGCTCGATCAGACGGCGAAGATAGGTTCCCCGAAGACTTATGGACGTGCCCATGTAACTCTGCTCCAGTCATCGCCGTCTCCCGCCAAAGTCTCGCCAAACCATGGCGCCCTTTGCGGAGAGGTGGTTGACGCCAGTGTTGCGCCGTTGGCCGATTACCCTGCAAGCATATCGCGGGCCGGGTTTTCATTCGTTCTGCTTTTTCGGTTTTGGGTTTGTGTTGCGCGGATGTTTTTTCGGCTACGTTTTACGCATGGCGACTATCCCGGCGAATGGATAGGGTCATGCGCCGGCAGGAACGAGGCGCGGGACGCGAAAGGTGAAACTGTGCATGACGCCGTTGTGATTGGCTCGGGGCCGAACGGACTTGCCGCCGCGATTGTCCTGGCTCGCGCGGGGCGGAAGGTGCTCGTTCGCGAAGGGTCGGCGATCGTCGGAGGATCTTGCCGCTCCGCGAATCTCACGCTTCCAGGCTATACGCATGACGTTTGCGCTGCAGTGCCCGCGCTGGCGCCGCTGTCGCCGTTCATGAAATCGCTGCCGCTGGGGGCATACGGATGCGAGTTTCTCAGACCGGCCGCCGCCTTTGCCCATCCGATGGACGACGGCACGGCCGCGGCGATGTTTGCATCGACGACGCAAACCGCATCCGCGCTCGGCGCCGACGGACCTTCGTGGGAAAAACATTTCGGTGGGATATTGCGTCGGTGGGATCAGCTGATTCCCGATCTTCTGGCCCCGCTCCGCATGCCGCGGCGGCCGCTCTTGCTGGCGAAGTTCGGCATGAGCGCCATCCGATCGGCGCGAGGAATGGCGGAAGGCTGGTTCAAAGGCGCAAATGCCAGGGCGCTGTTCGCCGGGGCGGCCGCCCACGCGGGAACGCCGCTGGAATGGAAGGCGACGGCGGCCATTGGGTTGGTGCTCGCGCTGTCGGCCCATGCCGCGGGATGGCCTATCGTTCGAGGAGGATCGCAGAAGTTAGCCGACGCAATGGCGGACTACTTTCGCTTCCTTGGCGGCGAAATCGAAGTCAATTCGCAGGTGAAGAACGTCGACGAGCTGAGCGGCGTTAAGGCGATTCTCTGTGACATGTCGCCGCGACAACTCATCGCCATCGCCGGCCACCGCCTTCCCGGCCAATATTGCCGGCGGCTGCGACGGTTTGTAGCGGGTCCCGGCGCGTGGAAAGTGGATTGGGCGTTAGACGGGCCGATTCCATGGACCGCGCGGGTGTGCGCTCAGGCGGGCGCCGTCCATGTCGGCGGGACGTTGGAGGAGATCGCGGCCGCCGAGCGCGCGCCCTGGAACGGGCGACATGCCGAGCGGCCTTTTGTACTTCTCGTGCAGCCGACACTGTTGGATCCTTCCCGCGCTCCGCCGGGCAAGCATACCGCCTGGGCCTATTGCCATGTGCCCAACGGATCGAATTTCGACATGACCGAGCGCATCGAATCGCAAATCGAGCGTTTCGCGCCCGGATTCGGGCGGCTGATTCTCGCGCGCGGCGTGATGTCGCCGAGTCGGTTGGAACTGCACAATCCGAATTTGATCGGCGGCGACGTCGGCGGCGGCGCGAATATATTCAGCCAATTGCTCACGCGGCCCGTCGCCCGAGCGGATCCCTATTCGACGCCCGCGCGGGGATTGTATCTCTGCTCGGCATCGACCCCGCCGGGCGGGGGCGTGCATGGAATGTGCGGGTATTGGGCGGCCCAATCGGCCCTGCGGAAAGAACTGCGATGAAGCGCCCGCTATGTCCTGGCGTCGGGGGTCGTTTTCGATTCCGGGCCGAAAAGCGCGCGATGCAGCAGTTCGACGGGGTGAACCACGGCTAATTTACGACCTTCCGCGTCGGCTTGCGATTGAATCTGCATCGCGCAGCCGACGTTTCCGGTGGCGCAAACGCCGGCGCCGGTCGTGCCAAAGTTTTTTAGTTTTCGTTCGGCCAGCGCCGTCGACATTTCCGGCTGTGTCAGGTTGTACGTGCCGGCGGCGCCGCAGCACATGTCCCCTTCGGGCAACGCAACCAATTTCAAACCTGGAATCTTTTCCAACAGCTTTCGCGGAGGGGCGGTCACTTTTTGCGCGTGAGCGAGATGGCAGGCGTCGTGATAGGCGACAATCTCGTTAACCGCAAACCGCATCTCAGGCAACCCGAGGTCCAGCAGCGCCTCGCTGATATCGCGAACGCGCGAGACGAATCGCTTGGCGCGGTCGGCATATTGCGGATCGTCTCTCAGCAGCACGTCATACTCGCGCAGCATGGCGCCGCAACCGGCGACAGTAGTCACGATGAAATCGACGCCTTTTTCGCCGGGCGGCAGGAAGACGTCGATATTTCGGCGAGCCATCGCCTCGGCCGGCGCATGTTCGCCGCCGTGGAGATGGATGGCGCCGCAACATCGCTGCGCGGGCGGGGCGAGCACGTCCGCGCCGCAGGCCGTCAGAAGCTCCGCCGCCTGGCGGTTCACTTTTTCAAATATCACCGAACCGATGCAGCCGGAGAAAAAACCGATGGTCGCGCGCGAATCGCCGCCGTTCGTGTTGGAGCGAGCCATCGACGGCGGCAGGTTGTGCGGCCACAAAGGTCCGGCGGCCGTCAGCATCTGTTCCATCTTGCGAAACGGCTTGGGCAATAAACCGAATAATCCAACTTTGCGAAGCAGCGGATAAACGCCTGTCTTTTGCAAAACGCGGGCGGGCAGGAGCGCCAGTTTCAGGCGCGTCGGTCGGGTGAAGACGTTGAAGAACAACCAGCGCATGAAACGGCCCTGCGCCGTGAGCGATTGTGTTTGGCTAAGGCGGTCACGGGTCTCTTCGATCAGCTCGTGGTAGACGACGCCGCTGGGGCAGGCGGTTTCGCATCCGCGGCAATCGAGGCACAGGTCCAGATGCCGCCGGACCGAATCGGAGGGCGAGATTTTTCCGTCGGCCAGGCCCAGCATCAGTTGGATTCGGCCGCGCGGGGAGTCGGCTTCGAGTCCGGTGACCGCATAGGTCGGGCAGGCCGGGAGACACAGGCCGCAATGCACGCACGACAACCCGCGCTCGTAGGCACGGCGATCGATCGCCAACGGCTGCGTGGCCGGCGGAATCTGCACGATCGGAAGGGACGGTCGAGATGCGCTCAATTCATTGACCTGGGTAAAGGTGCTAACTTCTCGTCGGGGTCGAATGACTTTTTCAGCCGTCCGATGATCTGCCGCTCGACGGCGCCCGCCGGAAAGTCGATTGATTTCTTGCCGCCGTCGTCGAAAAAAAAACGAACCGAACCGCCGACGCAAGCCGCCGATTGCGCGACGACGGAATTTTGTTCCTCCCGAAGGTCTGAGCCGAGCACGACCCCGAACGCCGCATCGGCAATCCACGATCCACCCGGCAAGACCGACACGAAATCCCCAATCCGCGCCGGCGGGACCGAGGCGCGAAACGTGCGCCGGCCGTGCGTTCGCCATCGAGCCGACCGATCGGCGATGTCTTGGTCAACCGTGCGCTCGACGATCTCCGTCGGCTCCGCCTGCGGCAGATTCGTTCGATAATAATTGATCGTTCGTTCATCGCCGAGGTAGCCGCAGAGAAGGGCGTCGGCGGTGAGGATCGCCCATTGCGGGCGAAGCGACGTGGGCATCAACTGCCCGACGCGCCGAGCGTCGGCGGGAAATCGCGCGAACAGGGCGCATTGCGGTTTACGATAGGTTCGCGCGGTGGCGGTGACGATCTTCCCAAACACGCCGGCCGATCCGACGATGAATTTGGTGAGATCATACCCGGCGACATTTTTGACGGTCCGTCCTCCGGCCGATATCAGTTCGCCGGGGCCATTGGTGAATTGAACGCCAAGCAGGAGATCGCGCCAGGCGCCGTATCCAAGCCGGAGCGGGCCGGTGGAGTTGAAGGATATCAGATCGCCGACGCTGGAGGCGGGATCGCCGTCGACGGCAAGCCATTGTCCGATTTCGGCCAGCCGCTCCTGCGCCGCGCCGAGCGTCACGTCCGCGGCGAACGTGGCGGTCATATCGTGCCGATGAAGCTCCATGGCGCCCGGCGCGACGGCGGGGGCGCGAGATTTCCGGAAGACGCCATCGCCGATCATTTCTCGCGCTCCACCACCGTGAATTCGATCGTGTCATGGGTATCGTCGGGACTGATTTTCAGACCCGACGCGCCAAAATCGAAGTGCAGCTTGGCGGTGTATTTGATCCCCTGCGGATTGGCCCCGACGGGGGGAACCGCGGTCGTGACGTCGAAGATCGCCTTGGGCTTGGGCTCGAACGCCGGGTCGTTGATCTTTTGGATCATCTCGGCGGGACCCGTGACATTGACGTTGAAAATACTCGGTTGATACACCGGCTTAAACTTGTCCCATTGCGGACTGGGCGGATACATCGCCCAGACTGGCATTGAATTGACGATGCCGTCGACGTCGCTTTTCTTGACGGTCAGTTGAGCCTGCACGGTCGCCGGCGAAATCGTCACGTGGGGATCGGAGATCGGGACCGAGACCCGCGCGTTGGGCACTGTTTTGGCCCCTGGATCGGTCAGAGCGCCGAGGTCGGCGTAGGCGATGAGCTTGTCTTCCTTACGGGCGGCGTCAAGCACCGATCTCGGACCGATTACCTGCACGGTGGCCGGCAAAAAGACGGCCGGCCCGTCGAGATTGGTGACCGAAGGACGAACCGACACCGGAAGCGTCACTTGCTGGATCGGATCGATCTTGACGGTCATCTCCGGCGGCGACAGGCTTGAAACCGATATGCCGTTCGTAACGAACAGCGGATCGTTGGTCAGGTCGTTCAACGGCAACGCGTGGATGCCGGGCGCGAGTTTTGAATCGACGTCCTTCTGCAACTCAATGCCCGCAAGCTTGTCCGCCACCTGCTGAAGGCGGGCGTTTGGGCCGGACAGTTCGGCGCGAACCTCGATGCTGGTACGCGGCCGGCCGTCGGGACCCGGCGTCAATTCGACCACGCGGTTGGAATCGACGTTTCGAGGCTCGACGTGAAAAATCACGGTCTGTTTGCTCGCCTGCTCGCGCTCGGCATAGACCCAGATCAAGAGGGTCATCGGCGCCACCCACGCCAGCGACTTGAGGCCGTTGATGACCCGATCGCGGGCAAAGGCGCTGCGGAAGCGGTTGCGAAAAGACTGCGCGAAGCGCTTGCCGATCGAGCGCCGGGGGCGCGACGGCGCCGTCGTGCGGTACTCGAGCTTCTCGGGCGGGGGTTGGGCTGTTGTTTGAGCCATGCGTCGTCGTGATTGGTATATTTGCGTCCGATGTCCAGTTTAGGCCGGCGCCACGCTTAAATCACCGCGTCCGAGCAGTTCGGACAGAAAACCGCGCAGCGCTTCGGGCGTCAACTTGCGGATCAACTGTCCGCGCTCGGCGACGCTGATATCGCCGGTCTCCTCGGAGACGACCAGCACGATGGCGTCGCTCTCCTGGCTCATGCCGACGGCGGCGCGGTGGCGGGCGCCGAGCTCTTTTTCCAGCTCGCCGCTTTCGGCCATCGGAAACTGCACGCCGGCGTATTGAATCCGGCCGTTGCTGACGATCACGCCGAGGTCGTGCAGAGGGGAATTAGGCCAGAAGATGGTGTTGAGCAGATCGGCGGTGAGATCGGCGTCGATCTTGGTGCCGTTTTCCGCGATGCCGCCGAGGCCGACCTCGCGTTCGATCGCGATGACGGCGCCGATCTTTCGGCGCGAGAGGAAGATCGCCGCCTCGACCAGCGCCTCGACATCCTGGTTGATGTCCTGGTTCCAGTTTCCAAAGAGGCGGGTTTCGCCCAGGCGCATCATCGCGCGGCGCAGCTCGGGCTGAAAAACCACGACCACCGCGAACGACGCAAAGAAAAGAAATCGCGTGTAAAGAAACTGGATGCGCTCCAGACCGAAATGATTGCTGAGCAAGGTGACGATGAGATAAAGAAAAATGAGGATAAACGAAATCCCCTTGAGCATTCTCGCGCCGCGCGTGCCGCGAAGAAATCCCACCACCCAGAAGACCACCATGCCGATCAACAGCAGCTCGATGCCGACCTGCCACCACTTATAAGTATGCAGAGCGCGGAAGAAATCGGAGAATTTAAAAGATTCGATAAGCATGCCAGCGGCAAAACTATATGACCAAAGACCAAGCCCGCCAATCACGACGACACATTTTGCGGCGAATCGATCGAAAATTGTGCGATCGTCCGCGCGATATCCGCACGGCGCCAAAAGCGCGCCGCTTACGAAACGGCGCCGGATTCCGCCGATCGCATCGCCTGAACCATTTTCACCACCCGCGCCATCGCCGCGACGTCGTGCACTCGCACCGCCGCCGCGCCCCGGGCGACCGACCATGCGACCGTGGCGGCGGTGCCGAACGGGCGCCCCGTGGCGGCGGCCTCGCCGGTCACTTTCTCGATGAATCCTTTTCGGCTTGTTCCCACGACGAGCGGCCGGCCGATTTTCGCCAATTCCGGCAGATCGCCAAGAAGCTGCAGGTTGTGCCGGAGCGTCTTGCCGAAACCGATTCCCGGATCGATCAGTATTTGATCGGATCTGATGCCCGCGCCCTCGGCCGCGCCGATCCGCTCCGTTAGAAATCGGCTAACCTCGCCGGTCACGTTCATGTATTCGGGACGATGTTGCATTGTCGCCGGCTCGCCCTGCATGTGCATCAGAATGATCGGCGCCCCGCGTCGGGCGATCAAGGGAAAAAGAGCCTCGTCATCCCGCCCGGCGGAAATGTCGTTCACGACGTCAAACCCCGCGTCCAATGCCGCCTCGGCGGTCAATGCCCGCGTCGTGTCGATCGAAAGGACTACGCTCACCCGCTTGCGCAATTCAACCAGAAGCGGGCCGAGCCGACGAAGCTGATCGTCGGCGCTCACGCGCCGCGAGCCCGGACGAGTAGACTCGGCGCCGACGTCGATCCAATCGGCGCCATCGCGCGCCATCGCCTCGGCATGGGCCAGCGCCGCGTCGGGCGAAATAAATTTCCCGCCGTCGGCAAAGCTATCGGGCGTGACGTTCAGAATCCCCATCACCACCGGACCGCGCCGCGGATCATTCAGCCAACGCGGAAGATCATCGCTATTCACGATAGAACCTGGATTGGGGAAAGACGCCGACGATCGCAAATCAAAACGGGCGCCGTTCGCGCGTCGCGGCGACGGTTTACTCGACGAGGTTTTTTTCAAAGACGATCAGATTGTCGGCATGGGTGGAATCCCACCGGATGCCGACGATGTCATACCCCATGGCGATGGCGAAATGGATGAATTCACGCTGGTGATTCATACATTCGCAGCGCACATATTCGTAGCCGTGATCCTTCGCCCAGGCCTGCTGGGCTTCCTGAAGTTGCCGGCCCACCCCATGTCGGCGAAGCTCCGGAGAAACCGCCCCCAGCCAATGGTAAAACATGCCGGGCTTGAGTTCGAATCCGATCCAGAAGCCGACCGGCTTGTCGTCCATCCGGGCCAACAACGTCAGGCTGTTGTATCGGCCCATGAAACGGCGCTTAAAGAAGTCAACCTCGCGCTTGGGACGAAAACACGCGTTGTAAAGTTCGACGGCCTTGGGGAGAAGTCTCTCGTCGGCAATGATGATCTCAGCCTGGGCCACAGTCACGAACCTCCAAATGATGCACGGGCGCGGATTCAGCCGCGCGAGCCGCATTGTATCGTGGAAGCATCCAATCCGCCACGCGGGCCAAGGAGCGCTGGAAATAGGGCTGGAAACTCACAGGTGAATCGCGGCGGCCTGCCTGCAAAGCGACCGAGACCATCGGCTGTCCTTAAGCGCGCGTCTCGCTATGGCACGTGGAACAATGCGGTGTATGCAAGTGCCTAAGCTGTTTTGTTACGCCGGGAAACTGTCTGAGCGAAGAATTCGACGATTCTTTACCGCGATGAGCGGTGCTCGCCGAACGCGCTCGGCAAGCGGGGCGCGTTCGGCGAAAGACCGCCAAGGTCAAATGAACTGATACTCGCCGAGGCTCCGCCGCGCGAGATTTCGAGGGCGAATGAGCGGATCGATCTTAATCAACCAGGCGTCGGAATCGGTCCACCGAAGCCGCCTGGGCGGACGTCGGGGTTGCCGGGCGTTTCGGGCGGGGCGATGACGGTGCCGCGGCGGGAGCTTTCGCGCTCCAGAAGATCGCCAACCGTGGGCTTGGTCAGAATATCGCCGCGCATAATCCGATCCACGTCGGCGGCGTCGAGGGTTTCGTAACGAAGCAGCGCCTTACCGACGGCTTCAACCCGGTCGCGGTGCTTCTCTAGAATCTTGTGCGTTTCGTCGTAGAGTCCGTCAATGAGTTTCTTAACTTCCTCGTCGATCGCCTTGGCGGTGTCTTCGGAATATTCGCGGTTGTCGCCGAAGCCGCCCATCATGTTGGGCTTTTGGTCGTCTTCGCCGTAATAGATGAAGCCGAGGCGGTCATTCATGCCCCACTCGCGCACCATCCGGCGGGCGATGCCGCTGGCCTGGCGGATGTCGCTTGAGGCCCCGGTGTTGATGTCGCCGGTGAACATCTCCTCGGCGATACGCCCGGCGAACATCGTCTTCATCGTCGCGATGCACCACTTGCGGGAGTAATTGCTTCGATCCTTTTCCGGCAGCGCCATGGTCGCGCCGCCGTAGTTGCCGCGCGGAATGATGGTCACTTTGTGGATCGGGTCGGCGTCCTTTTCGAGCCACTGAACGACGGCGTGCCCCGCCTCGTGATAAGCGGTCGCCGCCTTTTCTTTTTCGTCAATCACGCGGCTTTTACGCGCCCGGCCCCAGCGGACCTTGTCGCGCGCCTCCTCAAGATCATCCTGCTCGATCGATTCCTTGCCCGCCAGCGTCGCGCCAAGCGCCGCCTCATTAATGATCGCGGCCAAATCCGCGCCGCTAAAGCCGGGCGTCGCCCTGGCAAGCTTTAGCATGTCGGCCTGCGGACTGAGTTTCACCTTGCGGCTATGGACCTTCAAAATTTCAAAGCGCCCCTTCACGTCCGGCAACGGTACCGAAATCTGCCGATCGAATCGACCCGGGCGCGTAAGAGCCGGGTCCAGGACGTCGACGCGATTGGTCGCGGCGCAGACGATCACCTGATCGTTGGTATCGAATCCGTCCATCTCGACGAGGATCGCATTGAGCGTCTGCTCGCGCTCATCATGCCCGCCGGACGAGAAACCCGATCCGCGGCGGCGCCCGACGGCGTCGATTTCGTCCAGGAAAATAATACAGGGGCTGTTGTCCTTGGCCTGCTTGAACAGATCGCGCACCCGGCTGGCGCCGACGCCGACAAACATCTCGACAAAGTCAGAACCGGAGATCGAGAAGAATGGGACGTCCGCTTCGCCGGCGATCGCCTTGGCCAGCAGTGTTTTGCCTGTGCCCGGCTCGCCGACCAAAAGCACGCCGCGCGGGATACGGCCGCCAAGGCGCTGAAATTTCTTGGGGTTCTTGAGGAACTCCACGATTTCCATGACCTCTTCCTTGGCTTCCTCGATGCCCGCCACGTCGTCGAAGGTGACGTTCGTGTGCTCTTTGCTCATGACCTTCGTGCGGGCTTTGCCGAAGTTTCCGAGCATGCCGCCCGCGCCGGCGCTGTTGCGCAACTGGCGGAAGATGAAGAACCAGGCGAAGGCGAAGATCAACAGCCAGGGCACCAGCGGCGCCAGCATCTGGGTCCAGAATCCGTTATTGTTGACGACATCAAGCTGAACGTCTTTGCTGTAATCCGAGAGCCACTTGACGTATTCCCAGTTTTGCGTGGTGCCGGCGGGGGCTTCGGTTTGGAACTTGACGATGGTTTGGGCGCCGTTCTTGATCGGGATGGTTTCGCCTTTACCGGCGAATTTTCCGTAGAAACTTTCGCCTTCGACGGTGAGAACGGAAACCTTGTGGGCTTCCATTTTCTTCATGAATTCGCCGAACGGGATGGTGGTGTAGTCGCCTTTCTGGTGCGAAAGGACGAAGACCACCATGATAACCAGCGCGATGGTCAACACCCATCCAAGAAGTCCGCGCCCGAATTTCATGCTGCCGTTGGGCAGTCCTGGGCGTGGACGCTTCTGCGGGGACCGGTCTGGTCGTTGTTCTGCCATAAGATTACGTCCCTCAATGCGCCTCTCCGGCGGCGCCTGCTGCATTAATTCGCCGACATGGCGTCTCTAACAGTTTACGCACGACACCATCATAAGGTTGTAACTCGGTGGATTTCTACTTTTCCGCCTTTACGCCCCAGTCGGCCTGGAGCTCTTCGACGATGGCCAGACTCAACCGTTCGATATTCAATTGCTCCCCGACAAACTGGTCTTCGCCGAGCGTGGGGTAAAAGGGAGCCGTCTGCTCGAAATCTTCGCGCTTGGCCAAAATCTTCCCCGTCCGCAAATCGCGCCAGGTAAAGCGCACGATCAACGAATACATCTGTTCCTGCGGGACCGTGGAAACCACGTTGTTGCTGATCGTGTGAAGGCGGGCGCTGGTGATTTCGCCTTCTAAAATCGTGTCGGCTCGCTCCTTGGGGGCCACTTTATAGGGCGACTGCGATTCGAGCTGGTTGATGATCGACTTGGTCAGGCGAAACTCGACGCCCTGATAAAACGTCCGATTGGCAAAAATCGGAATCGCGACGGTGTGAATGTCGTCCCGATAAAGCGTATGCCAGCGGTAGCCGGGCTCATTCTCGGCGTTTCCGCTGAGGTGATACCCGCAGCCGCTCAGCGAGACGGCAAGGGCGAGAATGGAATATCTGAGCGTCCCTTTCATCATCTACGGTCCCAGTGTGGGGCGAGTCGTGGGCGGCGGAAGCTCTCCGGAAGAAATCGGGGGCCAGGGATCGGTCAACGCCGACGCCGGCATTTTCGCCAGGATCGCCCTGGCCGATTTGGCGTCGCGCGTATTCGGATAGCGCTGAATGAGCGATCGATACAGAAAAACCGCCGCCTTAGGCTGATGCACGCGAAGGTAATACTCGGCGTCCACCCGAATCTTCGCCGCCAGGTGTTCTTCGATCCGATCGATAAACTGCTGCACGCCTTCTTCCCGGGCCAGATCCGGCGTGAGCGACTGAATTTCCATGAACTGCGTCCGGGCGTCCAGCAACGGGGTCGAGTCATAAGCCGGCCCGTGAAACTGCGCAAAATTCGAATACGCCTGCCGAAGCCTGATCCGCGGCACGGCGGGGCTGCGCGGATAAATTCGAAGATACGCGCCATAGGCGTCGGCCGCCAGATCGAACTGCGACGAACGATAATAATAATCCGCCGTCCGGAGCAACGATTTTTCGGCGATCGGCGATCCCGGCGCCCGCTGCTGAATCCGAAACAGCATCTCGATCCCCGCGTCCTCCATCGGGACGATGTGCAATCCAAGAAACTTCTTCCGGTATCCATTGAGATAATCGTCGGCCACGCGGTACTGAAGCGCCAGCGCCGGAAAGAACAACTTGCTGTCGGGAAAATTCTCGATCAGCTCATCGCATTCAAAAAAGCACCAGAGGCGATCGCCCAGCGCAAAATATGCGTCGGCCAGCAAAAGAATCCCGCGATCGCGATCCGGCGCCTTGGGATTGCGAAGCAGCCAGCAAAGCACGTCGTCATGAACCCGCTGATATTGGCGCGCGTCGAAGAGCCGCTGCCCGCGATCGAGCCACGGATTGGCCGGCGGCGCCGTCGTGGCCGCCCGCGGCTGCGACTCCGTCCATCGCCCCGACGCGCTGTTATATTGATAAGACTTCGGCTCCGCCCACGCCGATGACGCAAACATGAAGCACCCGACAGCGACTAAACAAACCCTCCAGCCCATGCGGCGCGATTGTAGTGAACGACGGGAAGATGACAAGGCGTCGGTTATCGTCCAAGCGATTGCAGGAATTGTTTAACCATCAAGCCAAATACCCTTGCTTGATTCACGCGCGTCTTTTTTCATACCCTCGCCCGGTACTCCGGGAGAGGGCAGGGTGAGGGTTTCTTTGACAGTTCGGATTTTATGCGTCCTTCATCATTTCGAAAAAACCCTCTCCCCAACCCTTTCCCGGGTTACCGGGCGAGGGAGTAGAGCGCGTAATCGCGAAAGTTCTTTAGCGTCGGCGATCATGCGCGAAGCGCGTCGGATCAAAGGTTTATCCAACGGTAAACGACGCGGCGCCCGCCGCCGTCGTCGATACGCCGCCAAGCGTCACCGCAACGTACGGAAAATAAGTTCCAGCCGCCACGCCGGCGGGTATTTTGAAACGGAGCTTAAAGGTCTTGCTCTTGTTCGGCAAAATCCTGGCGCCGCTCCGCACGCTATCGAGGATAACGCCGGCCAATGGCGTCGCGCCGTCGGCCGAGGGACTGAGCATCAAGTCGATCCCACCGGCGGCGACATTGCCGTTATTGGTCACCGTGACGACCAGCGACGCCGATTTTCCCGAAGCGACGGCGGAGGGAGTCACGGCGCCGACCACCGCCGCCGGTTGGATAAACGCCGCCGCGACCTGCACCGTTTGCGTGGTCGTCGTCACGTTCGTGAGCCCCGCCGGATCGACCACTTCCGCCAGCAGATGGTACGTTCCGTCGGCCAAGCCCGCCGGCAACGCCTTGATCATGAAATTAAAGACTTTGCCTTTGCCGGTTTTCAACGAGACCTTTTTTGTCAGCATGGCGATGGGCGTTTGATTGCCGTCAAGGCTTTCTCCGGTGTCGGCATCGATGTTGACGGTGACGCTCCCCGTAAAGGCGCCTCCCGAATTGGTGACGACAACCGGCGCCTTGGCTTTCAATTTCGCCCCGGCGACCACCGCGGGCGCAAGACGGACGGCGCCGAACGACACGCCCAACGGCGACGCCGCCACGGGCGCGGTAATGGTCACGGCGGTCGAGGCGGCGGGCGTGAGCGATCCGTCGGTGGCCGAGAGCGTGTAGGCGCCGGCGGCGCTTAGCGTCAGGTCGGGAAACGTCGCCACGCCGTTCACGGCCGTCTGGCTGACCGTTCCGCCGAGCGCGGCGCCCGCGGGGCCGGACGCGATCGACAGCGTGACGGTGGAAGCGTCAGTGGAGACCACGTTGCCGCTGGCGTCTTCGACGCTGACGACGACGGCGGGGGCCAAAGCCGTCCCGACGATTCCCGCCGAGGGCGTACCCGTGAACGCCAGCGACGCGGCGCCGACGGTGGAGGGCGCCGCGACGTTAAAAGCGCCGGTTGTCGCGGGGGCGAGCGATCCATCGGTGGCGGTGAAGGTATAGGCGCCCGGCTGGCTGAGAGAGAGGTCGGAAAACGTCGCCACGCCGTTCACGGCCGCCTCGCTCACCGTTCCGCCGAGGGTAGCGCCGGAGGGACCGGACGCGATGCTTAGCGTGACGGTGGAATTGTCGGCGGCGACGACGTTGCCGTCGGAATCCTCGACGTTGACCACGACGGGGGGATTGAGGACGGCGCCGGCGCTAACCATGGACGGGGGCGCGGCGAACGCCACCTGAGCCGGGACGGCCGCCACGGTCGGCGACAACTCGAAAACCGTGCCGGTGTTGTTGGCGCCGCCCGAAGTCGCCGCTCCATAAAAGTTGCCCGTCGCGTCGGCGCTGAGCGTGCCTTGCGGCGTGGCGCCGGCGCTTCCGCCGGGCGGGAAGGCGGCGAGCGCGGTGATCGTGCCGCTGTCTTTGACGACTTCGAAGAACGTGCCGGTCATCGTGATGCCGCCGGTCGTCGTTCCGAACAGATCGCCGGCGCCGTCCATCAGCAATGTCGATTGCGGCGCCGCTCCGTTGGTTCCGTCGAAGGCGCCGAGCGTGGTGATCACGCCGCTTCCGCTGGCGATCTCGAAGACGGTCCCGAAGTTCGCGCTTCCGCCGGAGACCGTTGTTCCATAAAGATTTCCCGCCGAATCCATCACCAGGCCGGCGATCGGATCGGCGCCATCGGTCGTGTTAAAGGAAGCGAGGTTGGTGAGCGTTGTGCTTCCCTTGGCCAACTCGAAGACCGATCCGACACCATTGTCGCCGCCTTGCTGGTCAGTGCCGTACAGGTTGCCGGCGGAATCCATGACCAGCTCGGAGGAGGGCATTTTTTCGGCGGCGGTTGCATCGGCCAGCGTTGTGATCGCGCCGTTGGATCGAGAGACCTCAAAGACCGTACCGTCGCCGTGAAGGCCTCCTTCGCTGGCGGTTCCGTAGAGGTTGCCGGCGGAATCCACGATCAGCGCGCCCAGGGGAGCCGAGCCGTTTTTCCCGTTGAAGTTGCCCAAAATAGCGACGGCTGCGCTTCCCTTACTCAGCTCGAAAACGTCGCCGAGGCTGTAGTTGAGAAAACCGGGCGTTGTGCCGAAGAGGTCCCCGGCGGAATCCATGACCAACCCGGCGTTGGGGAAGAGCCCGTTGTTTGAATCAAACAAGGCGAGCGGCGTGATGGCGCCGCTGTCTTTTGCGACCTCGAATATCGAGCCGTCTCCGGCGGCGCCGCCGGCCCGGCTGGCCGTTCCATAAAGATTCCCGGCCGAGTCCATGATGACGCCGCCAAGCGGACTGGCGCCGACGTCTTCGCTGAAGCTCGCCAATGCGGTGGCCGTATATGCCGACAAGAATCGCCGAGGTTCCAGCGCTTCATGAGCGGTCTCTTTGGCGCGCTTGGATCGTTCATGCCATGCCTTGAACCTGCGATGGCATGCGCCGACGACGGCCTGCAGGCGCCGGGGCCTCGCGGATCGTTCGTCGGAGGAATATCCGAAGAACACGGAGTTGAATGGACCGTGCATAGGAAGCTCTTTCTTTGGACCACGCCGCCGCGATAGAGCGCGTATGGCGAATTCGATAGCCAAAAGATTCAACCGAGGTGGGAAATTCTGTCCGCCACGCGCCTTTCGAAAAAATACGCGACGCGACGACCCGAGGCAGCGCCGAAAATATCATCGTCGGCGATCCGAAAGTCGATTTACATTCCGCCCATCAAAACCGCCAGGAGACCTTTTTGAAAATGCAGGCGGTTTTCCGCCTCGGCAAAGACCAGCGACTGCGGGCCTTCCAGCACGCCCGCGCTGATTTCGACGCCGCGATAAGCCGGTAGACAATGCAGCACCACCGCCCGTTTCGGCGCCGCCGCGAGCAATCGCTCGTCCAGCTGGTAGCCGGCGAAATCGCGCAGGCGATGCGCCTTTTCGGACTCCTGGCCCATGCTCACCCAGGTATCGGTATAGATGCAGTCGGCGTCGTGGACGGCTTCGATCGGATCGCGAACCAATTCCCAATCCAGTTCGGGAACCTGGGCCATGATGCGGTCCATATCGCCGGGCGGCAACTCATATCCGCCGGGCGAGGAGAGGACAAAACGCATCTCAAACCTCCCGCACGCGACGGCAAGCGAACGGGCCACATTATTGCCGTCGCCGACGTAGACGAGGGTGCGGCCCTTGAGATTTCCGAAATGTTCGCGGAGGGTCATCAGATCGGCCATCGCCTGGCAGGGATGATTGAAATCGGTCAGGCCGTTGATGACCGGGACGCTGGACCAGTGCGCCAGAGAGGAGATTTTATCGTGCTCGAAGGTACGGGCCATGATCCCGTCGCACATGCTCGAGAGCACGCGCGCGATGTCTTCGACGGGTTCACGTTTGCCCAGCCCGACCTCTTCGTCGCGGAGGAGCAGGCCGTTGCCCCCGACCTGGGTCATCGCGACGGCGAAGCTCACGCGGGTCCGCAGGCTCGGTTTTTCGAAAATCATCGCCAGCGTCTTGCCGGCCAGGATGGGGTCGTTTTTTCCCGTATCGCGAAGTTGCTTTTTCAGGTGAAGGGAAACATCCAGAACGTGGGTCAGTTCGTCGGTGGTGCAATCGGCGATCGAGATAAAATGTTTCATGGTGGAAAAATCAGGTTAGTCGCGACGGGTCGCGCCCAAGATTGTTTGGCAGGCGGGCGGGCATCGCGATTGATTCGGTCGCTACAGAATAATTTCCGTCCCGATTCCCGCTTCGGTATAAATCTCCAGAAGCAGCGCGTGTGGAATTCTGCCGTCGATCACGTGGGTTTTGGTCACCCCGCCGCGAAGGGCGGCGACACAGGCTTCGACCTTCGGCAGCATTCCGCTGCTGATGGCGCCGCTCTTTACCAATTCGTCGATTTCGGAAACGGTCAGGCTGTGAACGAGGCTGTTGGGGTCGTTGGGATCCGAGCGGATGCCGTGGGTGTCGGAGACGACGACGAGTTTTTCGGCCTTCATCGCCGCCGCGACGGCGCCGGCCGCGGTGTCGGCGTTGACGTTCAAGCGACCGCCCGCCACGTCGCGGGCGATCGTGGCGATACAGGGGATCGAGTCGGCCTGAACGAGCAATTGCAGCAGCCGGGCGTTGACGCTCTTGACTTCGCCCACATACCCCAGGTCGATCCGACGGCCTTCGGGGCCTTGCAGGAATGTCTTCTCGGCGAACAAAACCACGCTGCTCAGCGAATGCAGGCCCATCGCCTCGCATCCCTGGGCCTGGATGAAATTGACGATGAACTTATTGATATGGTTGCACAGCACATGCTCGGCAATCGCCAGCGTGCGCTCGTCGGTGTAGCGGCGCCCCTGCACCATCTGCGGCTTAAGGCCGGCGGTTTCCATCGCCTGATTGATCGCTTTGCCGCCCCCATGGACGAGGACGGGCTGCATGCCGACGTAGTTCATGAAGACGATGTCGTTGAGCAGGTTGGCAAGAGCCTGCTCATCGTCCATAATCGATCCGCCGACTTTGACGACGACGACCTTGTTATGAAAGCGCTGAATGTAAGAAAGCGCCTCGACCAGGGCGGAGGCTTTGTTGATTGCCGGATTCAATTCCATCTTGACGCCCGTTCCGAAAACGAAAAGAGAAAAGTCTAGGAACTGAGATCGCGCGTGTAAAGAACCATCGGCAAGAAATTGTCGTAATAGGTCCAGGTCGGTAGTATCAATTCGGCGAATTCGTCGACGTGGGGCAAAAGAGCTTACGTGAAACGACTATTTGCGGAGGTCCGGGCGAGACGATTACGTGCGCCCGCAATGCCGTGAGACCGGCGAAAGGCAGCAGCATGGCCCGTGGGAAAAAAAACGCGTCTTTCGTGAGACACCAAGCCGCGCTGTTTGAACGGCTGGAGCCGCGGCAAATGATGTCGGGCTCGACAATCCCCAAAACGACCACGCCCGCGACGGGACTGGCCGCGGTGTATTACGCCAACGACGATTTTACCGGCGCCAGCACGACGCGGACGGACTCGACCGTCAATTTCAGTTGGAACGGCGCCGCTCCGGCGACGGGAATCGGCGGCAAAAATTTCAGCGCGCGCTGGACGGGCAACGTCATTGCGGTTAAAGCCGGAACCTACACGTTTTCCGCCACGTTCACCGACGGGGCCCGGCTGTGGGTCAACAATCACCTGCTCATCAATGACTGGACCACCAACGCCGCCCCCGTCAGCAAATCCGGCACGATCTCACTCGGCGCCGGCGCGCAGGCATCGATTCGCCTCGAATATTTCGACGTGACCGACCCCGCGTCGGTTCACCTGTATTGGAGCGGCCCATCGCTTTCCAAAGCCGTGATTCCCTCCAAGCAACTCCGCCCCACGACCGACCCGCTGCTGGGCGAGATCGATCAGGCGATGGGTTTTGCGCGCCAGCAGCTCAATCAGACGCTCGCCGACCTCAACGGCAAAACCACCGCGTTTCCCACCGTCACCAACTCCAACGGCACATGGCAGACCAGCAACAAAGACTACTGGACATCCGGCTTCTTCGCCGCCGAGCTTTGGCAGATGTACCAGCGCACGAACAACTCATATTGGAAGCAGGAGGCCACCACCTGGACATTGCCGCTTCAATCGGAAGATACGCAGCCCGACGATACGGTCTTTCGAATCTTCAACGAGTATTACCCGCTCTATGAAGCGACGGGAAACAAGGCCTACGCGCAGGTGATCTTCAATGCCGCCACGGCCCGCGTCGCGACCTACAACTCCGCCGTCGGCGCCTTCCATTCCGTCGAAATCCCCTCGCACAGCGGAAATCCGGCCGCTAACTTCGGCGTCCTCACCGATCAGACCATGGACCTCTCGATGGTTTTCTGGGCGGCCAAGCAGACCGGCAATACCTCATGGGCCACCAAGGCCCTGCAGACCGAAAAAACCCTGATGAACAACATGATGCGGCCCGATGGCAGCGTCTATCAGTGGGGCTACTTCAACAGCACCACCGGCAAAGTCGTGTCGCTGGAAAACAATCAGGGCTACAGCGACGCCAGCACATGGTCCCGAGGCCAGGCCTGGGCGATTAACTCCTTCGGAACCGCTTACCTGGATACCGGCGATTCAACCATGCTGACGGCCGCCGAGAAAGTGGCGAACTACTTCATCGGTCATCTTCCCGCCGACCACATTCCCTACTGGGATTTTGACGCGCCCGGCATTCCCAATACCTATCGCGACACCAGTGCCGCGTCGATCGCGGCGTCGGGTCTGTTACAGCTTGCCTCCCTTGAAAAAAACAGCGCCAACGCCACGAAGTACCGTTCCGCGGCCGTCGCCATCTTGAACTCCTTACTTTCGTCCAGCTACCTCGCCAAAGGCTCGACAAGCCACGGCATTCTCCTGCACGGCGCCTGGTTCGTCCCGTCCCCGATCAACAACGGCGACGCCTCGACGATCTGGGGCGATTACTACCTGCTACAGGCGATGAATGAATATCTGGCGATGCCGCATTCACTGCCGGGGACGTGAGCGGCGGCCGCGACGATCGATCCGCATCGCAAGCGACATTCAGTGGAAAAGCAGGGAACGGTAATTCTTATTCCTGCCTGACGAACTGCTCGTACAGGTGCGCATATTTCCCCCCGTGGGCCAATAATTCGCGGTGACCGCCGCGTTCGATGATCCGGCCATCGTCGATCACGAGGATGCAATCGGACTTCATGATCGTGCTCAGACGGTGGGCGACGATGAACGTCGTTCGGCCGGCCAGAAGCTTTTCCAGCGATCGCTGCACGAGCAACTCCGTGGCGGTATCTACGGCGCTGGTGGCTTCGTCGAGCATGAAGATGCGCGGGTCGGCAAGGAACGCCCGGGCGAAGCAGATGAGTTGGCGCTGGCCCAAAGACATGTTGGCGCCACGCTCGCCGACGTCGGTTTGATAGCCGTCTTTGAGAGTCAGGATCATGTCGTGCGATCCGATGGATCTGGCCGCCCCCATCACCTGATCATCGGTGGCGTTCAGCTTGGCGTAACGAATGTTTTCCATCACCGTTCCGGTGAAGAGGTAGTTGGTTTGGAGGACCAACCCCATCTGCTTGTGGAGCGAATCGCCGATGATGCCGCGGACGTCGACGCCGTCGACGAGAACCCGGCCGCTCTGTGGCTGATAGAAACGGGCGATCAGGGAAATGATCGAGCTTTTGCCGCTTCCGGTGGCGCCGACGAGGGCGACGGTTTGGCCCGGCTCGGCCTGGAAATTGATGTCGTGCAGAATGGGGCGGGCGGGATCATACCCGAAAGTGACATGCTCAAACTGCACCCGGCCGACGATGCGCGGCAACGGGGCGGCGCCCACAACGTCCCTCACGTCGGGCTGAAGGTCGAGCAGCGAGAAGACGCGCTCGGCGCCGGCCATCGCCTGCATCAGCATGTTGTACCACTGGCCGAACGTGGTGATCGGATTCATGAACCAGTCCCAATACAGACTGGCGGCCACCACCGCACCCACCCCTTTTCCCGGCGGAAATCGACCGGCGACGATCAGATAGCCACCGTAGACGAGGATGATGGTTTTGCCGACGAAGCGGATGAGATCGAGGACCGGTTGGTAGACTCCGTTGATGCGCGACATCTGCACGTTGTTGTTCGTGTTGTTGGTCTGGAGGCGGTTGAAGACGCCAAGGTTGGGAACCTGGCGGTCAAAGGCGGTGACGACGCGCATGCCGGTGATGTTTTCCGCCATGTTGGTGCTGACGCGGGTCCAACCTTCGCGCACCGTTTGCCACATGCCGGCGGCCTTGGTGAAGTAGATCTTGTTGGCGAACAGCAGCACGACGCCAAGCCACGCCACCGAGAAAAACAGGCGTATATCCGTCGTGGCGGCCAGCATGACCGCCGCGATCAACATCATCAGTAAATTCGAACAGATCACGTGCAACCCCCACACGTTGACTTCGCGCAGGCTGTTCACGTCGCTGGTACATCGGCTGATGATTCGACCCAGTTTCGTCTTATCATAGTAACTCATCGACAGCTTCTGAAGCTGGCGAAACAGCCGTTGGCGCAGACTGAACTGCACGCGCTCGCCGGCGGCGGTCATGACAAGTATCGTGAAGCGCTGGAGCACGATCGCGACGGCCATGCAGATCGCCCACATGGCTATCAGAAAGAGCACATGTCCGACGGCTCCGTTTTCGGTCGGCTGGGGTAGCAGCGCGCGTTTTTGATAGCCGACGCCGTAGTCGATGAGCCATTGCATGAACTTGGGAGAGAGCATGTCGAGGAGGGTCATGCTCAGGCCGAGGGAAACGCCGAGGGTATATTGGCTCTTGTACGGCGCGAGGAGTCCCAGAACGCGGCGGAGAAGCGCGCGGTCGATGGGGCGATAGCGTTGCTCCTCGTCATCGATGAGCGGCGGAATCGCGGGCAGTTTTTCGGTTACGCCCGGTTTTTTCCCGGCGGCGCGGATGATGGTCATGCCACCTCCTCCGTCTCCTCCGAGGCGCCGATTGATGCGGTCGCCTCGTGCTGGTCGAGCATTCGCCGCATGTGGGACGGATGCCGATCGTGCGCCGACGGAAGGGTTTCGTCGCCGAACAACTGCACGGCGGCGATTTCGCGATAGTGGCCGTCGGAAGCCATCAATTCGGCGTGCGTGCCGGATTGGGTGATCCGGCCGTTTTCCACCACCAGCACGAGATTCGCCTTTTTCACCGTGCTGATTCGATGCGCGATGACGAACGTGGTGCGGCCGTGCATGACCCGGTGCATCCCTTTGCGAATCATCTCTTCGGTTTCGGGGTCGATGCTGGCGGTGGCGTCGTCGAGAATCAGCACGCGCGGATTGGTGAGAATCGCCCGGGCGATCGCAAGGCGTTGGCGCTGCCCGCCGGACAGGCTTGAGCCGCGTTCGCCGAGCATGGCTTGGTAGCCTTGCGGCAGTTCCGCGATAAATTCGTGGGCCTGCGCCAGCCTGGCGGCGGCCTCGATATCGCCGGCGCTGATATGCGGGCGGCCATAGGCGATATTGCCGGCCACCGTGTCGCTGAAAAGATACGTCTCCTGAAAGACGAAAGAGACTTCAGTTCGCAAACTGCTGAGGCTCACGTCGCGGAGATCGACGCCGTCGATGAAGATCCGTCCTTCCTGGGGATCGTAAAATCGCGCGATCAGGCTGACGAGCGTGCTCTTGCCGGCGCCGGTGGGGCCGACGATGGCGACGATGCTTCCGCCGGGCGCTTCAAACGTGATGTCATGCAGGACCGGCTTGGCCGGGTCGTAGCCGAAGCTCACATGCTCGAACCGAACGGCGCCGCGACCGTTCGGCAGCGGCTTGGCCGGATGTGCTTCCGGCACCGTCGGCGGGGCGTGCAAGACTTCATACAAGCGCTTGGCCGATACG
This sequence comes from Tepidisphaeraceae bacterium, assembly GCA_035551995.1. Lineage (GTDB taxonomy): Bacteria > Planctomycetota > Phycisphaerae > Tepidisphaerales > Tepidisphaeraceae > RYN-428. Next base: position 42,829 of record DASZME010000005.1, read on the forward strand.
ATCGCGTTTTGATATTGCTCGTTGATCGTCGCCACCGCTTGCAGCCGACTCAAAATGGCGCCCATCGCCTGGCCGAGGATCATGAAGTTTCCGGCCAGAAAATGCCCCTTGATCATCATGATTCCGGCCACCAGGAACAGCGACAGATGCGACGCCATCGCGATGAGCCGAATGATCGGCGTGAAGTCGGCGAAGAGCCGGATACGGGTCAACACGCGCGACAAAAACTTATCGATGTTGGCGTCGTATTTGTCGATCTCCTGGCGCTCGGTGGCGAACGCCTTTACCACGTGCACGCCGGCGATGTTTTCCGTGAGGATCGAGACCTGCTTGTCCTCGGCCTCCATCACCGCCTTGGCGGCCGGTTGCACTTTCTTGCTGAACCGGAGGATATAGTAGGTCCAAAGCGGCAACGGCAGGAGCGACAGCGCCGCGATCCACGGCGAAATGGTGACCAGCAACAGGATATAGGCGCCGACGGTCAGGCCGATCTCCAGCGATTGGTTCACGACGGTTTCGACGAACGATCGCACGTTCTGCAAGTCGCTGAGCGCGCGGTTGATCAATTGTCCGGAGCTGACGGCGTCGTGAAACCCAAAACCGACGCGCTGAAGCTTGTCGTACACTGCCTCGCGGATGTAGAAGACCATGTTCATGCTCATCTTCACGCCCGCCACCACGCGGAGGTAGCGGAAGATCAGGTAAGCGATCACGATGATGAGAAGCCCGATCACCTGGTATCGGAAATCGACGTCGCGGCCGAGCAATCCCCGCCAGATGTCGCCGAAGCTAAATCGTTGCGGAACGAGCCATCGCCACAGGGTTTTGGCGCCGATCGACGGATGAAGCGCCTGAATGGTGTTGACGACGCGGGCGGTTTGCTTGGTCGTCAGCGCCTCGGCGCCGACCCACATGCAGATCCACAAACAATTGAAAAAGACGATCAGTTTCACCGGTCGCAGAAATTCGAACATCCATCGGACCAGAAATCCGTTGCTGAAGTGTTCGGCGGAAAAGCCGGTGAGCGGCGAGAGATCGGCGCCGGGGCGCGGAATCGGCGCCGGGTCCGGCCGAGTCGTTGGCGACACGGGGGCGGAGGCATTGGGGGATGAAGATTGGGTTTGCCCGGTGCGCTGGTTCACTGGTGTTACGTCGTCAAATTACCGCGCCTACCGTATCCAAAACCACTGGACGCGGCAACGGATGACGAATGTTTTATCGGCCTCGTCCGGATTTAGGGTTACAATCCGGCTCATCAAAGCGTATCACGTGATGTTCCCCGGCGGTTGCCGGCGGAATCTCACCCAATCCCCTCTTAGGAGCCTGACCATGAATCGCGCATCCAAACTCGTTCTCGCGGGAATGATCGGCGCCGGCGCCCTCGCGTTCGGCGGCGTTCGAGTCGCCTTCGCGGAAGACGCCGCCAAGGAAGCCGTCGCGCATGTGAAGAATGCCGCCGGCCACAAAGAAGAGATTACCGGCACGGTAACCTTTACGGCCGCCGACGGAGGCGTAAAGGTCGTCGCCGACATCGATGGTTTAACGCCAGGCCAGCATGGTTTTCACATCCATGAAAAATCCGATTTGTCGGCGCCGGACCTCAAAAGCGCCGGCGGGCATTTCAATCCCGAACATCACAAGCACGGCGGTCCTGAGACCGCCGAGCATCATGCCGGCGACCTGGGAAATTTGACCGCCGACGATAAGGGACACGCGCACCTTGACGAGGTAATCAAAGGCCTGACCATCGAAGGCAAGGATGGCGTTGTGGGGCATTCGGTGATTATTCACGCGAAGGCCGACGATTTGAAGACCGATCCGTCGGGCGATTCAGGAGCGCGTATCGCCGGCGGCGCGATCGAAGCGGAAAGGGCGAAGTAACGGATGCCAGTGCTCCGCCACCGCTCGACTGACGGATGAAAGCCGTCCACCTTCGCTGCTTCGTCACCAGGAAACGGTGCTTTGCCCATCACCTTAGTGGTGTCGCAGCACGAGGCGACTCGTTTTTCTTTCAATGGAGAGGGTTGAGGTGTAGATGATACGGTGACTCCCGGAGGCGTTGTCGGGACGCCGGAGCGTTTCAAAAAAGTTTAGCGGCCCCGCTTGTTTCACCAACATGAAAATACTCTAGAGCGTTTCTCATGTTGGTGAAGCGACCTTGCGTCGCGAAACGCCCCGCAAGCGGGGCCGCTAAACGCAATACGGTTCACTTAAGAGATTGAGTTGAACGCCGAGACGCCGAGTCGCCGAGATAAGAAGAGAAGAGTAGAGAAGAGAAGAGAAGAAGAGCGAATCTCACTGGTTTTCGATGATACCCAGTTCAGAATTCTCTCATTCTCTCTTTTTTCTCTGAGTCTCGGCGTCTCGGAGGTCGTACCCAATCGTCTTAAGTGAACCGATTGCCGCTAAACGCAGAAACGCGCAAACAACCTGACAACTGCTCTAACTCTCATAAAGCATCTCTGGAGTAGCGGTTGCGTCTCCATGTTTACAGAGAGGCAACACAGCTGATTTTAAGCATCTTTCATGTCGGTCGAGCGACCACCCCGCATTACAACAACACAGAAAAGCCCCGGCAAGTCATCGTCCCGGCTCCTGGGGATATTTCACCCGCACTCCAGCCCTTTCCCTTGAAGGGAAAGGGAGCCGGAGATATTTCGCTTGGATGACCGCCGGCCGCAGCGCTACAATCGATCGCTCGAAGTATCCTGGCCGCTATGCTTCCCTTATCGATCCTCATTCCCCGGCTCTATGTCGCATTGCCCGTCGCGGCAATGACGCTTGCGTTGGCTCGATCGTGGCGGGGCAAAAGCCTGAATCCGTTTCGCGAATTTTTTGTCGGCGCCTTCGCCGGGGCGGTGGGGGGATTGGTGCTGGTCCTGATTTATGGCCGCGGGTCTCGCGGCCATATTCCGGCGACGCAGATCGCGATCGCCTGCTACTGGGGAATTTCGGTGGGGTGCGTCTTACGCGGCGCCGGCGCGGCGCTGGCCTGGAGCTTTGACCGCGCCCTGGGAAAGCGGCCGGTCGCGCGGGCGCGATCCAATGCGCCGCAGCCGACGGCGTCGGTTTTCCGGGCGATGGCGTTGGTCGCGATCATCGTTCCATACGTCGGCGCCATGGTGTTGACCTATCGCCCGCACATCATTCATCCGGGGACGCCGAGGTCGATCCTGAAGTTGGATTATCAGGATATCACATTCCTGGCCACCGACGGCGTTCGGCTGCGTGGGTGGTGGATTCCCGCCGCCCATACGTCGCGCTCGGACGATACGCCGCCTTCTTTTAATCCCGGCGATCGAACGGTGATCCTCTGTCATGGTTTCGGCGCCGACAAGGCGTCTGATTTGCGCATGGCCCGCGATCTGGCGCCGAACGGGTACAATATCCTGGCGTTCGATTTCCGCGCTCACGGGGAGAGCGATGGACAACTGACCACGTTCGGCGACGAGGAACGGCGCGACGTAATCGGCGCGGTTCGCTGGGCGCGGCGGGTGCATCCTGAGCAGACCCGAAAAATCTTCGGCCTCGGCGAAAGCCTGGGCGCGGCCGCTTTGATCGGCGCCGCCGCCGATCCCGACGAAGGCCAGTTCATCGACGCGGTGGCGGTTTTCGCGCCGTTCGATCGACTATCGACGTTGGTGCAGGACGTCGCCGACGCGCATTTTTCTCCCACGGCCGGCTGGATGGCGACACATCTGGCTCTTCCGGTGGCCGGGGCTCAACTCGGTTGCGATTTGCAAAATTTTGCCCCTGCCGCTTCGATCGACAAACTCGCTCCCCGGCCTCTCCTGGTGATCGCCAGCGACGAAGATATCAAATCCGACATCGATCTGAGCAAGGACCTCTATGAGCGGGCGAGCCAGCCGAAGTTCGCGTATTGGATCAAGAAGGGGGACCGGCACACGATGCTTTTCGCGAAGGAAAAGGCATCGTTGGCGGTGAGGGTATTTTTCGAAACGGCCCGGAACGTTCTCTAGAATTATTTCGAAGCCTTCAGAGAAAACATCCTTTACTGCGGCTCCAGTTCCCTAAGCAACGCGCCCAATGTTTTGCGCTGGTTCGAGTTCAGCGGCCGAAACATCTCGCGCACCAGGACCTGATGCTTCTCGAAAATCTCGGCGATCATCGTGCCGCCGGTTTCGGTCACAAACAGGCGATTGGCCCGGCGGTCTTCGGGATCGGGCCGGCGCTCGATAAGGCCGCCTTCTTCCAGGCGATCGACCAGGGCGCCCACGTTTCCCTTGGTGACCACCAGATGTTTTACCAGGTCTTGCTGGATCACGCCGGGGTTCATGGCGACCTTCGCCAGCGCTTCGAATTGCGAGAGAACCAGGCCATGAGGGATGAGCATTTCTTCGACCTTGCGCTGGAGTTTTAGATAAGTGTGAACCATCTGGCGCCAGGTCGACAGGGCATCATCCGCGGAAAAGCCGTTGCAGATCGCCGAAGGTACGGGAGGGGACGGCTTTTCGTGGGGATCCATATGCGTGATGTTCGACGACCGGTGGGGATTTTGTCAAACACCGCGCATCGGCGACCCGATAAAACGGCCGGTGATCGGCATTTTCGGGCGGCGGGATGTCCGGAACGAGCCGAATCATGCAGATTATTCAAACAATCCAATCGAACCGTCCAGCCGTGATAAAGGCGAGCATCCGGCGATCCGATGACAGGAGTGCAATCCGGGTTTCTCATTCATCAGGCGCTTTCCCGCGTCGGAGAACGTGAAAAACCGGACCCAGGCGGTCGCGTTTGACTGTCCGGGGGCGCGCGGCGCGCTTGCACTCGTCTCCTTTGGCCTGGTGGCTGAAGGACGGCTCGAATGGGGCCTTCCGGTGCGTCCGGGCGAGATTGTCGTTGGTCGCCTCACTAGGAGATCCCATGAAGGCGATGAAGAACCTGTTGGTGAAGTTGGTGTCGGACGAACAGGGCGGCGAAGTGCTCGAATATGCCCTGATCGTCGGTCTGATCGTCGTGGCGGCCATCGCGGCCATCACGAGCGTCGGCGGCAAAGTCCTTGCCAAATGGACCTCGCTCAACGCTTCGATGTAAGCGAAGCCGGACTACCAGGAGGCCCGGCGCCGGTTCAATCGCCGGCCCGGGCCTTAATGGTCCGTCGCCGACCTGCAATCCGATTTAATCGTCGGGTCACTCATTCAATATCAGAGGGAATGTCATGAAGATTTCCGTTTGCAAGCTTTGTTCTCTTGGCAAACGATTGGCGGGGGATGAGAACGGCGCGGAGGTGATGGAATATGTCCTGATCCTTGGCCTGATCGTCGTCGTCACCATCGTCACGATCACCGCGTTTGGAACAAAGGTGCTGGCCAAGTGGACTTCGGTGAACAGATCGATGTAACGCGATTTTGCCCGATGGAGCTTTCGTGAACAGGGTTCAACTTCTTCATCTGGCGCCATTGCTGGCGATGCTGCTGCTCGCGGCGATCGGAGACCTTCGCGAGCGCAAGATACGCAACTGGCTGACCGTGGCCATCATGTTGACGGGGCTGGCGCGAAGCTTTACGCCGGCCCATTCCGTCGCGCCCGGCGGAGCGGGCCTGGGGCTGCTGGTCGGATTCGGCCTGATGTTCGTCCTGTTCGCGATGGGCGCCGTCGGCGGGGGAGACGTCAAGCTGCTGGCGGGTGTGGGGGCATGGCTTGGGCCGGCGCCGACGCTTTGCGTTTTCGCGGTCGAGGCAATTATTGGAATGTTGATCGTCCTGGTTCAGGCCGCGTGGCAGCGCCGCCTGTCGGATTTGTTCCATAACAGCATGCTGTTGGTGGTGAACGTGGCGCATGTGAAAGAACTGGGGATCGAACATGTAACGGCCACCGGTCAATCCACTCGGAGCGTTGACCGGCCGCTTCCGTATGCGGTTCCGGTTTTTCTGGCGGTGGCCCTGATGGCGATTCAATCGTATATCACGCACGGAAGTTGAAAGCGGAGGATCGGATCATGCAAGCAACGTATCGTTTGACCCAGCGCCGCGGCAATCGCCGTGGCGGCGCCATTTTGGAAATGGCGCTGGTGCTCGGCCTTCTCCTGAACCTGACGTTCGGGATGGTCGAGTTTTCGTACTTTTTCTATGTGAAAAACGCGTTCGAAAACGCCGCCCGCGAGGGCGTTCGCGCGGCGATGCTGCCCGGCGGCGCGACCTCCGACGCGACCACCGCCGTTACCAACGCCCTGGCCTCTTACAACTTCCCCGCCAACAGCTTTTCGTCCACCGTGACCGATACGTCCGGCAACACGCTTGATCCGTCCACGGCGGCGGTGGGGACGTCCATTCAAGTCAACGTCGTCGCGACGTGGAGCACGATCGGCAAGGGGTACCGGCCGCTGACACTGATAGCCGGAACCAAGCAGGTGACGGGATATTGCGTGATGCAAAAGGAATAAGCGGCCATGCCGATCGGCATTCGTCGGGAGAATTCGTATGAGCAACACCGGATTAGATTCGCCAAGGCCCCGCCGCGGAGTCGCGCTGGTTTATGTCGCGATCGTGGGGGTGGTCATGATGGGATTTTGCTCGCTGGCGGTTGACCTGGGGCGTTATGAGATGGTTCAGTCGCAACTTTACAACGCCGCGATGGCCGCGGCGCGGGCCGGCGCCAACAACATCGCCAAGTCCAACGACACCGCGACATCGACCACCACCGCCGCGACGAACATGGCCACCAGCAACATGGTGGACGGCGTCGCCATTCCCAGTTCCGCCGTCACGGTGCAGTTCATCAAGTGGACCAGCGCCACCAATTACGTCGTCGAGTCCACCAGCAATTACGCCCAGGCGAATGCCGTCGGCGTCACTATCACGTATAACGTGCCCTTGCTCTTTGCGCGCGTGCTGGGGCTCGCGAGCAAATCAATCACGAAAATGTCCATCGCCGAAGTGGTAACGACCACGGCCACACCCTATGTATACGCCACCGGTAATCCGTGGCTGGCGGGCGAGCCGTTGAACACGACGGGTAGCGTCTCGGACTCCAGCTACACGAATCTCCACGGCACCGAGGACCATCAATATCCGCATGATATCGCCGGCGGCCAATCCAATCTCGGGAAAAATACGCACGGCAGCACCGCGACCAGCACCAACTACAGCAGTTACGAACCCTATGCCTCGCCCGTGCAGGTCGCGATCACCGTTACGCCCGGCTCGCGCATCACCGTCACCAACGTCAGCGGCAATTCCACGACTGACCACGATACCACGCCCAACGTCACCGCCGACGGCAACGGCGGAACCACCGGCGTCTATTCGAACGACGCGGCCAAGGGCATCGGCGAGCATGGAATGGCCGACGTCGCGATGCCCGTCGCTTCTATGGTCGGCGTTTTTCTCGGCAGCGGTTTGCCGGACAACATTGCGACCGTTCCCCCCAAGCTCGACTTCAGCACGCAAGCCGCGCGCGATTACGTGGGGCTTCAGCCCATGCTTCAGCAGCCGTTCTATGTCGGAACAGGCCTGACCAGCGGGGGCAAGCAGCAGTCGGTCCTCGTGCCGCCCGATTCCACTCGGCTGTTCCTCGGAATTATGGACGGCCACGAATGGGACAACAACAACGGCGGATTCAACGCGACCATCACCCAGACGACGATCGTGACGGTCCAGTGAGCATTACGGAACGCGAGCGAAGAACGGCGTCGGTCAAATAACCGCGGCGAACGGCGCTTCGCGTACCGTCCGACCAAACCGCCAGAGATGCGCAAGTGATCCCGCCCGAACTTCGGCGGCGAGATTTTGCTGGATTTTCGTCGACCTGTCACCGCCGTCACGCAAACGACGGCGGTGATTTGTCGATCGGTCGCGAGGGCCGCGGGCGCCGCCGAAAAAATTGTTCGATTCCGCGGCGAATTACCCGGCAAATCCGAAAGAACCGCCAAATCCATCTAAATTGAAGAGAGAGTCTGGACGACTTTAACCTTGTGGGGGTTATGCCCGAACGGCGAACCCCGCATTAACGGAGACGGCTATGAAATGGAAGAAATGGGCTCCCGCAGTGCTTGCCATCGTGTTGGGCGGTGTCGCCGCCATGCTGGCGCGAAACATGATGGCCAAGTCGCGGCAGGCGGCCGTCGCTCCGCCGCAGGCCGTGCAGATCGTGACGGCCACGGGGTCGCTCATGGTTGGGCAGGAGATCAAGCCGGACAACGTCACGCTCACGACCATTCCATCGCCGACGCCGCCGCCCGACGCATTTACCAATACCAACGACGTGGTTGGGCATGTGCTGACGGCTTCGCTGATCAAGGGCCAGAACGTCGTCGCCGGAAACCTGGCGCCGACGGGCGTGGCGGCGGGGCTTCAGTCGCTGATACCCGCCGGCAAAAGAGCGCTCACAATCAACGTCGATGAAGGCAACGCCCAGGCGGGCATGCTGCTGCCCGGCTGCCGGATCGATATCCTGGTGACCATCGCCAACGGCAGGGGCAGCCTGACGCGGCCCATCGTCACAAACGCCCTTATTCAGGCGACCGGCGTGCGCCTGACCTCGGCCCGTCCCGAAGAGGGCAAGGAGCCGGGCCCGTATCACACGCTGACGTTGATCGTCACGCTTCACGAGGCGGAACTGATCGAGCTTGCCAGCAGCAACTCCAAACTCCGGATGCTGTTGCGCGGAACGCACAAACCAGCCCCCGGCGAAGATGACGATACCGACGCCGACGACGTCGTCACCGTGGCCGATCTGATCGGATCGGATAGCTCCACTTCCAACAAGGCGCCCGTCGCGATGGCCTCGGATACCACCCCGACCACCATGCCGTCGGATCGGCCGGCGCCGCGGCCGAAGTGGACGGTCGAGTTGATCAAAGGCGCCGGCAGTTCGCCGGTCCGGGTCGATTTCGATATGCCCCGGGAAAAGCCAATCATGGTGGACACCGACAAGGATGCGCGCGACCCGGCGATTCCCGGCGCCGAGGAGCGGCCGGAACGATAATCACGGTAAACCGTCAACGAACAAGACCAGCGGCGACGACCAAACGACTTGGATTCAGGAACACGCGACACGAGGCCTATCACATGAACACTGAAATTCACAAGAACCAGCGGCATCGCGGATCTTCACGGAAAGCGGCCATCAATATGATCAAAGTTGCGGCGTGGGCCGTGATCGCCGGCGGAATTTTCGCCACGCCGGCGCGGTCGCAGGTCGAACCGGACAAAGGTCCGTCGGACGAATCGGTGGCGGCGGTCGATACGGCTCCCGTGCCGCAACCCGCGCCGACCGGCCCGGCGGTCGCCAACCCCGAACCCGTAAAACCCACCACGCCCAATGTGGCGCCGGTCGTGCCGTCGGCGACATCGCCGGCCGTGCCCGACCCGGAAGTGGTTAAGCCGACGACGCCGCAAGTGCTCGTTCCCAAGCCCGCGACAACGGCGCCGGCGTCTCCGGAAGTGGCCGTGCCGCAGCCCACCGACGTAAAGCCGGCGACGACGCAGCCTGTCGTCGCCAAGCCGACCGGGGGCGATTCGGCTCCGACCTGGCCCGCCGGCGCTCAACCGGGCGCCAAGCCCGCGGCCGATTCGGTATCCATCATCGCCAACGGGCTAAGCCCGGCCGGCGACATTACGCTTATGATGAACAAGAGCGTGGTGCTGACGACCAAGGTTCCTTACAAGCGCGTCAGCATCGCGCAGCCCGACGTGGCCGACGTGAATCTGGTCGGGCCTTCGGAAGTGCTGCTGACGGCAAAGCGGCCGGGAACCACGCAGTTGATCCTCTGGGACGATCAGGACCGTTCGCAAATCGTAGACGTGCTGGTAAACTTTGATCTGCGGGCATTGGAAACCCAGATCAAGACGATGTTCCCCAAGGCCGCGATACGCGCCGAGAGCGCCAACGGCGCCATCATCCTTCGCGGTCATGTGCCTGACCTGCATACGGCGCAGCAGGCGGTCGCCATCGCCGCGCCATACGGAGCGGCGGGGGGCGGCCCGGCGGGCGTCCTGAATTTCCTGGAAATCTCCGGCGGCCAGCAGGTCGTTCTTCAGGTGCGGTTTGCCGAGGTGTCCCGCTCGGTCTCCCAAAATCTCGGCTTCAACGCGTTCGTGACCGACGGGAAGTTTAACCTCGGATTCCAGAACGGCCCAGGCGGCGCGCCGATCGGCGCTCTGGCGACCGGCGCAACCGCCGGCGTGCCTGCCGTCCCGATCTTCGGCAGCGCCAAGACGGGCGCGGCCAGTTTCGAGTTCTTCATCAACGCGCTGCGCAGCAACAGCCTGCTTCGCATCCTCGCCGAGCCGAATCTCACCGCCATCAGCGGCGAAAAAGCCAGCTTCCTGGCCGGCGGTGAATTCCCCATCCCGGTTCCGCAGGCCGGTTCCGGCGGGACGACAATTACCATCGAATATAAAACCTACGGCATCAAGCTGAATTTCACGCCCACCGTCCTGGGCGACGGCCGGGTGCTGCTCCATTGCACGCCGGAAGTCAGCGAATTGGATTACACCGATTCGGTGACGCTGAACGGTTACGTGATTCCCGGATTGACGACGCGAAACGTCGATACCACCGTGGAACTGGCCGACGGGCAGACGTTCGCGCTGGCCGGCCTGCTTCAGAATCAGATCAAGGCGAGCAAAAACATAACGCCGTTGCTGGGCGACATGCCGGTTCTCGGAGCGCTGTTCCGGTCCGTGCAGTATTCGCGAAGCGAAACGGAACTGGTTGTTTTGGTGACGCCGCGATTGGTCGAAGGACTGAATCCCGGGCAAGTGCCCAAGCTTCCCGGCGAATTCTGGCGCGACCCGACCGAAGCTCAGCTCTTTCTCGGCGCCGATCTGGGCGGCCCCGCGCCCGACATCCGACACGCGCCGGCCATTCGGTCCGACAAGTTCTACGGACCCACGGGCTTTCATCCCGCTCCCGTCACGGCGACTCCCGCCGCGACCAAGAACGAATGACCGGTCGAACACAGCGTTCGATTTGTGTAGTCAGCCAGTCGGAGCATCCATGTACGTTTCATTGAACTGTGTGATCATCGACGGCGACGCGGCCAACCGCCAGGAGCTTGCGATCTTTCTCGGCAAGTTCGGCGTGCACGTCGTCGCCCAACTTGCGACGTGCGACTCGCTGGCGGCGATGCTGAGCCGCTCCGACGCTCCGCAGCTGGTTCTGCTCAATCTCGATCCCAATACGCAGGAGACCCTTCGCCGGATCGGGCATCTGCCGCGGCAGCATCCGTCGATCAGCTTCTTCGTGATGTCGCAGGTGCTCGACGCCAACATCCTCATGGAGGCCATGCACCTTGGCGTGCGAGAATTTATCCCGCTCCCGATGAGCGAGGAAAAACTGACCGGCGCCATCGAGCGCGTCGCCCAAAGCTTCGGCATGGGCAAGAAAGCGAAAATCATCCACGTGATCCCAACCATCGGCGGATGCGGATCGACGACGATCGCCTGCAATGTCGCCGCCTCGCTCGCCAAGACCGGCGCAAAGACCCTGCTGCTCGACCTGGACTTGATTCGCGGCGGCGTCGGCGGATATTTCGACGTGCGGCCCCGCTACACCATCGCCGACGTGATGGAATCGGCCGAGAAACTCGACAAGCAACTTCTCGACAACGCCCTCACCATGCACCAGGGAAGCGGGCTGGCGATTCTCGCCCGGCCCGATCTTCCCGAAGACACGCAGCGCGTCAGTCAGCCCGGCTTAAACCGGTTGATGGGCGTCCTTGGCCGCGTATTCGATTATGTCGTGATCGATTCGATGATGAGCATCGACCCGCTCTACGCGACGGCGATCGCCGCTTCCGACGTGAACCTGTTGATCATGCAGCTCAACGTTCCCAGCGCCAAAAACTCCGAGCGCTTCGTCGGCGTGCTGCGGCGAATGGGAGTCGAAGCCAACCGGATTCGCCTCGTGGTCAACCGTTACGTGAAAAAGGGATGCGACATCGAGCCTGAAGAGGTTGAACGATCGCTGGGGCTGAAGATTTCGTGGCTGGTGCCGAACGATTTTAAGAACGCGATCGCGGCGATCAACTTTGGAGAACCGGTTGTATTGCGGGCACCGAAATCGGAAATGAGCGTGAGCCTGTGCGGACTTGCCGCAAGCATCAGCGGCAAGCCGATGAATGTTTAACCGCCCGAATTGCGTTGGGTTGGTGACTAAGTCGCCGCATGGCGCAGAGGAACGTCCACGAAGCCGCCGTCACGAAATATCGCGAAATCGCGGAGATGAGCCGCATCGCCCCTGTTCCGGAGCCGATGAATAGAGGGTGGACCGCCGATCGAGAAGAGTTACACCATGGGCCTGTTTAGCAGTAAAAGCAGTACGTTGACGCCGCCCGCGCCGATGCCCGGCGCGGCGGCGACCGAGGCGCTGAAGACGGCGCCCGCGCCGGCCGCTCCCAAGCCGATGACCACCGTCGTCAGCCCTCAGCCGACGCATCTGCCTCCGGCGCCGCAGTCGGAGCGGTCCATCTATCTTCAGCAGCTCAAGGTTCGTATTCACGGCCAGCTCGTTCAGCGGCTGGACGTCGGCAACCTGCGCGTCTTGCCGCCCGATACCGTGCGAGCGGAAGTCAGGACGCTGATCCGCGAGCTGTGCCAGTCGGAAAAAGGGCTGATCAACAGCGCCGATCAGGAACGCCTGATGGACGAGGTCATGGATGAGACCTTCGGCCTGGGCCCGCTGGAAACGCTCCTGAAAGATCCGACGATCAGCGACATCCTGGTAAACCGCTGCGATCGAATCTACGTCGAGCGCAAAGGGAGGATCGAACTGAGCGAAACGCGTTTTCGCGACAACCAACACCTTCGGCAGATCATCGATCGCATCGTGGGTCTTGTCGGTCGGCGCGTGGACGAAACATGCCCGATGGTCGACGCCCGCCTGGCCGACGGAAGCCGCGTAAACGCGATCATTCCCCCGCTGGCCCTCGACGGGCCGGCCATGAGCATTCGCCGATTCGGCAGCAAGCCTTTGCAGGCGGAAGATCTTGTGCGCGTGGGCGCCTTTCCGTCGGCGGTGATTGATTTTCTCTCGGCCGCGGTGATGGCGCGATGCAACATCATCATCAGCGGCGGCACGGGTTCGGGAAAAACGACACTATTGAATTGTCTGTCCCGCTATATCCCGCTTGACGAGCGCGTGATCACCATCGAAGACGCCGCCGAACTTCAGCTTCAGCAGCCGCACGTGGTTCGTCTGGAAACCCGTCCGGCCAACGTCGAAGGCAAAGGCGAAGTCTCCCAGCGCGATCTGATAAAAAACTGTTTGCGTATGCGTCCCGACCGCGTGGTGATCGGCGAGTGTCGCGGCGGCGAAGCGCTCGACATGCTTCAGGCCATGAACACCGGCCACGACGGCTCGATGACCACCATCCACGCCAACAACGCCCGCGATGGCCTGGCGCGTCTTGAAGTGATGGTCATGATGGCCGGCTACGACATTCCGATCCGCGCCCTGCGGCAGCAGATTTCCGCCGCCGTTCAGCTCGTCGTGCAGGCGCGGCGCATGACCGGCGGACGCCGAAAAGTCATCAGCGTCAGCGAAATCTGCGGCATGGAGGGCGACTCCATCCAGATGCACGACCTGTTCGTTTTCGAGCCGACCGGCATCGACAACGACGGACACGCCACCGGCCGGTTTGTCAGCACCGGCATTCGTCCCAAGTGTGCCGAGCGCATCGAAAATCGCGGCATCAAACTTCCCGGCGAACTGTTTCAACGGCGCGTGATCGATCTGGCGAACTAAGACGCCCCAAGCGCGTTACTGGAGAATGCCATGGAAACCATTTTACTGCCGATCATGATCGCGGCCGCCGTCGGCGTGCTCGCGTGGTGGAGCACGGTGATGCTGTCGGCTTTCACCGGCGACCGGCGCAAAATCACCCAGCGTTTGAGCAATGACGCCCGCCCCGGCGTGGGGGCAAGCCTGGCCAATCTCTCGGTGGTCCTGAAGGAAGAAGGGGGCGACGTCCCCGCTTTCCTCGCCAAAAAAGCCTACATTCAGACCATTCAGCGAAAGCTTATCCACGCCTTCCCGCAATGGACGCTCCAGCGATTCCTGACTGTCGCCGCGGTCAGCGCCGTCGTGCCGGCGGTCGTGGCCGGCGCCATCACGCGCAACCTCGCCGTGACCTGCGGCGCCTTCGCCGTCGGCGGCTATCTTCCGATTTACATCCTGAACTATCTCTGCAGAAGCCGCATCACAAAGATGACCCGCCAGCTTCCTGAAGCCCTGGATTTCCTGTCGCGCGTCATGCGCTCGGGCCACAGCTTGAGCACCGGGCTACAGATGATGGCCGACGAACTGCCCAAGCCGCTCTCGGTGGAATTCCGCACCGTCTATGACCAGCACAGTCTCGGCCAGTCTTTGGAAGACGCTCTGAAGGAAATGTCGGTGCGCATCGACGCGACCGATTTTTCGTTCTTCGTGACGGCCGTGCTGATCCAGCGACAAACCGGCGGCGACCTGTCCGAAGTGCTCGGCAACATCAGCACCCTGATCCGCCAGCGCATGCGGCTGCACCAAAGCGTCGGCGCCAAGACCGCCGAGGGCAGGCTGACCGGATACATCCTGGTCGCGTTTCCCGTGATTATGTTCGCGATCTGCTACTACCTGAATCCCGAACTTTACGGCGGATTCGCCAAGAACGAGACCGGCAAAAAACTTCTGGGCACCGCCGCGGGGCTGGTGATGACCGGCATCTGGGCCATCCGCAAGATTACGACCGTGAAAGTATGAGACGAGCGATCGGCAACCGACAACGAGCGGCAAAAACATCATGAGCGACGAAATTCTTATCTGCATCTGTATCGCCGGCGTCATCGGATTGCTGGCGTATTTCGCGACGACCTTTTTCGCCGGCCGCGACGACGGCAAGCTGCGCGATCGCCTGCGCGGCGGCGGGAAATTCGCCGCCACCGCGGCGGTCGTGGCGCAAGAGCAAAAAAACAAAGTTCCATTCAAGGACCTTATCCAGCGACTGGGATTGCTGGCCGCCGCGCCTTTCATGCCCAAGACGCGGGAAAAACAGTCCGGGCTCAGACAGAGCCTGGCCAGGGCGGGAATCTATAATCCGTCCGCCTTCAAAGCGATGACCGGCGGAAAAGTGATTTCCATGGCCGTCGGTGTCGGCGTGGGATATGGCATCGGCAGCTGGCAGGATTCGACTTTTCTCGGCCTGGCGCTGGGCGGTTTGATCGGCTACATGGCGCCGGCGATGTGGCTCAAGAGTAAAATATCGGCCAATCAGCAGGCCCTTACGCATGGCCTGGCCGACGCGCTGGATCTCATGGTCGTCTGCGTCGAGGCCGGCCTGACGGTCGATGCCGCCATGCAGCGGGTCGGCGTCGATCTGGCGCTGGCCCACCCCTCGCTCGCCCGTGAATTAAACATCGCTCACATGGAAACGCGAGTGGGATTGTCCCGCGCCGAATCGCTGAAAAACCTCGGCAGCCGCACCGGCAACCCCGCGCTGATTTCGCTGGCGTCGATGCTGATCCAGGCCGACCGGTTCGGAACGTCGATCGCGCAGGCGCTGCGCGTTCACGCCGACACCCTCCGAACCAACCGTCAGTTTGCCGCCGAGGAGTCGGCTTCCAAGGCCGCCGTCAAGCTGACGTTTCCGCTGGTGCTGTTCATCTTCCCGGCGACCTTCATCGTGCTGGCCGGACCGACGGCCGTGCAGGTGATGAACAGCGATTTGATGAAATAACGACGATCGATTAACGCCCGCCGCCAGGCGGCCGACAAAGAGAGAGAAACGGAGACGCACTATGAACACCGGACACAAACTTCAATGGCTTCTGGGAATCGCCGCCGGCGCCGCGATGCTGGCCTTTGCCGCCGGCTGCGAATCTCAGCCGCGCGACGCGGTGGTTCACGGCGAAGACTTCATCCCCGACGACGCCGCTCGCTCCGTCCGCGAGTTCGTCAACATGGAGGCCGCCAACAGCGCCCGCGCCGACGCGACGCTGCGCCTGTACCACTTCGACAACGGCATCCTCAACTCGCTCGGCGAAGACCGCCTTGACATGATCCTTCGCAACGGCGACGCCAACAACCCGCTGGTGATCTACCTTGATCTTCCGGCCGACGACCCCGACAACACGCGCCGCCAGACCGCCGTCAACGCCTATCTCAAGGATCGCGGCCTCACCGACGAGCAGATTGAGTTCAAGGCCGGCCCCAATCCGAACGTGAACAGCTTCGCCGCCCCCTTGCTGGCCGGACAGGCCGCCGGACCAAGCGGTCCGTCGTCCGCGTCGGCTAGCGCCGCTCCCGCGCCCACCGGCGGAAGCGCTTCTTCCGCCCATTGATCGGACGCCGCCGATTCATCTTCCGCCGCATTCTTCCGGATGGGAGAACAGCGCGGCGGTTTCCGCCTCACCGGGGCAGGTCCCAGACCTGTCCCGGTTGTGCTATTTGTCCCGGGTGTGCTATTCGCACGACGCCGGGAAGAACGTTCCGCCACGTCGCAGCGTACTCGATTCGCGCGGGCCCGCGCCGAGCAGCGCTCGCCCGTCTCGCATTTCGATAGATTCCCGATGGCGCCGGCCTTAGAATCGTCTGGCTCGTGAGTCATTCGTTTCCAATATTGCTCGACGTGACGGATCGGCCGATCGTGATCGTCGGTGGCGGCCATGTGGCAGCGCGCAAGGCGCTGGCGCTCATCGCCGCCGGGGCTGTGCGAATCCGTTGCATATCGCCGGAGTTCGTCGATGATTTCCCGGCCGCGGTCGAGCGAATCGGCGAGGAATATTCGGATCGGCGCCTGGAGGGCGCCGGTCTGGTTTTTGCCGCGACCAATCGCCCGGAAGTGAACGGCGCGGTCGTTCGAGACGCCCGGCGGCGCGGAATTATCGTGAACCGCGCCGACGGGGACGAATCCGATCCGGGCGATTTTTCCACGCCGGCCAAATTTCAGGACGGACCGGTTATCGTCGCTGTTTCCGCCGGCAGCGCGGCCCTGGCGGCGGCGGTTCGGGATCGCATCGCCCGCACGCTTGACCGGCGATTCGCGGAGATGGCCGGGGCGATGCAGTCGCTTCGCCCGGAAATTAAAGCGTCCAAACTTTCTCCGGCGCGGCGAGCGGATGTTTTTCGCGCCCTGGCCGGCGACGAGGCGATGGCCGCCCTCAGCTCCGGCGGAATCGAAAGTTTGCGAGCCTGGCTTTTACGGCTCTACCCGGAAATCAAACATGGGTGATGTTCCCTCCACCGGACAACTCAGCGTTCTTGTCGCGGCGATCGCCGTGCTGCTGGCGGCGCTCTTTTCGTCGCTGCGCCGATGGCGCGCCGAATCGCGCGACCCCGGCGGCGCCTCGGCGTTCTCGTCGCGGGTCCTGGCCAAAGGCTGCCTCTACGCCGGCACAATTCTCTGTGTCGGCGTGCTGTTCTGGCACTCGCACGTCCGAGGAATCTGGCGGCCGCTGGAAGATAATTTCGGCGCGTTTCTATGGCTTGCCGTCCTCTTGGCGCTGTTCATCATCTACACCCAGCGCGCCCATCCCCTGCGCGGGCTGGACTTTTTCATTTTGCCGGTCGTGTTGCTCCTGCTGGCGCTGGCCATCGTCTTCGGCAAAACCAAGCCGCACGAATACCATGAGACGACATGGTCGATCGTTCATCGCGTGACGGCGTATGGGGGCTTCGTCGCGTTCGCGATCGCGGGCGCGGTCGGCGGGATGTACTTGTTCGCCACGCGCCGCCTGCGTCACAAAAAATTGCTCCCCGGCCAGGGCTTCGGCAGCCTCGAGCGTCTCGAACACATCACGTTTTTGTCCGTCACGCTCGGCTTTGCTCTCCTGACCGTCGGGCTGGTGACCGGATTAATCCGCGTTCTCGATCCGCGCCGCCCAAACAGTCTGGGTCCCGACTGGTATCGAAATCCGAAGGTGGTGCTGGCGTGCGTCGCGTGGATCGTCTACGCCCTGGTGCTGCACTCGCCGATCAATCCGGCGTTCCGCGGGCGGCGGACCGCGATGCTGAGCGTACTGGGTTTTATCCTGATGATCGGCACGTTCGTGGCGGTGCAGTTCATGCCGGGAAAATGAAATGCAAAGGCTTCTTCTCCTGGGACTGAATCACACCACCGCGCCGCTGGACGTGCGCGAAAAGCTGGCGTTCGCCGCCGCCGAACGCGACGCCGCCCTGGCCGCGTTTGCCGTGCGATTCCCCGGCTGCGAAGCGGTGCTGCTGTCGACCTGCAATCGCGTGGAATTGTACATCTCGCGCGAAACCCACGGCCGGCCGCGCGAGGAGGAAATGGTCGATTTCCTGGCCGATTTCCACCGGATTCCCGCCCAGGCGTTCAAGGATCATCTCTATTACAAGTCCAATCGAGACGTCGTGGAGCATCTATTTGCCGTCACCACTTCGCTCAATTCGATGGTGCTCGGCGAAACGCAAATCCTCGGCCAGGTGCGCGACGCCTACGAGGCGGCCTGCAAGGCCGCCAGCTGCGCCAAGACGCTCAACCCGCTGTTCCAGCGCGCCATCGCCGTCGGCAAACAGGTGATGCACGAGACGAAGCTGAACGAAGGCCGCCTGAGCGTCGCCAGCGTAGCCGTCGATTACGCGAGAAATATTTTCGAAAACTTCAGCGACAAAACCATTCTCTCGATCGGCGCCGGGAAAATGTCGCAGCTTGTGCTCCAGCATTTCGCGGCGTTGTCGCCGGGACAATTGCTGATCTGCAATCGCGACGCCCAAAAAGCCGAGGCGCTGGCGGAAAAATTCAACGGCCGCGCCGTCGATTTCGACCGGTTGGCCGAGCACCTGGTGGTCGCCGACATCGTGGTGTCGTCCACCGGCGCCGCGCAGGCGATCATCACCCGCCCGCTGTTCGAGTCCCTGCGCCGCCAGCGGCGCTACCGGCCGATCTTCCTCATCGACATCGCCGTCCCGCGCGACATCGACGCGGCGGTGGGGGAGATCGACAACGTCTATCTCTATAATCTGGACGATCTTCAGCAAGTCGTCGCGCAAAACCAGTCGTACCGCAAGGAGGCCGTCGCGGCGGCGACCGCCATCATCACGCGCCACGTCGAAGAATTCGACGCCTGGCAACGCCAGCGCGAACTGGGTCCGGCGATTCAGCGGCTGTACGCACGCTATCACCGCGTGGCCCAGGATGAAGTCGCCCGCACCCGGCGAAAGCTGACGACCGTCAGCGAAACCGAAGCGGTCCACCTGGAAGAACTGGCCCGGCGAATCGTCAATAAGCTGCTGAACGATCCGGTGCAGATTTTGCGTCAATCGGATGGGGTCCACACGCCCGCGGGGCAATATCTTCACGCCCTGGAAAAACTCTTCCGCCTGGGAGAGCAGGACGATTCGCCGGAGGCGCCGGATGAGGGCGATCGGCACGAATAATCCGCTCGGCGGGTCGCTGCGCCGGCGCAGCCGAGGCGCGCTCCTGGTTTGGTTGTGTTTACTGCCGTTGATCGGCTTATTGCTCTACGCCCAATCGGCGTGGCCGATCGCGATTTACCGGATCGTCATGGACGGCGGAACCGTCCTGCTGTGGATCATCGCGGCGACGGGATTCGGAATGCTTGCATGCCGGGCGTTGCGTTTGTGGGATGCGTCGTCGCCCGTCTCCCTGAAACTCGCCACGTCGGTCGGCGCCGGCCTTGGAGTGCTGAGCCTCGCGCTGCTCGGGCTTGGCTTGGCGGGTCTGCTGAGTTTCGCGACGGCAGCGGCGCTGGTCGCGCTGGGCTGGATCGCGGCCATCGTGTGCGTTCGGGCATGGCATCGAGAATCGGCGCCGGGCGCGCTGAGAGGATGGATAACTGAACCGGCGGGATGGGAATGGTTGGGATTGCTGGCGACGCCATTTTTAGCGCTGGCGCTGACGGCCGCTTTGGTTCCCCCCGGGATGCTTTGGACGCCGGAGGAGCCGCATGGGTATGACGTGGTCGAATACCACTTGCAGATTCCGCGCGAGTGGTATGAAGCCCATCGGATCATGCCGCTGCATCACAACGTTTTTTCGTATTTCCCGTTCAACGTGGAAATGCATTACCTCATGGCGATGTACTTGCGCGGCGGGCCGTGGGCGGGAATGTACGTCTGCCAAATGATGCACATGACGTTCGTGGTCGTGGCCGTCGTCGCCGTATATGGCATCGCCCGGCGTCGCGCCGGCGCCGCGCCGGCGATCATCGCCGCCGTGAGCGTCCTCACTGTTCCCTGGCTGGCTCAGTTGTCCGCCATCGCCTACGACGAGGGCGGATTCTTGCTCTTTGGCGTGTTGTCGATCGGCTGGGCGCTTCACGCCGCCGATTCCCGCCACCCACGTCGGCATTTTATTTTCGCCGGCGCGATGGCGGGTTTTGCCGCGGGCAGCAAGCTGACGGCCGTTCCGGAAGTCCTCATCGCCGTCCCGCTCGTCTGCGCGGGACTGGCGGCGTGGAAGATGATCGCCCGCTCGGATCGCACGCTCGCTCCATGGCGCGGCATTGCGCTGTTCGGCCTTGTCGGATTACTCGCCTTTAGCCCTTGGTTAATTCGCAACCTTCGGTGGGCGGGAAATCCGGTTTTTCCGGAACTGATGCCGCTCCTCGGCCGCGGCGATTTTACGCCGGTACAGGTTCGGCGGTGGGAATTGGCCTATGTGCCGCCGGTTGAGCAGCGGTCAATCGTCGGACGCGCGAAACGGTTTTGCGAGGAAGTCGTCGTGGGCTGGCAATTTGGATACCTGTTGCTGCCGCTCGGGCTGATCGCGTTCGTATCGTCGATACGCGATCCGATGGCGTGGGGGCTGTTGGGCTTACTGGCGATATTGACGATCATCTGGCTCTTTTTTACCCATTTGCAAGGACGGTTCTTCATCCTCGCCGCGCCAGTATCGGCGTTACTGATCGCCCAGATGGATTGGCATAAACGAGAATTTATCGGCGTTATTCTCGTCGCGATCTTCGCCGCCGTCGGCTGGGTGCATATCAACCTAAAGCTGCTTGATTCGGTCGCGGGGGAAGTCGGGATCGGCAACGTGCTCGGCATGAACGATCTAAGCGCGATCACGCTAAAACAGCCGCCGTTGGATCGCGTTCCGCCGGATGCGCCCCTTTGCCTGGTTGGAGACGCCCGAGCGTTCTGGTATCCGCTGCCGATGTCCCGGCTGAGGTATCGAACGGTATTCGACGTGAAAAGCGATGAGCCGAATATCGTCAAAGCTTGGATTGGTCATGACGGAAAACGCGCCGGTGAGATTTTGCTCGTCGATCCCGCTGAATTGAAACGGCTCAGCGCGAGCTATTATGGATTGCCGCCGCTGCCGGCCGAAGTGAAAGCAAAAAACCAGCGGTACGTCGCGCCTTGAGTTTAATCCGGTTCGCCGTCTGAACGCGCCCTGGCGCGAGGACTGGGTCGATTACTCTTCGATCATGATCTCCGGCGACAACATCCGCGTCTTTTTCCGCACGCCGACAAGGGCCGGATATGACCAGATTTGCCAAACCGCTCGTTCATCGGCTTTGTCGGCGGTTTCACCAAGCGCGGGTCGGGAGCATACGCCCACCGCCGATCCGTCGGCGGAGAGATTGAGGCCGACCACGGCGCCCCCGTCGGGCAAATCAGCAAGCTCGCGGACGTCGCCGGTCTTCAGGTCCCAATGGCAGATCCGTCCGGCATATCCGCCAAAGAGCAGGGCGTCTCGGCCGGGGATTTCGGCGGCGGCGTAAATCAATCCGCCCGATCCATCGGCGTTGGTCGAGCCGGCCGGATCATAAGACAGAACCGGTTCGGGCATCCCCGAATCCGCGGCGCCGTTTTGCACCGCCGACCAGTCGTACAGGCGAACGCCGCGATCGGAACCAAGCCACAGGCTCTTGCCGCCCCGCGCGAAACCGCCGCAGAGAATCGATTCATTGCCGTGGCGGGGGGGAGGAAGTTTGCCGGCTTTCAGATCGGCGAATTTGGCGTGCATCTCGGCGATCTTCTTTTCCATCTGCCGCTTCATCTTTTCGACAAGCTGCATCGTCGCCGCCGAGTTTTGGCCGGTGGCGGCGAGCTTGTCGATCGCGGCGTCCAGGGCAGCCCGCCATTTGCGCTCCATCGCGTCGAGATCGACCCGCGTCATCTCTTTTTTGACGGCCTGCGATTGCTCGGCGGTGATCGGAGTCTGTCCGCCGGGATAAAGTTCGCGCCACGGCTCTTTTCCCGCGACCGCGGCGATCCAAACCGCCGTGCCGGCACAGATTAGCCATTCGCCGCCGGGGTGAAACTCGAGGGTCTGCGCGTCGCGCGCGGTGAGCGCGGTGATCCGCTTGCCGCTGTCCACTTCATGGACGAAGATGCCCTGGCGCGACGCATACGCGAGGCGTCGGCCGTCGGCGCTCAGGGCCGCGAGCATCGCCCAATCGTCTTCGACCAGTTCCAGGATCGGGTTCCACCCGTCGGATTCCCACACGACCACGCGGTTTCCCAGCGCCATCGCCACCCGCCGGCCCAGCGCGTCGGCGGCGACTGAATTCATCTGCCCGCCGGTCTCGATCTCGCCCGGCTCGGCGTCATCCCATGGGGCGTGATAAAGATCGATCCGCGATTCGCCCCGGCCGAATCCTTCCCACGCCACCAGGAATCCGTCGTCCACGGAAATCGCCCGCGGAAGAAGCCGATCCTCAACCGCGTCGGCAAGCAAAAGTCCGTCTCGCTTCAATTGCGTTTTCTTGCCCTGGACGGCTTTTCGGCGCTCGCGGATCGCCGCCCGCTCTGCCGCCACGGCTTCGCTGGGGACTTCGTTGAAATTGTCCCATCCGATGATTCCGACGCGCTCCCCCGCCTTCAGATATTCATACGACGTGACGGCATTGCGTATGCCCAGCAACTCGGCGAATTGCTGAAGCCTGGCCGCCTCGAAAGCCACGTCGTCGCGCTTGCGATCGAGTATCTTTAGAAGTTGGTCGCTTTGTCCTTCGAGCAGTTCGCCGAACGCGTGCGGATCGCCGGACAGTTGCTCCTGGCTTGCGCGGTTAATCTCCTTGAAATAGCCGGGGCTGGACCAGTAGGCGTCGGCTAATTCGCCATCGTGCCAGAACCAGTACGCCATCACCGCGTCGTCATGCACGACGGCTTGGAGCACGTCGCCGGGCGTTTGCCGCGCGATCGCTTCGCCCACCGCGTGGTCCTGCCCGGCCCCCTGGGGATAAACGCCGACCCACCCTTGTAATGCCGGTCCGATAAGGCATCGGATGGCGGCGCTCTTGGCGATATCGGTCACGACGGCGGCGACCGCGCCGCGATCTTCCGTGCGCACCTGGATCGACCCGTAAAAACCGCCCATGATCCATTCTCCTATAGCCCTATCATATCGGCGGCGGAGGCGATTGCGCTAACCGAAGTTACGCAGTAAAGCATGCCAGGCCATATGGGGACACTGGTTGTCGTGGCTGCGTCAGGTCGAAGCAGCCCTCGCCACGGGCGCCATTGTTGTCGTCGATGAATGGAAGTCGGTGCGGGTGCTACTGCTTTAAGACATAGCGCACAAAGCAACTCGGGCTCGATCATCCGAAATTGTTGCGCCGGTCCCGTTTTCTAGTTTGTGTCCCGTTTTCTGGTTTTAGTAATATGGGGCGAAGCGCCGCCCGGCGCACGTGCTCGGACAGCGACAAGCCTTCCGCCGCCGCCAGTGCTTCCGCCGCGGCTTTCTCATAGTCCGCGAATCGCACGTTGATCTGATTGGTCCTCTCTGGCTCTTGCGAGAGCGGGGGAATCTCGCCGCGCTCGAGCATAACGCACACCAAGGCGTCAGCGTTGCCGCGCACCTCCGCGGCACATTCCGCTTCGGTTTCGGCGAATCCGACCGCGTTGAGCAACTCAATGCACCGACCGGCAATGCATTCGTTCTCCGGATCCCACCGAACGATCACTTGATAAAGCGGCACCAACTCGCCGGCCCGACACTCAATTCCCCGAGCGAACGGCCGATCCAGCGCTTTGGTTTCACGCGAGCTTTTCGATCTTGCGGACATACCCATACTTCACCAATCCTTAATGCACGGGCACCGATTCGTCCAGTACGCCGGGCTTCTTGAACACATGGTGCGAGCCTTTCATTCGGTCAAGGTAACCCTTGGCTTCCAGCATCCTCTTCACCATCGCGAATCGAACCGGGCTTGGCATCCGTTGAATTATGCCCGCGTAACATAGCAAAAATAAGGTTCTTTTATATACAATATCGGATCAAGAGCGGCTCGGCTTTCGGCGCGCTCAAGCGAGGATGCGGCCAAAGGCAATTCCGCGAGGAGAAATCCCCCATCACCGGAGGATATGCCGGCGACCGTGCCCGCCGTGGATTCTGAGGCGGCGTATGCGCGACGAGCCACAACGACCATTGGTCAGATGCAGGCGCCGATCATCAGCCGCGATGCGTCCCCGGATGAGGCGCGTTATCCCAAACCAGCCGGATTGATGAATTGTCATAGACCTTCGACACAGGGTGGCTGATCGATAGACAACCAGGGAGAGGGGGCAAGAACGGCAAAGGCGATTGCCCTGTCTGGAGGATGACGGCGACTTGCCAAAGCAAGCCGCATTGAGTATCCGATCGCTTTGGATTTCGGTTTTGGCCTTCGGATTTGCAGTCGCATATGTGGGACATGTCTACTTTGGCTGATCGGGTTGCCGAAGCGATATACGCCGCCGAGGCGGAGCTTCGGCTGGAGCAGGCGGTTTACGGATTGGACGCGCGCGACGAGCGAGCGCTTCAAACGTTGTTGGCCGAGCGCCTCGCGGGCTACTACGAAGTGAATCGCGAGGTACACTATCCGTCGTCGGTCGGGCGGAAGAAGTCGCATCGGGCGCGGTGCGATCTGGTGCTTTCGCCAAAAGGGATTCCGTTGCGTCTGGATACCGAGGCGCCAGGATTGTTCGACGCGCCGGTTTATTGCCGGCCGGACGAGGCGCTATGGCTGGAAGTGAAGGTCGCCTGCCAGTTTCGCGAAGGCGGCGCGCGGCATGGCGGATATGGCGCGCAGTGGCGGCAGGCGGTTGTGGAAGATCTCCGCAAGATGGAAGCGGAGACGCCGATCCATGAAGCGGGGCTGCTTCTGATCGTTTTCAACGAGAGCGACGCGGTTCTTCAAAAAGACCTCGAATTGTTCGAAGATGTGCTGGCGGTGAAGGAAGTGCTCGCGGGTTTTCGCCAGGTTCGCAGCGTGCCGATCCTCGACCGCATCGGCCACCATCTCTGTACGGCGGCGATTTGGCCGACCATCCAGCGCGGCGGCGGCCGACGTTAAAAAAATCTCTTACCTCGTGAGGCATTGGATGCCGGCTCGAATCCTGATTCTTTCCGCGGCGGTGGGCGCCGGGCATATTCGCGCGGCGCAGGCGGTCGAATTGGCGCTGCGTGAATTGGCGCCCGACGCCACCGTGCGCAATGTCGATCTGCTGACCCTTACCAATGCCGCGTTCCGAAGACTCTACGGCAACGCGTATACCGATCTTGTCACTAAGGCGCCCCACGTTCTTGGTTTTTTTTATGATCTGATGGACAAACCGACGGGCCCAAAATCCAGAAGCGATCGGCTCCGGCTGCTGGTGGAAAAGCTGAATCTCAAAAAATTGACACGCCTGATCTGCGACGAGAAATGGGACGTGATCGTGAACACGCATTTTCTGCCCGCCGAGATCATCGCCAGCTTGCGGCGCGACGGGAAAATCAGCGTTCCGCAAATTACCGTCACCACCGATTTTGAAACGCATCGGCTGTGGGTCAACCAGCCTTGCGACCGATACACGACCGCCACCGACGAAGGGGCGGCTTATCTGAATCATTGGGGCGTGCCGAAAGACGACATCACCGTCACCGGCATTCCCATCCATCCCGATTTCAGCCGGCAGAAATCACGCGAGCATTGCCTGAAGTCGCAGGGGCTTGTCGGCGATCTCCCGATTCTTTTGCAAGTCGCCGGCGGGTTTGGCGTCGGCCCAATCGAAGCGCTGTATCGCGGGGCGCTGGCGGTGGAGAACCCGCTGGAAATCGTCGTGGTAACCGGCCGCAACGCCTCGGCCAAAGAAAGGATGGAAACGGTCCTGGTCCCACGGCGCCACCGCTCGAAAATTCTCGGCTTCACCAATCAAATCGACGAGCTGATGGCGGTAGCGGATATCGTTCTTTCAAAGCCCGGGGGCCTGACCACGTCGGAAGTGTTGGCTCGGGGCGCCGCGATGGCGATCGTGAATCCCACGCCGGGCCAGGAGAGCCGAAACAGTGATTTCCTGCTGGAGAACGGGGCGGCCGTCAAGATCAACAATGAGGGAACGCTGCCGCTGAAAATCACGCAGCTCTTGAACGATCCCGCGCGATTGGCTTCGCTAAAGAAAAACGCCGGCAGACTTGCACGCCCACGGGCGGCGTTCGATGTCGCTCAACTCGCTCTCAGTTTCGTACGCACGCCACATTTGGCGTCGTGCGTTTGATGAGGTGCGTCGCGGAAAGCGGCCGAAAAATTCGACCCGGCTCTTTGCCCTCAGACACCAGACCGACTCAGGCCGCTTGACGCTTCCCATGCACTTCGCACTTTCGGAGCGTCGATTTCACATACCGGCGCGTCCGTTGCGCAAGCGGCGACGAAGCCTTATCAGGACGCGAGAGTTCAAGCAAAGCGAAATGGCCAACCAGCGTCTCCATCAGCAGTTTCCGTGCGAGTGTCATCGGCGACTCCTTAAAAATGTCGAGCGGCGGAGGTTGTCATAGCAAACTACATACTACTTCGGCAATTATCCTGAAAACCGTGAACGGATTTTGGAGTGCGCTATTCGTGGAGATTTGGGATGGCAAATACGTTTAGGGCGCTTCAGTTTTCAAAAAGCACACTTTCAAGCTTCCCTTCCCGGAAAAAGACGTGAAATTCGTGATCCTTGTCGAGCTCGCTTTGGAAGGATAGAACAAATGGATGGCCCGCCCCGTGTTCAAGCCAAATCGCGTCCAGCGGAATGATGGGCAGAAGATCGGCCGGTTTGGCGGCTTGCGGCCATGCGATGTTCGGCTGGACGCGGCGAACTTTGTTATATTCAACGAATAATGCTTTTAAGATTCGCGGCAACAACGCCGCGTAGTGCTTCTCGATCTGAAGATACAACTTTTCCTGAAGAGCCGACGGCTCGTGATCATCCGCGCGGATCACCAGCCAAATCCGTTTCTTCAACGGCGCGAAATCGGCCTTGGCGCGAAGATATCGTCCGTTACGCCACGGCTTGAGCGCGCCGAAAGTGCGATGTTTGACCCGACGCCCCGAAAGCGGCCAAAGCCGCGACATGATCGATCGTTTTTTCTTCTCCGGAATGATCTCGATCGGCGAAATTTTTGCACTCATCGCTGTCATCGCTCACAGTATCGTCGCGGCTCACGATTGTTGATGGCTCAACGGCAGCATATCCTCCGCGTACGATGGATACCATGACCCGATTTCCGAGCGACATGAAACAATGGCTTCTCCTCGCCGTTTTCTGCACGGCCACGCTGGTTCGGCCGCTGATCGCCGCCGCCGCGGCATCGCCGAAGCTCGACTTGAACGACGGCGATCGCGTCGCGTTTCTCGGCAACACCTTCGTCGAGCGCGAACAGAAAGCCGACTACATCGAGGCGATGCTCATCAGCCATTTCCCCGGCAAAAATATCGCCTTCCGCAACCTCGGCTACAGCGCCGACACCGCCACCGGAGAAGCCCGCGGCCTGTGTGCCGGATGGACGCAATTTGAAGCCCCGGACAAGGCGTTCGAGCGGCTTCGCAAACTGGTCGCGGAGTTTAAGCCGACCGTCCTGTTGATCAACTACGGCATGACCGAGTCGTTTTTCGGGCCTGAAAAGCTGCCGGAGTTCGTGGCCAACTACAACAAGATGCTCGATGCCCTTTCAGCGGCGGCGGGCGGATCGCCGCGACTCGTTTTGATGTCGCCAAACTATCATGAAGATTTGGGAAAGCCGCTTCCCGATCCTTCCGCACACAACAAAAACCTGCGGATCTATTCCGACGCCATCGGCAAGATCGCGGCCCAGCGCGGCGCCCTGTTTATCGATCTCATGGCTTTGACCGAGCGGGCCGGAAAATCGCCGGATGAGCCGTTCCTTACCTGGAACGGCATCCATCTCACGCCTTACGGTTACTGGCGAGTCGCGTTGGACATCGAACGAAGTTTGGGATTGTCGCCCCGGTACTGGCACATCAAGGTTGAGGCCGGGGGCGCGGTCGACGATGCCGCCGGCACAAAGCTCTCGGATGTGAAGGTCCAGGGCGACGCTTTGCGTTTCAGCGCCACCGACGACTTGCTTGCGGTGACGGCGATGCCGAAGGATCCCTTGAATCTTACAGGCGGATTCGCGGTGGAAAGTCCGTTGCCGCTCCCGGCCGAAGCCAAACGCACCGTCATCGTGAACGGGCTCAAGCCGGGCACTTACGAATTGAAGGCCGGGAACGAGATTCTCGCCAGCGGAACGCACGACGCGTGGGCCAGGGGCATCGATGTCAAGGCGGGTCCCGCAGGCCGGCAAGCCGAGGAACTTCGCGCGGCGTTGATCGCCAAAGATTTCGACTATTTCAACTATCAGCGTCCGGACAACGACAGTTACATCTTCGCGTTTCGCAAGCGGGAGCAGGGAAGGAACGCGGTGGAAATTCCGCAATTTCTGCCGCTGGTCGAGGAGAAGGAAAAGCAGATCGCGTCGCTGCGCGTGCCCGCGTCGATCGCCTATGTGCTTCAACGCGCCGCCGTCGCTAAATAAGTTGATCTTTCCGATCGGCACGGGTTCATGCGATTTGCGGCTCACGCAAGTGTCTGACCCGTGCGCCGTGGATTTCAGTCCGGCATCTTTGACGTTTCGCCTCCAACCCCGTACCTTCTCGTCATGGAAGAATTGCTCACCAAGGACCTGCATCCCGGCGTTCGCGTGAAGATTACCCAGCAGATCGCGGCTCGCCATTACTCATGGAATACCGATGTCATCGGGACCATCGTCTCCTTCGAGCAAAAGCAAACAGGCAGCTGGTTCGCCCATTCGCGCGGCGATAAGCTCTGGCTCGATCGCCTGACGATCCGCAAGGCCGACGGCGAACTCACCACCCTCAATCTCGATGAGTTCACGCATATCGAAGTGGTGGACGAAACCGGCAATCCGATTGTCGCCGATGATTGATCGCCACACTGAGAGTCAGAGTTGTAAAGGCCGAGCCGAAGCCCGGCGCCCTTCACCGCGATCGCTTTCGACACTCCCATGGACGCTGCACTCTTTGGATTGATCGTGGCGGACGTGATCGGCGAACCGGTCGATCTGCGCCATCCGCCGGCGCCGGGCGGGTTGGAGTTGGTTCGATCGATCACCCTAACGACCGGCGGCAACGTCTGCAACACCGGCGTGGCGATGGCGAAACTGGGGATGTCGGTTGCCGCCGCCGGGCTGGTGGGGGAGGACGTGCTGGGGGCGGCGGTGGTCGATCGGCTGAAGCACGCGGGGGTCGATACGTCGTCGGTCTTTACCACCGCGGCCGCCCAGACCAGCGCAACGATGGTGGCGGTCGAGCCGGGCGGGGAACGGGTTTTCTTTCACACGCCCGGCGCCACCACGCTATTGAATGCCGCCGCGTTTCGGCGATGTTTCCCGATTTTTTCGCGGTGCCGATGGGTGCAGGTCGGCTACTTTGGGTTGCTGCCGGCGCTGACGCCCGACTTGCCGGCCCTTCTCCAGGAACTTCGCGCGTTTACGCCGGCGACGCGCATCGGGCTTGACACCGTCAATCCGCCCGGCAGGTGGGATTTGCTGGAACCGATTCTGCCGCACCTGGATTTGTTCGCGCCCAGCCGCACCGAGGCCGCCGCCCTGACCGGAGAAAGCGACCCGGAAAAGATGGTGGCCGTTTTTCGCAAGAAAATGAAATGTGGTCTAATCGGCGTCAAGCTCGACGCCGACGGCTGTTTCCTTGACGACGGGCATCGTTCGGTTTTCGCCCCTTCGTACAAAATCGACGTGATCGACACCACCGGCGCCGGGGATACCTGGTTTGGCGGGATGCTCACCGGGCTGTGTAAGGAGATGCCGGTGGAACAATGCGCAAAATTCGCAAACCGGGCCGCCGCCGATTGCTGCACGGCGCTGGGGGCGTCGGCCGGCGTGCGGACATTTGAACAGACGCTGGCGCGAATCTGATTTTCGCGAGGAATTTTGCGCGCGGGCGGCTACAACCCGATCGCTTTGGGCGTATACTAATGAACAGCGCCCGGCGGCAGTTGGCGACGATTCCCGGGAGCATGGGCTGGCTTGATTATTTTGAATCGTGTCACGCATTTTACTTTTGGCTTTGTTTCTGATTTGGATGGCTGGGCCTCCGCCGGCCCAGTCGCGGGCGGAATTAACGCCCAATCTCACCCTCTTTTTTAGTGTTTACATGGCGATGGTCCTGGTCCTGGGGCTTTGGAGCCGGGGTTTGGCGCGCCGCGTGGCGACCGACCATTTTCATCGAAGCCTGCGCCGCTTTAACCAAACAATGATCGCCGCCCGGTTGATGGTGCCCGCGTGGTTCGCCATCGGCGTTTGGGCGCTGGGATGGGGTTCATTGTTGCTTCAGTGGGGCGAGCCGTTTTATCGATCCGCTCCCGGCCTTCTCCTGGGCACGTTGCCCGCCTTTGCGGCTTGGATGGGCCTCTGGTGGTCGCAGTATCCCGCCGAGCGGGCGCTGCGGGAACAAAATCTGCTGATCGATCTGGATAACGGCGTTCCTCTCTATCAGCCAATTTCATTTCGCAGGTATTTCGCGTCCAACTTTCGGCTTCAGGTCCTCTTCACGCTGCTGCCGGTGGTGATGATCGTGTTGGTGCGAGATGGGTTGATGTGGATCGCGGCGTGGATGCTCGGCCCGATCGCGGCCGGCGCGCCGCCGTACGTGGAAATGGTTTCCATGCTTTTGTCGGCGGCGGCGGTGTTTCTTTTCGCCCCGGCGCTGTTGCGCCGAATACTCAATACCAGCCCGATGCCCGCCTCGCCCCTCCGCGAGCGCCTCGACGCCCTTTGCCGCCGGGCCGGTGTTCGCTATCGGCAGATCCTGGTCTGGAATACCCACAACCACGTCGGCAACGCCGCCGTCATGGGCGTGCTTCCCCGCCTCCGGTATGTGCTCTTGTCCGACGTCCTTCTGGAACGGATGACAGACGAGCAGATCGAGGCGGTCTTCGCCCACGAACTTGGCCATATCGTCCATCGCCACATGACGTGGTACGCGATATTCTTTGTCGTGCTGATTCTCCTGATCAGCGGTCTGGGAACCGTGCTCACGCCATACATTCACGCCCTCAGCGCCGGCAGCGCCACCGAAGGCGTCATCGGCAGCCTGTTTATTGTCGCCTTCTTCCTGCTGTTCGGCGCCCTCAGCCGCCGCTGCGAACGCCAGGCGGATGTCTATGCCGCCCGAACCATCGAAATGCTTAAGGCGGAGGAGCCGTTAACCTCACAGGGGCTTTTCGCGGCCCGGCAGTTGGTGACCGTGGGCGCCGGCCCGCTGTCCCCTTTGCGCTCGGCGCGGCGGACCCATGTCGGCCGTCACGGCGCCGGTATATTCGCGTCGGCGCTTCGCCGCGTCGCGATCATCAACAACATCCCCATCAATCCCCGCACGCGGTCTGGCTCAGGCTTCTGGAACCGCGTCGCCCATTGGCTCGAAGAAGCCGTCGAGCTGTGCAACAATTGGCTGCATGGCAGCATCGCCGGCCGGATGCAATATCTGCAGGACCTCAGCGCCGACCCCCGTCTCACCGGCCATTTCGACCGCACCATGTACTGGCTCTTTTGCGGCCTTCTTTTCGCGCTCTTCACATCCGCGATTTTCTCGGCGCTTCAGTCGCTCCCCTAGCGCTCGTGCTCAAATCAGCATCCGCCGCGAAGTGTTCCTGATCCTTTAGCCGCCCTGCTTGCAGGGCGTGTCGAGAAGCGATCTCGATCGGACGACGCCGTTGGACGCTCAGGGCATCCGGCCTGAAATTGCGTCGCGCGAATAAATTCGCGTGCAGCCGGCCTTCGCCCACGATCATTATTTCTTATCCAACGACCGAAGGAATTGAATGCTTTGTTGAATCTGCCGTTCCGATCGGCTCGACTCGTCTTCGATGTAAAAATGTTTGACGCCGATTGCTTCGCCCTCGCGCACGATGCCCGCGATGTCCATCTGACCGGCGCCGAGGGCGACGTCGTTTTCGATGTTCTCATGGCCGGTCGTGTTGGGAACCTTGACGGATTTGTCCATGTCCTTCAGATGCAACAATGGAAAGCGGTTTGGATATTTCCGCATCAGCTTTATCGGATCGGCGCCGCCGTGGTAGGCCCAGAAAACATCCAATTCAAAATTGGCGTATTCCGGACGCGTAAGGCTAGCGAGAAGGTCGAATAGGGTGCCGTCCTGATACGATCGAAACTCGTAGCCGTGCGGGTGATAAGTGAAATGCAGCCCAGCGTCGGCCAGCTTCTTCCCCCATTCGTTGAATTTGTCGGCGGCCTGACGGGCGTCGTCGGCGGTGAAATCGCCGCGATGCGGGATCCACGGCAGCGTGACGTATTGGCAGCCCAGAATCTTGGCGTCACGGATGATGCCGTCGATATCCGTGGCGAATTGCCCCCATTGATAGTGGATGCCGCTGGCGTGCAAATGATGCTTATCCAGTTCGGCGCGAAACTGCTCGGCGGTCAGCTTAAACAGCCCGCCCAATTCCACGTCGCTCACGCCCCACGTCTCAACCTCCGCGAGCGGGGCGTCAACGTCCTTCGCCATTTGCGCGCGCAAGCTGTACAACTGAAGACCGATGACGATCGGCTCATGTCCGTTGTCCGGCGCTGCGCCGCGCGCGACTGGCGCGGTCGAAAAGCAAACGGATATCATCCCCAAAACATAACCGAGTGAAAAGGCGTAACGCAGCGGGTGATTGAGAGTCATACAGGAAATTCTAAGCGAGAAAGCGACGAATGAGTAGCTCAGCGCCTCCCGCCCGGCAAATGGTTCAGCTTGAGTAAAAGTCGAGCCTAAAATCAGGCGTTGGAACGCCGCCGCGCGAAAATAAATGAACACCGCTGTCTCGACTTCCGTCGCTTCTCCCGACATCGCCGAAACCGGCATTGACGTGAGTGGAATGAGCTGCGCAAGCTGCGTCGCCCATGTGGAAAAGGCGGTTTTGTCGCTGGCGGGCGTCGAGCAGTGCGACGTGAACCTTGCCCGCGGCCGAGCCCGCGTGCGTTATCATCCGTCCCAAACATCGCCGCTGGCGGTGGCGGCCGCGATTTCCCGGGGTGGGTACGAGGCGACGCCGGAAGCGACCGACGATGCATCGGGCGACGCCGAGGGAAAACGCCTCGAGCGGCAGCGGCACGAAGAAAGCGGCTGGCGCCGTCGGGCGATCGTCGGCGTCGTGCTCTGGCTTCCCATGGAAGCCGCCCACTGGCTGACGCAACTGCTCGGCGGACACGCGTTCCACCACGCCGCCGCCCAATCGACCTGGCTCGGCTGGGCCGCGCTGATCTGCAGCACCATCGCGATGGCATACGTCGGCGGCCGTTTTTATCAAAGCGCCTGGGCCGCCCTTCGCCGCCGCACGAGCAACATGGACACGCTCATTTCGATGGGCGCCAGTGTCGCTTATGGCTATAGCCTGATCTATTTCATCGGCGGCTTGCGCGGCACATGGCCGCCGCCGTCGATGCATGAACTATTTTTCATGGAAGCGGCCGGATTGCTCGCCTTGATCAGCCTCGGACACTGGCTCGAGGCGCGGGCCAGGCAATCCGCCGGGTCGGCCATTCACCAATTGCTCGAACTGACGCCGGCCATCGCGCTCCGCGCGAGCGATGACGGCTCTGCTTTTACGGAAATTTCCGTCTCGGCCATCAAAATCGGCGACAAACTTCTCGTCCGGCCGGGCGATCGCGTTCCCATCGACGGCGTGGTGATCGAAGGCCAGTCCAACGTCGACGAATCGATGATCTCCGGCGAACCGATCCCCATCCCCCGCGCCGCCGGCAATCCCGTCGTCGGCGGCACGATCAACCAGGACGGCCGGCTGATCATCCGCGTCACCAGGACCGGCGCCCAAACCGCGCTCTCCCAAATCATCCGCCTGGTCGAAAACGCGCAATCCACCAAGCCGCCGGTGCAAAAGCTCGCCGATCGAATCTCGGCGGTGTTTGTGCCGACGGTTCTCGCGATCGCCCTGGTCACGGGGTTCGGCTGGTATGGCTGGGGCCATCATCTGGATTGGCCGGCGGGCCAGACGTGGGCGGCGGTGGCGCGGGCGGTGTGCAGCGTGCTGATTATCGCCTGCCCGTGCGCGCTGGGCCTGGCCGTCCCGGCCACCGTCATGGTGGGAACCGGCGCCGGCGCTCGGCGGGGAATTTTGATCCGCGATATCGACGCGCTTCAAAACGCGGAAAAAATCGATGTCGTCGTCCTCGACAAAACCGGAACCATCACCCAGGGAAAACCGGCCGTCACCGATATCGTCATGCACGACGGCGCCGGCGATTCAAACGACGTGTTGCTTCTCGCGGCGTCCGCCGAGCAATTCAGCGCGCATCCGCTGGCCAGGGCGATCGTCGCCGAGGCGCGCGCCAGGCGATTGAAATTAGCGACGCCGGAAAAATTTTCCAGTGAATCGGGATCGGGCGTGGCGGCCGAGATAAACGGCCGTACGCTGCTCGTCGGAAGCGCGGCGCTGATCGGGAGCGACGGCGCGGCCGGCGGTCATCTCGCCGGGATTTCCGCCGGGCAAACGCATGTTCATGTGGCGTGGCGCGGCGCGGCGGGATCGAACGAGCGGCTGGGAACGATCGTGATCG
The DNA here is from genome assembly GCA_035551995.1 of Tepidisphaeraceae bacterium. Classification (GTDB taxonomy): domain Bacteria; phylum Planctomycetota; class Phycisphaerae; order Tepidisphaerales; family Tepidisphaeraceae; genus RYN-428. The sequence continues at coordinate 77,603 of DASZME010000005.1, forward strand.
CCGATCAGTTGAAATCCGATTCGATCGCATCCATCGGCGAACTTCATCGAATGAAGCTTCGCACGATCTTGCTCAGCGGCGACAACCGCGCCGCCGCCGAAAGCGTCGCCCGGCAGGTTGGGATCGACGACGTTCGGGCCGAGGTGAAGCCCGCCGACAAGGCCGCGGTGATCCGGGAATTGCAGAGCGATGGATTTCGAGTCGCGATGGTCGGGGACGGCATCAACGACGCTCCCGCACTGGCGACGGCGGATCTCGGGATCGCCATCGGCGGCGGATCCGACATCGCCAGGGAAGCGGGGGATATTGTCCTGCTGAGCGGCAGTCTCGGCGGAGTCGCCGCCGCCATCCGGTTGTCGAAAGGTACGATGCGCAAAATTCGCCAGAACCTTTTTCTGGCGTTCATTTTTAACGTGATCGCCATTCCGCTGGCGGCATTTGGATTGGTGAATCCTTTAATCGCCGCCGCCGCCATGGCGCTGTCGGACGTGACGGTGGTAACCAACGCGCTGCTGCTGCGCCGGGTGAAAATCGATCCCGAGGTGCGATAAAGCCGCTAGGTAAGACAAGTCTCTTCGCCGAGCGCTCCCGCGAGGATCCCGCGGTCTCCGGATGGCGGGCGCGCTTGCTCGGCGGCCGCGTCCGGTCGTTGGCGCTATGGATTTGTTTGGTCGCCGGACGCGCTGGGTCGCCCTGATTTTCGGCAGGCGGATTTTTGATTTAATTTCGCCGGCCATTTCTTCCTTGACGCCAGCCACCCCCCTCGCTTTAATGCCGCCACTTTGCCTGTCGAGACGGACAGCGGTGGCCGGCGGCGGCAATGAGCGCATCGTGACAAAGGCATAGCGAGGCAACGCAAGGGAATCCTGTATGATCAATGAAATGCAACCAAACGGTTTGACGCTTCTCTCGGACTTGCTCGACGGCGCAGCCGGTGAGGGAACGGTGGCTGTCCTGTCCGGCGACCGCATCGCCCGCGGGGTCTCCGGATATCCGGCCTGGCTTCTCGACGACGATGTGCTTCCGCAAGCCGCCAAGCGCAAAGCCGCCGACGACGATGAAGATGAAGAGGAGGAGGAAGAAACCGACGACGTCGCCGCCGACGACGATGAAGAGGACGTGGAGGATGACGCCGACGAAGACGAGGACGAAGACCTCGATGAAGACGAGGACGAGGATGAGGACGACGAGGAAGAGGAGGAAGACGACGAATTCGATAATCCCGACGACGACGAGGACGATGACGACGACTATGAAGACGAAGAATTCGAGGATGACGACGAGTAGGCGCCGCCTTACGGCGATTTATAACGCCGAAAAATTCCGAAATCCAAAATCGATTTGATGATGCGTGCCGTGCGTCGAATCAAATGCCGATCGCAGGCACGACGAAGGGACGGGATGGAACCGGTTTCGATTTTGGATTTCGGATTTCTCGGCGCCGCCCGATTCTATTCTTCCTTCCCGCCGCCTCTTCGACCCGACTTGATTTCTCCGCGATGCCGCTTGGCCTCCAGCCTTCGCCGGCGCGACGCCCGCGACGGCTTGGTCTTGCGGCGTCTCTTTGGCTCGTGTACCGCCGCCTCGATCATCGCGCGCAATCGTTCCATCGCCGCAAGGCGATTTTGCTCCTGTGAGCGCTCGGAATCGGCGGCGACATGAATCTCTCCCGCCGCCGTGATGCGCTTTCCGGCGATCTCGCGCAGGCGATCGACGGCACTTTCAGTGAGCCCCCGGATCGCCGTCAACGCGATCCAAAGCTCCGCCTTGGTGTTGACTTTATTGACGTTTTGCCCGCCCGGCCCTCGACTCCGCGCATATTGAAATCGCAGCGCCGATTCGGGAATTTTCACTCCCGGCGCCAGTTCGATCGCGTCGGCCGGCGGCGGGGGCGGTTCCGGCGCCGGCTTCGACGGAAATTGCGGCGAAGTATCAGCCATATGATCCAGGAGCGGCTCTGCCCGCCGCCGTCCGGTTGATGATAGGCGACCCCATCGCACGATCACTTTTGCTCGATGGCGGCGCGTCTGCGTTATCGAATGCCGTGATGTACCGGAGGGGGATTGGCCAGCGTCGATTCGCGCGCCGCCTTCAGTGTCGATCCCGCCGCCACGCCCAGTACAAGCAGCGCCAGCGCCCATCGAACCCAAGGCGTGCGGCGGCCTTTAGCCTCCCGGCCGGCCAGCACGATCATGAGCAGCGTAATTCCCGCGAGTCCCAGGAGCACGTGCATCCCGAACATCCCATGCATCACGCCCGGCCGCATCGTATAAATCGGCCAATTGCGAACGGCGTTGTAGGCGCCGCTAATCAGGAACATCAGCAATGTCGCATGGACGGTGAGCTTAAATCCGCGGCGCCAGCGCCGCTCCGCCGCCTCGCCGGCGTCGGCCTCCATCGCACGGACGCCCGACGGCAATAAAAAATGGTAAAAGAAAACCGATCCGATCAGAATGCAGGCGCTGATCAAATGAAGCCAGCGGAAAAAGACGGCGATGACAATTCCCATGGCTGAGATGCTAACCGCTTGTCGGGATTGAAACGAGCGTTTGCGGAAGGGTTGTCAAAAATCCCGCGATTATTAGTGGTTTCCCATAAAATTGTGGTAAAAGACCCGTCAAGTCTAACAAAAGGAAGAAAATGGCTAAGAAACGTCCCGCCGCGAAAAAGAAGATCGCCGTTAAATCCAAACCGTCGCCCGCGATGACTCGCAAGCCCGCTCCCAAGAAATCCGCCGTTAAAACCCCCGCCCCCGCCGCAAAAAAGAAGCCGGCAAAATCCGCGGCTAAACCCGTGACGCGGGGAAAAGCCGTCGCGGCTAAAATGACGCCAAAAAAAATCGCCCCCAAGACGTCGGCGCCAAAGAAAAAGATGACGAAACCGGTTCAACGGCCGGCAAAAGTGCAGCCCAAACAATCGGTGAAACCCGCCGCCAAGAAACCCGCTCCGACGCCCAAACATAAAGCCAACGCCAAGGTAAAGTTCCCGCCAAAGACCGATGCGCCGCCGCTCCTCGTCGAAGAAGTCATTATCGTTTCCGAGTCGCCGATCGACGTCGCGGTGGTTGCAGCCCCGATGGAAATGATCGTTGAAGATTTCGTAAAGGAAGAGATCGAATCGAGGCTAGCCGAAACAACCGCTGAACCGGTCGAATTGGCCGGCGAAGGGGTGGAGGAACCTTCAGACGAGGACTTACTGGAGGAGACCGAACCGCCGATCAGTGATTAACTGCCCAGTCTGAAGCGAAAGGCCGAGGTCGGATTCGAACCGACGAATAACGGATTTGCAATCCGTCCTGAATCTCACGAAATATCTGTGCTATAATCCACGAATTTTGAAGGACTTCCGTCATTTCTTCTACCCAACGTTGACAAGGAAATATTATCGTGAAATCGCCTCTGATCCAAGACAATTTTTGACACCAAAATCGCCGATTCTTCGTGCGGGTGACATAATGAATGGTGGCCTTCTCGGCGGCGACGCTGGCGACGACACCGGTCGCATTTAGCCTCACAGTTCGGCGAACTGTTTTTTCGCTTCTGCCAGTTCTCGTTTTTCTTCGGCAAGCAGTCCCTCATGATATTTTATTGATCGCTGCTTGTCGTTCACATAAAACCGCCATGCCTCGTTCGCTGTCGTCCATAAACGAGTGCCTCGGCCTTCCGCAAAATACGTGGCTCCGTGTACTTGATACGCCTCGGAATTGAGACTGTATTTTTGCTCGTTGGCCGTGACGCATGCCTTTGAAAGCTTTGTGACTGTTAGTGTGTTCAATTCGGGCAAGAATGTTTTCGTGTTATAGGGCACTTGTACGGAATATAGTTTTTTCGGTGTCCCCTCGGGGAGTTCCGTTGAGACAGCTTTCGCTGGCTTGTGTACTCTCTTGGCGCTGGCGGCAATCGTTTTGGCCGTGGGAGGCTTCCCTGACGCCTGTGCTGTGGCATCACATTCGGCCGGTTTATTTCCTTCGGTGGTGGTGTCGGTGTTCATAAGTCTCCTGGTTGAAAAGCCTCGTGGGGCTGGCGTGTCCACATGCGTCGGTTCGAGCGTCTGTTTGACATCCCGTCTCGACAACCTCTGTCGCCGCCTATTTAAGGCAACAAGCAACCCTGCGCCGTGACCACACGGCACATTGAAATAACAGGGCGTTTCTTCTAATTGGCGATGGAGTTCCTTTTGGTGAACTCGACGCTTCAATGTCTGGTTCCACGTTAGCAACCCCACCCGAAAAGTCAAGGATAAAAATTTCGTAACATCCTTCATTTAATGCAGTTATATCAAAAATAATTGTCAGACATCTGACAAAAATTTATGCCAGATGTCTGACAAAAATTCTTGTGTGTTTTTTTCATCGTGATCGCACAAAAACTTTGTGTGATTTAGTTGGCTACGGAGAGCGGAATGCCTCTCATAAGGGCGTGGCGGCACAGTTGGTTCTTGTGACGTCGATCAGATTTTTACGGCGACGCCGAATATCATGTCTTTCCTGTTCGACCATTCTCACGAACATGGGAGAGTTCGGCAGTCCCCGTGAAAGGACAAACGCCTCGGCGTTGGCCGAGGCGGTCGTGACGAATCGTAACGATCCATTAGTGACTCAAAACGGTCATGAGGCTGGGCGATGTGGTAAGACAACGACCAATTCGATGTCAGCCCTTCGCAGGCGATCCAGCAGCCATTGCACGAACATGGCGCTTTCCGGGGCAAGACGATTCCACTCGGTTATGATCGGCACATCGAAGTCCATCTTCGTGTTTTGCGCTCGATCTACGTATTGGGAATCCGGAGATTCCGCCGCCGAGTGTGATGGTCCAGAGAGGGCGACCCACCCTAAAATCGGGACATGTCATTCACCGTATTTTATGCTTGGCAGAGCGACCGTGAGGAGAAGGTCAACCACTACTTGATCAGGGATGCCCTTCAAGGTGCCATTGACGCAGTAAACGCCGATCTGCATATTGAGGAAGCTCCCGCTGTTGATGCTTTGGAGCCGGTAACCGACGCAGCCGCCCCTTCGGCGATCGAAATCGATTGGGGCACAAAGGACGAACCGGGCACCCCGAACGTTGCGCAGGTGATATTTAGGAAGATCAGCGAGTGCGGCGTGTTCTTAGCCGACCTGACGTATGTCGGGGACACAATTTCCCACGATGATCGAAAGAAGTTCCTACCGAACAGCAATGTGCTTATCGAACTCGGTCTTGCGTCGGCGTCTGTCGGCTGGCAGCAGATTCTTTTAGTGATGAATAAGCATTTCGGCGGGGCAGAACATCTCCCCTTCGACCTGAAGAATTACGCTTTCCCTGTAACCTACGACCTTGCACCAGGTGCTGACAAGAAGGCCCGTGATGCCCAGCAGAAGAATCTGACGAAGGTATTGGAGCAGAAGCTACGGATCATGCAAAAGCGTAGTGTCTGGACGAAGAAGGCCGACGAAAATCGACGGTTGAACGAAACAGCCGCCCAGATGCGTCGGCGGCACGCCGAGGACATTCGGCAGGAGTTCGAGGTTGCGCTCACGACTGAGGAGTTCCGGGGTTTCAAGCACGAGCGAGGAGTGTGCGCCGTCACCATCGTTCCGTGGCAACGTGCAGACCCGCCGCTGCAATTCGACGGTGACTTCGGAAGGGAGTTCGCCGACAATTTCCGGCCGATGTGGACAGACCATCCGCTGATTGACCACGATGTTCACGAACTCGTGATCCTTAACCATAGGTCCGAAGTTGACGTGAAGGCCGTGACGGTACTGAACGATCTGGGCGTGGTGCTCACGGCCGATCACTGGACCCCGCCGATGGAGGGTGTGGGCGGGGGCGACGATGTGGTGACGTTCCACATGAGCCGGCATGAACCGGAGATCATGAGGACGATTCGCCGCTATCTCGAACAACTCAAACTGATGGGCATCGGGGGACCGTACCTCGTCGGCCTGTCGCTCCTCCATGCCAAGGGCTACCGGCTCGTGCCCGGCCCGTTCACCCCCGAAGAGCACTGCAATCCGCCGTGTCGGGCAACTTCCGTGATCGTCCCGTTCGCCGAGGTTCCCGACAACTTCGTCGAACTTGACCACAAGGCGTACTCGCTGGTGTTTCGGGATGCGCTCAATCGCTTTTGGCGGGGGTTTGGTTGGTCGCAAGCCGGGAGTTTTGATGAGGCGAAGAGGTACAAATACTCTTATTAGGCATGTTATTCCATCGCAGGCACTGACAGTACGCCGTCACCAATAACTTCGATGATGTTCAAATCGCTCGGCACTTCTGTACCGTCGAGTCTGCATCCGGTAGAATGGCGATTTACTCGACGCCGGTACGGAGTTGATGCAAATGACGTTGCCGTAGGCTTCCCCATCCAATGGTTTTTGACCATTCAATGCGGGGGCGACGGTTTCTATCGCTTGGTGGAATGCCATGAACGCCACAGAACTTGTCTCCCATCTTTCTCAGGGAACCGTGCTGGAAGGCCCGCACTGGCCGGAGCCGGTAAGGGTGCTTACTGTCAAGGTCCGTGGTAACCGCCTCGACGTGCAGGCAGTGGGAATCCACTCGAAGAAGCTTTGGAGTAAGCTGGTCAACGCCGAAGATTTCAGCGGAAAAATCAAGATCACTCAGGCCGCTGACGTGGCCTCCCTCAGTGGCAACCCGACGCACTTCCGTCTCGCCGCTGAGGCACACCGCATTCGCCTCGCCTACCAATACGATCCCCATTTTGCCGTCTCCGTTTCTCAAGTTGATCCATTGCCGCACCAGATGGATGCGGTCTACGGCCATTTGCTCACGCAGCCGCAGATTCGTTTTCTAATTGCCGACGACCCAGGTGCCGGCAAAACGATCATGGCGGGCTTGACGCTCAAAGAACTGAAGTGCCGGGGCTTGGTTGAGCGCACACTCATCATTACCCCAGCCAGTCTGACCGACCAGTGGCGGCGAGAACTGCACGACAAATTCAACGAGACATTTACCGTCATCAATCGCAGTACGGTCGGTGCCGCTTTCGGCAAGAATGTCTGGGAAGACAATTCGCAGTGCATCACGTCCGTCGATTTCGTGTCGAGGCAGGACGACATCATGAACATGCTGCGGGAAGTGCGGTGGGATTTGGTCATTGTGGACGAAGCCCACAAGATGGCCGCTTACCGCTACGGCCAGAAGATCAGCAAGACGCAACGGTATGAATTCGGCGAGTTCATTCGTGATCGCACCGATCATTTGTTGTTTCTCACGGCCACGCCCCACAAGGGCGACCCGGACAATTTCGCACTTCTCCTCCAACTGCTTGACCGTGACCTGTACGTCAACGGGGACATTCTGGCCGAGGCCAGTACCCATGACGAAAACAAAATCATGATCCGCCGCCTGAAGGAGGACATGAAGAAATTTGACGGCTCGCCATGCTTCCCGCCCCGGCACGTTAAGACGCTGCCGTATGCGCTCACGGCGGACGAGTTGAAGCTGTACGAGGAAGTCACGCATTACGTCCAAGAGAACTTCCAGCGTGCCGAACAGGCGGAAAACCGCAACGTCGGCCTTGCCCTCACGGTACTTCAGCGTCGTCTGGCATCCAGCACTGCGGCCATCCGCCTGTCGCTTGAACGCCGCTTCAAAAAACTCAAAGACCTTCAGAAACTGGGAAAGATCAGGCAAGAGTACGGCGAACTTCCCGAGGACATGGAAGACCTTACCGAAGAAGATCGCTGGAAGTTCGAAGACGACCTCGTTGAACGGGTGACGATGGCCGGAAACATGGCCGAACTTGAAACTGAGATCACTGAGCTTGAGCAGCTTGTCACGCACGCCAAACACAACGAAAAGCATGTTCCTGAAACGAAATTCGAAGAACTACGTGGCGTCATCTCCACGCACCTGTCCGGCAAGGACGAACGGCTGCTGGTCTTCACGGAACATAAGGACACCCTCGACTTCCTTGTGCGCAAGCTCAGCGACCTTGGCTTCTACTGCTGCACGATCCACGGCGGAATGCCGTTGGAAAAGCGTATCGCATCGGAGCGGGAATTCTTCGAACATAAGCCGTCGATCATGATCGCAACGGAAGCAGCGGGCGAAGGCATCAACCTTCAGTTCTGCTCCCTAATGGTCAATTATGACATCCCGTGGAATCCGAATCGTCTTGAGCAGCGCATGGGCCGCATCCACCGGTACAAACAGGAACGGGAGGTCATGATCTTCAATCTGGTCGCCGGAAACACCCGTGAGGGCCAGGTCATGCAGCGGTTGCTGACGAAGCTCAATGATATGCGCAAGGCGTTGGGCAGCGACCGGGTTTATGACGTAATTGGGGAGATCATTCCCGCCCCGAAGTTCGACGCCTTGATGAAGGATTGGTTATCGAAGCGTCGGACCATGCAGGAAATTCTCGCCGAGATCGATCTTCAGACAGACGAAACGCAAGTCCAGCGAATTCGGGCTGACATGGACGACAAAGCCTTGGGTTCCCGCCACATCGACATCTCCAAGCTCGATGCCGACCGACAAAAGAGCAAGGAGAACCGGCTCATGCCGGAATACATCGAGAAGTTTTTTGTTGAAGCGTACCGATCCTTCGGCGGGACGATTGCTGCCGCCGCCGGCGAAAAGCAAGTTTGGTCCATCAGCCGGGTGCCGCCCGACCTGCGGAAGCTTCCTGATTCACTGGAACGCCGCTTTGGCAGAATCGGCGGGAGTTATCCCGCTATCACGTTCGACAAGGAAAGAGCGGTCGGCTACTCCGAGATCGAATTCGTCGGCCCCGGTCACTCTCTCTTCGAAGGCGTGGTCGAGCGGGTATTGCGGGATTACGGCCCATCGCTCAGGCAAGGTGCCTGCTTTTACAATGCCGATGCCACCGAGCCAAGTGTCTTGTGGTTACTCAAGTGCGGCGTCGAAGACGGCCGTGGTATGACCGTGGGCGAGCGGCTGGTTGCCATCCACGGCATCGCCGGCGACTACAAGAAGAGCCAGCCCTATGCCCTGCTCGATCTGAAGGCCCCTGAGACTACTGCGAATGTCCCCGATGGGGTCCGACAATCTGCCACGGATGAAGATAGGATTATCGATTGGTCATTGGAAGCGGTTACGCCTGACTATTTCAACGAGATCAATTCCCGCCGCACCAAAGAACTCACGATCAAGGAGAAGTACGTTCGCAAATCCCTCCAATTCCTCATCGCCGAGTCGCTCAAGAAGATTGGGAAATACGACCAGCAATTGAAACTGATCCGAGACGAATCCGATCCCAAGCGACTCAACGTACAGGGCAATCGAGCGAAGGAGGAGGCCCGCAAAAATGAGCTTTCCCACCGGCTCAAGGTACGGCTGGCTGAGATCGAACAGGAGCGCCACCTGTCGGAAAAGCCGCCCGAGGTGTTCGGCGTTGCGGTGATTCTGCCGCCGCCGAAGGAAGTCATGGACAGTGTGGTCATGGACAATGTGCGAGGGGGAATGCAGAACGATCCAGAAGTCGAAGCTATTGCCGTTGAGTTCGTGAAGAAACACGAAATTGCGGAGGGTCGCAAACCGGTATCGGTGGAGGAGGAGAACTGCGGCTGGGACATCTCCTCACTGAAGGCTGGTCAGGTCGTGCGGTACATCGAAGTCAAGGGCCGCTCCTGTGTCGGCGGTGTGGCGTTGACGCCCAACGAGTGGATCAAGGCCCAGCGGTTCGGAAAAGATTACTGGCTCTACATCGTGACCGACTGCAAAACAAACCCGCAACTTCATTTGGTCCAAGACCCCGCAACAAGGCTCTCGCCCAAGGAGGAGATGAGCGTTGTGCGGTACATGGTCGGCGTGTCTGACTGGCAGAAGGCAGCGACGGCATCGACCAAATGGCAACTCGAATCAGAACCGTCCCCACACCCGAAGCTGTGGGGACCACAGCAGGCCGGGACAGAAGGCAGCATATGACCAAGGAAGGGAATTAGCATGGCAAGGACGCCGCTTTACACCATCGGGTACTCAGGGTTCACCGCCGACCGTTTCGTCGAGAAGCTCAAGGATGAAAAAATCGAGATTCTTGTGGACATCCGGCAGCGAGCACTCAGTCGAAAACCGGGTTTTTCGAAAACGTCGCTGCGGGACTGTCTCGAACAGCACGGCATCGAATATTTGCATCTTCAAGACCTTGGCGTTCCCGGCCATCTCCGGCAAGAACTTCGTGAGGACGGCGACTTGACCGAATATTTGAGTCAGTTCCGAACGTACCTCACCGGACGTAACGTGACGCTGGGAACGCTCTATGACCTTGCTCGTGAAAGGCCATGTTGCCTGATGTGCGTCGAACATGATGTGGACGAATGCCACCGTTCAGTGGTGGCCGAAGAACTGCTCCTCCGTAACGGGCGGAAGCTCAAGGTGCAGCACCTATGACGACCCAATGGCTCGAACGCTCTGCCCTCGTGACCGTGAAGACGTACCCGACGCCTTCCGAAAAGTACCACGAGACGGTCTGCACGGCGGCGGTCACGAAGGAAGAAGGCTGGCTGCGGCTCTATCCGATTCAGTTCAGAGATTTGCCGAGGCACCAGCAGTACGCCAAGTACCAAGTCATTAAGTTGCGGATGACCAAACACGAAGGTGATGCACGACCAGAGAGCTTCCGCCCCGATGAGAAGACTATTGAGGTTTTGGAAACGCTCGGCACCGTGAATGATAAGCAGTGGCAACGGCGGCGGGAGTGGATCGATCCGACCCAAAGCGCAAGCATGTGCGAAATTCAGCGAGAACAGAAGCGCACGGGCAAGTCGCTCGGTGTATTTCGACCCAAAGAGGTGACGGACCTTGTGTTTGAGGAAGACGACCCGGAGTGGTCTGGCAAAAAGCAGGGTATTCTCAACCAGATGCGTCTCTTCTACGAGAAGCAGTTGGACCTTGAAAAGATTCCGTATTCGTTCAAGTACAAGTACATCTGCGAGGATGCCAATTGCAAAGGACATACGCAATCGATCATCGATTGGGAAATCATGGAGCTATATCGCAACGTCAAGCGGTCCAGCCAGGACGAAAATGAAGTCAAACAGAAGTTACGGCAGAAGTTCCTTGACCAACTCTGCGGCCCCGGAAGAAGCACATCATTCTTCGTCGGCAGTCATAGCCGCTACCCGGCGACATTCATGATCCTCGGCGTCTTCTGGCCCCCAAAGCCGGTTGCCTCGTTATTTGAGAGTTTGCCATGTTGAAACGACTTATTGAAGTCGCTCTCCCGCTTAAAGAAGTCTCCGAGCAATCCGCTCGTGAGAAATCGATCCGTCACGGCCACATTTCGACATTGCACATCTGGTGGGCGAGAAGGCCATTAGCGGCATGTAGGGCAGCGGTATTCGCTTCACTGATCCCCGATCCAGATGACGTGGGCTGTCCGGAGAGTTTCCGCATTCTCGTCATGGACGTGCTTGGACGCTCGGAATTCTCCCCACAACTGATCGACGGCCACCCGGTTCGAGACACACCAAGAAATCGCTGCTTGGAGTTCATCAAGCAGATGGTCAAGTGGAGCAACTCCACAAAACCCGAATACCTTGAAGCGGCCACTTTACTTATCAAAGCCGCTCAAACAATTTTCGACCCCGCCGCAGAGTTCTCTGTACCTAAGGTATTAGATCCATTTGCTGGCGGTGGAGCGATTCCTCTTGAAGCCCTTCGTCTCGGTTGCGAGGCCCACGCCCTCGACATCAATCCGGTCGCTCACCTGATCGAGCTATGCACCCTTGTCTATCCACAACAGTTCGGACAGGCGGGCAGTAGGCAAGTACCTGAGTACATAAAAGCTCTTGGACGGGCACGCTCGAAGGCGACAAATGAGCTATTTCGCAATCCGATAACAGATGAAATCGAATCCGACGACGCCGGACCTTCCAATTTCGCTATTTCAGAAGTTACATATATTAGCAACCCGCTAGCGTCGGATGTGAAATATTGGGCCGAATGGGTACAGACATATTGAACTTCCCCCCGTATGGCGGGCGCGGGGAACGAACAGCATAATCGCTGTTAAGGAGTTCGTCATGGCAAGAAGGAAGTTCACGCGTGAGTTCAAGTTATCTGCCGTCCAGTTGGTCAATCAGCAAGGCTACA
>DASZME010000006.1:0-12115 GCA_035551995.1 Tepidisphaeraceae bacterium
AGCAGATCGCTCGTCGGCCATTCAAGAGGGTAGGTCTGCACTACACGTCCCGGCGAAGACAAAACCGCGCCGACGAAGCCAGAACGCGGAAAGTCGGCGCAAAAATTCTGTAAAATGGGAATCGGTGCGAAGGTTAGGCTAGCTTGACGGTTTCAATCGTATGCGTCTTTTCTATCCGCCACTCGCACGACGAGAACGACCAATGCGTAATCATCGATTTGAAATATTATCCTATAGTCTCCAACGCGAACTCGATAGAGATCGCCGCTTCCCTCCAGTTTTTTAACCCCGGGCGGACGCGGATTTTCCGAGAGCTTCGCAATGCGAAGGACGATTCGATGTCGAACATCATTCGGTAGTTTGCGAATTTCGGACTTCGCGCTGTTTTTGATATCGACGCGATACGGCATTCCAACCTGCGGTCTTATATGTCAAGTTCGCGGCGAAAATCATCAAACGAAGTTATGTCGTCATCGGGGTCTTCCATTCGCCGTTTCGCTTCGGCGATGTCATCTAAATCTTCCTTGCACTGGCGATGCATGGCTGTTGCGACACTTCCCCACGTCTCCGGCAGGGGTGCATTAAAATCGGCATAGCCGGAATCGATTTGTACTTCTTCGGATCTTTTTTTTGCGTGAGCTAGATCGCCGTCGTAGCGTTTCGGTGTTGCCCATTTCATTTGTTTTCACCTCCATCTTCGGTTTCTGGATTGGGCATTGCGTCGAACTGTTCCAGAAATCTTTTAGCCTTGTCGTTCACAAAATCATACGTGTGGCGGATATTCCGTTCAACCTCATCCATCGCGTTCACCATTACGGGATCAGGGTACTGGGCTGCGACTTCAATCCAAATCTGCCGGTGATCACCGCTATAAGATTCAAATCGCAGCGTTATAAATCCTTTATGAATTACCGGACCAGACTCGTCATCGTCGCGCTCGACTCGCATTGCATTTCGAGAAAACGAAGACTCTGGAGAATCGCCTCCAGTGGAACCTTCGCTATCATCATCTTCCAGTTCAACCTCAATAGCTGGCGCGAAGCGAAACCTGACACCGAAGTATGATGGCGGGCGTCCAAACGGCGCGATTTTGTCGTATACGTTGGCCAATTTGCCAGCTAGTAACTGAATTGCATCCTTGCTTCCATGCGGCTGCGATAGGAATCGCATCGTGCAACGCTGCACGAAAAACGGCACCATGTCGCTTCCGATCGCCTGCATGACCGTCTTGACGACATTGGCAAATTCGTCGAGCGTCATTGCCGTATTAGGCTTCGTTTCCTCAATTCGTATTTTATCTTTGCTGATTTTGCAAATCGATTCTCCATCATCGCGGCGCGTCGATAGCGTTGGCGGGTCGGCTTGCAAATCGAGATTTTTGTATTGGTACCCTCCCGGCTCCTTCAACTTGTTGTAGATGCCAATAATCTTGCTTTCGCTGATCCTAAAGTCGGGAATCGGAGGGATAAGTAACTCGGTATTATAATAAATTGCTGAAAGTTCAGAGAGCATGATTTCACCGTAGAGACAGCCTATCGGATTGCCCACCTGGCTTTTGCCGCTTTCCTAGCCGATTCCCGCCGTTGTTCTGCCGTCATATTTTCAGCACGCGCCCTTCCGCCCTTCAATCCGCCACGCCGTCCCATCGCAACCGCAATCGGGTCTTTTCCGTCCGGCAGACTTGGCACACTTCCCGATGCGATCATCTCGACCATCGCATACGCGATTTCATTCGCGTCTTTCTTCTTTCTCGCGGTCATGGTAAATCTCGATTAAGGAACCAGCTTCGATATGCCGGTTACACGCTCCCGGCGACAGCGTTGCACGCTACCGCTTTGAGCGTATCGGCCGATGCGGGTCCGGTCAAGCATAAAATTTTCAATTACGCTGTTGACGGGTTATTTTTGGACCGATAGCAATTTTCATGCCAATAATATCGCGGTTTGGTCGCCAGATTCAAACTGCACCACTACCAGAATCTCGACGCTGATTATGAGGAGGGAATGCAGTACGGCATGATCGGCTATTATGTGCCGCACCGGGTTTTTTCCGCCGGGTATCACTGTGACCCCAGGCAGCCGTTGCCCTTCGCGGCGCTGGCGTCGCAGAAGAATCACATGGCGCTATATCTGATGTCGGTCTATTGTGGATGTGTACCGGGAGAGGAGAGCGCGGAGAATCAGCACGCGGCCTGGTTTCAGAAGGCGTGGCGCGCCACCGGCAACAAACTGGACATGGGCAAAGCGTGTGTTCGATTCAAGAACCTCGATGACGTCCCCCTGGACGTCGTCGGCGAAGCGATCAAGCGCATCCCCGCAAAAATGTGGATCGATGTCTATACGTCCTCCTTGGCGGCGAGCAAAAAAAAGTCGCCGCCGGCGAAGGCAAAATCAACGACAGTCGGAGCCGTGACAGCCACCAGGAAAAAAACGCGATGATTTCCACACTTTGAAACACTGGCCGAAAGTCAAACCGAAAAACCTTCGACTGTTTTCGCTCACCCCTTTTCGCCTCACCTCCTGGTTGGGTGATGCCCGAAAATGAAGCGTCGGAATCACCGAATAAGTCAGAATCACCGGCAAGAGAGAATTAGCAAGAAACGGGCTGAAAATTGACTGATAATCGGAGCCCATTGGGCCGGGCGATTCAAAGTCTTACGGGGCGGCTTTCTGGGGCCATTTTAATCGCTCGTGCAGAAACGTAAATGTACCCACCCCATGAATGGTGTGCGGCCCGTCGAAATACTCGATCGTGGTCCGATCGCCGATTCCGAGGTCGTCGTAGAGCATTCTCACTTTGGCGTATTCATAGGAGACCCATTCGTCGAGGCCAACGCCGTCGTGGTGGCCGCGTTCGACCATGAAGGGGCGCGGGGCGATCAGGCCGGCCATTTCCGCGTAGTTAAACGTGTTGCCGAGGTTCCATTCGAACATCTCATATTCCTGGGTGGCCGGATAGGCGCCGGGATAGCGAAGGGAAGTGCATTTCCATATCCACTCGTTGAAATCGCCGGAGCAGATCGACAGGCAATAGCGCTCAACCACCGCCGGGACGCGCATGGCGGTTTTGCCGCCGTAGGAAAGGCCGTAGAAGGCGATGCGATCCGGATCGACGTTAGGCAGCGACGCGAGCCAATCGGTCGATTGACGATGTTGCGCCACGATGAAGGTCCAGAGCGTGGCGCCGAGCGGATTGGCTTTGCGGATCAGTTGGCGGAAACGATTGCCGCCGAAATACGGATTTTGCGGCGCGTAGGCGATGAAGCCTTCCTCGGCGAGCGCGCATGCAAAGCGGTGATAGAACGGGCTATCGAATTTGGGATTGGCTACGTCGCGGGCAAAGCCGTCAAGACCGTGCTGGCAGACGACCACCGGCCGGCGCTCGCCCGGCTTAATCCCCTTGGGGACGAGCAGGATTCCCGTTGCGATCACGTCAGGCCAGACGTCCATCGCCACCTGATAGCCGACATAGGTCGGCTCATCATAGATCCGCACGGTACGAACATTGGGCGCAATCAACGGCTCACCGAATTGCCCGATCACGTCGCGTTCGAATTCTTTGCGGTGCGTCTCGGTCGATCGAGTCCATTTTTCCGGAGATCTGGATTTGCGATCGGCGCCGGCCCAGTATTTGGACCGCTCCTCTTCGCCGAGAACGACAAGACGCTGCGTATATTGCGACATCTGCTCGACGAGTCGGCGTTGACGCGAAGCAACGCCCCCGGCGTTGTCCGGTTGAATTTTTTCCAGCGGCGCCGGCGCCTGATGCGATTCGCCCAGGCCATGGACATTAACGCCTTCAAGGAATTGGACGAGCGCCTTTTCGCCGCCGCACGGGCCTGCGCCGTCGCCGCTTTCCGCCAACGCCGGCGCGTCGTGTTCCGGCAGATCGACCACCAAACCCGCCGCCCGCGCGACTTCGGATCGCACGTCCTGAATCCGCGGCGTGACCAATACTCCCGGCGCCGCCCCCTTGCGCCCAATCGCCGCCGGCGGCGGACCATCGATCACCGGCCCCGCGCACGCTTCGATCACCAATTTCCGCGGCACGATCAGCGAAGCGATTTCCGCATCCCCAAATTCGCGCAGCAAGCCGAAAACATTTCTGTAAATCGGCTCATTCCACAGCGCTTGTCGAGAGCCGAAATAACCGCTGACGCCCACCGCGGCGATCCGAGAATCCAAAGCGCCCGCGTACAACGCCAGCAACCCGCCTTCGCCGTAACCGAAGACGCCGATTTTCCGGCCCGTTCCGGCCGAGTCGCGCTCGAACCAATCCACGGCGGCGAGGACTTTTTGAATTTCATATCCGATGACGTGCCGGCCCATCTCGAACGCCGGGCGGTAGATCCATTCGCGGTGGGTCTGATTCGTGGCGCGTCCGGATTGGGCGACGGAATCATCATCGCCGCGGCTGGCGAGCGTGGGGATCAACACCCGGCAGCCACGTTCGGCCAACCGCCGCGCAAACTGCGATTGGATCGGTACGCCATCGGACAATCCGCAAAGCATCTCAGGCGTCCAGTCCGCGTCCGGCAGAGCGACGATGTCCGCCACCGACGGCGTCGTCGGCTTGAGAAGCAGACCTTCGCCCCAGACTCCGCGCAATACGGGCCACCGAACCGCGAAGATATCGTAACCCTCTCCTTTTGCGATCAATGCGGATCGATCGACGGTCGCAATCAGTTCCGGCGCGTCGAAATGTTCGCGTGGATCGACGACGCCGACAATAACCGCCAGGCGCCCGCGGTTTGACGCGACTGATTGAACGTATGCCTGTCGCGACGCGGTATCACGTTTCCAGAAGGACGATCGGTGCAGGAGGGCCGCGTGGGTTTCACGATCAAGAAAGCGGTCGATGCCATCGAGCATCCGCGAATCGAGATCGCCGCCGGCGGGGAGGAGGTGCGTTCCGGGCAAAGGGCCGGGTTGCGCGCCGGCGGGAATCGCAAGTGAGAGCAGCGATAGAATCGACACAAAAATGAACAGGCAATAGCGGCCGCGGCGTCCTGGCGCCAATCGAATGCGAGGCTCAGATCCGACTCCGTCTCTCTTCCAGGGACAGCGTCGATCGTCAGAATCGGAGAATGCTCGCTCCCAAGTAGCCGACATAAAATCCCTTTTGGCCAAGCTATCCGAAACCAGCGTAATCTACCCTCACCCAAACCCTCTCATAAGATGCAAGATGGAGCCGGCGGGGTCGTCAAATTCTCTCCGCCGCCACCAAATCCTCGTAGGTTTCGCGCCGGCGGATCACCTTGAAGTTTTCGCCGTCCACGAGCACTTCCGGCACCCGCGGGCGATTGTTGTAGTTGCTGCTCATGGCGAACCCATAGGCTCCCGCGGTGAAAACCGCCAGCAGATCGCCGCGCTGCGTGCGGGGCAGGGGGCGATCCTTCGCCAGGTAATCGCCGCTCTCGCAGATCGGGCCGACCACGTCGACCGTTTCGCCGTCGATCGGCGCCCGTTCCTCTTCGCGCGATGAAAGCACGTTGGCCGAATCCGGCTTCACCGGCCAGATGAAGTGATACGACTCGTAAAGAGTAGGGCGAATCAGATCGTTCATCCCCGCGTCCACGATAATGAATTGCTTGCTTCCGCCGGTTTTGCGATATAAGACGCGCGTCAGAAGAATCCCGGCGTTGCCCACGATATACCGCCCGGGCTCCAGCGCGATCCGATAGGGCTTTCCCCGCAGCAACGGCAACAACGCCCTGGCGTGCTCGCTCACCGGCAGCGCCTGAGTTGCGCTCTTGTAGTTCACCGCGAATCCGCCGCCGAGGTCCAGCCATTCGATCTCATGTCCGCGCTCGGTCAGGCGATCGATCAACCGCGTGGCTTTGGTGACGGCGTCCACATACGGCTGAATCTCATACACCGGCGATCCGATGTGCAGATGAAGCCCGCCGATGCGGAGGTTCTTGAGGTTGCGATAGCGCTCGAACACGCGCTCGGCCCGTTCGATGTCGACGCCGAACTTTGTCTCCTTTTTGCCGGTCGTAGTCTTGGCGTGCGTCTTGGGATCGACGTCGGGGTTGATGCGCAGAGCGCCGACCGCTTTCTTGCCCGCCAACCCCGCCACGCGGTCGATATTTTCGATTTCCGCTTCGCTCTCGATATTGAACGCGGCGATTCCCGCGGCAAGGGCTTCGGTAATTTCCTGATCGGTCTTGCCGACGCCGGCGTAGATGATTTTTTTCGGATCGCCCCCCGCCAGCAGCGCACGATACAATTCGCCGCCGCTGGTGACGTCAAAGCCGCACCCTTCGTCGGCGAGCACCTTGCAAAGATTGACGTTGCCGCAGCTCTTGATGGAGTAGCAGATCGTTGCGTCGACCGCTTTGAACGCGTCGGCCAGTTGGCGATAGTGATGCAGCAGCGTCGCCTTGGAGTAGACATAGGCGGCCGTCCCGACCTCTTCGGCGATCTTCTCCGCGGGGACGCCTTCACAGTACAATTCGCCGTTCTTATAATTGAAAAAATCCATGATTAAAGTGACTGTAGTGAAGCGGCCGATCCCATGCAACTTCCCGCGAGACATCGCTTGATCGCGATCCCTTTGTCTCTCGCGCGGACGCCCTATTTCTGGATCGGCTCCGCGTGCGATTGCCCAACGCCCAGCGTCATTAGCAGCGGTAGCAGGAAAGAATCCGCCGGCGATCGCTTCACGTCGGCGTCGACGGTGACGGCCGTTTGGCTGTAGGTTATTTTTGCCGTCTTCAACATGTCGCCGATCATGCCGACCATCGGCGTTTCCGCTTGCGAGCGCGTCGCCTGTTCGGTTAGCGCGCCGATCCGCGCCGCGATGCGCTCGGCGCCAACCCGGATATTCGCGTTCCCGGCTTTTTTGGCCTGCAGTCTTATCGCGATGCCGTCGCCGCGCCGCGCGCTGGAGAGCGTGACGGTATCGAATGATTCGAGAACGCTCATTTTTCGATATCCTTCGCCGACGCGCATACATCCCCACGCCGGCGCGTCGATATCGATTGTGCCGATCAGGTTTGCCATCGCGGGGGTCGATCGAAGGCCTCCTTCTCCGGATTTGGCGGCTTTCACCATCTCAACGACAGGGGTCGCTTTTCCTTTTTTGGAATTGACGATGACAAGCCGATGATTTGTCGGCAGGAATGCGAAGGTTTCGGGATGGGGACGCAAAATCCGCACGCCGTCGATCGTTTCAAAAACGGTCTTTTGCCGTTGAGTCAGATCATCGATCGCCTGTACGTCAAATTCGCCGGCAAGGATGAAGGTCGCGTCACCGGCGTCGGCATTCAGGTCGGCCGACACGCCGACGGAAATGGCGTCGACGCGGACATTGCCGATCGCATTAGCCCACTCCAGCGCCTTGCCGGCGATAAAATCGATCGCCAAGGCCTTATCCTGATTGCGGGGGAGCGGAAACTGCTTGAAAACCCGCTCGTAATCGATTGGATGGCCGCCGGTGAAATGAAGATGAACGACCGCGCCGCATGAAGCCGGGAGCAGCCAGACATCCTTTTGCGAGCCGATTAACTGGGCGCGGGAAGCGGGCTTTCGCTCGATTTGCGCGATGGCGGCGGACGCATAGCCGGCGACGAACGGCTCATCGGATTTCAGCAGCGTTTGCAGAACCGCGATCGCCGCCGGCTGTCGCAATTCGCCGAGCTTGCGGATGGCCATCAATTTTCGAATCGCGTGGCGCCGCGGGGCGTTATTCATGCGCTCAATCATTGTCGCGGCCCTGTCGCGGGCGGCGGGAGAGCCATGCCGGGCGATTGGGAGGAGGGATTTGAAAGCGATCGGCCCGGCGTCAAGCAGCCGTTCATACCCGGCGGCGCGGATCTGCTCATCGGGCGAATCCAGTTCATCGATCCACTTCGCCACGGCCGCG
The DNA here is from genome assembly GCA_035551995.1 of Tepidisphaeraceae bacterium. Classification (GTDB taxonomy): domain Bacteria; phylum Planctomycetota; class Phycisphaerae; order Tepidisphaerales; family Tepidisphaeraceae; genus RYN-428. The sequence goes on from DASZME010000006.1 coordinate 7,870, forward strand.
TCGGCGGGGGGCGCGAGTTCGGCCGTCATGCTGTCGACGGATATTTCGACGGCATTGCTTTTCCAGTAGGAATCGCTGGGAACGTAGTCGAGCAGGTCGCTACCGCCGCCGCCAAGGAGCAAGCCGATCAGGATGAGTAAGAGATCCATATCGTTTCGAAATCCTTGTTTCCTTCAGCCGCCCGGCGCGGGCGAATATTCCGCGTGTTATCGCCACGGATGGAACCCGCCGGACGTCCCGACGATTCGATGAGAAACTCGGCACAATCATGGCGATCGGTCGCGGGCGTCGCCGGGCTGAGTTTATGCGTCTGTGGCGCATTTTTCAGGTTGGTGCAGCGTCTCCCCGTTTCGCGGTCGTTTATTAATAGCGGCCGCGCTTGCGGGGCGTCTTTTGTGGCCACCGCTCGCTCGACCAACCTGAAAAAAGCTCTAATTCCGTACGAGCACAATTCATCTCCAATGATCAAGGCAAAAACATCTCGGCGATTTTCAAATCAGCCTGCGTGGTGATTTTCAAGTTTCGTTCTTCGCCCGGCACGATCCAGACTTCTTCGCCGGCCAATTCAAGCAGTTGCACGTCGTCGGTGATCTGATCCAACGGAAGCGGGCGCCGCTCATAAGCGGCCAGCAGGGCTGCCCGCCGCATGATCTGCGGCGTTTGCATCGCCCAGAGCGTTGCGCGCGGCAATGTTCTTTGCACCTTTGCCGGCAACGGACCGTCCGCTTGTTTCACGGTTAGCGCCACCGGCATGGCGGGTACCGCCGCCCCGTATCGCCGGGCGGCGGCGAAAGTTCGATCGATCAATTCCTGCGATATCAGCGGCCGGGCCGCGTCGTGAACGGCAACCCATGTCGAGTCGACCGGCATTCGCCGCAGCGCCCGCAATACGCTTTCCGCCCGGCACGATCCGCCGGGAACAAAGACAATTCGCGGGTCGTCGGTCACGAACGGCGGTGGTATCGTCTCGCCCGATTCCGGCGGCGTCGTCGCGACAATAACCTGCGCCACATCGGCCCGATTCACAAACGCATCGACCGACCGAATCAGTACCGAGCGGCCAGCCAGAATCGCCTGGAGTTTGTTTTGCGGACCGCCGAATCGCAACGAACGGCCCGCGGCCGGCATGATGACGGTGAATGTATCCATTTTCTCGTTGGCGTTGTACCGAAGATCAACGACGGCGGAAAGCGGGCGGAACGACTACAAAACCCGAGCGGTTCGCAAGTCCCCGTATCCTTTCCCCGTTTAGCGGCCCCGCTTGCGGGGCGCCTTCCGCGACGACTACGCGATACGCCTTTGTCGAAGATGCTCTCCTAAAACCGCTGAAGGCGCCCAGGAATCTTTTTTTCTCCTACTGTCTCCGCCGCCTCTTTCAGCGTCAGGCGCCGCGGCCGTGGGCGTTGTTTCTCACAGATCGCGGTGCTGACTCCAAACATCGTTGACAATACATTATCGGACACGCCGATAGCCGTGACATGGTCCCGCACGCTCGGCAACTTCGACACGCATGCTACGCATCGCCCGGCTTTACGCGCCGGCCGCTCGCGGCGCCCCTCCGGCACACATCGCAACTGGCCCGGCTTGCATCCGTCATGTACCGTTCGGATGTGATTCATTGGGAGAACGCATGATGCCGGGACCTCGCTCAAAACAGTTCAATCGCCGTCTTGGAGTAATTCGCATGTTGGTGAAGCGACCTTGCGTCGCGAAAAACGCCCCGCAAGCGGGGCCGCTAAACATCCGAATGCCACAGCAGCCTGAAAAACGCTTTAGTTCGCGTCTTTTGCCGGTCAAAAGACACGCGATCGAAGCGATGGAGAGCCGGATTCTTCTCGCGGCCCACATCCCCGGCGACGCGACGGCTTATGAGACGATCCAGGCCGCGGTCAACGCAGCCGCGCCCGGAGCGGTGATCGATGTCGATGCGGGGACATATGCCGAGCGGGTAACGATCAATAAGAGTCTCACGATCCTCGGCGCCCAGGCCGGGGTGGATGCCCGAAGCAATCCGCGGCAGGCGGGCATCGGCGAATCGATCGTCACCGGCGCGGCGTTGACCGATGGCTCGATCAGCTGCGGATTCCACGTGACCGCCAATGACGTAACGATCGAGGGGTTTACCGTTGAAGGCAATACCAGCGACAGCATCGCCTCTGGCGCCGGGATCGTCATCGCGCCAGGCGTTTCGGGAACGCATGTGCTGGACAATATCGTGCAGAATAACGTGTCGGGTCTTTTTCTCGCCAACGCCAGCGCCACCGACGCCGCCGTCATTCAGTACAACGTCTTCCGCAACAACAACAACAGCGGCCAAAACAACGGGCGGGGCATCTACACCGACGCCACCGTTTCCGGCGGCAATCTCACCAACGTCACCATCGATTCCAACACGTTCTTCGAGAACTACGGAGATACCGGCGTGGAAGCCGCCGTCGGACTTGAATCGGCCACCGCCAATTCGCAATCCAACATCCGCATCACCGACAACATGATGGATTCCAACGGCAAGTCCGTGCTGGCGTACGACGTCAACAACCTGGTCATCACCGGCAACGTCTCCACCTATAACCGCGACACCCCCAGCGGCGCCATGCGCTTCGAAGGGGGCGACGTCAATGTCACCATCCAGGGCAACATCATCTACGCCAACCCCGGCGCCGCCATTCGCATCGACAACAAAACCATCGGCGCCAACAACAGCGGCTTCACCATCACCGGCAACGACATTTACGACAACGGCATCGATACGAATCATGAGGGGCTGCTCATCAACTCCGGACAATATTCCGGAACGCTCAAAGCGCAAAACAACTGGTGGGGCAGCGCATCGGGCCCCGGCGGCGACGGTCCGGGAACCGGCGACCGGGTATACGCCAACGGCAACGGTATCACCGATTCCCCCTGGGCGACGGCGCCGATCGGCAATCTGGAGATGCCCGAATGGGGCCTGGCCTCCGTCGCCGGCGCGCCGATCCAAGCCGAGGATTTTGACCACGGCGGCGCTGGCATCGCGTTCACCTACAACGTGCCGATCAATGAAAGCCAACCCTACCGTCCCTACGAAAATGTAGCCGTCGGCGCCGCCGCCGACCTGAACGGCGGATATGATCTCACCGCCACTCAGGCCGGCGAACTGGTCAGCTACACCGTCAATATCCCGCAGACCGCGGCCTACCGCCTCGATTTCCGCGTCGCCAGTGCGCAGACCGTCGGCGGAACATTCCACGTCAACATCGACGGGCAGGACGTGACCGGCGCCATCGCAATCCCAAATACCGGCGGCGATCAGGTCTGGCAGACTATTTCGGAGTCGGGCGTCGTGCTTCCGGCGGGGCAGCATGTCTTGCAAATCTCGTTCGATTCGACCGGCAGCGGCGGATATGTCGGAAACCTCAATTGGTTTCAGTTCGCCCAGCCCGGCGCCGCGACCGTGCCGACCGCTCCTTCCAATCTCGCGGCCCTGGGCGTTTCCACCTCACAGGTGAACCTGACCTGGGCAAACGCCGACGCCGTCGCCAGCAGCTTCATCGTTCAACGCTCGACGGACGGGGTTACGTTCACCACGATCGCCACCAACGTCGGCGCCAATAGTTTTACCGATGTAGGCTTGCAGAGCGGGGCAACCTACTATTATCGCGTCTTCGACACCAACGCCGTCGGTAGTTCGACGCAGTCAAACGTAGCTACCGCCGCGACACTGGGTTCCAGTGTCGTATCGACCCCGTTAAGCTCCCTGGCCTGGATCAGCGCAACCACCGGCTACGGAACCATTCACAAGAACCTCTCGGTTAACGGCAATCCGCTGACCCTTCGGGGAACCAGCTATGCCACGGGAATCGGCGCCCATGCCGTCTCGCAGATCGCATACAACCTCGGCGGGCAATATCTCTCGTTCACCTCCGATGTCGGCGTGGACGAAGAAGTCACCGGCGTCGGCTCGGTCGATTTCCAGGTATTCGGCGACGGGAAACTCTTGTTTGACAGCGGCGTGGTCACTAACAACCTTCCGGTGGTGCATGTGGCCGTCAATGTCACCGGCGTTCAACTATTGACGCTGGTCGCCAGCAACGGCGTGCCGGGAAGCATCGACTATGACCATGCCGACTGGGCCGGGGCCGCACTGCTGGGCATCCCCGCGGTTCCGGCCGCGCCGTCGAACCTGGCGGCGTCGGTTTCGGCCGTCGGGCAGGTGAATCTCACCTGGACCAACAACGCCAGCAACCAGACTGGTTTTACGCTCGCC
>DASZME010000007.1:0-106235 GCA_035551995.1 Tepidisphaeraceae bacterium
CCTTGGGAACGCCAGGCATGGCGAAGACGGTGCATTTGGCGCTGTCGAGCGTGGCGCGAATTCCCGCCGCCGTCCCGCAGGTATTGAAGATCATCTCGGCCCCGCGCGGGATCATCGCCTGAATGCGATTGATCGACGGCATTGCGCGTCCTCGCGCTTCGAAGAACCTTTGCAGCTCGGCGAGCCACTGCGCGTTTTCTTCCAAAGGCAGCCCCAATACCTTGCTGAGCGCCTGTCGCGTGAGATCGTCTTCGGTTGGGCCCAGACCTCCGGAAATCAATAGCACGTCGCAACGGCCCGAAAGCTCGCGGATTGCAAGTTCGATGGGTTTCTGTCCGTCGGCGACCGTGACATGCGCGAGCGCTCCGACACCCACGGTTGCAAGCTGCTGACTTAACCAGGCGGAGTTGGTGTCAATCGTCTGCCCGAGGACCAGTTCGTCACCAATGGAGAGGATGATTGCATTCATGGTTACGATGATAGACGCGATGTTTCGCGGAAAAACAAGGAATAGTCTTGCATCCCGCGCTACGCATCCGGTAACTTTCGCTCATGTCCCATGTGCGCAAAATTGCGGAAACTCCCTGGTGCAACTGGTATCACTGCATGGGAAACACATACGCAACCTGGCTGCCGGGAGACCCGCGCGGGTTCCGAACACGGTGGGAACGCGAACAGATCGACGGGGATTATCGCTATCCGCCTCCCAAGGGAAAATACGCCGCGCGTTTTCAAAAGTCGCGCGTATTGATGAAGCGAGAGAAAGTCTTGCTCACGCTCCAACAGCGCCGGCGCGCCGTCGATGAAATCGTCAAACCGCTCCTGAAATGGAAAATCGAATTGGTGGTCATCGTGATCGATCGCGTCCACCTTCACGCGCTGGCCCGATTCCCGGATCGCGATCCGCGCCATTTCATCGGCCTGGCGAAGAAGGAATCTTCCGCTTACATGAAGCGCGACGGTCTCGCCCCCGACGGCGGACTCTCGGCGATCAAATGCGAATGCGTTCCTCTCACCGATCGCGCGCACTATGATTCAGTCGAGCGATATAACACCGACCATCAAACCGAAGGCGCGATCGTCTGGCATCGCCCCGTCGCCCCTCCATTGTCCGAAATGGATCTCTCGGCTTTCGTGCTCGTCGAATAACGATCTTTCCCCCGGCGGCCTCTAAGAATTCTCGCTCGTTCCCAAACTTCACAAAGTTTTCAACGTCCTATCATATGAGAACGCCGATGAGCGTTTAGAGGAACAAGAGGAGCGGCTATGATCAAGGTAAAACATTTTCTCGAAGCGGCCGAGCCGAGCGACGGCCGCCGTATCTGGGCCGAACCGGTCGGATTGACCAAGGATTTATGCGAATGGTGCCGGGTCGATCATGTGATGAGCCATCTCGGGCCGCCGCGGGGGTTGTGGGATTGGTTTATCGAGCATCCGGACGGCTATGAATATTTCCGCGGCGCCTATCACGAACACCTGAGCAAAGAGCCGTTTCGATCGGCGTTGCTGGCTTTGGCGTGCGCAGCCATGAAGGAAGACTTTACGCTGGTCTACGACGGCGACGACCCGCGGGAAAACACCGCCACCGCCCTGTATGAATTCCTCAGCGAACTGGAAGCATACTGCCCGCGCGAAGGAGACGGTATCTAACAAGTTGACCATCGACATTTCGAGCCAAGAACGGGAGTCGGACGGCGCAGCGCTGTCCGGCTCCTTTACGTTTGAACACGGGAAAACCGTAGGAAATGGACAATGGATAATGGATAATTGACAATGGATAATCAGAATCAAAAATCCATCTTTATCCATCCATTATCCTGTCCATTACTCCAAGGCTATCGCTTTCGAATTCTTGCCCCTCCGGTTCCCTTGTATGCTCAGAAATAAGGGAACGCCCATGTTCACAACCACCTCCATATCCAGTCGCGCGTGATCGCGCAAGGTTATTTATTAATAGCGTGAGGCGAGGATACAGAATTGGGATCTTTCAATAACCCGTAACACAGCCGTCTCGGCTATGTGCTTACGCGACATCGACAAAAGACCCGTGTTTCACATCACTCAAGACCGCCGATTACGGTTGCTCCTCGGCATCGATTACCGGCGGCGGGATCTCGTCGGAAAACGCACTCTTCGGCGCCGCCGGCGCTTGCGACGACGGCACAATCAATACGTCATCCGAATTTTCCGCGGCGACGATGGAGCCTGGATCGATGGGGCCATTCGTCGCGAACGGAGATCCTTTGCCTCCGCCGCCTTTACCGGACTTTTTGCCCGGCTTCGATGTCTGCGGCAATCGCGGGAACCGCTCGGCCGCGCCGAGTTCGATCTGCCCGCTGCCCGGCACAAACCATGACGCCCCCGAGCCGGATTGCGGTTTTTTTTCCGCCGGCTCCGGCTCGTGATCGGTAAATAATGCCGTTTTGGGTTTTTCGTTTTCGTCGGCCGGGCGAAGCTTGATCGTCCGGCCAAACCCCAGCGATCGCATCAGGTCATCCTTGGCGATCACCTCCTCGGTGCAGACCTCCAGCCCCGCCTCGCGTGCCATGCGATTGGCTACGTCTTTTGTGGGAGCGGTCCACACCTGCCCGCTCTGCCAATCGACGGCGGCATAGTAAAGTTCTCGGACGCCCCGGACGGTATATAGAACATATTCCCTTGCCATGGGGGCGGCATTCTAACATCGCGCTGGCCAAATCCGCATAAATAATCCGATCTTTGATATGATCGACGCGGCGATATTGTCCATCCCGAAATGCCGCTGGTACGATCGCTTTCCCAACAACCGACGAAGGATTTCCATGACGCGACGCCCGATCACTTCCCGCCAAGAAAAAATGAAGAAAAAATCAGTGGGCGCAAATCGATCCGCATGCGGCGTCGAAGGGCTCGAGCGCCGAACCTTGATGGCCAGCATCGCCTTCACGGCGCCCGTCACGTCGGATATCGCCACCCTGGATTTCGCCGTCGTCACGACCGCCGTCGGCGATCTCAACGGCGACGGCATTCCCGACGTCGTCGCGGGCCGCGATAATCTTGAAGCGCAGGTTTATCTCGGCGCCTCGACCGGCGTGCTCAGTCCAAGCGTGATCGTCGCCACCGGGGGCAGCGCGATCGCCCTGGGCGATTTTAACGGTGACGGCACGCTCGATCTCGCCACCGCCGACGGCATACTTCCCGGCCTGGGGAACGGAACCTTCGGCACGGCCATCGCCGGCTTCACGTTGCCGGCCAACACCGCGAACCTCTATGCCGAGGATGTCAACGGCGACGGAAATCTCGATCTCGTCGCCGCCACCTTCACGCCGGGGTCGGGATCGGGCACGACCGCGATCAATCCCGCCGTCGGCCTCAGCGTCCTGCTCGGCAACGGAAACGGCACGTTCCAATCGCCGATCCCGCTCCAGGTCGGCGCTTCCGCGGCCGTCACTTCCGGCTATGCGACATTCGCCTTCGGCAGTTTCGACAACAACAACGGCAACCTCGACATCCTCACGCCCTTTGGCTTAATGCTCGGCGACGGCGACGGCACGTTCAGCGCGCCCATCGGCATCCCCTACAAGTCCAACGGAACCTCGGCGCCGGCGCTCCCGTCGTCGCCTCTGCTGGCCGTCGGGGATTTTAACGGCGACGGAAATCTCGACTTCGCCGCCGCCCCCGTCGCCAGCGGAACCGGCCAGGTCGAACTATTCCTCGGCGACGGAACCGGCGGCTTCACCGACAACGGCCCGCTTACCATCGGCTCGGGCGACACCGTCGTCTCCCTGGCCGCAAACGACCTGCTGTCCACCGGGCAAAGCGATCTCATCGCCGGCGTCATCACTTCCGCGGGCGCCGACGATCTGGCGGTATTGAACAACAGCGGAAACACAACGTTCGGCGCACCGATGTTGTACACCCTGCCCGGCGCCCCGCTGAATCTGACGGCGGTGGATTTTAACGGCGACGGCGTGACCGACCTCCTGAGCGTCAACGAAGCCGCCGGCGGACTTGCCGGGGGGCAGGCCGTGTCGGCCTCCGTTCTGCTGGGGACGCAGAACGCCGGCGCGGTCCCCACCGTCAACGTGCGGGCGTCGGCGAACCCCGTGATCGTCGGCGAGTCGGTCCAATTTTTCGCCAACGTCATCACGCCGTCCGGGTCGACCGTCGGTAGTCCCACCGGAAACGTGACCTTTCTAGACGGCGCCACCACGCTCGGCACGGCGGCGCTGGTCAACGGAAAAGCCAATCTCACCACGACCGCCGCCGGCATCGGCACGCAGGCGATCACCGTCCAATACAGCGGCGATTCAAACTATGCCTCCGCCACGTCCAACGACCTGTCGTTGATCGTGCTCGTCAGCGGCGCCAAACAGCCGTTGCTGGTTCCCACGCTAGGCGCGGTCACGCTGCCGACGGAGTTTTTGCCCGGCGATACCGGGACGGTGTCGATCGTCATCACCAACGGCGGCGACGCGGCGGGCAGCGGAAAGGTTTCAGTCAACCTCTTTCTCTCTTCCGACGGCGCGATCGATTCGACGGCGATTCCGATCAGCGTTCCCGCCCTGCAAAACCGCGCCGTTCACCTCGGCCGCGGCGCCGCCGCCACGCTTAAGGCGAAAGTTTCCGCCGGCGACGTGCCGGCCGGCGGTTATATGCTCATCGCGCAGCTTGTTCCCGTCGCCGTGTATACGGCCGACGAAGTCTCCCAGGCTCCGGTCGTCGGCGCGACCACGCTCCAAGCCGCCGGCATGGTCTTCGGCGACATCGGAACCCATAACGGCTTGAAGTTGAAAGCCGCCGACGCATCCGGCAACGTCGCCACCTTCTCCATCTCCGGCCCCGGCTCAGGGGCCGTGACGGAGGTGAACGGCATCGACCAGGTGGCCGTCACCGGCGTGACGTCGGCGAGCAAATTAAACATCGCCAACCACGGCGCCTTTACCCTCGGCGCGCTGACGATCGACGGATCACTCAACGATATCCTCGCCCATTCCGCGACACTCGGCGGCGATCTGACGATCGGCGGCGCCGTCAAGAGCATTACGCTGGCGGGGATCGCCGCTTCCGACGGCGGCTCGGTCGCGATCGATCTGGGGGCGGGAGAAACGCCGACGCTTTCCCTGGGCGCCGTGGCGACGGCCACGCTCACCAGCGCCGCCGCCATCAAGAGCCTCCTCGCCAACGCCTGGCAGGCCGGCGCGATCGACGCGCCTTCCATCGGCGCCCTTACGGTGAAGGGGGCGTTCGGCGCCGACGTCCGCACGCATTCCAACGGCGCCGTCGCCTCGGCCAAGTTCGGCTCCATCGTCGGCGGCACGTGGGCCGTCGCCGGCGCGATCAATTCGATCCGCGTCACCGGCGACGTTTCCGACGCGACCATTTTCGCCGGCGCCGACACGGGCGCCGACGACGTGCTTGGAACATCCGACGACATCTTCACCGCCGCCGTCATCGGAGCGATCTCCGTCGGCGGCGCCGACACGTCAACCCTCATTGTGGCCGGCGGCTCATTCCCGGCCGGCGCCGATCCCATCTTCGGCAACGTGACGCTTCTTCCCGGCGGCGCCATTCACGCGATCGTCGTCAAGGGCGTCGCCGGCGCCGACAGTCATTTCCTCGCCGATAAATTGCCGCACACGGCAAGTCTTGATCGAGTGGCTACGACGACCGCGACCGATCCGCGATTCGCCGATTAAAAAATCCGCCTCATCGGCGAATTCCCGCGGGAATGAGAACGCGGCCGCGCTCAGCGCGAGATCGGCTGGGGGATCCGCAAATACGCGAAGAAATTTCGCAAATCCTGGTCTTCCAATCCTCCAAGCAACCCCTCGGGCATGATGCTCGTGGTCATCGCTTTAAGGACGGCGATTTCTCCGCGCGCCACGCGCACGTCCTGCCCGTCCAGGCCGCGAAGCGCGATCATCTGCGCGTCACTGTCGGACAAAAATCCGCTAAGGGTTCGGCCATCCTTCGTACGCACCATGAAATTCTGGTACCCCTCGCGAATCTCGGCGCTGGGATCGACGATGCTGATTAACATCGTCCCCAAGTCGTCGCGCTGGTAGCTGGTCAGATTTGGACCGATCTTGCCGCCCTTGTGAAAGAGGGTGTGACAGGCGGCGCAGCGCTGCATGAACGTGGCTTCGCCCTTATAGGGATCGCCGGCGCCGGCTTCGATGATCTTGCGAACGCGAAGCACCTCGGCGGTTCGCGCTGTCTTCGCCGGCGGCTTTGGCGCCGGGAACAGCTTTGCGGCAAGGGCGGCGACGCGCGGATCATCCTGCGCTCGCAGGCGCGTGGCGACGTCGGCCGGGACGGTCGCGGGGATCGCATCGCTTTCGACCAGCCTGAGAAACGCCATGCTCCACGCCGAGCGGCTAGCGAGCAAATTTAACGCGCTTGGCCTGACGGCCGGGGAAAGAGAGGCATAAAACCCGGCGACCTGCGAGCCGATCGCGGGATCGTCGTAGAGTTGCAGGGCCGTGAGAGCGGTTTGTTGAAGCGCGGGGTCCGGGTCTTCTTTTGATATCGCCAGCAGGACGGGGACCGATTGCGGAGCTTTCACTTCCCCGAAAAGGGCGACGCCGGTAAGTCTTTCGTCACGGGGCGTTTTTGGATCGGCGGCGATTTTTAACGCTGCCGCGATCGCCGCCGGATCACCCAGCCGAACGCGAAGCAGCGGAGAGGCGCGGCCCGACCTGGCCAGCGCGGCGGCCAATTCCGACGGCAGCGGCGGAAGCGATCGGCCCGTGAAAGCCGCCTCGAATCCATCCATCAATATCTTGCGATGCTCGGCGGTGGGGGCCGTCTCCAGGAGATGCGCGCACCCGAGATAATCGGCATGGCCCCCTTTGGCGGCGAACCGCCGCATGACGCGCGGCAGAATCCATTGTTTCACCATCGCCGGCGACCATGCCGCGGGATCTTTGAACATCGCCAGCACCGCGTCGCGATCGTCGTCGCAATGCGATTCGATCGTCAGCCAGCAGAGCAGCGGAATAAACGCGTCCTGGGCGTCGCCGTCATGCTTCAGCAATTCAGATACGATCGGCAATGCCTGCGCGACGGGAAGGCGCCGCGAGGTCGCCGCGATCTGGCATCGAACTTCCGGGTCGCTTTCGGCGGCGATACGGGCGTGAAGGGCATCGTAAAAAGGAATTGGCAAAACGCGCGCGTCGCCCATGAGCCGAATCGTCCAGGCCCGGACCATGGCCGCCGGATGAGCCATGAGCGATTCGGCGGTCGATTCGTCCAGCGCCCCCATTTGATGCAGCGCCCAAAGCGATTCGAGAGCGGGGTGGGTCACGGGTTCTTTCAGCAGGGCCTTGAGCGGCTCGATCGCGCGGGCGTCATGCCGTTGCCCCAGCAACCGCACGGCGGTTTGGCGATGCCAGCGGTTCGGATGAATCAGTAGTTTCACAAGCTCGGCGGTGGTCTTTCCGGCTATATTCACATCCTTATTCAGCGGCGTCTCCTTGCCGCGCAAGCGATAGATTCGCCCACTGGTCGGATCGATCTGCCCCTGGTAGTTTTGTCCGTGGGCAATGTACTCTTCACAGAAATCCGCAATATACAAGGCGCCGTCCGGCCCGCCGCATAGATAGACTGGTCGAAACGTGGGGTCATCGCTGGTGAGCGGCTTCTCATCGTCGCTGGTCTCGAAGCTGGAGCCGACGGGATAGCGCTCGGACAACGTCAAACATCGGTGCAGCGGGTCGGCTCCAAACATTCGGCCGACATACCGCGGCGGCAAGGCGTTTCCTTCAAACATCACGATATCGTGCGTAAATCGCGCGATGGGGTTGCGGCTCTTGATCGGCGGCAATTGTCCGAAGGTATAAGGATTCGCCGCGGGCCCGAACTTCCCGACGTCGACTCCTTGTTTGAGATAGATTCCGTCCTGTACGAAGTAGAATCCGTGGATCACGCCGCCGTTATGACCGGAGTAGACCCGGCCCTCTGAGTCGAAATCCAGGCCAAACGTATTTCCACCGCCTTGGGCGAAAATTTCGTAGATCTTTTTTTCAGGATGATATCGCCAGACCATGCATCCTTCAAAGTAGACTCCCGGGAAGTTTGGCGGATCGATCCCGGGGCGTACGATTCGGCTGGTCGTGGTGCTTCCCTGGCCCCCATATAGCCAGCCGTCCGGGCCCCACGTCAGCCCGTTGGCGACCGAGTGTGTATCTTCCAATCCAAATCCAGCCAGCCGCACTTCCGGCGCCCCGTCCGCAAGGCCGTTTCCTTTGCTGTCTGCATAAAACATCAGGTACGGCGTGTTCATCACCCACACGCCGCCGTGCCCATAGACGGCGGCGTTGGCCATATTGAGCCCGTCAAGCACGACCGTGTGTTTATCGAAAACGCCGTCGCCATGTGTATCTTCATGCACGGTGACGATGTCCGCCCCTTTATCCTGATGCGGCGGCGCCGGTGGAATTTTGTCGAATCTTGCCCGATAGTACATATCCCGGCTGATCATCTTCAGCCCGGCGGGATACGGATACTGACGATACTGGGCCACCCACATCCGCCCGCGTTCATCGAAGCTGATATGCGTCGGCTGCGCGACCGCCGGCTCGCTCGCGATCAAATCGATCGTGAGATCGCTCGCCGGCTTCATCATCGCCAGCGACTTGTCCGGCGGAACGCGAACGCCGGGAATCAGATCGGGATTTCGTCCCAGCGGCGAAGAGGCCGGCTTAAATCCCGACTCGACATAGGACGCATTTTCAGGTCGATTCGCCGTCGGCGTCAGCGTCGCCGGATCGACCTCGCCGCGGAAAACATCCCACGTTCCATCCAGCGGCAATTCATCGAGATATCCCGCAAAAATCGGCGTCTGCCCGATTCCCCTGGCCGCGGGCCTGGGGTCGAGGCGAATGGCCAAAACGTTAAAGACGTCCTTCCGCAAAATTCCCTTCGGCACCTTAAACCGCCGCCGCGGTCCGTCCGGCGCCTCGTTCGCGTCCGCGATTTTCTGACCGTTCAGATAGACGATGAACGGTCCGTGAATGGCGGCGAGATTGAGGGTAATCGAATCGCGCCAGAGGTCTTTTTCGGCGGGCGTGACCAGCTTTGCCGGCACGCGGATAAAGCAGCGATACCAGGTTGGCGTCCCGGCAGAGGCGGCGGCGGGGCTGGGCGCCGGAAGGGAAGCGGCCACCCAATCCGAAGCCGGTAGTTTTGCTGCCGCTATAGAAAAGCAAATCGCGATCGCAAGACATCCAGTCGGTAGTTTCATGAGTTTGCCTCGGCGATTTTCGGCTTCTGCATTTCTGAAAATGAGTTTCGATTTTATCTCGACCACTTTCGCCGATGAGCATTCAAGCTCAATTTCCAGATCACCAACCATCTGGGAGCCAACTGAGATATTTTCCCAGCGATCGCGCGCAGTCTGAAAATGTAAATCGAAGATCGCGCAAATTTTTCGTGAATAATGTCGTTTCGGAAATCCCGAATGGCATGTGCCGCCGCAAGATGGTTCTCGCTGATGCGCCGACGTGCGGCGATGCTGTCCATCAAAGGTCTCATGTCAGGACTTGTGGGTCGAACAGCGGCCGTCCAGTAATCCCGCAAAATGGCCTCGAATTCCGAAAAAAGCCGCGGAGTGAACGTAATTTCCAAGTTATCCGCGCAGCGGCGAAGCTCGATCTCCGTCACTCCGCTTCTGTATGCAGCCTGAAGGAAATTCACGTCGTCGTTCGTCGCGCGAAGCGCCTCGGTCAGGGCAAAGCGTCCGGCGTCCAGTTCGCCACGTACCCGACGGAGAATATTGAACGCTTGCGACCGCGTCATCTCAGTTTAGAAGATCGCGGACGAGCTGCACAAAAGTGTCCCGGTTCCAGTCGACACGCAACGGCACATTCGAATCGGTCCAAATCTGCCATCCATCCGCCACGCCAATGAGGTTGATGCGGCTTAATGTCGGGATTCCTTCAAGATCAACGCGTCCGTTGCCGCCAGACACATGCAGGCCAACGGGATTAACAAGCAACTCTCCGCCATCAGGACGAACGATCACTTCCGTCACCTCGTAAGTGCCGAGAAGACGCTCCGTGATTGACTTTTCGTGGCGCTCCACCGTCCATTTCTCGCGCAGTGACCATTCGGCGATCTGATTGACCAACGCTTCGACACGCGCAATCCAATCCCGCCGACGAGTTTCGAACGGCATCTGAGAACTCGACTGGATTTGTACGTCGCTCATACAACGCTCCTGATGATTATGGTATGCCGGCAGAGTCGCACAACGCAAATTGTCGGCCTTGCAGGTATATCATCTTGGTCTTGAAAATTCCCAGCGAATCGGCGGATTTCCAACTTGCCGATTTCCGTAACCGAATAGCTCCCGTCGGACAAAATGGGAGACGGTCAATTATTCCCGAAGCGACTCCTCGAACGAAATTGAGCGATTCACTACCTATACGCGCCGCTTCATGTTACACCATCTCCCGCATGGATGCTCCCGCGTTTTTCTCACCGTCGATATCGGCGTTGCCCCTGGCCGTATTCGGTCCGCTCGATTGGGGGGTGGTTGGGCTTTATTTCGCCGCGATGATTTACATCGGCGTGATCGCCGCCCGCAAGGATCAGGATACGCGCGAATATTTTCTCGCCCACCGCTCGATGCCCACCTGGGCGGTGGCGATTTCCATCGTCGCCACGAGCCTCAGCGCGGCCACGTTTGTCGGCGTGCCCGATCTGGCGTTCAAGCAAAATCTCAACTATCTCGCCCTGGCTTTCAGCGGGATGATCGCGGTGCTTGTCGTCGCGGCGCTCTTTGTTCCCAAGCTTTATCGAGCGGGCACGGTCACGATCTACGGCTACCTGAACCAGCGCTACGGCGAAGGGGCGATGATCGCCGTCAGCGCGATGTTTTTGGTGGGCCGGATGCTCGCTTCAGGCGCCAGGCTCTTCATCGCCGCCATTCCGCTTTGCCTGCTGATGTTCTCCAAGCGCAACGAGATCACCTTCGATCCAACCGCCTGGCAGCTTATCTTCGCGATCGCGCTGATCGGCATCGTGGGTACTTTTTATACCGCGTTTGGCGGCATTCGAACCGTCATCTGGATCGACGTGATTCAATTCTTCATCGTCGCCGGGTCGGCGGGGTTGAGTATCTACCTTCTGTTGAAAGCCATCCCGATTCCGATTCGGGATATTTTCACCGCGCTGGCCGATCCGAAGTCCGGGCCGGGCGGTCACAGCAAACTGTTTTTGTTCGACACCAGCCGCGATCCGGCTAAGCCTTATACATTGTGGGCCGCGATCTTCGGCAACACTTTCTTATACACCGCCGCGTTCGGGGTGGACCAGGATCTCGCCCAGCGATTTTTGGTGGCGAAGAGCGTGTGGCGCGGAGCGCTATCGCTCATGTGGGCGCAGCTCATCGCGATTTTCGTCGTCGGCGCATTTCTACTGATCGGACTTCTGCTCTACATCTTCTACAAGCGCCCCGACCTGATGGGCGGCCATGCTCCGCCGAGCCTTCAGGGATCGATGGGGGTATACCCATGGTTCCTCATGAATGAATTGCCCACGATATTGTCCGGCATATCGATCGCCGGTTTTTTCGCCATCGCGCAAGGCTCGATGGACAGCGCCATCAACGCCCTGGCGTCGAGCGCCGTCGCGGACGTTTACTATCCCCTTCGTCGCCGCATGGGATACGCGGACGAACCCGCGCGCGATACGTCGGTCCCCAAACTCGCCGTCGCCGCGATGGGACTTTGCATGTCGATCCTCGGCATGCTCTGCGTCTTTCTCTATGACAAGAACAACCGAACGCTGATCGATTTTGCCCTGGGAATCCTGTCGTTCGCCTTCACCGGCATGCTTGGCGTGTTCCTGACCGCCTTGCTGACCCGCCGCGGCAATACCGCCAGCGTGATCTGCGCCCTGCTTTCCGGCGTACTCACCGTGGTGCTCATGCAACCCCGTTTGCTGCCGTGGTGGAGCGGAAAGATATTCCATCATCCCCTGACGCTGGCCAGCACATGGTGGACGCCGATCGGGACTATCGTCGCATTTCTGGTCTGCGTAAGCGGAAGCAGTCGCCGTGGAAATATCCCGCTCGCGGTTTTTCGAGAGGGTTAGACCGACGTTCGCCGGCGCGAACGTCCGGACGGCCATCGCCGCCGCCGATAAATAACCTTGCGCGATCACGCGTTCTACTCCCTCGCCCGGTAATCCGGGAGGGGGCTGGGGAGAGGGTTTTTTGGAAAGATGCAAGTCACGATAAAGTCCGGCCCCTCCAAGAAACCCTCACCATTCCCTCTTCCGGAGTACCGGGCGAGGGTATGAAAAAAACACGCGTGATCGCGCAAGGTTATTTAGCGTATTCACCATATCGCTCATGTGCGGCTGCGAATTATGCCGGCTCGTCGCACCCCTTGGCGTTTTTGCGGCATGGGAGCGTCGCCAAGTTTGCATCACGGAAGTTTGATACGCGAACGCCGGAGAAACGTGCAGGCAGGGTTGAATATAATCGTCGTCGCAATTAAAGAATGAATATGAATACCGCCACCGAATCGCGCTTGAATAAGTTTTCTTCCCGCATCACGCAGCCAGCCAGCCAGGGGGCTTCGCAGGCGATGCTCATGGCAACCGGTTTGACGTGGAGCGATCTGAATAAGCCGCAGGTCGGCATTTGCAGCGTCTGGTATGAAGGCAATCCGTGCAACATGCACCTGGCGACGCTCGGCGACCGCGTGAAAGAGGGCGTGGAAGCGATCGGCTCGGTCGGCATGCGATTCAACACCATCGGGGTGAGCGACGGCATCTCCATGGGCACCAAGGGGATGAGCTATTCGCTGCAATCGCGCGACTTGATCGCCGACTCGATCGAGACCGTCATGGCGGCCCAGTGGTATGACGCGCTGGTGGCCATTCCCGGATGCGATAAAAATATGCCGGGCTGCGTCATGGCGATGGCGCGTTTGAACCGGCCGTCGATCATGGTTTATGGCGGGACTATCCGAGCGGGCTGCGCGACGATTCGCGGCGCCGAGGAAAAACTTGACATCGTGTCGGCGTTTCAAGTTTACGGCGAGAAAATCGCGGGAAAAATCACCGAAGAAGAACGGCGCACCGTCATTTCAAAAGCATGCCCCGGCGCCGGCGCCTGCGGGGGAATGTATACCGCCAACACCATGTCGTCTTTCATCGAGTGCATGGGATTGTCGTTGCCCTATTCCTCCTGCACCCCGGCCGACGACGCGGAAAAAATGGACGAATGTCTTCGCTGCGGCAAGGCGATCCAGAACCTGCTCGAACTTGACCTCAAGCCCGGCGACATCGTCACCCGGCAAAGCTTTATCAATGCCATGCGCCTCACGATCGTGATGGGCGGTTCGACCAACGCCGTGCTGCACTCGATCGCCATGGCGCGGGCGTTCGGCATTCCGCTGACGGTGGATGATTGGCAGAAGGTGAGCGATGAAACGCCCCTCTTGAGCGATTTCAAGCCATCCGGCAAATATGTGATGGAAGACCTTCACGCGGTGGGCGGCGTGCCGGGCGTGATGAAACTGCTCCTGGAAAGGGGCGTGATCGACGGCTCGCAAATGACGGTCACGGGAAAAACCATCGAGGAGAATCTGAGCGATCTACCTGGGCTCAGCGCGGGCCAGCGGATCGTTCATTCGTTCGATGAGCCGCTGAAGCGGGATGGGCATATCCGCATTCTTCGCGGTAATCTGGCGCCCGACGGGGCAGTGGCGAAAATCACCGGCAAGGAAGGGACTCAGTTCGTCGGCGTCGCCAGGGTCTTCGATTCGGAAGAAGACATGCTGACCGGTCTTGAAATTGGAAAGATCGGCAAGGGAGACGTCATCGTCATTCGCTATGAAGGCCCCAAGGGGGGACCGGGCATGCCGGAGATGCTTACGCCGACCAGCGCGATCGCCGGGGCGGGTTTGGTGGGCGACGTGGCGCTGATCACCGACGGCCGATTCTCCGGCGGATCGCACGGATTTATCATCGGCCATGTTACCCCCGAGGCGAGCGAAGGAGGGCCAATCGCCCTTGCCCGCGACGGCGATCAGATCGCGATCGATTCGGAAAAGGGAACGATCGATCTTCGCATCGACGAGGCGGAGATGGGCCGCCGCCGGGCCGCGTGGAAACGCCCGGCGTATAAGGCTACGCGCGGAACGCTGCATAAATATATCAAGACCGTGCGCAGCGCCTCGGACGGTTGCGTGACGGATGAGTGATTGCGTCGAGGACCATCCGACGGGGTCGGAGCCAGATGCTCGCGATTCCTCGGCCGCTAATTGAGCGCTGGCACTGGATTGAGGTTCTTCCGCACTCTCGATGAATCGGCGCACCACAGATTTGCACGCGAAGCTCTTTTCAGTGCCGTAGGCGGGTTTTCCTCTACTAATCCGGTCCCATCGCGTCTGTCCCGTGGTGGCTGTCATCGAGAGTTCGGAAGAACCTGGATTGGCCGCACATCGTTTTTTCCGGCGACTGAGCTTGCGATCAACTCGCCGCGACGGCGAATCCCTGTGATTTTCTGCTTGGCTGAGACATCAGCGACACCACCACCAATACGATGAATCCCAACGGTATCGTGACGATGCCTGGCTGAGTGAATGGCGCGATGGCACGGCTGGCGTCAAGATGGTAAAGGCTTGTATAAGCCGGCACGGTTAATAACAACCACGCAAGCGAGCCAAGAAGCCCGATGGTGATCGAAGCGGTGATTCCGGCCTTGGTGGTTTTCGGCCAGAACAGCAACATGATCAGGGACGGCAGATTTGCCGACGCCGCGACGTTAAACGCCCATCCGACCAGAAAGGCCACGTTAAACTCCCTGAACGCCACGCCCAGCAACATTGCGATGATCCCGACGACGACGGCGACTACCTTGCCCGCGATCACTTTCTGATGATCGTCCATTTTGATCTTCAGAAAGCTGGTCATGAGATCATGCGCCACGGCGCCGCTGGCGGCCATGATCAAGCCGCTGACGGTTCCGAGAACAGTGGTGAACGCGATGGCGGAGATGACCGCGAAAGGCAAGTTGCCAAAGCTCTTGGCCAGCAGCGGGGCGGCCATGTTGCTGTCGGACGGATCGAGGGCGCCGCTGGTCATCGCGCCCAGGCCAAGCAAGAGCGTGAGCAAGTAAAAGAAGCCGATGCTTGCGATCCCGACCACGGTGCTTTTTCGGGCGGCGGAACTATCCTTGACCGTGTAGTAACGAATCAGGATATGCGGCAGAGAGGCCGTTCCGCAAAACAACGCGAGCATCAATGAGATGAAATCCAGCTTGTCGATGAAGTGATCGCTGCGAACACCCTTGAATAGCGGGTAACGGCCGGGAAGCAACAGGTCGCTGCCCTTGACGGATTTGGGCGAGTAGGTTGTGACGGATGAGCCATCGGGAAGCTTTGACAGCTTCTTGGGCCACACGTACACATCGCTGTTTTGCAAGGTCGTGATGAAGTCGATCGGCCCAAGCGGTCCGGTGGACGTAACGCCGCCGGGCAAGTGGGCGATGGTGCCGATGGGGTGGAGGTCCCCTTCGCCGGGACCGTGGCCTTGGGGCTTGCCGTCGACGAATCTTTGCGATTTGTCGGCCGATACGGTCAGGGTCTGCGGCGGCCCGGGATTGGGACTGACCGTTAAGCCGCGATGCAGAATCATGATCGTCAGGCCAAAGCAAAAGATCGTCAGCAGAGATCCCTTAATGAACTGCACCCACGTCGTGGAAACCATTCCGGCGGTTACCACGATCAGGATGACCACGATGCCGACGATCAAAACGCCGATGGCGAAGCTCGACATTCCCATGAACGTGGTGGGCAATCCGAGCAACGGTTGCACCAACGTCCCGGCGCCGACCATCTGCGGGATCAGGTAAAGGACGCTGACGACAAGCGTGCTGATGGCGGCGGCGAGCTTGATGCCGCGACTATTGAATTTAGCGTCCAGGGCGTCGGCGAACGTGAATTTGCCCAGGCGTTTCAGCGGCTCGGCGATGACGAACAGCGCCACCACCCACCCGCCGAGAAAGCCGACGGAATACAAGAACCCGTCATAACCATAAAACGCAATCATCCCGCAGATGCCCAGAAAAGAAGCGGCCGACAGGTAGTCGCCGGCGAACGCGACTCCGTTGACGAACCAGTGAATCTGTCCGTGGGCGGCATAGTAGCCGGACGCGCTACGCGCCTTTCGGCCGAGGTAAAAGCTGATCGCCAGCACGATGCCGACGAAAAACGCAAAGACAAGGAACGCCATCAGGGAAAAGTCGTATTTCATGCGCTTCCTTCCTCCTTTTGCGCCTCTTCGGCTAATTGGCCTTCGGTGAGATCGGGGACGGCGGGCGGATCGGATTTACAGAAGGTCATATAAATTATGGCGAGAACAAACGCGGCCAGGATGAGCGTCAGCCCGTAGATGACGGCGACGTTAAGCCCGCCGATGCTTGGTCGGCCCATGAAATCCTTGGCCCACGCGCTGAGGACGATAAACCCCAGGTAAATGGCCAGGTAGATCAGGAACAGAACCAACCCGAACAACGCGTTATGGGTAAGTATCGGCCCCGTGGAACGAGGGAACGCAGGGCTGGAATCTGCCGGTTGGTCAGGGGATTTCAATGGCGACCTCCTCGAGTTTTTGAACGGGAACGAAGGCGACCGGACGTTCCCAGATTATCAGAACCACGCATCCGCCTGGACTGGTGATGGCGTGCGAAGAACCGGCCATATAGACCAGAAGCGTGCCGGCGGAGTGCTCGCCGGCGTCGTCGATCTGCGAGCCGCGAAGCACGAGAATATGTTCGTGTCCGCGATGAATGTGCCGTTGCAGGGAGGCGCCGGGCGCGTAACGGAGCAAGGCTGCGCTGGGTCCGTCGCCGGATTCGTAGAGCCGATGGATTTCAATTCCCTCACGGAAACGCTCCCAATTGGCGCCCGCCAGGTCGGGCAGTTGAAAGATGTTGGTCCATTCGAGCGGGCCGCCTGCGTTCAGAGCCTTGTCCATCCATTTCCTCCAGCGCGTTGATTCACTCCGTTGAAGCGCACGTCCCGCCGCGATGGCGCCCCGTGCCTCAACCGCCGTGCAGCGTAGTCTGTTTCGACGCCGGAAAACAGCTTCCGGACGCCGATTTGGTGACGGGGCATCTGACGCCTCGCGCAGACTGGCGAATCGGATCGTTCTATGCCGTCTCGGCGGCGGCGGGCGCTTCGGCGCTCTCCCCATGGCCCGCCATGTGCCGGCCGATGATGGCTATATCCGCTTCGGCGGCGGTCGTTTCGTAGACGAATTTCCCATGGAACATGACCACGATGCGGTCCGATAGCTCGAATACTTCGTCGAGGTCTTCGCTGATGAGAAGGACCGCCGCCCCGCGGTTTCGCGCCTCGATGATCTGGGCGCGGATTTCCGCCGCCGCCGCGAAATCCAAGCCGAAACACGGATTGGCGGCGATCAGCACTTCGACTTCCTCCGACAATTCGCGCGCCAGGACGGCGCGCTGCACGTTGCCGCCGGAGAGATTCCGGATCGGCGTCTCCGGAGTCGGGGTTTTAACGCGATAGCGAAAAATAAGATCCTCGGCCGCCCGGCGAATCGACGGCTTGTTCAGCAGAAATCCGAGCATCGAATGCGGGTGACTGTCAAAATTCCGCATCGCCATGTTCTGTGCCACGCTCATGGCGCCCACGCAGGTATTTTTCAGCGGCTCTTCCGGCAGGCAATTGACCTTATGGCGGCGGATTTCCTCGCGCGTGGCGCCGTACGCTTCGCCGTGCACGTCGATGCCGCCCGACTCGGCGCCCCGCTGGCCGGCCAGCACCTCGACCAGCTTGCTTTGCCCGTTTCCCGATACGCCCGCGATGCCGACGATCTCCCCGGAATGAACGTGGAGATTGAGATCCTCCAGCGCTTTGAGGCCGATGTCGTCCAGCGCATGCAGGCCCTTGATATGCAGCCGTGATTCCCCGCGCGGCTTGTTATCGCGGGCGGCGGTTCGGGTCGTTTCCGATCCGATCATCATCGCCGACATATCCGTCGGCGTCAGTTCCTTTACCAATCCCTTGCCGGCGAATTTGCCGGTCCGAAGTACCGTCACTTCGTCGGCGAATTTCATCACCTCGCGGAACTTGTGCGTGATCATCAGCACGGTCAGGTCGCCGGCGGTCGTCCGCTCCTTGAGCATGGTGAGCAGCTCGTCGGCTTCGCCGGGTGTGAGCACGCTGGTCGGTTCGTCGAGGAACAATACTTTGTTCTTCAGGTAAAGCTGCTTGCAGATTTCCAGTTTCTGTTTTTGACCGGCCGCCAGCGACGAAACCTTGGCGCCGATCGGAATGAAAAACGGCGTGGTTTTCATGAACGCGCGGAGGTCGGCGTATTCTTTTTTCCAGTCGATGATCGCCGGGACGTTGCCGCGCGAAAGCACCAGGTTTTCGGCGACGGTCATGTTCGGCACCAGCGTAAAGTGCTGATAAACCATGCCGATGCCAAGCTTGAGCGCCTCGCGCGGATTGCGGATGACGACCGGTTTTTCCCCGAGGCTGATCTGTCCGGTATCGGGCAGATAGTAGCCCATGATGCACTTGACGAGCGTGCTTTTTCCCGCGCCGTTTCCGCCGAGCAGCGCGTGCAAGGCGCCGGGACGCACGGTCATCGACACATTATCCAGCGCGAGCAGCGATCCGAATTTCTTCGTGATGCCGATGGCCGACAATCCGGGCGCCTTGACGGCGGGGGCCGCGGGCATGGGCGTTTCCTGGGTCATAGTCATGCGATTGCCTTGATGAAATCAGCCGAATTGGAAACGGCGCCGAAGACGCCGTTCTGCATCTTCACCATTTTCACGGCGGCTTCGTGATTGCCGCGATCGGTGGCCGCACAGCAGTCTTCGAGCAACACGCATTCATAGCCACGGTCGTTGGCCTCGCGCATCGTGGTGTGCACGCAGACGTCGGTCGTAATGCCGGTCAGGACGATGTTGGCGATGCCCTGCTGGCGAAGGATCAGATCGAGATCAGTCGCGCAGAAGGATCCTTTTCCCGGCTTATCGATGATGGTCTCTCCAGGCTCGGGATAGAGCTCGGGAATGATATCCCACCCCGGCTCGCCGCGAACAAGCACCCGCCCGCAGGGACCGGCGTCGCCGATGCCGGCGATCGTGCTGAATTTTCTCGATCGCCACCGTTTGTTGGGCGGAAGGTCGGCCAGGTCGGGGCGGTGGCCTTCGCGGGTGTGGAGGATGTGGTAGCCGGCCTTGCGCATGGCGGTCAGGAGATTTTTGATCGGCTCAATGACGACGCGGGTCAGGGAAATATCGTAGCCGAGAAGCTCGATGTATCCGCCCTTGCCGCAGAAATCGGTTTGCATGTCGATGACGATCAGAGCGGTATTTTCAGGGCGCAAATCGCCGTTGTAGGGCCAGGGATAGGGGTCTGATTTGATAAATTTGGTTGTCATGACTGTCAAGAGTTCAGATCGCCGAATTCTCCGAAGCACGCGTTCCGTCTTTTCAATAGGGCCCAGACGACTGTGCCGCGGTCTATCGCGGTTTTTGTTACGCCGTCGCCCGGCCCAATTCCCCGGGCGCTCCGGCCAGGCTTCGACTGGCCGAGCAGGTCGTTATCATAATCAACAGCGTTAAAAAGTACGGGGCGGCATCGTACAGATAATGTCCTTTGCTGACGCCGATCGATTGCAGCGCCGGACCCAGCGCCTTGGCGCCTCCGAACAACAACGCGGCAAAAAGACAATAAATTGGATTCCACCGCGCGAAGATCACCAGCGCGACGGCCATCAATCCTTGCCCGCTGCTGAGGCCTTCGTTCCAACTGCCCGGCCAATAGAGCGAAAGGAATGAACCCCCGATCCCCGCCAAAAACGCCCCGGCCGCCGTCGCGTACATGCGAACCGCGTTGACCGAGTATCCCATCGCCCGGGCGGCGTCGGTACTCTCGCCGACGGTGCGAACGATCAATCCCCATCGCGTATTTTTCAGCCACCAGTACATGATCGGGGCCAGTGCCGCGCCCACGAAAAACAGCCAGTTGATCGTTAACGCCGCTCGCACCTGTTCGGAATGACTCCACCATCCAAAGTTGATGGCGGGCAACTGAGGCGCGGCCGGCTCGATGAACGGCTTTCCCAGGTAAAACGCCAGCCCCGTGCCAAAGATCATGATGCCGATACCGACTGCGATGTCGTTCACGCGCGGCTGCGAACAAAGCCAGGCGTGAAGCACGCCCAATATCGACGCCGCGATCCCCGCCGCCAAAACGCCCAGCCATGGTCCAAGCGCATTGCCGGCGGCGGGAAAATGTTGGGCCGTCAGGTACGAGACGCCAAAGCCGGCCATGGCGCCCATGACCAGCGTGCCTTCCTGGCCGAGGTTGATGCGGCCGCTTTGCTCGGTAAGCGTTTCGCCGAGGCTGACGAAAATGAACGGCGTGCTGTTGCGGATGGCGCCGGAAAGGATC
Source organism: Tepidisphaeraceae bacterium (assembly GCA_035551995.1). Classification (GTDB taxonomy): domain Bacteria; phylum Planctomycetota; class Phycisphaerae; order Tepidisphaerales; family Tepidisphaeraceae; genus RYN-428. Next base: position 20,442 of record DASZME010000007.1, read on the forward strand.
GCCAGCGGAACGCCCCAATATCCGACCCCCGATTCAGGAATTGACACTGGCATGGGCCGCTCCCGTGGTAATTGGTTTCTTGCTCATCGACTCCAGCATCCAGTCGATCGGCCTGGCGAACCAGGCATGGCGGACCTCTTTCAGCCGGCCCGCCCACGTATCTAATCCGAGAATGACCAGGAACAATATTCCCTGAAAGACCTGAACGCTGGCACTGCTCAACTTGAGCTTCATCTGAAGCAGGTCTCCGCTCGCCGACACTCCGCCGAGGAGAATGGCGACGGGAATGATGGCCAGCGGATTTTGCCGCGCGACAAACGCGACCAAAATGCCGGCGTATCCCAGCCCGGCGGCGAGGCTGTCGTTGGCCCGGCCGTGGATCGCCGCCACTTCGACCACGCCCGCCAGGGCGGCAAACGCGCCGCCAAGGAAGCAGGCCGCCAGCGAATATTTTGCGATGGAAAGCCCAGCCACCTTCGCGGCCCGCGGATTGCCGCCGACGATGCTGGTCGCAAAGCCGTGCGTGGTGTGATCCATCAAGACCCAGGAAAAGACGCAGGCGATAATTCCAAAAAGCAATCCCACATGAACTTCGGTGCCGGGGATGTTCCCCAGCATGTTTGCCGCTCCGATGAAAAACGACGAGGGATGATCCAGGCTCTGAGGATCGCGCATCGGTCCCTCGACGCAATGGTTCAAGATAGCGATCGCGATATAGCTCATCAGCAAGCTGCTGATTGTTTCGTTGACGCCCCGGTATTGACGCAGCGCGCCCGCGGCGGCGATCCACAATCCGCCGAGGATCATTCCGGACGCGATCATGGCGATCTGCACGAGCAGCGATGGAGCGTTGGTTATGAGGTGGCCGACCAGCGCCGCCATCAAGCCGCCTAACACGACCGCGCCTTCCCCGCCGATGATCATCATCCCGACCCGTGCCGGGAGGGCGACGCAAAGCGCCGTGAGAAGCAGCGGGGCGGCGTGAATCAGCGTATTGCGCCACGCGTAGGCGTTTCCGAACGCCCCTTTATACATGAAGTGATAGACGTCGAACGGATTGACGCCCGAGAGCATCACGAACAGGCCGAACAGCGCCAATGAGATGATCATCGCCGCCGTCGAAATAATAATGGCGTCGACGAATGACGCGGGAATGAGGCGTTTGGCTCGGAAGACCAGCGTCGGACGCGAAACGTACGGCAGCGTCATGATAATTCCTTGGCGTAAGCCCGGATCCCGGCGTTCCGGGAGTGGCCTTGATGAAGGCTCTTCCCATGTTGCGGAAAGAAGAGCCTGTCAGCCTGACCCGCTCCCGGAACGCCGGGATCAGCGGCGATGCTCCGTCCCTCTCCCGCGCGGGCGTGCGTGCGGGGAGAGGGAGACGGAACACTTACTTGGTGCTGCCGATAACGCCTTCGACAAGATAATCCATGCCCCACAACTTGCCGTCCTGATCGTCAAGGCCTTCGCCGGCCTTCATGATTTCCTTGCCGGTGTTGTCCTTGAGCGGACCTTTGAACATCTGGAATTTCCCGGCGATCATGTCCGCCTTGACGGCTTCGATTTTCGCCTTGGAAGCCTCCGTGACGGCCGGGCCGTAGGGAGACAACTTCACCGATCCGTCTTTAAGATCGCCCATGAAATTGTGCGGCAGGCCTTTGCCCGCCTTGATGTCATTGACGAACCTGACGTACATCGGTCCCCAGTTCCACTCGGCGCCGGTGAGATAGCCCTTGGGAGCCAGCGACGCCCCATTGTAGTGGTAGCCGCAGGAATACAGGCCGCGTTTCTCGGCGGTCTGGATGATCGCCTTGGGGCTGTCGATGTGCCCGGAGATGACGTCGATGCCCTGGTCGGCCAAAGTGGTCACGGCGTCGGCTTCCTTGGTAGGCAGGAACCAGTCGCCGGTGAAGATGACCGTCAGCGTGGCGTTGGGATTGACCGACTTGGCGCCAAGCTCAAACGCGTTGATGTCCCGGAGAACAGGCGTGATCGGCTTAGCCGCCACATAGCCCATTTTCCCGGTTTTCGTGGCCGCTCCCGCGGCCATTCCGCATAGGTACTCAAGTTCGTCGATATAGGCGAAATAGGTGCCGATGTTCTTCGGATCGCCGTCCTTCAACATGCCGCCGGCATGCAGGAAGGTGATCTTCGGATACTTGGCGGCGACTTCCTTTACGTGGGGATTAAAGTAGCCGAACGACGTGGCGAAGATAATCGTCGCGTCGCTTTGCTCGATCATGGTGGACATGGTCTGCTGGCAGTCCTTGTTCTCCTGGATTTTCTCGGCGTCGATGACGTTGACGCCGGGGATCTGCTTCACGGCCAGTTCGCCGTCGTAGTGGGCCTGGTTGTACCCGTTGTCGTCCTTGGTTCCGACGTAGATAAATCCGACGGTCGTCGGCTTTCCGGACGATTCGGCCGAGCTGCTCGCCGCCGTATCCGTTTTCTTATCGCAGCCGGCGCCGGCGATTAGCATGCTAGCCAATGCCATGCATGCGCCGCCGCGCACGCATGATCGAAGCGAATGAACAATGTTCATGGAAGGTTTCCTTGTTGATGATGGTCGTTTCGCCCGCTCTTTGGATTGACGTCAGAAGTTGACGCCAAAACCGAGCGATCCAATCACCACGTTGTGATTGTTGTTGCCGCTGGCCAATTCACCGGCATGCAGCAGCGAGTCATTGATGAGGTAGTCATAGGTTACGCCCGCGTCGGCATGCCAGTGGCCGTACCGCGTGGGGATGAAGCTCAACGGGACCGAGAGATTCACGCTGATCGACGCAAGCCCGAAGATCGAGCTGGTGTACGTGCGCGTGGCGTCCCAGTAACCGGCGTCGCCGATCGAGAAGTACATGGGAACCGTGATTGTCAGGGGATAGTCCGGAACCGCCTTGATGGAGAACGTCGGTGAGATGCCCGGCTCGAAGTATCCGGTGCCGCCGTGACGACCGAGAATAACTGTCGAGCTCCCGGAGATCGCCCACCAGCAATCGACGTAAGGATTCAAGGCAAAGCCGGTGGACCCCCACATTTTGCTGTCGTCGTAGCTGATCTTGAGGTCAAGATTGTGCTCGACGACGAATGCGTGTTCGGGAGAATTCCATTCGCCGTAGGTGAGGTTGAGCGAGACGGCGCCCGCGACGGTTCCGCTGAAGCTCGCGAACGTGTCCATTTCGTCCCAGGGGCCGGTGGATGGATTGGCGCTGGCTTCGTAGGTATCCACGCTGTTCCAGATGCCGCCGACGAACGCGACGTTTTTCAGCGGGCCGAAGTCGCCCAGCGGGAAGACCAATCCGACGATCGGCTGCCAGACCAATCCCTTATCCTGCACGACCAGGCCGCGAGGGGTGACGTAGGCGGTCTTGAAGGGGGACGAGAAGAACCCGTGAATGTTCGGCTGCTCGACGGCAGGGGGCGCGGCGTCAAAATAACGCGGCAGCTCCTCCGCCTCGCCCGGCGCCTTGGTCGCGTCGCTCGCGACACGATCGGCCGCCGGCGAAAGCGACAGCGCGTCGGCGCTGGGCGTATAGTCCTCCTGCGCCCGCGCCATCGCCGGCACAAACGCCAATACCGCCGTCGCGGCCGCGAGCGCCAAAGTTTTACCCACGCCGTTTTTCCCAACCAATGCCGCTCTAGACATGATGCCCTGTGCCATTTCCGTTTGACCTTTCCCTGATTGTTGAACAGGCAGTTGTGATCCCTGAAAAGCCCGCAAACCCGGCCGGCGATCGCCGGCCGACGTCCTATAGATCAATGTCCGTGCCATCGAATTCAGAATTCGCAACACCCGACGGCAGATGGATTTGTGATAAATTTCCTGTTTTCCGCTTGCCAGCGGTGGTGTGACAGGCGTACCGTCTGTTACAGGTGCAACACTGGGAGGGTCCCGGCAGAGCACCCAGTAGACCGGCGGAAGGCGTCAATGCCCAACGCCCAGGTGAAAGGAAACGTCAGATGGGAACTCGATTCATCAGCGCACGCGCCGCGAAGATTGCATTGATCGCAATTGCAGCCAGTGCCGCAGCGTCGTTTTGCAACGCCGACCAGGTCACCAACGGCAACCGCCTGCCGCTGCAAACCGTCACCGCCGGCCAGGGCGGCTACATACAAATTCCCGACCTTCGTCCGGCCCCCGCGTCCTACGCGCTGACCGGCGAAGAGAGCCAATATCGCCAGACATTGCACGCTTGGCAGCAGCAAGCCGGCCCGATGTATTCGGTTGGGAATGCACGCATCGTCATTCCGATAGGCCGTTAAAAACGCGCGGAATTTTCGCCGAGACTTGCCGGGCACCAAAACCGCGTCGCGAAGCACTCAGGATGGGTTCGTCGCCGTTCATACGGGACGGCGAATCCAGAAGGAGTGCTTCGCTCGTTTGGCGGGTCGTTGGAGAAATCACTCCGCGGTCGCGTTGGTTTCGCTCAGCTTGCGGTAGATTCGGGTGCGATTGACGCCCAGGCGCCGGGCGGCTTCGGCGATATTTCCGCCTGTCTCGGCCAACGCGCGACGGATGAGCATGTTTTCCGCCGCTTCGAGGTTCAACGGCAGTTCCCCCATCGGGGCGGCGGTCTCCTCCGGCGATTTTTTCGGCTGGACATTCACCAACGCCCCGGAGGACGGGCCGTGTCCAAGTCGCAGGTGTTCAATGCGAACGTGCAATCCGCCGCTTTCGATCAATCCGCGTTCGATGACGTTTTTCAATTCCCGCACGTTGCCGGGGAATGGATGCTCGGCAAGGACGCGCATTACCGCGGCGTCGAGGGTCGGGCTTGGAATTCCCATTTCCGCGGCGAAAAGCCGTAAAAAATGCTGAGCGAGCAGCGGGACGTCGTCGCGGCGCTCGCGCAGCGGGGGAACGGAAACGGTGTACTGGGCCAATCGAAAATAGAGATCCTGGCGGAAGGCGCCGGAATCGATCTGCGCGGCGAGGTTGGCGTTGGTCGCCGCGACGATTCGCACGTCGACCTTGCGCTCGCGCGTCGAGCCGAGCGGCGTGACGCATCCGTCTTCCAAGACGCGGAGCAATTTGGCCTGGAGCGTGACCGGCATGTCGCCGATCTCGTCGAGGAAAAGCGTGCCGCCGTGCGCCATCTCGAAATATCCCTTGCGGTCCATGGTGGCGCCGGTGAAGGCGCCGCGGACGTGGCCGAAGAGCATCGATTCGGCAAGTTCCTCGGGAATCGCGACGCAGTTAACGGCGATGAACGGTCCTTTGGAGCGGTTGCTGCCGAAATGCAACGCGCGGGCGACGAGTTCTTTGCCGGTGCCGCTTTCGCCCGTTACCAGGACGTTGACCGACCCGAAATTCTGAAGCCGTTTCACTTCTTCGACAATGCGGTTGATGGTTCGGCTGCGCCCGATCAAGCCGGCGATTCCCCACCGCTCGGCCTCGCGATCGCTGAGGCTGGAAAGCCGCTCGTCGGCGGCTTGCAGCGCATTTTCCGCCGAGGCGCGGCGGCGCATTTCTTCGCGAAGTTTCTCGTTGGAGGCCGTCAGGTCGGCCGATTGGCGTTCGAGCTCCGCGTTCTTCTCGCGCAGGGCACGGGTGAGCTTGGAGACCCGCAGATGCGTTCCGACGCGCGCCACGACTTCCTCGGCTTGAAACGGCTTTGCGATGTAGTCCACCGCGCCGGCCGCGAAACCGTCCACCAGGCTCTGCGCCTCGTCCTTCGCGCTGATGAACAGGACCGGAACATCGCGCATCGCGGCGTCGGTCTTCAGCCGACGGCAGGTTTCATAACCGTCGGGATCGGGCATGAGCACGTCGAGAAGGATCAGGTCAACGTCGGCCCTGGCGGCGATTCTTAGCGCCACGTCTCCGCCCGGCGCGGCCAGGACGGTGCAGCCGTGCGATTCGAGCACCTGGGCCAGCAGATCGAGATTGGCCGGCGTATCGTCGACGATGAGAATTTTGGCGCCGTTTAGCGAGTCGCCGGGAGTGTCCATTATGAAGCTCCCGTCTCGGCGGCCACCAGCCGCAATATCGCGCCCATGTCATAATCATGAACGCAGCGCCGCAGGTATGATCCGATCGGTTGCGACTGGGGCCCAAGCCGCTCCACTTCCTCGATGCACTGTCGAAGTTCGGTGACGCTGTAAAGTTCGGCGGCGGCGCCAAGACGAGTGCGAAGCGTCGAAGGCAGCAATTCGCCGTCCATGTACGCGCCTTTTGAATTGGCGGTCTCGGTCTGCTCCTCGCAGTCGAATTTCGCTCCGAGCAGTATCGTGAGGCATTCGTAAAGCCGATCGCATCGCACGGGTTTGGATACGACCGCTTCGAACCCCGACGCGCGATACCCTTCCAGTTCGTGCGTGAACGCCGACGCCGACGTCGCGACGATCCGAACGGTCGAACCAGCCGCGGACCGGATTCGGCGCGCGGTTTCGATGCCGTCCATTCCCGGCATGAGCACGTCGAGAAAAACGATCTGCGGCGCTTCGGTGGCCAGCATCGCCATCGCCTCTTCGCCGCTGGCGGCGGTGCATACTTCGCACCCGACCTGAGCCAGCAATCGCGCCAGCACCTGCCGGTTTTCCGGCACGTCGTCTACGACCATCGCCCGTACGGTTTGCCCCGGCGTCAGCGCGCGCACCTCGCGCCGTCCGGGCTTCACGGCGTCGCCGGAGGCGGGCGCCAGCGCAAACGAAAAGTGAAATCGCGAGCCGTCGCCGGGCGTCGAATCGACTTCCAGCGACCCGCCCATCAGTTCGACCATCCGCCGGGCGATGGCCAGGCCCAGACCCGTTCCACCCCATTTTCGGCCGGCCGAGCCCTGCTGGAACGGCTCGAAAATCTGGCGCTGGGCGTTGAGCGGAATTCCGTCGCCGGTATCGCAGACCTCGAATCGAAAGACGCGCGTCTCACCGGTTCCATCGGCCGACACTTCACGGTCGCCGGCTTTAATTCGCAGCCGCACCGAGCCGTCGCGGGTAAATTTAACCGCGTTGCCCAGGAGGTTAATCAGAACCTGGCGAAGTTTGCTTTCATCGGCCTTGACGCGAGCCGGAAGGTCGCCGGGACATTCGATCTTGAGCGCGATTCCCTTTTGCTCGCATTTTTGCCGAAACATGCCGGCGATACCGACCGCCATCGCTCGCAGATCGACGTCGGTGGTTCGCACTTCCGCCCGGCCGGCTTCGATCTTTGAAATGTCCAGCACGTCGTCGATCAGCTCGATGAGATGCCGGCCGCTGTTCATGATCGTTTCGACGGCGTCGCGCTGGCCGCCGCCCAGGGCCCGGTCGCGATGCAGAAGCTGAGCATAACCGAGAATCGCGTTCATCGGCGTACGAATTTCGTGGCTGATGCTGGCGAGAAATTCGCTTTTGGCGCGGCTGGCGGCGGCGGCGGCTTCTTCAGCCTCCTGCCGCACCAGAATCTCTCCCTGCAGCGCCTCGTTCGTGCACGCCAACTCCGCCGTCCGCTCTCGAACCCGGTGTTCCAGTTCCTGCCGCGCCCGTTTAAGGGAATCTTCGGCCTGCTTACGGCGGGCGATATCGACCACCATGCCTTCGTAATAAACGACCTGCCCGGTAGCGTCTCGCACTTCGCGGGCATTTTCCGAAATCCACGTGATTGACCCGTCCCGCCGATAGACCTGCGATTCAAAATCGGAGACCGATCCGTAGCGCTGAATCTGGTCGATGAATTCTTCTCTCCGTCCGCATTGCACGTAAAGTTGCACGGCGATGTCCGCCAGGTGCGCGATCAACGCTTCGGGCGTCTCGTACCCGTAGACGCGAGCCAGCGCGCGGTTGGCGCGCAAATAACGTCCGTCGGGCGTGGTTTGGAAAATACCTTCGACGGAATTCTCGAATATCTCGCGATAGTTCGCCTCGGCGACGCGGGCCGCGTCCTCGGCCCGCCGCCGTTCGCCGACCTGGCGCAATAACTGGGCCGTCCGAACCCTCACGCGCCGCTCGACGGCCGACCTTTGCCGCATCCCGCGCAAAACATAGCCGCCAAGCAAAGCGCTGATCGCAAATCCGCCGCTGAGAATGACAAGGGCGTGATCGCTCGAATGAGCGGCGACGAATTGCTCCGTCGGCCGCAAACGCAATGTCCAGCTTTGGCCGGCGACTTCGAGCGTGACCGACGACGCGAATTTGGAGATTTTCCCTTCGGCCGGTCGATGCATGATCGCGGCTGCGCCGGGAGAAGAATCGGTCAGCAGGAAATCGATGCCCTCTTCCTGCAGGCCATCGGCGGACGCTCCCAGCAGATCTTCGACGCCGAAGACCGCCGAGCAGTATCCCATCGGCGGCAATCGGGGGACGCCGGCCGCGGGAGGATTGTCGTTGACGACCATGCAGACGAGAAACCCCAGGCCATGTTCCAAGCCATTGCCGACACCCTGGACGAGTTGCATCGGCGGAGTCGCGGCTGGTTTCCCGGTGAGAAACGACTGCCGAAGCGCGGCTTTGCGGATCGCATTGGAACCCAGGTCAAAACCCAGCGCCAGCTGATTGCGGCCGCCGGGCTCGATGTCGTAAACGGGATAATATTCGTCGGCTTCGCCGGCGGCGACGAGCTTCCCTTTCGAATCGAGTGCCGTAAAACCAAAGTCCAATAACCCATCGGCGCGGGCCTTGGCCTCATATGACTTGCGCTGTGCTTTGGGAACGCGGGGCGTCCACGACAGGGCATAAAGCTCGGGCTGCCGATCCAGCGCCCCGCGCACGAAAGTGGCGAATTCCTGACGGCTGACGTCGCGCTGCGTTTCAAAGTACGCCGCCAGACCGTGAAGAACCTCGGTCGATCGCAGCACTTTGCTTTCGACCAGTTCCATCCGCTGGTGGGCGCGCACGTCCAGATCGGCACGGATGTTCTGGCGTTCCCATGCCCGCGCATAAACAAAAAGCACAAGGGAAAGGGCGACGCCGCCCAATGAAATTCCCGCCGCCACGAGATTGTGAAAGACCGCGCCACGGCCCACTCTAAAGGCAACTCCGCTCATTCCTCGACCTGATGCAAAAAAAATAGGCAAGACAGCCAGGTGAAACGGCTGATAACGAGCGCCCGTTGCGCCGCGCCCTTCCATTCGCAAAGGGTAAGCCAAGCGCAGGGAACCGACGTTATTGCGAGCGCAGGAAATTTCGCCAACCGCCGAGATGGGTAATATCGCGAGCCCCGGCGATGGCGTACGGTTCGCACAAGAAGCTCTTAACCTCCTGGTTATCCTCGAGCCGAACCGTTCCGATCACCATCGGCGGCGGAACAGAGGCGACGAATTTCCCGAATGCCTCGGCCGTCATTTCCCAGACCTCGACTTCAATGGCGGCGCCGCTTTGATCGCTGGTTCGTTGCAGACCCGGCTTGGGCGGTTGAACATTGGCCAGCGCGAACAGTTTGTAACAACTGGCCGTTTTGCATGTCTGCAACAAGTGGGCATCTAAGTTCGTCAGTTGATGATTCAGCGGCTGGTCCGACAAATGCGCCCCGACAACCGCCAGCTTAATGAGAGGGGCCGCCGGCGTGCCAATCGGCGCCGGCGGCGGAAAGGAATACTGCGCCGCCCCAAGCCCGATTTTGCCGCTCCGATGCAGTCGATCGCCAAGGTCAAGAAGCGTCTGTTCCTGGCCGGCCTGCCCGACCAGCGTTACGCCCCACGGCAACCCATTACCGAGAAGCCCGCCGGGAACGGCAACGCCGCACAAGTCCAGCAGGTTCATGAACGTAGTGTAATAACCGAGGTTTGCGTTGCGGCGCAGCGGATCGGCTTCCACTTCCGCCAAAGTATAAATGGTCCCGGCGGTGGGGAGGAACAGAAGGTCCATCTTTGCCCATTCAGGCGCCGTCAGATGTTGAAAAGCGCGAAGCTCGTGAAGCCCGTCGAACGCCGCCACGGCATCAAATCGGCGCGATGAATGTAAAATACCGCGCGTGATCGGAAGGACCGAATCGGCGTCGTTGGCGACGAACTCCCTCAACCCCGAAACGCGCTCGGCCACCCACGGCCCGTCGTATAGCAACATCCCGGCGTCGGCGAACGGAGCAAAATCGATGACGACCGCAGTTCCTCCTAGCGCCTCGAGCCGCCCGACGGATTCCTTATATAATGCCTCGGCGCCGGAATCGGAGAAGAATTTAAGGCGATCGTCCGCCGGGATTCCGAATCGAAACCGCTCGGGCAACGCCGGCGCCGACGGGAGCGTTGCGGTTTCGCGGCTGTAAATATCCTGCGGATCATAACCGGCGGCGACGTCCATCACCGCCGCCGCGTCCGAGCACGTCAACGCGAAGACCGAAACACAATCGAGCGATTGACAGGCGGGTACGACGCCGGCGGCGCTGATGCGTCCGCGCGTCGGCTTAAGTCCGACGATGTTGTTGAACGCCGCCGGCACGCGTCCCGATCCAGCGGTATCGGTCCCCAGGGCGAAGGCCACCAATCCCGTCGATACCGCCACCGCCGACCCCGAGCTTGATCCGCCCGGAATGTAGGATGGGTCGAACGGGTTTCGCGGCGTGCCGTACGGCGACCGCGTACCGACCAAGCCGGTGGCGAATTGATCGAGATTGGTCTTGCCCACCAGCACCGCGCCGGCGTCGCATAAACGGTCGACCGCGGTCGCCGTCCGAGCCGGCAGATGCGCGAAGGCCGGACACGCGGCGGTCGTCGGATGACCGGCCACGTCGATGTTGTCTTTGATCGCAAACGGAATCCCGAGCAACGGCTGCAATTCCCCCGCCGCGATTCTCGCGTGGGCGGCTCGCGCCTGTTGGATCACCTCATCGCGATTGAAACGGGTGATCCAGACGGCCGGATCGCCGTGCGCCTCGATTCGCCGCAGACATTCTTCGGCGACCTGGATGGGATCAAGCTCTCCGGAGCGGTAGCGAGCGGCAAGAGTTTGAATGGTGAACGCATCGCTGGAACCGAGTTTTGCCATAAGAGAAGCGTCCGAATCGATTGTGACTGTTAAAGCGACCGATTGTTGCATGACGAGCACGGCGACCCGCCATTTACGTCCGTCCCGCGGCGCCGATTTCCAGCGTGGCCCTCACGGCAAGAGCAGGCATGCCCGCGCATCGTCGCGGGTGCAGCCGGCGGATGGTCCGCGCGAACGGTATTCCAAGGGCGACGATGGCCGCCTCGACCGGACCGTCCGCGACGACCAGAATTTCGTTTCCGACCACCTCCGCCGGCGCGTGCAGATTGCCCACTTCCAGCGCCGCGGATCCCATCTCGAAAGGATCGCGCGGCTTTAGGACGAGGACTTCACATTCGGCGACCCGCACCGTGACGAGCATTTCGCCGTCGTCGTAGATTACGTCGCCGCCGGCAAGGAACTTGTTTATCGGAAGCAGCACGCGCACGTCAAATCCGCCGCGCGTGTTTTTGCGCAAGGCGCGTCTGTCCAACTCCCACCAGTTCAGCTCCAATTCATCGATCCGCCGCGGCGGGTTGGAAAATTCGGTTGGGTTGGCATCAAGATTTCCCAGCACGCGCTCGCACAACATAAAATGACTCGTCATTCCTTAGGCAATAGCGCGATGCGCTGGGTGATCGCCGGGCGAAGTTCCGCGCGGGTTTGCGGCGCATCGCGAACGATCGTCAGGACGCGCGCCAACACTGTCGGCGAGATGCCGCTGCGACGCAAGATCACCACCGCGATCGCGTCGGCCTGCTGTTCTCGATCTTCGTACGACCCGCCGCCCAGCGCGTGCGTTTGCTGAGGACGGTCGCCGGGGCCGCCCGTCAGGTGGCCCAGTTCGTGGGCGATGGCGGCGGCGATCTCGTCATCGTCGAGTATTCGCAAAAGCCCGGTCGAGAGACAGATCGTACCGTCGCTCCAGGAACAGGCCGTGGGGATGATCGACGGCGACACATGCACCGCCGCCTGCCCCGAATAAACGGGGCGAAGGCGACCCAACGCGACGACGGCCCGTTCCGCCGCCAGCCCATATCGGGGCGGCGCCACTGACGGGGCCGAGGTCGGCCCGGAGGGCTCGTGCTGCGCACTACAACCCACGCCCGCGATGGCGAAGATCACCATTGCGACGAGGCAGACCTGGCTTATATGGGGCTTGCGCGAATTCCTCTGCACGCGGTTTGCAGAACAAGAATCATGCCGCTTAGATATAGCTCGGTTTTTGGGCCGTTTTCTGCTTAAACACCGAGCCTTTGAATTTTTTGTGCGTACGAAGTAATCGGGATGCGGCGCTGCAAGTGTTGCAATGGGAACAGACGGGAGAGGATTTGGCGGTTTCGGATTGGCTTATTTTTCAACTGTGCGACTCGGCGTTCCCCGCAGGCGGTTTTGCCCATTCCAACGGTCTGGAAGCCGCGTGGCAACACCGGCGAATCGATTCCGGCGCCGCGCTGGATGGGTTGATTCGATGCCAATTAAATCAATCCGCTCGCGGCACGGCCCCTTTCGTCGCGGCCGCTTACCGCTGTCCCGATCGATTTGAACAACTCGATGCGCTGTGCGATGCGCTGTTGTCCAATCATGTGGCCAATCGCGCGAGCCGGGCGCAAGGACAGGCTTTTGTGCTGGCGGTTTCCAGAATTTTCTTCGATCCGTCGATCTCACGATGGGCGGCCGATGTGCGGAAAGACCGGAGCCATTGCCATCTATCGCCGGCATTTGGCGCGGCTTGTCGAAGGCTGGATCTGGCGTTGGAGCAAACCGTGCGTCTGTTCCTGTTTCTTTCGGTGCGGTCGTCGATCTCTTCGGCGGTGCGGCTGGGGATCGTCGGACCTCTCGAAGCCCAAGCCCTGCAACATCGCGCCGCGATCTATGCCGAGACGATGGTGAGCCTTGCCCTTTCGATCGCGGCCGAAGATGCAGCTCAGCCGGCGCCGCTGATGGACCTGTTGCAGGGAACGCACGATCGGCTGTATTCGAGATTGTTTCAGAGTTAGCGCATTTGTCGTGTTAGTATCGCAAGCCGTGGTCGCGGAACACGTCCCGCAAACGGGACCGCTATTATAAACGCGCAGACGATCCAGCAGCCTGAAAAACGCCGAGAGCATCGTTTATTCATAGCGGCTCCGCTTGCGGGGCGTTTGACGAGTGATGCACGGTACGCCCGGATGAAACGACTCTCGCTAGACAGGCGCGGCAAAGCGCGACGCGCATTCAAGAACGCCACGCGAATCATCTGCGCATTTTCGACGTGGATCATCGCATCGGCGCCGCTATGGAAAACGATAATTGATGGAGTCGCATGATGATGCAACCGCCCGCTCCGCCGTCCGACCACACCCATGACCGCTGGGATCATCCCGGCCGCTATGAGTTTCGGGAGCGCCCGCGGCCCGGTCGCGATTATTCCGCCCGCGCGTTTACCGTCGGCGTGGGCGGTCCCGTCGGAAGCGGAAAAACGGCGCTGATGCTCGCCTTATGCCTCGCCCTCCGCGAAACGACCGGCTTGTGCGCCGTCACGAATGATATTTTCACGAAAGAAGACGGAGAGTTTCTTGTCCGGCATCGAGCGCTGGATCCGCAGCGGATTCGAGCCGTCGAGACCGGCGGATGCCCGCATGCGGCCATTCGCGAAGACATCTCGGCAAATCTGCTTGCGCTGGAGGACCTGCACCAGCGCTTCAAGCCCGAACTGTTGTTAATCGAAAGCGGCGGAGACAATCTCGCCGCCCATTTCAGCCGGGAGTTGGCCGACTATAGCATTTACGTCATCGACGTCGCCGGCGGCGACAAGGTCCCGCGCAAAGGGGGGCCGGGTATCACGCAATCCGATTTGCTGGTCATCAACAAAACCGATCTCGCCGCCGCCGTCGGCGCGGACCTCGATGTCATGGACCGCGATGCCCGCGCCATGCGCGGCCAAGGCCCGTTTGTCTTTGCCCAGGTGAAGAACGGGGTCGGCCTGGACGAAATCATTTCTCACATCCGGCGCGTCGCCCCTGTTGCAAAATGAACACTTGATGCGCTCAAGATCATTTGCGTTCTGATTCGGCGACACCTTTCCGCTCGAAAAAACCGCCGTTCATTTCGACGCGCCGCGAGCCATTGCCTACGGATGTGGCAGTATCAAACCCATCGACCGTTCATCTGCGCAAAGCATCGCGTCCCGATCCAATGGCACGCGCTTTGTGAAGGCAGGAAAGTTCCCGGGCGCGGGCTTTGGGAAATCGCACCATTTAAAATCGGGAAAGGATCGGGATCGATGAAGAGAATATTGCTCTGTAGTTTCGTGGCCCTGTTGAGTCTGTCGGCATGGGTTCATGCCGACGAAAAGGTCGTTAAGATCGGCGTGCTCCACTCCCTGTCGGGAACGATGGCCATCTCCGAAACGTCGCTGCGCGACGTCGTGCTGATGGCCGTCGAAGAGATCAACGCCAAGGGCGGCGTCATGGGATACAAGATCCAACCCGTCGTCGTCGATCCCGCTTCGAACTGGCCGCTGTTCGCCGAGAAGGCCAAGCAGTTGATCGTCCAGAACAAAGTCGCCGTGACCTTCGGCTGCTGGACCAGCGTTAGCCGCAAGTCCTGTCTTCCGGTGTTTGAAGCCAAGTATACCCCCGAAGAAAACCCCTACGGCGGCGGCTTGCTCTTTTACCCCGTCCAATACGAGGGCGAGGAACAAAGCCATAACATCTTCTACACCGGCGCCAGCCCCAATGAGCAATTGATTCCCGCCGCGGAATATATGATGAGCAAAGAGGGCGGCAGCAAGACCAAGTTCTACCTGCTCGGCACCGACTACGTCTTCCCCCGCACCGCCAACAAAGTCCTCAAGGCGTTTCTTCTCGCCAAGGGCGTCCCCGCGGCGAATATCGCCGAGGAATACACCCCCTTCGGTCACAGCGATTACCAGACCATCGTGGCCAAGGTGAAGGAATTCGCCAAGGACGGCGACGCCTGCATCCTCTCGACCATCAACGGCGACAGCAATGTTCCGTTCTACAAGGAATTCGCCAACCAGGGTCTCACGGCCGAAAAATGCCCGATCATGGCGTTCTCGGTCGCCGAGGACGAGTTGCGCTCGATGGAGACCGAAAAGCTGGTCGGCCATCTGGCCGCCTGGAATTACTTCCAGTCGATCGATACGCCGGAAAACAAGACCTTCGTGGCTAACTTCAAAAAGTTCTGCGCGTCGCACGCTCTTCCGGGCGGCGAAAACCGCGTGACGGACGATCCGATCGAAGCCGCTTACTTTGGCGTGTACGTCTGGAAAGCCGCGGTTGAAAAAGCCGGCTCCTTCGACATCGAGAAAGTCATTCCCGCCGTCGCCGGGCTGGAATTCGACGCGCCGGGCGGCAAGAAGAAGATGGACACGCTCAACCATCACACATGGAAGCCGGTGCTCATCGGCTCGATCAAGGCCGATGGCCAATTCGATATAATCTGGAAGACGCCGGGGCTTGTTCATCCCGATTCGTTCAGCACATATCTTCACTCGCCGGAAGAGCTCAAGACGCTCACCGGGGCAAAGTAATAAGGCGATGTCGGGTGGGGCGGTCTGCCACGCCGGTGACCGCTCCACCCGGACGCTTTGACGACATTTTACAAATCTAACCAATCAGGAGAAACGGATGCAGAAGATTAACTCGTCGCTGGCTTTAATCGCGCTTGGATTGTTCGCCGTCGGGGGCTGTCACAAGGCTGGCGATTCGCCTACGGTTGAACCCACGACAATGACCGCGCCGCCGACCAATGGGATGCCGGCCGGTCCGACAACGATGGCGGTGCCGCCGGCCAACCAGACCGAGGTGGCCTTGCCCGCGGCCAAGCCTCCGGCCGCGAAGGATCTCACCCACGTCCTCACGAAGGATGAGCCATACTACCTCAACGAGCCCGGCGCCAATCCCACTGCCGTCGGCACGCTCAAGGCCGGCTCAAAGGTGTTGGTCCTGATCCCCGGCTCTCCGTATAGCCAGGTGCTCACCGACACCGGAATCTCGGCATACATCATGACCGACGGTCTCAAGCCGCTCGGAAAATAGCCGCAGTGAATTGAAAGTCGGGTTGTGTGGACCTTCCGCCGGCGGGGTAACCGCCGGCGGAGGGATTTGATCGCAGAGGTGAATCGATGTTGTTTTCGTCTACCTCTTTGACCATTCCGCGAGCGAAATCGAACGTGTCTAAAATAACGTCCGCGCCTTATCACGCCCAAGCGATGGGCGCCCTCGGGGGGGGCGGCGCCTTATCTGAGATTCGCCGTGCGACTGAAATGGAAGTCGCGGTAAGCGGTTCGGCCAAGCGTGTCCTTGCAAAGGGAGGCGTTGTCGGATTCGCGTTTTTGCTGGTTTTGTCGCTGGCCTTGAACCTGACGATAAGGCCCTGCCGCGCGGCGGCACCGCCGGATGCGGTAGCGCCGGTATCGCCGGATATCGTCGCCGCGCTCAAAAGCCTCAAGGACGCCGACGCCGATGGGCGGCGAAAAATCTACGATCTTCTCGCCTCCGGCGGCGATGCCCGCCTGATTCCCGCGCTTAAAGCCTACAAGGACGGCGCGCTGCAACTTCGCGATGGTCGGCTCGCGCTGTTCGGCGAGCGCGTCACGTTGCCGGACAGGGGTTCGGTTCTTCCGCTGGTCGACGCCCTCACTCAGCAGCCGATCCTCGGACCCGACGGACAGCCGATCTATTTCCCCAAGCCGGATCTGTCCAAGGCGATGAAATCGCCGCCGCGGTCGGAGCGGGGGATGGTGAACGATCTGATCGCCTCGCTGTCGCTGCTCGATCCCGATCCGGCGGCGCGCACGGCGAGCATCCGCGACGTCGCCGAGCGCACCGCCCGCGCCGTTCCCGATCCCGCCGAATCGACACGATATCTGGAATTACTGTCCAACTGTACTTCGGCACTGGACGCGCGGCTGGCGCAATCACACGACGCCGCCGAAACCGCGGCATTGCGCCAAGCCGTCGCCGCCATAGCGGCCGCGGCGGCGGATCGGCCCACATCGATCGTTTCCCCGGCCCCGAGCGCCTCCGCCGCTTCCGCGGTGAAAATCGCGCTCTTGCAGGTCCGGACGGCGACCAACAACCTCGCCGATCAAGCCGTCAACGACGGCATCGCCGCCACCACCGCATACCAGGATAAACTCGAACGCCGCAAGACCGTTCTTGACGAATTGCCCAAGACGCGCCTGGCATTGCAGCGGCAGTTGGATCAAAATCCGAAAAGTCCGTTCACCCCCGCGCTTAAGGAAGCGATCGCGAGCATCGACCTCTGCACCGGCGACACTGCGGCGCAAATCGCCGCCGCCGGAGTGCTTGGAAAGATCGGCACAAGCCGGGCCGCGAATCTGCTCACCAAGATCGTCGATGCCTCCGACCGCGCGGGCAACAAGGAAGTGCATGACGCAGCCGTAAAAGCCCTCTCTTCGGCGACCACCTATCAAGCCGAAGTGCGCTTCGTCCAGAACACGTTCGCCGGCCTTTCGCTGGGAAGCATTCTCGTTTTAATGGCGTTGGGATTGTCGATTATTTTCGGCCTGATGGGCGTGATCAACATGGCCCAGGGCGAGTTTATGATGGTGGGCGCGTTCACTACATTTGTAGTCGCCGAGGCGTTCAAGCACCTTGGTCCCGCCGCCTATAACTATTACCTGCTGGCGGCGGTGCCGGCGGCGTTCCTCGTTTCGGGGCTGATCGGATTTGCGGTCGAATGGCTCGTCATCCGCCATCTGTATGGGCGCCCGCTTGAAACGCTTCTTGCCACGTGGGGCATCGGCCTGGTTCTCATCTGGGGGGTCCGCAAACAGTTCGGCGATAACGTCTCGGTGGCGCCGCCGCGCTGGATGGAAGGGGGGTGGGAGATGGCGCCGGACCTGGTCTTCCCGCTCAATCGACTTTACATCATCTTCTTTTGCGCGATCTGCATCGCCGTCGTCTACTTCGTCGTTAACGGAACGAAACTCGGTTTGCTCCTTCGCGCAACCACGCAAAACCGCGAGATGGCTTCGGCGCTGGGCGTGCCGACGCGGCGGGTGGATGGAATGACGTTCGCCTTCGGCGCCGGCCTGGCTGGACTGGCCGGCGTGGCGGTGCCGCTTTACAACAAGATCAACCCGAACATCGGGCAGGAATATATCGTCGATTGTTTCATGGTGGTCGTGGTCGGCGGGGTCGGGAAACTGGCCGGGGCGGTATGGGCGGGCCTTGGACTGGGCTTCATCGGAAAATATCTCGAACCGATCCTCGGCGCCGTCCCGTCGCTCGCCTCGGGCGCCTCGGTCATCGCCAAGGTGCTTGTGCTGGTGCTGATCATTATCTTCCTGCAATGGCGCCCGCAAGGCCTCTTCCCGCCCAAGGGGAGGAACGCCGATGCTTGAAAACCAGCCCATTCCCGCATCGCCGGCCGCGCCCGTTCCAAGCGAACAGGCACGCTCGCTGGAACTCTACGAAGCCTCGCAGACGTTTCTTCTGCGTACGCCTGACCGTCGCGTTTCGGGCTTGCGGATCATCACGGTCGTCGCGTTGCTCGCCCTCTTTTTTGTCGGCATTCCGCTGCTGAATTACGCCGGCTTCGTGCCCGACTACAAGCTGAATATCCTCGGCAAATACCTCTGCTTCGGCATCATGGCGCTGGGCATCGATCTGATCTGGGGCTATACCGGGCTGCTGTCGCTTTGCCAGGCGCTCTTCTTCGCCCTCGGCGGATATGCGATGGCCATGCACCTGAGCCTCAAGCAGGGAGGCGGCGACGTCCGCCCGGAGTACAACAATATTCCGCAATTCATGTTCTTCAATAACGTCCACGATCTTCCGCGATTCTGGATGCCGTTCGAGTCGATGCCGTTTTCTATCGTGGCGGGCTTGGCGATTCCGGGCGTGGCGGCGGCGTTATTCGGATTCTTCATCCTCCGCAGCCGCGTACGCGGCGTCTATTTCTCGATCATCACGCAGGCGCTGGCCGCGGCGGCCTGGCTGCTGATCAGCCGAAACGAAATGCTTCTGGGCGGCACCAACGGCCTGACCAATTTTTATAAGCCGATGAGCCAGTCAAAAGGGTGGATCGTCTCGCTTTACCTGCTGACGCTCACGCTTCTTGTCCTTTCGTACTTGTTCTGCCAGGCGATCGTCAAGTCTCGCCTGGGCCGGGTGCTGGTGGCGGTGCGGGACAAGGAGACCCGGCTTTACTTCGCGGGCTACAAGCCATATGCCTTTAAGGTGTTTGCCTTTTCGGTCGGCGCGATGCTTGCCGGCCTGGGCGGTATGCTTTATTCGCCGCAGGTCGGAATTATCACGCCGCAGGATATGAACGTCGAGGCGTCGATCGTCATGGTGGTGATGGTCGCCCTGGGCGGCCGGGGAAAACTGTGGGGCGCTGTTTTTGGCGCTTTGCTGCTCAGCGTGGCGCGATCCTCGCTGAGTTCCGACTTGCCGTCGGTGTGGCTCCTGGTGGAGGGATTGATCGCCGTCACGGTGGTCCTCTTTTTCCCCGACGGATTCGCCGGGCTTTGGGACTCGATGGAAAAACAGATTACCGCCGGCAGCGGACTTGGCCGTGCCGCACTAACGGCGCTTCCGCTGGCGGCGGTGACGCTGTTCATCGGGGCCGAGGCGCTTGGGCTCACGCCGGCATTCCTGCAAGGCGAGCGCTTTCATCCGATGGGTTTAATGCCGAAATACTGGCTTCTCCTTTTTGTGCTCGGACTGGCGGCGATTTTGAACTGGCTTAATCGCCGTGCCGCCGCCCAGCGTTTCGCCAATCGAGGGTTTGACGTCGTGCCGAGCGATCCGTCCGATAAATCTCCCGTGTTGGCCGCCAGCGCGAAGGGAGGGGCATAGATGCTCGCTCCCGCCGACAGCGCCGGCGCCGCCGCCGGCCCAATGGTCGCTCTGAAGGACGTGGTGGTTTCGTTCGACGGCTTCAAGGCCCTGAACATCAGCGCGTTTTCCGTCGACCGCAATGAATTGCGCGTCGTCATCGGCCCCAACGGCGCCGGGAAAACAACGCTCTGTGACGTGATCAGCGGTAAGACCCGCGTCACCTCCGGGAAAGTTCATGTCGACGGGATCGACGTCACGCATCTTGCCGACGTCGAAATCGCCCGTATTGGGGTTGGCCGTAAATTTCAGACGCCGACCGTCTTTGATAGTCTCACGGTCTATGAAAACATGGAACTTGCCCTGCCGGGCCGGCGCAACGTGTGGAAAAATCTGCTCGGAACCGAAACCAAAGACCAGCGGCACTCCATCCTGGGGATTCTGCAGCGGGTCCACCTGTTGCCGGATATCAATACGCCCGCAAAATATCTGAGCCACGGCCAGCGCCAGTGGCTTGAGATCAGCATGCTGATCGTCGCCGATCCCAAGCTCTTGCTGGTGGATGAACCGGCCGCCGGCTTGACGGACAAGGAAACCGCGCTGACGGCGGAATTGCTCCTCGAACTCAAGGGACATCACACCTTGATCGTGATCGAGCATGACATGGATTTCGTCCGTAAAATCGGAACGCGCATCACCGTTCTGGATAATGGGAAACTCCTGGCCGAGGGATCGATGGACGAAGTGCAGAAACATCCGGACGTGATCGAGGCGTACCTGGGGCGGTGATGGGATATGTCGCGGCAATCGCGGCCGTGGCTTGCTTAAGATGCTCGCCGGAGCCGCCTGTACGGTGTGAACCTCGGCGGTCGCGGCTTGCCGGAGAACTTCTCACGCGGGTGTAGCGAGCCCTCGTCTTGAGACACGCTTCGCAAACTGGGCCGCGGAACGGAAAGACGATACGGCGGATCGTGAAATGCGCCGATCGAAATAAAAAAATGCTCGCCATTCAAAACCTCTCATTCTCATACGGTATGGTGCAAGCGCTCCGCGGCATCAGCATGACCATGCCGCCGGGCCAGGTGACCTGCGTCATGGGGCGAAACGGCGTCGGCAAGACGACGCTCATGAAAAATATCATGGGCTTGCTGCATCACTCCGCCGGGTCGATCCTCCTCGGCGAGCGCGACGTGAGTTCGCTCCCGGCCAATCGGCGCGCCCGCTCGGGCATCGCGCTGGTTCCCCAGGGGCGGCAGATTTTTCCCAAGCTGTCGATCACCGAGAACCTTCGCATCGGACTCCAGGCTCGCAACGACGGCCGCAAGAGCATTCCCGAAGAAGTCTACGAACTATTCCCCGTCCTCAAGAGCATGTCCAAGCGCATGGGCGGCGATCTGTCCGGCGGTCAACAACAACAACTCGCCCTCGCCCGAGCGCTCGTGGGCGAGCCGAAAGTGCTTTTGCTCGACGAACCGACCGAAGGCATTCAGCCGAATATCATTCAGCAGATCGGCGTCGTGCTGCATAAACTGGTCGAGCGCGGGATGACGATCGTGCTGGTCGAACAATATCTCGATTTCGTGCGGGAGTTCGGCCACGGATTTTACATTATGAATCGCGGTAAAGTGGTCGCCGAGGGAAATGCCAAAAACCTGCATCCGGATCTGGTCAATCAGCATTTGAGCGTCGGATGACGGGTATCGCGGTTCAAGACGCCACGGCCCCCGCTCGGCCGCCGCGCGCGGCGGCTTTCGATCGTCGCGCCGGTTACGGGGCGTTCGAGGTCCGGCGGGTCGCCGATCGAAGCGTCGTCACTCGGGTCGTCGCCAAAAGTCCGCTGCGCCTGCTGACGCCCAGAGGATGCGCTGGAAACGCCGCCTGGGTTTTCTCCAGCACGTTCGGCGGCGGCCTTGTCGCCGGTGACCAGATTAATATCGACGCATCGGTCGGCGAAAAGGCGACCTGCGTTTTCTCGACGCAGGCGTCAACCAAAGTCTATCGTTCGATCGACGCCGGTCCGACGCGCCAATCGCTTCGGCTGCGTGTCGGTCCCGGCGGGGTCTGCGCGCTGCTGCCCGATCCGCTGACTTGTTTCGCCGGCGCCGTCTTCGAACAGCGAATCGACGTCGATCTCGATTCGACGGCAACGCTTGTGCTGGTGGATTGGCTCACCAGCGGCCGTCGGGCGCGCGGCGAGAGATGGGCGTTTCAAAAGTACCTGTCGCGAATCGACGTGCGCCGGGAGAATAAATTGGCCTTTCGCGACGCGGTATTGCTTGACGAGGCGGATGGGCCGATCGACGGCGACTATCGAATGGGCCGATGCGATTGTTTCGGCGTCGTCCTCCTGCTGGGTCCGCGCGTCGAAGCGGCCTGCGCACAGTTGCTGAATCAGGCCAATGCCCAGCCGGTGACGCGCGGAGAAAGCCTGATCTTTTCGGCAAGCCCGTTGGCCGGCGGAATGATTCTGCGCGTGGCGGGACCGCGAACGGAAATCGTCGGCAAATGGATTCGCGACCGATTGCGGTTCGTCCCCGGCCTACTCGGGGGCGATCCATGGGCAAGAAAATGGTAGCCAGGAGGAATCGTGCATCTTTCGCCGCGTGATATTGAAAAGTTGATGCTGCATAACGCCGGGTTTTTGGCGCAGAAGCGTCTGGCGCGCGGGCGGCGGCTGAATTACCCGGAAAGCGTCGCCCTGATCGCGTCGCAAATTTTGGAATTCATTCGCGACGGTCGCAGCGTCTCTGATCTGATGGACCTTGGCCGGCATCTGCTCGGCCGAAGGCAAGCTCTGCCCGGCGTCCCTGAAATGGTCATCGAAGTTCAGGTCGAAGGAACCTTTCCGGACGGAACCAAACTGGTGACGGTTCATCATCCGATCACCGCCGAAGACGGCGACATGGCGCTGGCCCTGCACGGCAGCTTTCTGCCCGTTCCGGAGCTCGCGGTCTTTACCGACGCCGAGGCGGACGGCGCGCCGGGCGCGTATACCGTGGCGCCGGGCGAGATCGAATTGAACGCCGGCCGGGCGTCGATCGAAATTGAGGTAACCAACCTCGGCGATCGGCCCGTGCAGGTCGGAAGCCACTATCATTTTATCGAGACCAACGCCAGCCTGAAGTTCGATCGCGGCAAAGCGTACGGCAAGCGCCTGGATATACCGGCCGGCGCCGCCGTCCGATTTGAGCCGGGCGATACCAAAACGATCCGCCTGGTCGATATCGCCGGTGAAAAGGTGATTCGGGGCGGCAATAATCTGGCGGACGGTCCCGTGAGCGACGCCGGCCGATTGGCGGCGATGGATCGGGTGCAAAAGCTGAGCTTCGCCAACGAGACCCCATAAAGGAAGATCACGCATATGAACTACCCGTCTGCCTCGCGCCGTCTCGCGATCGTGATATCCGCCGCGTTTTTCGGATTGGCCACCGGTTGCGTCGAGCCTAACTATCGCACCGACGTGCGGCCGACAGGTCAGGGCGGCGTTGAGGTTTATCGACTGCCCAAGGACGATCCGACTCCAGGGCCGGCGCCCGTCTCGAATATTCCCGCCGCTTCGCAAGCTCCGCAAAACTTCGATCAACAGATCGACGCGCTGGAAAAACAGGTCCGCGCCAAGAACGCCGAGATCGAAAGACTTAAGCAGGAGAAGGCGTCGCATCCAACGACGGCGCAATAGTCATTGATGTCCGTCAACGGACGCCAATAAGAGAATTCGCGCCATGTTTGATTTTCCCGCTGTATCCATCTCGGCAGAGGCGCTTCGATGCGCGTCGCGGCCGGCCCACCGCTCGTCGGCGGAAAGCCGCCGGGCGCGGCAGAGCGTTTTCGTCCGATCGGCGCGCATAGGCGAATTCGGTTTCTCCGTCTCCTCGTAATCCACGAAAACAGGACCGTTTCCATGGCCCATCGCATTTCCCGCTCCGCGTATGCCGACATCTATGGCCCCACCACCGGCGACAAAGTTCGCCTCGGCGATACGTCGCTCGTGCTGGAAGTGGAACGTGATTTCGCCGTCTATGGCGACGAGTGCAAATTCGGCGGGGGCAAAACCATCCGCGAAGGCATGGGCCAAGCCGCCGGCGTCGGTGACGCCGACGCGCTGGATTGCGTCATCACTAATGCCTTGATCGTCGATTACACCGGCATCTACAAAGCCGACGTCGGCATCAAGAACGGCTTGATCTCCGCCATCGGAAAAGCCGGCAATCCCCACGTCATGGCCGGCGTTTCCCCCGGCATGATCGTCGGCGTCACCACCGAGGTGATCTGCGCCGAGGGATTGATTCTCACCGCCGGCGGCATCGACACGCACATCCATTTCATCTGTCCGCAGCAGGCGTACGAGGCCATCGCGTCCGGCCTCACCACCATGGTCGGCGGCGGAACGGGACCGGCCACCGGAACCTGCGCCACCACGTGCACGCCCGGTTCGACGCACATGCGCCTGATGCTCGAAGCGACCGATGCGCTTCCGCTCAACTTTGGTTTCACCGGCAAAGGAAACTCGGCCAAACCCGAAGGGTTGGCCGAGCAGATTCTCGCCGGCGCCATCGGTTTAAAACTTCACGAGGATTGGGGAACAACGCCCGCCGCCATCGATTGCTGTTTAGACGTGGCCGACCGGCACGACGTGCAGGTGACGATCCATACCGATACGCTCAACGAAAGCGGATTCGTCGAGGCGTCGCTGGCGGCGTTCAAGGGCCGCACGATCCACACGTATCACAGCGAAGGGGCCGGCGGAGGCCACGCGCCGGATATCATCCGCGTCTGCGGCGAGATGAACGTGCTTCCTTCCTCGACCAATCCCACCCGACCGTTCACCGTCAACACGCTCGACGAGCATCTGGACATGCTGATGGTCTGTCACCATCTTGACAAAAACTTGCCGGAAGACGTCGCCTTCGCGGAAAGCCGCATCCGAGGAGAGACCATCGCCGCGGAGGATATTCTTCACGATCTTGGCGCCATCAGCATCATCAGTTCCGATTCGCAGGCGATGGGGCGGATCGGCGAAGTGATCACGCGAACCTGGCAAACCGCCCACAAGATGAAACAGCAGCGCGGCAGCCTGGAAGAAGACGCGCAAGGAAATGATAATTTCCGAATCCGCCGATATATCGCCAAGTACACGATCAATCCCGCCATCGCCCACGGCTTCGGTCATTTGGTCGGCTCGATCGAAGCCGGGAAACTGGCCGACCTGGTCTTATGGAAACCGGCGTTTTTTGGCGTGCGGCCGGAAATGGTTTTGAAAGGGGGGATGATCGCCTGGTCGCAGATGGGCGATCCCAACGCTTCGATCCCCACGCCCCAGCCGATGTTCATGCGGCCGATGTTCGCCAGCCTCGGCGGAGCGATCGGATCGACGTGCTATGCGTTCGTAAGCCAGGGATCGCTCAGCAACGGCGCCGTTCAGGGGTATGGCTTGAGCAAACGGGCGATGGCGGTCCGCAATTGCCGCAAGCTCACGAAGCGGGACATGAAGCTCAATGACGCCACGCCGGTGATTACCGTCGATCCGGAAACCTACGCGGTGACCGCCGACGGACGTCCATTGACATGCGAGCCGGCCGAGGCGCTACCGCTGGCGCAGCGATATTTTCTTTTCTGATCGCCGGCGAAGTGGATCGACGACGATTATCGTATGCGCGGCGCGATCCTGATCTATTCCCGCTGATCTCGCGGTCCTCCGCGATCGTCGTAACGACCCTCATGACGATCGCGTGGCGCGGCTTCGTCATCGCCGCCGCGATGTCGGCGCGGCGCTGGCCGTGCATCGTTCTCACGATCCTCCGGACCGGCTTCACCGCGAAATTCTTCGTGGCGGCCATGTCCAAAGCCTTGGGGCTCGCGATCCTCTCCGCGGAATCCTTCGTGACGAGGGGGACCAAAACGCTCTGATTCCCGATCGCCGCCGCGGAAGCCTTCATGACGGCCGCCGTCGAAGTCTTCTCGCTCGCGATCGATTCCGCGGAAGCGTCCGTGATCGGCTGGGGCAAAATGTTCTGAACGCCGCTGGGCTCCGCGGAAGCCCTCGCGCGGGCCGGGGCCGAAATGCTCCGGCTGGCGCTCGCCGTCGCGGAAACCTTCGTGGCGAGCGTGTCCGAACTCTTCGTGTCGCGGGCGGAATCGAGAATATCTTTCGCCGCCGCCGTAGCCGAAATTGCCGGGACGGCGATGATCATATCCCCCAAAACTTTCGTCATGACGGACGCCAAAATGCTGCGGTCCCCGATGCCCTTCCCGGTACTCTTCGCGGCGGCTCGGACCGAAACGCTCGGGGCCGTGATGGTAGCGGCGAAATTCTGCATGTCGGCGGGCGCCGAAATGCGCGAACGCGTGGGACTCGATTTCACGATCGGGAGAGCGGCGAAATTCTTCGTGTCGGCGGGGGCCAAAATGCGCCGTGGCGCCGTCATGTCTCCGAAACTCGTCATAATGAGCAGGTCCGAAGTGTTCTGATTCACGACCCTCGCCGCCAAAGCGTCGAAAATGACCGGCGCCAAATTGTTCGGGGCCGCGACGGCCTTCGTTGAACCGTTCGTGGCGGCCTTCACCGAATCGTTGCGCGCCGTGTTGGTGGCCTCGAAAGCCACCGCCGTCGTGCATTTCGAAACGCTCCGGCCCGTGCGAAGCGCGATCGAAACCTTCATGACGACCGGGGCCGAAGCGTTCGGGTCCCGCATCTTCATGAAAGCCCCGACGCACGGGAGGGCCGTCCTGACCGGGTCCGTGGCGCGGGGCATGTTCTTCGCGATCGCCATGTTCGGGTCGTTCTCGATCGGGACCGTCATTCAAACGTTCCGGCGGCCTGCCTTCATGGGGCGGCCGAGGCGTTTGGTCAGACTGCTGATCGCGCTCATGATGGGCGCGCCCGCCATGTTCGGCGGCGGGGCCGGAGCGATGCCACCAGCTTGGGTATTCCCCCGTATCTCCATCGCGATGAGCGCGGTCTGCTTCCGCGCGCTCCACACGGTCGGCGCCGTGAGTCGAGGTCGGTGAATGGGATCGATGCCACCAGCTTGGATAATTTTGTTCGGAATCGCCGTCGCGATTGTGGGCGGGGGGCCGGCGGTGGTCCGGGTTGTCGTCGGACCCATTTGGGCCGGGGGCGGCCCAGGCGCCGGTCGTCAGAAACAGTAGAGATGCACATGCCATCCATTTAACGCTCGAAAATCGCATAATGCTCCTGTGACGAAGTGACTGCTTCGCTTCAAATCCGCCGAGATCAGACCGGATCGGACTGAGGTATCGAGTGAGTGCCGCAAGGAGTTTAAATTATTCCTTTGTGGCGGCGAATCGAAGCATCGGCTCGCCGCGCGACAGGCGGTATTTATGTACTTTGGTGGACCTGCCCGCGCCGATGCGGAATAATCGCATCGGCTGGCGCGACAAACGATTGTGATGGAGTCGCCTACACCGGCCCGCGCGGAGCAGACCCTTGCAGGAGTCCGATACCGAGCTTGTCTCAAAGATCCGGCGTGGCGACTCATCGGCTTTCCAGGAGTTGGTGCGCCGCCATGCCGATGCACTCCTGGGAATGGCCTTCACGCTGGTTGGTTCCCGGGCCGACGCCGAGGACGTCGTCCAGGAAACGCTGATCGTGGCGTTGGCGAAAATTCAGACTTTTGAAGGACGGTCGGCCGTCGGAACGTGGTTGCGCGGGATTCTGGTGTTTAAGGCGGCCAAGCTTCGCCGCTCGCGTAAGGTGCGCACCACCTTGTCGCTTTACGACCACGACGGATCGGGCGACGTGGATCGGTCAGACGCGGGTTTGTCCACGCGGTCGGCGTCGGCGGCCGTGGATAGCAAGGTCGACGCCATGGCCATGCTCCAAACGCTTTCCGATGAGCATCGGGAGATTGTCGTGCTTCGCGAGCTTCAGCAATATTCGTACGAAGAAATTTCCAGGATGCTGAAGGTTCCGATCGGGACCGTCGAATCCCGCCTCTACCGCGCCCGCCAGGAATTGCGAAAGCGGTTTGGCGGGTATAATCAGTGAGGCGTGATGCAGTCGGAGAACATTATGGCGCCCTGTGAATTCGAAAAGATTCTGGGCCGGTATCTTGACGGCGAGCTTCCGCAAGCCCAGCGCGCCCGCGTGGAGATTCATCTTCGCGATTGCGCGAGCTGCGCCGCCGAACTCGACCAGCTTGCCGCGATCTCCCGGACGCTGCGCCTGGCGCCTTTGCCCAGGGCGTCCGGGGCGTTTCTTGCGCGGCTCGAGGCGCTGGCCGATCGCGTGGAAGACGTGTCGGCGTTTCGCTTTGTCATTCGGCTGACCGCCGCCGCCGCGGCGATTTTCATCGTGGCGACCGTGCAATGGAGCTTGCATCGTACGCCGGCGTTGCAGCCGACGGTCACGACGGCGTATTCCAGCACCGAAAAGGCGATGATCGATCCGGAGTCGGCAATCCCCGCCGTCGCGTCGAATAGCGCGGCCGATCCGCAATTGGATTTCATCGTTCAGGGTCTGACCGGAGGCCGTCCGTGAATCGACTGAAGCTGGCAATTCTTCTGGGCTTCGTGATCGTGTTCGCGGCGGGACTGACCGTCGGCCGATCGCGTCCCGTGCCTGCGCCGGCCGCGGCGCCGCCGGATGAATTTCCGAATTTCAAATTGAAGCTCGGCCTCATGCCGGCGCAGGAACAGCGGATGCAGAAGATCTGGCGCGACGCCCGAAACCAATCCGATCAACTGGCCCAGGGCTTCCGCGAGTTTGATCGGATGCGCGACGAGTCGGTGACGTCTTTGCTGACGCCGGAACAGAAGCAAAAGTATGACGATATTCAGCGCAAGCGCGAGGCCCAGGTGTCGGCGTTGCGCAGCGAGATTTTCAAGATTATGGAAGGCGCTCAAAAAGAGACCGAATCAATCCTGACGCCCGAGCAGCTTCCG
The DNA here is from genome assembly GCA_035551995.1 of Tepidisphaeraceae bacterium. GTDB lineage: Bacteria > Planctomycetota > Phycisphaerae > Tepidisphaerales > Tepidisphaeraceae > RYN-428. Next base: position 49,037 of record DASZME010000007.1, read on the forward strand.
AAGTTCAAGGAGATCGTCAAGCAGCACGGCCGCCGTCACGGTCCGCCGCCCCCGATGTGGATGGGCGGACCGCCGCACCATCATGGCCGGCCAGGACCCGACACTCGGCCCAGCGACGGGCCGACGACGGCGCCGAGCGTTTAGGCGCCGAAGGTGATTTGCGTCGCCTTCCCCTGAATCATATTGGTGTCCCCCAGCCTGCCCCCGATATCGCTCATCCAACGAACCGTAGCATTATGCTCGGCCAACCACTTCATTCCACAAATTCTCTCGGCGGCGGTTCGCCTCTTCGACTTGGCATGGGTCAATACCCAAGAGGAACTACTTAAAGGCGGGGCCGCCCTGTTCGTTGAGACCGTTGCCGAGCGTGCGATGGTATCACCTCTCGTAGACGCTGAAGTTGCCGTTATCCGCTGAACGTCGTTCCGTGGATTCTGCCATTTGGGGGACTTCGCGGCTGCCGTAATGGGACCAAAACCATCAAATTGAAAGCCGAATAATCGTCAACTTTCGCTTGTGGCCCGTAAACGCGAACGGCAGCCAGCGAGATTTTCCCGCTAACTGCCGTGGTCTATGTGAATTCCGAGAAAGTCAAGAAGCTGATGACAAAGGAGCCAGCGGGAGGTGAGTGGCGCGGGGAATTTCACCCCGCGCTCTCCCAGAACCGGACGTGAGCCTCCCGACTCATCCGGCTCCAGTCATCCCATCGCCCTAACTCGCGGGAAATTTTCTACTTACCGCCGCCATCGAAGCGATGGCCGAAGCCTCCGCCATGGCCGAGAAGAACGGCGTTCCCCGCGCAGCTCTGTTGAAAATGCTCACTTCGACGCTCTTCAATTGCCCGATCTACCAGACCTATGGCAAAGGGATCATCAATTCCGAATTTGAGAAGGCGGCGTTTTCGGTTCCGCTGATTTTGAAGGACATGCATCTCGTTCAGCGCACCGCGGCGGAAAGCCGCGCGCCGATGCCGATCGTGAACCTGCTATGCGATCGCTATTTGAGTTTGATCGCCAAAGGAAAGTAAACGTGGGATTCAACCGCGCTTGCCCTGGGCGCGGCCGAAGATGCGGGATTGAAGTGGTAGGCTCGAATTGATGACGATTGACGCTCCCTTTGACAGGCGCGGAGGGGAGCCGCAATCACGTCGCGTCCTGATCTGGCTGGTCTTCAAACGCCTGATCCTGTCGCGCCTCATAGTCGTCTTCGCGGCGCATTTCTTCAAGGCACTCGATGTAGTCCCCACGCACTGACGGGTGAAGTTGGTCGGCAAAACCCTCGTCGAGTCGATTGGCCCGGATCAGGCTTACGACGTCGGCAAAGTCCTGATAACGATGAGCCGCCAGCTTCAATTGAATGAGTGTGGGAAGGTTGACCACCCGCAGGTCGTCGATGGTTTGCGTTACTGTCTCAGGGTCGGGGTACGCGATGGGGCCCGGCATGCCGCTTCCGGGAAACAGGCCGGCCACGAGAATGTCAAACGACACGCCGGTCGCGCGATCCACGAAACGTCGGGGCCGTCCCTGCGTCGGGTCAAACTCACCGGCGGTGACGAATCGCCGCAACATCGCCAGTCCTTCGGCCGACAAAAGAAAATCAACGTCGCCGGTCGTGCGCCGATGACGATGAGCGTTGACCGCCATGCCACCCACGATCGCGTAAGGGATAGTGGCCTGCTCGAATCGCAACGCGATGCGTCGCATCGTTTGATGGATCGGATCGTTTCCCCGAAAGAACATGGAAATCTCCCCAAGCCGATCGGCAAAACCTCCCGGTTCGCGCCGGCTGGCGGAGCGAAGGTCGCTGTAACCGGCATTCGCCAAAAAGGGTGTTTGTGTCATTAGGCTCTCACCGTTGAACACGCCATTATCGATCATAGCGTGTCGACGGTAAATTATCGAAGATCAGTTGCGTTGCGGAGGCGCGGGCACCTATAAAACTGCCGGCGCTGAATCCCATACCGCCGTCGCTCGGTTCAAAAAAAATTGGTTCTTGGACAACCGAATATTGCAGCCAAAGATGTCGCATGAAAGTATTCATTCCTGATCCGCCGATTCTCATCCAAACGCCGGCGCAGCGGGCCGCAAGTATCGCCGTCGAGCAAGCCGAGATCGCTTTTCAGTCCGGCACGTTCGGCGTCGGCGGTTTGATGATCGACAATGAGACGACCAACGTCCTCGCCCTCGCGCGCAACCAGGTCTTCGCCAACAGGCAAATCGTCGATCCGACCGGCCACGTCGAACGCCAACTCGTCGATTGGTACTATCAACAAATCAATGCCGGCGCGAAGTTGCCGAATCCCGAAGATATCACGATCGTCAGCTCTCTTGATCCGTGCGTGATGTGTTGCGGCGCCATGCTCGAAGCCGGGTTCAACGTCATCTCCGTCGCCCGCGACGAACGGGCCGGCGTTACCTACAAAGCCCTCGGCGATTTCTCCGCCGTCCCGGTTTTTTTGCGATCGCGAGCCCGCCGAAAAATGGCCTACTTCGGCGTGCGCGGCGATCGCCGTCGCCCCTACAACGGCCCGCGCAATGCGATCTTCGCGGGCCATTACATCGAAAAAAATCTGGTCGACCGCTCGAGCGCGACATTCGCCAACAGTCTTAAATCCGTCGACATCGCTAACCGCTTCGTCCCCGGCATCGAAAACCTCAAGAGTCTGGCGACGGTCAATCGCAACGGCCCGCTCTGGGCGAAGCTCAAGAAATGCAGCCCCCATCTTCAGTCCCTCGGCCTCAACGCCGGCCAATCCGTCAACGCCAACCTCGCGAAACTGTTGCTCGCCGAAAGCGCCAAAGCCAAAGCGCGCGGCGCCGGCGCCAACGCCGCCGCGTTGATCGCGCCAGACGGATATGTTCTCCACGTCGCCACCGACGCCAAAGATAAATCCCCCGTCCGCGGCGCCTTCATGGAACTCACGCGCGGCTATGCAATTCTCCGCGCCGAGGCCGGAAAACCGGGCACGCGCTATCTGCCGCATCCCCGGCATTGCAAAATCGTCCTCCTTCACGGCCCCGGTAAAGACGCCATCGGCTTCATGCAACTCGGCGCCGTCGGATCGACCATGGAAGGCCCGGTTCCGCCGGAAAATCGCGATTGGCTGACTTATCTCATCCCCATGCAGACCAAGGCGGAGTTGCAGAAGATGGTGGCGGCGCTGCCGCCGATGTATCGCCGGGACATTCAGGTTTGGCCGGTTCAGACCGACGATGCGGGCGCCTTGCGTACATGCCGGCTATAGGCCGACATTTCTCCAGGATAAAGAAATGGACCCGTTCGACCCGGCAGGGTAACCCGCCCGCGACCGGCGGAATGATTTCTCGAATCATCCCTTGCCAAATTTCCCCGGATTTTGCACCCTAGCGAACTATGGAAAGAGAAATCGACGTCTCGGCCAACATGGACGATCTGCTGTATCAGGCCGCCCAGCGAATTACCGCGGCGGCGGAGCGGGCCGTGCGGGAAAGGGGCGAATTTTCGTTCGTCCTTTCCGGCGGTCACACGCCGCAAGGACTCTATATGTTACTCGCGCGCGAGCCGTATCGATTGCTCGTCGATTGGAAAAAAGTCAGCGTCTATTTCGGCGACGAGCGCTGCGTGGCGCCTGATTCGGATCAGAGCAACTTCCGGATGGCCAACGAGAGCTTGTTGTCGAAGGCGCCGATTCCGCCGGAGCGAATTTTCCGCATGCGCGGCGAAATTGATCCGCAGGAAGCCGCCAAAGAATACGGCGAGCTTCTCAAGTCCCGGTTCGGCGAAAAGGGCCCCGACATGATTCTTCTGGGCATGGGCGACGACGGGCACACCGCCTCGCTGTTTCCCGGCGCCGAGGCGCTGCGCGAGCGCAAGCATCGATGCGTGGCTACTCACGTCGAGAAGTTAAACGCGTGGCGGATTACGATGACGGCGCCGTTCATCAATCGCGCCGCCGCCGTAATGATTATGGTGGCGGGACGAGGCAAAGCGAGCCGGGTGAAGGAGGTGCTGGAGGGGCCGAGCGATCCGGAGCGGCTGCCGATTCAGATGATCCAGCCGGAGTCGGGGACGTTGACGTGGTTGCTGGACGCGGGGGCGGCGGGGATGTTTGAGGAGGAATAAAAGTATGATTCTTCGTAATTGCAAAACTCCTTTTCTGGCCGCGCTCATGGCCTGACTTGCCTCCGCTGCATGGACTAAAGACTACGGATTTGTGAATCGATGATTTAGTCGTTCGATTTGTTCGATGTAATTTCTGTTAGCGGCGCCAACCGGCAAAGCTACAATGTTTATTCTTATGACCGTCGTCACATCCGAAACACGTTTTACTCCTGAAGACTTGCTTGAGTTGGACAGCGACCTTCTTTACGAACTGGTCGATGGAAAACTCGTGGAAAAAAAGATGAGTTCGTTATCGAGCGAGACGGCCGGAATCGTCGCGTCACAACTAATCGTTTTTCTCCGGAAATCTCTGGGCCGCAAAGTCTATCCAGAACAAACGTTTCAATGTTTCCCGCACGATTCGGCGCTCGTTCGCCGGCCGGATGTTGCAATTGTGGCCGCCCAACGGCTCGCGGGCGTGGCGGGAGAAGGCCACGTTCGCTCGCGCCCGATTTGGCGATCGAAGTGATTTCACCGATCGCAAAGATTTACGAGTTGGATCAGAAACTCGCCGAATATCGCAATGCCGGCGTGAAATTGATCTGGGTCGTGAATCCCAACTCAAGAAGCGTCAGGGTCCATCGACTTGACCATACCGTTTCGGAATTCACGGAAACCGACATCATCACGGGGGAATCAGTCATTCCGGGATTTTCGATCTTGGTGAGCGAGTTGCTTCCAGAACGAAATACCGCGTCGCAAGCTTGAAATCCACATTCAAGGAATAAAACCGGACACTCGAGATTCCTTCGCGATCCTCCCGACGGGCGGTGATTCACCACGTCGTTTCGCTCGGGCGCCTTTCCCTGAAGTTCTCCGTCAGCACGTTCAATTTCATTTTCGACCGATTCGACAGCCGATCGTCCACCATTCGATAAACTTTTTCCACTTCGATCTGCTGCATGCAGACGTTATTCGCGCACGGCGAAAAACGATGGTTAAACGCGTTCACGCACGGGCTGCAGGACAAGTCGGTGCGGATGACGTGGCTGTCGCGGCCGAGAGGGCCGAACACCTGCGGCGTTTCGGGGCCAAAAAGAACGATCGACATGATGTCGGTCATCGAGGAAAAGTGGCCGGGACCGCTGTCGTTGGTGATCAGCACGTCGGCCATCGTGTAGATCACGAATAGCTCGCGCAGCGATGTTTCGCCGGCCAGCGTAATGACGGCGGGCGAAATTTCAGCGGCGATTTTTTTGGCCGCGTCGGCTTCGTCGGGGGCGCCGGTGAGGGCCAGGGTGACTCTGGGATGTTCGGCGAGAATTCGTCGGCCCAACTCGATGAATTTTTCGGTCGGCCAGCGCCGCAGCGGCAGCAGATCGCTGGCGTTGGGATTCAGCAGCACGATCGGCCGATCGACGCGACGCCCGGCCAGACGATCGAAAATCCCCTGCACTTTTTCCACTTCGCCCGGCTTTGGCGCAAAACGCGGCGGCGAGAAATCGACCGCCGGCATCGGCGCCTTGAGCATCGGCAGATCGGTCGGGTCGGCGTTGAGCGATTCCACTAGTTGATAGTAACTGGCCGCAACGTGCATGTACGGATTATGCGCGACGCGATGCGTGAGCAGATCGCCGCGATAAACGCCCTCGGCGGTAAAACGATGAAGCCCAACCCGCCGGCGGGCGCCGGTCAGAAAAGCGACGATCGCCGACGCGCGACTGAAAAATTCCATGTCGATCGTCGTGTCGATGCCCAGTCGGCGGGCCTTCCACGTCGTGGTGAGCAAATCCATGAAAAGCGTCAGCGGCTTTTTGGCGCGGATCACCAGCACGTTCTCTTTTGGAATGACTTCCAGCAGATCGAGGATGAACCGGTTTTCCTCGAAAACCCAGAAATAGACGTTCTCCCGGCCCACCATCTCCACGGCACGCGCCAACGCCTGATATGCCAAAACCGTGGCGCCTTGCTCGATCATTTTGACGACAAGGATTTTTTTAATCGGACCGGCCGGTTTGCGAAAAACGGCAAATGGGCCCGCGAGTTTGCGCAGCGCCGTCAGGACAAAGCACATCGGCTTGCCCAGCCATGCATCGACTCGGCGAACGGTATATGGATTCACAAATCGACGCCCTCGAAAAATATGGTGTCGCGATCATCGGCTTACGCGGATCGCGCTGTTGGATTTCGCTTTGCCCAAGCCAGGACGCTGAACTTCGATCGGCGGCGATTTCATCGTATAGCCGAACCTCGCCATGAATTTGTCGGCGTCCTTGTTTCCGCCGACGAACAGCGCCTCGGGGATGCGGGAATAATCGGGACGGCCGCGATCGTAATAGTCAAATGCCGTCGGACGCGACCCGACCTCACACCACACATCCGGGCGCCCCGGCATATAAAACGCGGCCTCGCCGGCGTCCTGGTGGCGATTGCAGACCACCGGTATTCCGCGCGCGTCTGCCGCGAGTTGCCGGCCGAATTGCGGCCAGCCCCACAGGTCGGTGATCTGATGCGTCAGCGGAAAGCCGCGATGCGTGAAAGGCACGTCGTGCCGCAACAGCCACTGCTGCACCGAAGACATCGCGATCAGATGAATTACGATCGTAAATCCGATGGCGACCTCACAACCCTTGCGAACCAAGTGTACCCGATTCCCCCGCCAATTCTCCGATAGATACCGGCCGACCAGAAGACTCAGCGGGAAATATGCAAAAGCCGGCCAGTTAATCTCTCCATGCGAACTCGTGGCGGCCCAGCCGAAGAATAAGAGGGGAAGCGTTCCGCTCCAAAGGAGCATCTGATTGACATTGGACAGCCGTGAGTATTTGCGCCAATTAACGATCGCGACGGCGATCGCGACGGCGAATAAAATCGGCGTCCAGACCAGCGCCTGCCCGCCGATGAATTCGGCCAATCCCATGGCGCGCGCGATGAATACCGCGCATATCCCGTGTTTCCCCGCGCTGAGGCCGCCCCCGGCGCCATGGTGAAGTTGAAAGAGAAATGAAGCCCAATGGTGCGTCGCGTTCCAATAAATGGTCGGCGAGAAAACGCACAGTGCGATCACCCCCGACAGGTATACCCATGGCCCGCGCAAATGGCGGCGGCCACTCCGCGACGTGAGCAGTGCCAGGAAGATGCCCGCCGGCACAAGGACGGTGGTGTATTTCGACAGCAGCGCCAAGCCGCTGAATAATCCAAAAAAAATCCAAAAGGCGGCGCTGTGATTCCGAGCCGAAGGATCGGCGGCCGCGGCGTCATCGTCGCGTCCGGCAACCCGCACGGCGCACGTGAGCGCGCACATCGAAAAAAAAGTGGCCGGGGCGTCGGGCGTCACGATCGTTCCGTTGACCGCCAGCAACGGCCCGGCGATCCACATCAGCACGACGTACCCAACCGCTCTTCGATCTTTCAGGATCTTGCCGGCCAGTGAATAGAGGATCGCCAGCGATCCGATCGACAAGACGGCGGCGGGGAGCCGCACGCCCAATTCGGTATCGCCAAGCACGCGCGTGGAAAGCCAGATGAGCCATGCGACCATCGGCGGATGATCGAAATAGCCTGTCGAAAGATGGCGCGTCCAAGTCCAGTAAAATGCCTCGTCCGGCACCAAGTTGCATGTCGCCGAAAGAACGATGCGGACGGCAAGAAGCAAAGCGGCCACAGGCCAGAAATAACCGGCGAGCCGGGCGGCCCCACTTTCTTGCGCTTGAGTAATCGGGAAATCCCGCACGGCGAATTGTGTCATGTCGGAAATCCCGAACGTCGCTTCTTCGGCCGTTGCAGGCTTGAATTCGCCGTAGCGCAGCTGTTCAGCCCAAGTCCTGGCCCTTGAAAAACACAGCCGCGACAGCGGCGCCGCGGGTCATTCAAGTGTTCGCATTATAAGGCAGACCCGCGTGCGGAAACAATATTCGCGGGTTGCCAACCTCAGCAAAAAATCCCACAATACGCGCCTCGTCATTCGTTCGCGTACGCGCAGCGATGAAAACAACAAAAGGAAATCAAATGGCCGGCCAGGCATTCGGAATTATTGGTTTGGAAGTGATGGGGCGAAACATCGCGATGAACATCGAGCGTAACGGCTTTCCGATCGCCGTCTACAATCGCACCTATTCCAAGACGGAACATTTCATCAACGAAGTCGCCAAGGGAAGAAACGCCAAGGGGTTTAAAACGCCCAAAGAATTCGTTCTTGGCCTGGAAAAGCCGCGGCGGATTCTCATCATGGTCAAGGCCGGCAAGCCCGTCGATATGGTGATCGACGAACTCAAGCCCTTCCTCGAACCCGGCGACATCGTCATCGACGGCGGCAATTCCCTCTTCACCGACACAGAGCGCCGCTCGGCCGATCTGAAGCCAACCGGCATCCGTTTCTTCGGCATGGGCGTTTCCGGCGGCGAGGAGGGCGCGCTGTGGGGCCCAAGCCTCATGCCCGGCGGCGATCGCGAATCGTATAATCACCTCAAACCCGTCCTGGAAAAAATCGCGGCCAAGGCGCCCAGCGACGGCGTTCCCTGCGTCACCTACTGCGGCGACGGCGGGGCGGGCCACTTCGTCAAGATGATCCACAATGGCATCGAATACGGCGACATGCAGCTCATCGCCGAGGCATACGATCTTCTGAAAAACGTCGGTGGCCTTGATAACGACAAGCTCTACGAAGTCTTTGGCGAATGGAACAAGAGCGAACTGCAGAGCTTCCTGATCGAAATCTCGCAGAAGGTCATCAAATTCCCCGACCCGCAAGGCAAAGGGCCGCTGGTCGAGCAGATTCGCGACGTGGTCGGCATGAAAGGAACCGGAACCTGGACGATCAAGGCCGCCCTGGATCTGCTTGTGCCGATCCCGACGATCGCGGCCGCGGTCGATAGCCGGGAGATTTCAGGACTCAAGAGCGAGCGCGAAGCGGCAAGCAAAATCCTCGGCGGGCCGTCGCCAAAATCCTACGCCGGCGATCTCAAGCAATTTATCAATGACGTGAAGGATGCCCTGTACTGCTCGAAGATTTGTTCATACGCGCAGGGGATGGCCCTCCTTGCCGCGGCCAACAAGACCAAGGACAAGGGGGGGTATGATTTCCACATGACCCTCCCCGATCTGCCGATGATCTGGCGGGCCGGTTGCATCATCCGCGCCGTCTTCCTGGAAGAAATCACCAAGGCGTTCAAGAGCGATCCAAATCTCGCCAACCTGCTGATCGATTCCAAGTTCCGCGACATGATCGCCAGCCGGCAGGACGCCTGGCGCCGGGTCGTTTCCCTCGGCATCGCCAACGGCGTGGGGCTTCCGGCGTTCAGTTCATCGTTGGCGTACTACGATAGCTATCGGCGGGCGCGGTTGCCCGGCAATCTCATTCAGGCCCAGCGCGACTTCTTCGGCGCCCACACCTACGAGCGGAATGACAACCCCGGAACATTCGTACATACCGAATGGTCGGCACAGGCCGCGGACGCCAAACCGCCGGAAGCGCACGAGCAAGACAAAATGAAAAAGGCATGATCGGATGGCCGTTCCCGCGTGGAGAGAATTGCGCGTCGGTGATCTCATCCGGATCATTCAGGATTCCGGCTGATTGGGACGACCCTCGTTTTCCGATGGAGCGCGAAACGCGTGATCTCTTCGAACGGTTCATCGCCCGTCGCGCCACATTGCGCATCGACGAAGTTGACGACGGCATTCCATGGATTCAAATATCGAATCCCACTTGTCGACGGGAAGTGGGAAGATCATTTCCTGGCCATCGACGCTGACGATGGTTGGACGCCGGTGGTAAAACGACAGCGGTCATCTCCTTAGGCGCCATGACACTCCTTGGAATCGACATCGGCTCTTCGTCCGTCAAATGCGCGCTGCTTCGCGGCGGCAGAGTCGTCGGGAAAATCGTCCACGCGGCATATGACACGCATATCGATGGACCGCGGGCCGAAGTCGATCCCGGCGTCTTGCTTAAGGCGATTTCCAAAGCGACGCGCGAAGTAGGCGCCGCCGCGAAAAAAGCGGAGGCGATCGCGCTTTCCGTCTTTTCGCCCGGTTGGATCGCGATGGACAAGGCGGGCGAACCGCTGACGCCGATCGTCACGCACCAGGATCGGCGGAGCGTTGACGTGGCGATCGAGCTGGAGAAGAGAGTCGGCCCGAATCGCTATCTCAAAATCGCCGGCACGCGCCCGTTCCCCGGCGGAATCAGCTCGACCACCTGGGCATGGTATCTCAAGAACGAGCCGGGGCGATTGAAGAAGGCCGATCTTGTCGGCCACCTGAATACTTTTCTGCATCGCCAATTCACCGGCTCGCGCGTGGTCGATACCGCCAACGCATCGTTCATGGGGGTCTATTCGACCTGCGATTTCAGTGGCTGGAGTGACGAATTGTGCGATTCCGTTGGAGCCAGTCGATCGCTGTTGCCCCAGGTGTTTGACGCCGATCGGATCGGCGGCGCCCTCACCCGCTCCGCCGCGACTCGCCTGGGCCTCACCGCAGGCACGCCCGTGACCGTCGGCGTGGTCGACGGAAGCGCCGCCATGCTGGCGACGGGGGCGGCGGTCGGACAACTGCTGAACGTCTGTGGATCGACGGATGTACTGGCGCTGTGTACGGATCGTTTCGCGCCTTATCCGCAGCTTCTCACCCGCGCCCTTGGCATCGGACCCCGGTGGCTATCGGTCAGCACGATCGCGGCCGCGGGATCGGCGATCAAGTGGGCCAGGGAGCGATTCTTTCACGATTACGACGAGGAGGGTTTTCAGAAGTTGGTCCTTTCCCTCGCCCGCCAAGGCGCGGCGGCGATGAGAAAATCCAGCCATCGTTCATCCCCGAAAAATCCGGCCGGCGAGGTGCATTTCGATCCTTATCTTGCCGGCGATCGAATGAGCATCGAGCAAAAGCAAGCCGCCTTCACCGGTCTTACCCTGGCCACGACGCGGCGGCACATGCTGGCGGCGATGCTGGAGTCGCTGGCGTCGGCGAGTGCCGCGCGACTCGATCTGCTCAAACCCGTCGGCACGCCGATCCGCAGGAGCGTGGTCGTGACCGGCGGCGCGGGGAAACTCATGTCTGTTTTTCATCGCGACTGGCCGGGAAAATGGTCATTCCGGCCGGAAGAGGAAGCGACATTGCGCGGCTTATCGAAGCTGGAGCCGAAGGATTAGGCGTTGGCCGAAGCCCCGGTATTACGCCGGCGCGTCTCGCATGATCGGCCCGGGAAGATCACGCGATCAAGACCGGCGACGGCACATATCCGCTGCGTTCCCGCCCGCTCGGATCGATGCTGCTCTTGATATCGCACGGATGGGCGTCGGGACCGAGGTCCCAATCGCGGGCGTAGTCCTGCGAAATCTGTGTGAGCTCCTTCATCGACAGGTTCGGCTTGTCCACCGATTCGGCCGCCTCCTTGATTTCGTGCTCATTGAGAAGCGTTCCGGTGATGGCGGTCAGGCCCGGTTGCTGGAGAAGCCATTTGCAGGCGAGTTGGTGTACGGTCATGCCGTGGTCGGTGGCGTAATGACGAACCAGTTCCAGTTTCTTGAGACCGTAGATTTTCCACGATTGATCGCGAAATTTGCGATGATCGTTTTCGTCGATGGTGGTGTCGATCTTGACGATGTCTTTGAGAATGCTGCTGTTGTCGTGAACGCGGGCGAGAACGCCGGAATGAGTGGCGACGGCGGTTTCGCAAAACTCGCGGCCGGGGTGATGCTCGAACATGTTGTAAACTGTCTGAACGGCCTTGGCGCCATGTTCGAGCATGGCCTTGATCCCCTCGTCGCGCCAGCCGATGGCGGGGCCGACGGAGACGCCCCAGACCTTGATTTTCCCCTCGGCTTTCACCTTCTCCAACTCGGCCCACAGGTCGTCATTGAAGTGGACGAGTTTGATGTTGTGAGCCATGTACAGGTCGATTGTCTCGACGCCAAGGCGCGTGAGCGATTGTTCGAGTGCATAGCGCAGGAACTTGGGGGAAAAATCCTGTTTGCGTTCGCGATGGGAACCGGCTTCTCCGGGATCGCCGTAGAAGTCGTAGCCGAACTTGCCGCCGATCTCGACTTGATCGCGGGGGACGTGGTGCTCTTTGAGCCATTTGCCGAAGATGGTTTCGGCTCGTCCGTTTCCGTAGGCGTCGCCGTTATCGAAGAAGGTGATGCCGAGGTTGCGCGAGAAGTTGAGCAGGTCGAAGGCGCGTTGATCGGTGTAATGGCCCCACCAGTCCACGCCAAAAGGCCAGCATCCGACGGAGATGGCCGAGACTTCGAGATCGGTATTGCCGAATTTGCGACGTTCCATGGGTATTCCTCCGCTAAAGCTCTAATCATATGTGTTTCGATTTCCGCGGCAATGCCTCGGGATCTCTTTAGGCCGGCCTGTTCAAGACGAAGGACCGGCAGGTTCGGCGGGCGACGCATTGTTCCCCGTCGCCCCGCGGTGTTATAGTCGGTCTTACATGGCTTTACGCATTCTCTGCCTCGGCGATATCGTGGGCCGGCCTGGACGACAGGCCGTTCATCAGTTGCTTCCGGGACTTGTCCGCCAGCATCAGGTCGATCTGGTGATCGCCAACGCCGAGAACATCGCCGGCGGCAGCGGGATTACCCAGAACCTTTTTCATAAAATCCGCAGTTACGGCATCGATGTCGTCACCCTTGGCGATCACGTCTACAAAAAACTCGACATCGTCGGCTCGCTTCAAACCAGCGAGCGGATCGTTCGCCCGGCCAATCTCGCCGCCGACGCGGCGGGAAAAACCTTTACCGTCGTCACGACCAACAGCGGCGTGAGCGTCGCGGTCTTTTGCCTGCTCGGGCGGATTTTCATGAATCTGCCCGCCGACGATCCCTTCGCCGCCGCCAACAAGGTGCTGAATCAGATTCCCCGGCATGTGCGCGTCTGTGTTTGCGACATGCACGCCGAGGCGACAAGCGAAAAGGTGGCGATGGGCCATTGGCTTGACGGGCGCTGTTCGGTGATCTTCGGCACGCACACCCACATCCCGACCGCCGACGCAAAGATCCTCGCCGGCGGAAGCGCCTATATCAGCGATTTGGGAATGTGCGGTCCATACGATTCGGTTCTTGGCCGGCGTAAAGACCGCGTGGTGAAATTCATGACCACGAATATGCCGCAAAGTTTCGACGTCGCCACCGGCGACGTGCGCCTCTGCGGCGCCCTGGCGGAAATCGATCCGGATACGGGCCGGGCATTGTCGATCGCACGGATCGAAGCGCAAGGCGAAAATGTCGATCAGGCATACGACGCCGACGACGCCCGGCCGCCGCGTCCCGGCGCAGGCGAAGCGGGCGGGGGTTGATTCGATTCACTGGTCCGGGGACGTGAGTCGTTCGAACATCGTCGCGGGAAAGCGACCATTCTCCTATTTTGTTAGCCATGGGCGGAAGCCCATGGATCGTTCCTCAGAAGATCCACGGGCTTCCGCCCGAGGCTATCAAAGACGTCGGCGCCCACCGTCGCTTCAAATGCGCAAATTCGCAAGCAAACGACCGCGTCGCGAAAACGCGTGACGCGTCTATTGCTTGGCAGGCGCCTTGTCGCCCGCCGCCGGCTTGGGCGGTTGTTGCGGGCGCAGGGCGCTGATCGTGGCGACCAGATTCGCCACCGAATTCAATGGCTGGCCCTTCAGGTTCACCGTTACCAGGGCTTCGCTCACAACCGGCTTAAAGCCATCCAGCAACGGCGCGATCATCGGACCGATCAGCGCCATCGGCCCGCCGCCCTGACCGGGGTTGGCGGCCTTGTCTTTTAGATCATTCAAATCACTCTCCGCCGCGTCGCTCAGCTTCCTGGCCGATTTCGCGTCGGCGGCCAAGACCGACGCCTTGATGCCGGGATCGTTGCCGAGGGTGATCGCGAGGGTGATCCATTTGCTGGCGCTAAGCACCGGCAGGCCGTCGGTCATGAGTTTTGAAGAGCCGTCGCGGACGGCGGTCTTGCTCATCTGGGCCTTGGTGCGCGCGTCGGGAATGTAGACAAACCCGATGGCGGCGTCGGGCTGGGTCGCCATCGCGTCGGCGAAGGCGCGGGCGCGGTCGCCGTCCACTTTCTCCGGCGGGGTCTGAAGCTTCTCGTGCATCACCACCCAATCGTCCATCTGCTCGAATCGTACATCCTGGCGCTGTTTTTCCGGCATGTCCTGCGTCATGGCCTTCTCGACGGCCTTGATGTCTCCGCCGGCTTTCATGTGATAATAGACCACCGGCGGATTCATGCTCTGGCGCTGCGGCGGGGCGTTGGGATCAACGCCAAGCTGATTCTCGGCATCCGTCACGCGCTGGCTGGACGTCCCGATGACGGTAACGGAAATCACGCCGGCTTTGGTCGCCTTGTCATAACGATCCTGAAAAGCGGAGATAAACCCGTTGGTTCGCTCGGCGTTTTCGCCAAGGACGACATTCGCCGCCGTCCGCAGCATTCCGGGCGTCAGGCGCTGGGCGTCGGCATGGATGACAAAGACGGTATCGGACCCGATTGCATCGGGCGGCAAATCCGCGACCGCCGCAAATGAAACGCTCGCCGCCAGAACCACAATCGCCGCCGAAGTCCATGCCATCGATTTTCTTTTCCACATCCGCAATCTCCGTTAAGGGTGAGTTCTCTCCTGTCTACGCGGCCGATAGGACGAAGGATACAGCGTAGCAAGAATTAGACGATAAGGTTGGATTACGACGATAGATGCGACTATTCCGGCGGTCGTTTAAATTTCCCGCTGGACATATCGAATTATTGGGACGGGGCATTTGAGGGTTCCGGGTTATCCGCTCAGCGGAAGGAGCATGCCGTGCATTTCAATCGCCATCGTTCTAAACAGTCGTCGAGAAACGCCGTTGGACCGGCTCACGCCCAAAAAGGCCATCGGCGCGGCTTGATCGAAACGCTTGAATCGCGGCAATTGCTGTCGGCGGCCGGATCTTCGGCGACGCCGGCGCCTGTGCATCCGACGGTTGTACAGTCGGCGGAAACCGTCGTTACTGGTTCAGTGTCGGGACGGATTACCGGCGCCAACGGAAGCCCACTGATGGACGCGCACGTCGTGGTTTCGTCTTCCACCTCCACGTCCGGCCCGGCCGCGACGACCGACGCGAATGGCCGATACACCGTCACCGGCGTGCCCGTCGGCACGCGGGTCGTCCATGCGACCGCGACCGGATATCGTCCGGGTGCATCGGCGGCGTTTACCGTCGCCGCCGGAAGCGATGCGGCGCCGACGGTAAAAATGACGGTCGTCGTCGGCGCCACCGTCGGCGGCGCCGTCACCGACGCGAACGGCAATCCTCTTTCCGGCGCCGTGGTTCACCTGGTTCCCTCGACCGCCGGCGCCAATGCCGTCGGCGAAGCGATCACCAACGCCTCCGGGCAGTACACCTTCCAAGGCGTCGCGATCGGAAGCTATGTCGTCCGCGCCACCGATACCGGATACGAAGGCGCCGCGTCCGGTGTCTTTACCGTCGTCGCCGGAAACAATTCGGCTCCGACGCTGAAGCTGACGCAAATCGTCGCCGCCAGTCTGACCGGCCGGGTTACCGACGCGGGCGGAAATCCAATCGTGGGCGCCTCGGTGCTTGTTGCTCCGTCTCCTTCCGCGACGGCCGGCGCTTCGTTCACCGCCACGACCAACGCAAGCGGCCAATATACGATCCCCTCGCTGCCGGTCGGCAATTATACGGTGCGCGCGGAGGCTGCCGGATATGTAGCTTCCACCTCCGCCCCTTTCACTGTCGGGGCGGGAAGCAATACGGCGCCGACGCTTGTATTGACGATGGCCGTCAGTGTCACCGGCACGGTCACCGACGCCAATGGCGTTGTGCTGGCCGGCGTGTCGGTCGCGCTGCTTTCATCCGCCGCCGGTTCTACCAGCGTGTTGCAATACGCCACGACAAGCGCAACCGGTCAATATACATTTCCAAACGTGGCTGCGGGAAGCTATGTCGTCCGCGGATCTAAAGACGGATACATGATGGCCACGTCCGCCCCCTTCGCGGCCGCGCCGGGAAGCAATACGGCGCCGACGCTCAAGCTGACGCAAATCGTCACCGGCAGCGTCAGCGGCCTTATCACCGATACCAGCGGCAACCCGATCGCAAACGCCACCGTCGCCTTAACCTTATCCGTAAGCCCCAACACCAGTTCTTCATTGACGGCGACGACCGACTCCAGCGGCCATTACACGCTCGCGACCGTGCCGGCCGGCACATACGTCGTCAGGGCACAGGCGACGGGATACACCGCGGCGTCTTCAGCTTCGTTTACCGTCGCCCAGGGAAGCAACACGGCGCCGACCGTGCAATTGGCCCAGCGCACGACCCTCACCGGCACGGTCACCACCGGCGGCGGCACACCGCTCGCGGGCGCGAAGGTCTCGATTTTTTCCGCCTCTTCGCCGGGCACGACGCCGCTGGCGACGTTTACGACTACGTCCATCGGTCAATATTCGACCGATAGTCTCCCGCCCGGCTCCTATATCGTGATGGCGACCGCCGCCGGGTACAACAGCGCGACATCGGCCGCGTTCACCGTGATCGCCGGCGCCAATGTCGCGCCGACGCTCGCGCTGACGGTTTCAGTGACGCCGCCCAAGACTTAGAACATTTCTCATGTTCGTGAGGCGACTTTGCGTCGCGAAAAACGTCCCGCAAGCGGGCCGCTAAACGCAGAAACGCGCGAGCAACCTGACAACCGCTCAAGAACGTTTCTCTTGTTGGCGAGGCGGCGGTGGTCGCGCATCGCGCCTCGCAAGGGGAGGCGCTAAACACAGGAGCGCGGCGGCGACAAAGAAACGTGCTCCAGCCGCCTTGCGGCGAGAATCCGGCAAACCCCACGAAGGCGGGGCGGGTCCAACTTTATCGAGGACCTGCCCCGTCCCGTTTTTTTGCGCGGCAGATGAATCCTTCACGCGAATGAGTAACATGCGCGGAATTCTTTTGCCGAGGAGATTATGAGATCGCAGCTTCCAAGATTGGCCGGGCGCCTTGCAATCGGGCTACTTCTAACAGTCACGGCGTTCGCCGCCGACCCGGCCCCGCAGCCGCCGCCACGAACTCCATTGCCCACGCCCGCGCCCGAAACGCTTCCAAGCGAAGCCGCTCGGTGGCCGCTGCCCGGACCGGCGCGGGACCCGTCGCGGCTTGGCGTGGGAATCCAGCGCGCCATGACTCTCGTGGCCACGAGCACGCCGGAGCATCGCCATCACGTGAAAGTCCTGTTCTACGGTCAATCGATCACCGAGCAGGAATGGAGCAAGCAGGTCGCCGAGGATCTTCGGCGGCGGTTCCCGAACGCAGACCTGGAAATCGAAAACCGCGCGATCGGTGGCTTCGCCTCGCAATTGCTCATCCGGCCCGCCGAGCACGATTTGTATCCATTCTATCCGGACTTGCTGATCTTCCACGTCTTTGGCGCCAATCAACAGTATGACCAGATCATCCATTCCGTCCGAAGTCGCACGGCGGCCGAGGTGCTGATGCTGACCGACCACCTGACGCATTGGCCGCCAGCGGTCATCGACGAAAAAAAGGACAAGGGAATGTGGTGGGACGATCTCATGAATCACCGCTTTCTTCCCGACATCGCCAAGAGATACGGCTGCGGCCTGTGCGATATTCGCGGCGGATGGCTTGACTACCTCAAGGACAATCATCTCGAACCGCCCGCGCTGCTGAATAAGGACGGCGCCCATCTCAACAAGATGGGAAATTTCGTCATGGCCCACCTCGCCGAGCAATACCTCATCTATCGCCCGGATCTCCCCAACGGCGCCTGGAAGGATCTCACGCACGATTATGTCGTCGGCAAGGACGCGCAGTGGAAGGACGGCAAGCTTCTCCTCGAATTCGACGGCAACCGGGTCGATGTTTTTCCGGCCGCGACGTCAAGCGCCGCCGCCGGCGCGAAAGCGACGGTTTTGATCGACGGCAAGAAGCCGAGCGAATTCACCGGCGAGCCCGCCGACGAACCGGCGACAAGCGCGACCACCGCCCCGGCCCTCAAAAACCCGATGAAAACATCCGGCGCCTATCGGATCACGCGCTCGCAGCCGGGACCCTGGTCGCCGGTTTTTCTGAGCCGGGTCGATCACGACACGCCGTTGGCGCTGGAGACATGGACCCTGAAATTGACGAGTGTTTCGAAGGACGGAAGGCAGTGGACCTTCGACGTGGCCGGTTCGGTAACCGGCCCGGATGGATCGGGAAGCAGCGATAAGCCGTTCACAAGCAATTCCGGCCGGGTGAGGATCGAGCCGGCGGCGTGGTTCCGCGGATTTTATCCACCGTTGCCGGTGGGATATCGGATCACGTGGAAGGTGTTGCCGATGTATGAGCAGACGCTGGAATTCGCAAAAATCGAAGATGCCGCCAAAGACAACGCCGTGACGTTGATCCAGGGGGTTTCCAACGGCAAGCACACGCTGGAGCTGATCGCCGACGACCCGGCCAATGTGCCGGCGATCGCGTCGGTGCGGGCGTATAAACCGCCGGTCAAGGGCGATTGATTTTGTGGACGGGCGCCGCGGTCAAAGGTAAAGGCATTTAACGTCCAGCGTGTTTGCACGGTGGAATCCAAGGAGCATCCAATGGACGACAAAAAGATCCGCGCCAAGTACGGCGGCAAACTCCCCAAAGCGATCAACCGCGCGATCCGCGCCGAAATCCCCGGCGGAAACGAGGCGCTGGATAAGCTGACGCAATTGGCCGGCGCCGCCCGGCAAAGCCAATGGAAGGACCGCGCCGGCCATCAGACGCCCGAGGCGGTGGCGTACTTTCGTCATAAGCGGGATGTCGTCGATCGGATGGACGCGCAGGTTCGCAAAAAATGGGGCGTTGGGCCAGCCGAAGGCGCCGAGGAGAAACCGGAAAGGGAGAAAAAACCAAGGCGAACAACGGCGGCAAAAACGCCGGCCGGCACGAAAAAACGCTCCGCTCCCGCTCCACGTCGCGGCTAACCCAGCGCAAAAATCGCGGAACTTATTTCCGCCGCCTTCCCGAAGCGGATTTCACGCTGCTGACGCGTTTCTGCGCTTTTCATAGCGGTCCCGCTTGCCCTTGCGTGGCTCGTTTCGCGATTCCTTCCTTCAAATGAAAAATGCTCTAATCGACGCAGCTGGCGTGTTCACATCCGCCCGCCGCGCGCCGGGGCGTCGGCATTAACGCGGCCGAAGATCATTCTTCCCGCGCTCGTCTGCAAGGCGCGCGAGACGGTGAACTCGACTTCTTCGTTCTGCCGATTTTTTGCCTGCTCGACCACGACCATCGTTCCGTCGTCCAGAAATCCGACCCCCTGTCCCGGCTCTTCGCCGCCGCGGACGATTCGTACGAACATCTTTTCGCCGGGCAATACGGCCGGCTTCATCGCCGCCGCCAGGTCATTGATATTCACGACGTCGACGTTGTCGAGTTGAGCCACTTTATTGAGGTTATAGTCATTCGTGACCACGCGGGCGTTTAATTCCTTGCCGAGCCGAATCAGCTTATGATCGACGCTTTCGCCCGCCTCGAAATGCGACACGTCGTACGATTTTATCTCCAAACGCGAGTCGGCGCGAAGTTTGGCCAGCACGTCCAAACCCCGGCGGCCGCGAGCGCGCTTGAGTTTATCGGAACTATCCGCCACGGCCTGCAATTCATCGACGATAAACTGCGGCACGATCACCTGCCCCTCGAGTATGCCGGTCTGGGCGATGTCGGCGATTCGGCCGTCGATCAACACGCTGGTATCCAGGACCATCGCCCGCGGCCCCTTCTGCTGCCGGGAAAATTCGACGTAAGGGATGATGAAACGAAAATCGTCGCGCGTCTGAAGAACAAAACTGATCGACAGATAACAGCAGACCGTCCCGATCACCACGTTCAGGAAACTCACCAGCGCCTCATGCTGCGGCTGGGTGAACGAGGCATCCACGGCAAATTGATCGACAAGCAATTTCACGACGAAGCTAAGGGAAAAAGCAATGGCCACGCCGACCAGCAATCCCAGAATAGCGCCGGAAAAGACGGCCAGCTTCCGGCGAGGCGAAAGAATATCGATGCAGACAAACAGAACGCCGACCGTGAGCGTGATCGGCATGACAAGCCAGGTGCTGGTGCTCGACCCCAGGCTCTGCGGGCTGCTGAGATAAAACCACCCGATGGCGGCCATCAGCAAAACGAACAAAGCCCGGAGGACTTGCAGCACCATGGTTCAGTTTCCATCAGACCGACCGCACGGAACCGGCCGCCGCCGCGCGTGGAAGAATCAATACCCGTGCAAATACATCCAGAACATGCCGCCCGAGGCCAGCAGGCAATAGACGCCGAAGATCCACCATTGTCCTTTTTCAAGCAGCTTTGAAAGGATCGCCAGGGCCATGATACCGGCCACGAAGCTGCATCCCATGCCGATGAGGCTCGGAACGAAGGCGTGCATGCCCACCGGACCGGCGCCAGGTTCGTGATGGGTGATGAGCCGCAGCGCCTCGCGGCCGATGACGATCGGCGTGAGAACGACCGCCAGTGCGAAGCTGAATTCTTCCAGGCGCTGTCGCGCCACGCCGCGAAGCAGCCCGACGGATATCGTCGCGCCCGAGCGAGAAAAGCCGCGAAAGGGGAGGCAGACGCCCTGGATGGCGCCGATGGAGACGCTATCCATGGTCGTGATGCCTTTGCGCGGATAACGCTGCGCCCTGCGATGTAGTCCGGAATAAAAGATCAGCAGACCCGCCGCCGCCAGGGCGACCGCCGACAGATCAAGGCGCTTGAACAGTTGTTCGATTTCCGCTTTACCTTCGTCGGAAAAAGCCAGGGGGGATTCCCCGTTTTGATTGACAAATCCCGTCGCGCCGAGCTTGAGGCGATTTTCGCTTCCGGGATTGCCGACGATCTGGATCAGCACGGCCGAAGGATTTTCCGAGTCCGCTTTTAACGTCGCTCCCGGCGGCAGGCCGTTGGGCTTGGCCGGTGCGTTGGCGTCGATCGCCAATCCCTGCCGATAAAATCCAAGAAGATCCTGGACGGTGCTGGTCGGCGTCACCACGACCGTCGATACGGGGAGTTCGTCGCTTCCCTTTGTCGCCTGCAGGGTAAGCGTGTCGCCGATCTTGAATAGCGGAACCTTGCGTTGATACGTCGCGGCAAGTTGCGTGACCCTGGTCGATGCGGTGGGTGACGCCGATTTGGAGCCGATCTCGACAAGGCCCTGGCTCATCAGCGTCGTATAGCCGGGATCGAGGTACATTTCGATTCCCTTGATCAGCGGGAAGCCAACGATTCCGGTCGCGGCGGTGGCGACAATGACCTTCGTCGCGAAGCGCGCGAAGGCATCCTTGGACGCGAAGAAAACCTTTCGCCACGCGCTCCAGAAATAGGCGATCACCGCGAACATCGTTCCGGTGTGAAGCATGACGAGCATGATGGTGAACTGGGGAGAGGCGGTATCTCGGATGTGCATCAGGCGCGCGGCGGCGATGACGTGAGCGGAGCTGGAAACGGGGAGCAACTCGGCCATCCCTTGAATGACGGCCAGAATAATAATCTGAGTGAGAGTGAGCATGATCTTGTCGATTCCCTAAGGCCCCGGCGGAATTTTCCGATACATCGCGATGGTCCGCTGAACGGCGAGCAGCCCGCTGAAAGCCGTGATGAGCAATGTCGCCCAGATGCAAAAATCCCGAAAATATCGCGCGTATGTTTCGTATCCGTGTTCGGTGAGGGCCGCCAGATAATTCACGTAAATCAGAATCGCGAGGATGGTGACCGACTGGGCGACCATCTTGAATTTTCCGCTGAACGCAGCCCCAAAACTCTGGCCGCTGCCTTCGGATAACGCGCGGAAGCTGGTGACCAGAAGTTCGCGCGCGAGAATCAGCACGACCATCCACGGCGCCACGCCGGTGATCGTATAAACCACATATCGGCTGGCGACGCCATGGCTGAGCGGATCGGGGATGATGAAATTCTTGCCGGCGAAAAATATGAAGCTTCCGATAACCAAGACCTTATCCACGAACGGATCGACCACCCGTCCAAACGCCCCTTCCACCTTCCAAAGGCGGGCGAGATATCCATCGAAAAAATCGGTGATGAGCGCGATCAGGTAGATCAGAAAGGCGATATTCAGCAGCCATGGGCCGCCGCGGCCCTGGTATTGGTAATACCCCAGCATCGCGAAAAAGACAGCGGCCAATACAAGACGGGCGCCGGTCAGTGCGTTGGGAACATGTCGAAACATTGATCGCGGCATTCTACGGAGAATCGGCAGATGGGCAATGCGTCGCCCTCCGCGGCCCAGAGCGAGGCGTGAGGGAGTTCTTCGCCCGTTGCGAATCGCATGCGCTTTTTCGATGCGTCGCGGAGCTTCCTCAGCTTCCGGACGCCAGGCAGATGCCCGCGCAGATCAGCAGAATGCCGGCGCCGGTATTCCACGAAACCCGCTCCTTGAGCAACAGCCAGGATGCGACGACCAGCAGGACCGGATTCAGACCCTCGAACGGAAAAACCCGGCTAAGGTTTTCGTTTTCCAGTAAGCCGATCCAGATGAAAAACCAGACGCTCATCGAGACGATGCCCAGGCCGAGTTCGCCGTAGATTCTTGCTTGGGGGCGGGGGGTTGGCGTTTGCCGCATGGCGCGCTTGAAGAAGATTTGCCCGGTCACCAGAAATAACTGGCAGAAGACGGCAAGGAAAATAGTGAACGGCTTCACAGCTTTTCCTCCACCTTCATCAACGGCCGGGCGATGACGAGAATGCCGACGAATATCAGCCCGATGCCGGCCCACAGCCGGGGCGGCACCGTCTCGTGAAGGAACGTATGCGCGGCCCACGGAACCAAAACGTGAACGACGTTCACCAGGGGAAACGCGATGCTCAGCGGGACGAATCGAAGTACTTGCAGCCACGTCAACAGGCTCAGGACATAGCTCACAATGCCGATCCACGTCCAGATCGAATGCAGCGGCGCCGCCCAGCCAAGTACGCCGGCGGTTAGCGCGGCATTGTTCGCGACGAGCCGCGATCCCTTGGAAAGAAGCACTTCGCCGGTCGTATCGAGCACGGCGCCGACGAAGATGAGGAGATAGGGATTGACCACCCAGGCGAACGGACGCGGCCGCGGACGGACGCGACTGGCCGTTGGGAGCGCGGCTGTCTCGATCATGCCTTGCCCCACAGCGTGTCGTAGTTGGGGAATTCCCGAAGAGTCTTGTCGTTTCGCGTCGGTTCCAACAGCGGCAAAACCCGCCGAAGGACGAAATTCGCCGCCGGCGACGTGTGCGTGACGTACAGATCCATCGGCATCAGCTCGCACTTGAGCCGTCGCTTGGGATCGTAGTTCAGCGAACTGCTGCAGTACCATTTCAAGCCATGCTTGATCGACCATTCGACCACGTCGCGCAGCGTGTAAAAGTACAGGTGCAGATCGAGGGCGACGTCGTAATCCAGTCCCAGATATTCGTCGTAAAGCGAATCCCCGTGAAGCATGCAAAGGCTGAACGCGATGGCCCGGCCATTTTGCCGCCAGATGAAAAAGCGGGTTTTGTCCGGCATTTCCTGCCCGAGGCGACAGAGATAATTTTTCGTCAGCCGCTCGAATTGCAGGGGTGATTTGCGATAGACGTTTAGATACAGCGGATAAACTTCATCCACGTACGGCGTTACGTCGGTGACCACCTCAAGCTCGATGGGGGCGGCGTCGGCGGCGTCGCGGAACTTTCGGCGGAGGTCTTTTCGCGTACTCTTGCTGAGGGTGGCGTTCATGTACGCCTCGAAATTTTCGTAGTCGATATTGAGCCGGGTGAACGGCAGGCTTGGAACGCGGGTGTAGCCGTTGTTCGAGAAGCATGAAAGCGGGCCGCGATAGTGGGCCGGAAATTCCTTCAACACGATCATCGAGGCGCGCGCCATGCGGGCATGCTTCACCAGGGCGTCGTGAAGCGAATTGGCGATCCACTCGGCATGTTCGTCGGAGGTGTGATCCAGATGTCCTTCACCGGCCGCGCACCCCACCATCAGCGTCCGGATCGTCAGCGCCCGCGGAAATACCTTCCGCAAACGACCGGCCCACTTTTGCGCCGAGGCGGGGGAGCCTTGAAGCAGATCCTGATCGAGCAGAAAGAACGGCTGAATCGCCTGCACCTTTCCGTGCCGATCCTCCAGAACAAAATAACGATAATCAAATCCTTGCTGAATGGTGTCTTCGACGATCTCGTAATAACGGCGATCCTTGCGGCTATTGGCGAACGCTTGCTGCCAGGACGGAACCAAGTCGATATGGCGCCGCTCGGCCACATATACAGTGGAATGCGCAGTGATCAGGCGCGGCAATGAAGATTGATCTACCATAAATTTGCTAGACGGCCGGCGCCCCCTCCGGCAATTTTCCCTGGCGGACAGCCAGACGGCCGATCCGCGAAGCGGCGGATTGTAACAATCTTTCCGCCGGGCGAAAGAGGGCAAGCGCGGCGCACGACCGGTTTTTATCGGCCGTTCGAGACGCAAAGCCACAGCCCATCGCGAAATCCCAGGGACGATTATGCGATAAGCCCATTGACGACATGGCCATGCACGTCGGTCAATCGGCGGCGCGAGCCGTTGTGGTAGTAGGTGAGTTTCTCGTGATTCAACCCCAGGAGATGAAGGATCGTGGCGTGAAAATCGTAAATCGTGCAGATGTCCTGCACGGCTTTGTAACCTAGATCGTCGGTGGCGCCATGGCTGTGGCCCGCCCGTGCCCCGCCGCCGGCCATCCATGCGGTAAAGCCGAACGGGTTGTGATCGCGCCCCTGGCTGGAGGTCTGATGGGTGGGCATCCGGCCGAATTCGGTCGTCCAGATCACCAGCGTGTCGTCCAGCATGCCGCGCTGTTTGAGGTCCATGAGCAGGGCGGCGGTCGGTTGATCCAGAATGGGGCAATGGCGTTCGTAGTCGGCTTTGAGGGTTTTGTGGGCATCCCAGTTCAGGAGCCCGTCGGCGCCGGAAGCATGTGAGCCGCAATAAAGTTGAACGAAACGCACGCCCCGTTCCAGCAACCGGCGCGCGAGAATGCAGTTGCGCGCGTAACCGGACTTGAGCGGGTTGGGACTGTCGGCGCCATACGATCGAATGACATGGGCGGACTCATTGGCGATGTCGGAAACTTCCGGCGCGCTAAGCTGCATCCGGGCGGCAAGCGCGTAGGAGGCCATGCGTGCCGCCAGATCGGATTCGCCTGGATGGCGGCGGGCGTCGGCGGCGTTGATTCGGTCGAGGAATTCCCGCAGATCGCGCTCGGCCTGGGGCGACGAGCCGGCCGGCGCGTCGAGATTCGCAATTGGCCGATCGGTGTTGAACGCGACGCCCTGGTGGGCGGCGGGCAAAAAGCCGTTACTCCAGTTGGCGGCGCCCGACGGAGGCAGGCCCCGCGGATCGGGGATGGCGACGAAGGCGGGAAGATTTTCGTTTTCCGTCCCGAGGGCATACCCCAGCCACGATCCCATGCTGGGGAAACCTTCCAGGATAAATCCGGTGTTCATCTGGAGCATCGCCGGCCCGTGCGTATTGCTTTTGGCGGTGAGGGAGTGAACAAAGCACATATCATCGACGCAGCCGCCGAGGTGGGGGAGAAGATCGGACACCCATTTGCCCGATTGGCCGCGCCGCGACCAGCCCCACGGGCTTTGCATGATGTTTCCGTTGCCTCCCTGAAAAGTGACGATTTTTTCGCCGGGCATCGGTTGACCGTTGAGCCGAATCAATTCAGGTTTGTAATCAAACGTATCAAGATGACTCGCGGCCCCGGGGCAGAAAATCTGCAGCACGCGCTTGGCGCGCGGCGCAAAATGAGCGGGTTTGGGATCAGTCGCCGATACCAGAGATTCCGAAGCGGCGGCGTCGCGCGCCAGCATCCACGCGAACGCCACGCTTCCCATGCACGTTCCCATGTCACCGAAGAATTGCCGGCGCGAGGGAGCCGAAGCGCGCGGCGGACGAATTTCAGGGTCAGGAGATTTCATACTTCCATCTGGTTTAGCGGCCCCGCTTGCGGGGCGCGTTGAGGAGCGAGATCCATTGAAGAAGCGTAGTCTATCGAGTCGCGGCGACGCGCCCGGCAAGCGGGGCCGCTAAGCAATTCCTCGTTCGCACGTTAATAATTCAAGAACTCATCTGCGTTAAACATCGCCCGGCAGAGTAATCGCATACCGTGCATTTTCACCAATCGAATCGCCGCCAAGCGCTCATCCGATCCGGGCGCCCGTCCGAGCGCCAACCAATAAACCCGATCGACTTGTGTCCCCTCATCGCCATCCGTATCGCGCTGAACGCGCTGGGCCAGAAACTCCGCCTGCTCCGTCACAAAGCTGGAATTCAAAAGTGTGAGCGCTTGCAGCGGCGTCGTGGTCGTCTCCCGCCGCGGTTCGCGCATCGCGCATTCGGGTTCGTCGAAACTGCCGAGCAATTCGTCGTGGATCGAGCGCGCGAGTTGTTGATAGATCGCCCGGCGATACGTTTGCGGCCCTTGTTCCTCCAGCGGCTCGTAAATCCCAATGTTCACCACATGATACTTGAACAATTGATAGCCTGGACCGCCCATCGCTGGATCGAGTTTCCCGCTCACCGCCAGGATTGAATCGCGCACCGCTTCGGACTCAAGCCGCCGCAACGGCATGTGCCACAAATAAATATCCCCGGCGTCCTTCGCCAGCCCCTGGGGATTGGTCCGGCTCGCCTGACGGTAGGCGCTGGACAAGACCATCATGCGGTGCATTCGCTTGATGCGCCAGCCGTTCTTGATGAAATCGGCGGCGAGATAATCGAGCAACTCGCGATGCGAGGGCAGCATGCCGTTGGCGCCGAAATCGCTGGGCGTGGCGACGATCCCGCGGCCGAAGTGATGCTGCCAGATGCGGTTGACCATCACGCGCGCGGTCAACGGATTGTCGTTCCGGCAGAGCCATCGCGCCAAGCCAAGCCGGCGGTGCGGTTCATCCATCGCGCCCGCCGAGCTTTCGGATGATTCGGTCGACAGTTCCGGCGTCATTCCCGGAACTTGCGACAAAGCGCCCGGCTGAACTTCTTCCAGCGGCTGCATCACGTCGCCGCGCTTCAGAAGGTGAATCGGGTCCGGCGCGGTAAACTGCCCGATGTAGGCGGCCGGCGCCAGTACCGCCGCCCGACGCCGTTCAAGCTCGGCAAGCTTCCCGGCGATCGCCTTTCGCTCGCGCCGATCGGCCGTCGAAAGGTCGCGCGAAGGTTCGGCCGATACGCCCACCGGCGTCAGTCGCCCTTCATCGCTCGAAACCGTCCGCCATGCAACGCCGTCCATCGACACGTCCACCCGATACGTCAACGGCGCCCGATCGCGGTAACGAACCGGCGACGAGCGATCGCGGCTCCAGACCACCCGCCCGATTTGCGCGGGCTTGGACAATTCGATCTGCGCCCATCCTTTTCCCGGCTCATTGCTGATCCAACTGGCGGCGTTGCCGTATCGGCCGTCGTTCAGGTGCGATACCTGATGAATGGAATATCCGGGCAAAAGCGATGAAGCCGTGGCCTTGGCGCCCGTCGAAGCCAGCGCAAGATTTTCGCCGCCGCCCGGCGGATAAATCTCCAACTCGTCGATACACGGATTGGCGCCGTCGATGGTGGAGAGGACGGTGAACCGAACAAACCGGGCTTGCACCGGCTGGAAATCTTCGGTGTTTTGTTGTGCGTTCACCGGCGGACGAGCGGGATGCGCGGCGGCTTGCGCGGTCGCGTCGGCTGGCGTCTTCTTCGCCTCGGCGTCAAGCGCCTGAAGGGCGCCATGCGTCTCTTTAATCAGCGAGTCGATCACCGCGAGCTCACGGATTTGGTCGGCGGAGCGCGCGACGGGCAGGGGGCGTTCCTGATAGCGAACGCCGGCGAAGACGGCCGACAAACGGTAGTAATCGCGCTGCGGGATCGGGTCGAACTTGTGATCGTGGCAGCGGGCGCAGCCAACGGTAAGCCCGAGAAACGCCGCGCCGGTCGTCGAGACGATGTCGTCCAGATCGTTGGCGCGCTGTTGACGGCTTCCTTCGACGTTGGCGATGCCGACCGTATCATGCACGCCGGCGACCAGATACCCGGTGGCAGGCTCGACCAGCGGATCGCCTTTTCCGACGAGATCGCCGGCAAGCTGCTCGGTGATGAACCGGTCGTACGGCTTGTCTTCGTTGAACGCGCGGATGACATAATCGCGGTAATGCCAGGCCGTCGGGCGAAGATGATTCTGCTCATATCCCTGGCTTTCGCCGTATCGCACGACATCAAGCCAATGACGGCCCCAGCGCTCGCCATAGCGCGGCGAAGCGAGCAATCGATCGACGATTTTTTCGTAAGCGGCGGGGGATTGGTCCTCGAGAAACGCTTCCATTTCCTCCGGCGTGGGGGGCAAGCCGGTCAGATCAAACGTCACGCGCCGAAGCAATTCGCTTTTCGAAGCGGGCGCCGAGGGTGACAGACCCTGTTCCTGGAGCTTTGCCAGAATAAACGCGTCGATCGGATTGGCCGACCATCCCGCTTGATCGACATGCGGCGGATCATGGATTTCGATCGGCCGCATCGACCAGGGAATGGGACGGGACGTGTGGACGGCGGGTTGTGTGGTCGCCGGCGGGGCGGCGAAGGCGCTCGGGTTTCTCATCCCCAACGCTAAAGTGGAAATCACCGCCAGGATAAATCCCGGCGCGATCCATTTCCTGTTCCCTCGCGCGGTACTCCGGCAAAGTGCGAGCGTGAGGGTCCTGGCATTCGCGGACGGACCCTCGCCCCGCTCATTTCCCCGCGTACCGGGAGAGGAAGTGAGGAGGTCAAACGTGTTTGATTTCATTTGCATCATCGTCGCACCTGGCTATCAGCCTTTACCGATCCATTTTTCGTCTCGTTGCCGACATTCTTCCCCTTGATCCAAGAACGAATTCTGTGCATGCTGTCCGCCATGAAATATGGAATCAACCTGCTGCTCTGGGGCGCCAACATCGGCGAAGATCATTACAAACTCCTCGACCAGATCAAAGCGTGGGGTTTTGACGGCGTGGAAATTCCCGCCTTCGGTCCCGACGAGCCTCGCTACAAAAAACTCGGCGCCAAGCTCAAGGACATTGGCCTTCAATGTTGCACATGCGTCATCGTCCAGAAAGAATCCAACCCGCTCGATCCCAGCCCCGCCGTCCGGCAGGCGTCGGTCGATTTCCTCAAGCAGATGATCGACCACAATCATATGGTCGGCTCGACGATGCTCATGGGTCCGTTCAGCTCTCCCGTGGGCCATCTGATCGGCCGCGGCCGAACCGACGACGAGTGGAAGCGCGCCGTCGAAGTCTTCCAGAAGGTGGCGCCCTACGCCCAGCAGGCCGGCGTGCCCATGGCGCTGGAATATCTCAATCGTTTCGAGCATTACTTCATCAACGACACCGTCAGTGCCGCCAAATTCATCGATGAGGTGAACCATCCTTCCCTTCAACTGCACTACGACACCTTCCATTCCAACATCGAGGAAAAAGGAATTCCCGAATCCATCCGTGCCGGCGGCAAACGCATCATCCACGTTCACATCTCCGAAAATGACCGCTCCACCCCCGGCGAAGGCCATGTGCGGTGGGATGAAAGTTTCCAGACATTAGCCGAGATCAAGTACGACGGCTGGCTCATGATCGAAGCCTTCGGCACGGCCCTGCCGGAAATCGCCGGCGCAACGTGCATCTGGCGGAAGATGTTCCCGAATGAGGAATACCTGGCGACGAAGGGGCTGGCGTTCATGAAGAAGAACGTGGCGAAGTATTGGAAGTAGGGAGTTAGTTGCGGAAATCAAGATAGCGCTCCATGCACGTTTAGCCGCGACGCGCAGCGGAGCGTTTTTCCGCGACCCCGTTCGCTCAAGTTGAGTAGGGTAGGTCTACTCGCCCACCGTTGAGCCCGACGACCGCCAGCGTTCGCTGGACAATCATCGAAAAATGGTGCGCGAGTATTCACATCCAACAAGATAGATGAACGCCCAGACGCCGAGTCGCCGAGATAAGACGGAGGAGAAGAAGATAAATGCCATCAACAGGGGATACGGATTCACCAGTCCAAGTCTCTCTTCCCCTCTTTCCTCTCGGCGTCTTGGCGTCTGGGCGTTCAACCAACTCTTTCTTACTTTCGACGTATTGTGTTACGGGGAAGACGCAGGAACCTCGCAATGAAATCAAAGCAACCTACCGTTTGCGTGTTCGGCATTCCCGCTCTGATCGCGCTGCTCTGCATCTCTACGCTGCACGCGGCCAACTCAGCGCCTGAGGCATGGCCCCATTGGCGCGGTCCCGACGATAACGGCAGTTCCACCTCCGGAAAATATCCCGTCAAATTCGACGCCAACGCCGGCGTTCTCTGGAAAGTCACGCTTCCCGGAAAAGGCTGCTCGACGCCAATTGCCTTCGATCATCGCATTTACGTCACCGCTCCCATCGACGACAAGGATGCCGTCGAGTCGTACGACTGGTCGGGCAAGCCGCTCTGGCAAACCCCCGTCGGCATCCAGCGCCCCGGCAAAAGCAACAACGGCTCCGGCTGCAATCCCTCACCAACCACCGACGGAAAAAATCTCTTCGTCTATTTCAAAAGCGGCAACCTCGCCGCCCTCGATCTCTCCGGAAAAATCCTCTGGTCCACCAACCTCCAGGAACGCTACGGCAAAGACACCCTGTATTGGGACCTGGGCACCTCTCCCGTTCTCACCGAAAAAGCCGTGGTCATCGCCGTCATGCATCACGGCGGATCGTACCTCGCGGCCTTCGACAAACTCACCGGCGATCTGCTTTGGAAAATCAGCCGAGATTACTCCACGCCCACTGAAGGCGATCACAGCTACGCCACGCCGATCGTCTATCGGCAGGATGGAAACGAAGCGATCCTCGTCTGGGGCGCCGAGCACCTGACGGCTCACGACGTCAACGACGGCCACATCCTCTGGTCGTGCGGCGGATTCAATCCCGATCACCATAGCAACTGGGTTTGCGTGGCGTCGGCGGTGATCTGCGGGGAGATTGCCGTCGTTCCCTACGGTCGCAATACACAACTCCACGGCATCAAGCTCGGCGGGGCAGGCGACGTGACCGCGAGTAATCGTCTTTGGGAGCGCGACGACACGGGATCATTCTGCCCGACGCCGGCGGCGTATAAAGGACGCGTCTATCTGCTGCGCGATCGAGGCGAAATTGTATGTATCGATCCGCTTACCGGAAAGACCGCATGGGAGGGGAAGATGCCGAGGAAAAGTTCAAGCTATTACGCATCGCCGACGGTCGCCGACGGAAAACTTTATGCGGCCCGCGAGGATGGAATGCTTTTCGTCGCGAAGATCGACGGCGGATTTGAAGTGCTATCGCAAAACGACATGGGCGAACGGCTGATCGCGTCGCCGGTCGCGGTGGGGGATCGACTGCTGATCCGGGGGGAATCGCATTTGTTTTGCATTGGGGAAAAGTAACGCGGAGGCTTGACGCCAAAACGCTTCGATTCCACCTCGGCATTCTCTGGCTACAATGTCTGTCGTTTGAAATTCGGGATGTTTCATCCACCACGGAGACCGCATGCATCGCATTATCGGCAGGATCGTTTTGAGCGTCGTCGTTCTTTCCGCAAGCGTTCTCCGCGCCGAAGAATGGCCGAAGTGGCTTGGGCCTGCCGGTACGGGCGTTTCCACCGATAAGATCGCCAGTCGTTGGCCGGCCAATGGACCGCCCAAGCTTTGGTCGCAGAACGTGGGGCTAGGTTTTGCCAGCGTGGTGGGCTTTGACGGAAAGATTTACGAGTTGGCGATGAAGGGCGACGCCGACGTGCTAAGCGCTTTCGACGCCGACACGGGAAAACTGGTTTGGGCACAGTCCAGCCAGGTCACGCATAAAGCCGACGGCCCGCAGGCGCAGAACGACGCCAACCATCTGCCGGTGCCCGAAGCGAGCCCCGCCATTGACGGCGACAAAATCTACACCTACGGCGGCGGAGGCGATCTGATCTGTCGCAATCTCGCCGACGGCAAGGAGGTTTGGCATCTGAATGTACTGGACGAAACGCACGCCTCGATTTTAACCTGGAACGAAGCTTCCAGTCCGCTCGTCGCCGACGCGATGATCGTCGTTCAAGGCGGACAGGGGGGCGCGCTGGCGATCGCCGTCGATAAGACAAGCGGAAAGATTCAATGGAAAGCCGCCAAGGGTCTTGGCGGATACGCGGCGCCGATTCTTGCCGGACCCAAGGGCGCCGAGCAGCTCATCATTTTTGGCGGCGACGCCCTTCATGGTCTGGACCCCAAGACCGGCAAGTCGCTCTGGAGCTATCCGTGGAAGACGCAATACGACGTGAACGCCGCCACGCCCATTTACAGCGACGGCCACCTCTTCATCACCAGCGGTTACGGCCATGGTTGCGCGATGCTTGAACTGCACGAGAAGAGCGTGAAGCTCGACTGGAAGGGGAAGGAGCTTTCATCGAAGTATCAGCCGTGCATTCTCAATCAGGGCATCCTCCTTGGAAATAGCGCCGGCCGACTGAAATGCCTGAAATGGCCGACGCAGGACGTTCTCTGGTCCAGCAATAAAGTCGAATTAGGCGACGGCGGATCGTTCGTTCTCGACGGCAGCCAGTTGGTCTGCATCGGCGAAAAGGGAAAATTGAGCCTTGTTCACCTCACCGCCGCGGGAGCGGAAGTGGCGGGCGAGGTTCAGTTGTTCGACTACGATAAGGTCTGGTCGTCGCCGGTGATTTATCACGGGAAGCTGTATGTGAAGGGGAAGGAAGACCTGGTTTGCCTGGACATCGGGGCGAAATAATGGCGCCGGGGAAAAGCTGCGATTCTTTCGTCGATAGCGGCCCACTTGCGTGGCGCGGCCGCGGGCGCTGTTCACGCTGACCGGGAACGTACATGCAAGCGAATGAGAGGGTTTTGTCAAAGAGCGGCCGGCGTTGGTTCTGGTCGGCCTTGGCGGTGCTAATGGCGGCGGCGGCGCTGATTCATTTTTCCCGTCGCCGCCCCGATCGAATTGCCGACAGCCCGGCTCCCATTTCCCACGCCTTTAGGGACAAAAGCGCGGATTCGGATTGGATCGCCTTCCACGACGGCGGGCCGTTGCTCGGCGTTGCGTCGGCGCTGCGTGCGCCGCCGATGAAACTGCGATGGAAGTTTCGCATCGACGACGACGACGAACCGTCGCCGATGCCGGCGACGCGCGTCGCCGCGTCCCCTTTGACGCGTCCCGCCGCCGCGCCGACGACCGGGCCGGCAACGGTTCCTTCCGCCGTCGCGTCCATCGGGCCGGCGTATCATCAAGCCGGCCATTTCGAGGGAGCGGCCGCCATCGTGGACGGCGTCGTATACGTCGCCGACACCGCCGGCGCCGTTCGCGCGATCGATGCCGTCACGGGAAAACGAATATGGATCTATCAAAGCGACGACGGGTTTGAAACGTCGCCGCTAGTACTCGACGGCCGAGTTCTGCTCGGCGACCTCGGCGGTTTGTTTCATGCGATTTCCGCGCAGACCGGAAAGAAAATCTGGACCTTCGACAGCGGCTCGCCCATCCATTCGTCGGCCAACTTTTTCGGCAAGGACCGCGCCCGAATCGTCTTCGGCAACGACGGCGCCGACATCTTCTGCCTCAACGCAGACACTGGAAAGCAAGTCTGGACTCAGAAAGCCGGCGATCGCATCAACGGCTGCCCCGCCGTCGCCAACGGCACGGCCCTCATCTCCGGCTGCGATTCACAGCTTCGCGCCCTGAAGGAAAAAGACGGCGCCGAGGAATATTCTTTCGATCTGGGCGCACTATGTCCTGGGTCGGCCGCCGTCGCGGGCGACCGGATGGTGATGGGCGCCGACCAGGGCCGGGTCCTGTGCATCTCGGCCAAAACGCATCAGCAGCTCTGGCTTTTCACCGCCCCCGCGCAAGAGATGGTTTACAGCTCCCCGGCGATCGCCGACGGTATCGTCGTGTTCGGCGCCCGCGATCGCCTTGTGTACGGACTCGATCTGACGACCGGCAAACAGCTCTGGAGCTACCCGACGCGCGGGGAAGTCGATTCTTCGCCGCTGATCAGTTCCGGCCGCGTGTATATCGCCAGCAAGGATAAGAAGCTCTATGTGCTCGATCTGAAGACCGGCAGGGAATTGTGGTCGTTCACCGCCGGCCGCGGCATCACCGCCACGCCCGCGATCGGCGACGGCGCGCTGGTGATAGGCGATTCAGGCGGAAATCTCTTCTGCCTCGAATGACGCGACATGATCGCATTTCCCAAATGCCGTCCGCATGTTTAGCGGCCCCGCTCGCTACGCCAATATGAGAAAAGTGCCCCGATTTAGTCGAAACGTGAAACCGACGTCTCTTGCCAGCTCACTAACCAATACATGCTCAAGAACTCAACTGAAATATCTTCCTGCATCCGCCGCAAAAGCATGAGAACGGCTCGTTACGGCTGAAACCACGCGAATCGCTTCGAACGCGGGTGCAAGTGTCGTTCGTCACGAATCGCTTGCGTTTTTTTCGGCACATTTATCGGAGATCGCGAAAATGAATCACTCCACCTATTTTGCTTCGCGTCGGGCGTTCCTGAGGCGGATGGGCGCGAGCGCGGCGGCATTAAGCGTCGCTCGACTTTTTGAACCGGGCACCTTTGCCGAGGAATTGCAGCGACGCGTTTTCACGCCGCGCATGACGGAGGGGCCGTTTTATCCGGATCACCTTCCGCTCGATAAGGATAATGATTTACTGATTGTCGGCGACTCCATCACGCCGGCCGTCGGCGACGTTACGCATCTTGGCGGCAGGATTCTTGACGCCAAGGGGAACCCCGTGCGCAACGCCATGATCGAAATCTGGCAGGTGGATAACTTCGGATCTTACCTTCACAGCCACGGCCTAAACCGAAAGACCGGAAAACGCGACGCGAATTTTCAAGGCTACGGCGTCTTTGAAACATCCTCGACCGGCGAATACCGCTTCCGCACCATCAAGCCGGTGGCGTATCCCGGACGGACGCCGCATATTCATGTGCGGGTGAATCTGAACGGCAAGGAACAACTGACCACCCAATTCTTCATCAAAGGCGAGCCGTTAAATGACCGTGACGGCATCTTCCGCGAACTGACCGACCCGGCGTCGCGCGCGATGGTGGTCGGCGATTTCGCGCCGATCAAAGATTCGAAGATCGGCGAGCTGGCGGCGAATTTCGACGTTGTTCTCGGCGCCGGCCCGCGCAAGGAGCGCGAACATCGCCACGATCATCCGCCGGACGGTTTGCCCCCGGCGCCGCCAGACGGCCCGCCGTCGGATAAACAATGAATCCGGGCCGAGCTTTCGCATTGAGCTTGTGAACTTTTTGTAGCACAGGCGTATCAGCGCGCGAGGTCTGTGCGAAGAAAAAGCCCACGAGTTCAATGCGCGACTACATGAAATGCGTTTCCGATGGAAAGATGATTCCATTGGTCACGTTCTTTTGGCGCCGCGCATTCATCGCGCTTCGCGCGCGTCATTCTTTTCCGCCTACCGCACGATCATCCAATCCACCTTGCCGCCGGCGGGCGCCGGGCTGGCGAATGTGATGGTGAAACCGTCGGGCCCTTTTTCCGAGATCGCGCGATTCGTCAGCCAAGTCTGCTCGATGAAGACGGCGTAGTCGCCGTCGGCTTCGGCTGTTGGGAATTTGATCCGCATCGACGACGCTTTTTCTTCGACCGCCACGTTCTTTCCACGCAGATTGCGCGATTGCGTTTTATCGCCGGACAACCCCTGCACCTCGGCTACCGGTCCGCCCGTGCGAAGGCCGGCCCCGACGAGCGTGAATTCGCCGGTCTCGCGCGAAACGGTGAGGACCGCCTCCTTCGCGGGTTCGGACGGCTTGTGATCGTATTTCCATTTGATCGGCTGCTCGCGATTGGGCTGATTGAATAAAATGGCCGCGTCGGCGAAGTCGGCCTTGCAATTGAGTCCAACGCCGGACGCGGCGTTCAGCACGATGATGTTGTCCCACGCCGGTTTCTTTTCCTTGCGCTTGGCCGACTCTTCCAGGGATGATCCGCCGCCGGCGATCGTCATGGCCGAGTATCTCGAAGCGGCGCCCATGTTCGACAGATCAAACACGGCCGCGGGAAACGGGCCGGGAACGTCTTCCCACATCCAGCATCGGAACGCTTCGGGCTTGAACGGGTCGGGCCCGATGGCCTGTTCGACGGGGTCGCCGGGGGCGAAATCGGCGTCGCTCGACTGATCGCGATAGGGGGCCATGCCAAGGATGCGCTGCCCGCCGCGATCGCCGCCGGGCAGGGCGCGGGAGACGTCATTGACGAAGGCGCCGGGCGCGATCGCATAGGTTAGCGGGCGGGGATGGCCGTCCCACGATTGGCTGTCGGGACTGTAAAGCGTGGGGCTTCCGGCGTTTTTCGCGCCCCACCAGAATCGGCGGATTTCGATGTCCTTGGTGTAATCGTCGTTCTCGTGAAACGCGGTGACTTCATACCAGCGCAGGCTGCCCTTGGGCGTCTTTTCCTCGGGCGTCGTTACGGCGAAATAGCGGCCGACGATCTGCCTGGTCCACGGGCAATCCTTGTCGCCGCGAATAAGCCCGCCCATTCGCAGTTCCTTTACGCCGGTCACGGAATTGGTGATTAGTTGCGTCGGATACGTCCGCCCGCCGAACTTGCATCGGCCGGTGTCTATCGTGTCCGTGTAGCACTCGGCCGGCACGATCATGACCGTGCCGGCGGTGATCGCCTTCTGTGGGTTGAGATTGATCAGCGGGCGAGAATCGCCGAGTGTGCTGACGTTGCTCGCGCCGGCGTTTGCGAATTTCAACTCACGTTTATCCCAATCGACGGCCTCCACCCTGGCGTGAAAATTATTGTCCAGCGAGCGGATGAACGCCGCATAACAGTTGCCGTTTTCGTCGCCGGCGGCGGAGTGCACGTTGCTCATGTAGTTGAAATCGCAGTAATAGATATACGTGTCGCCGTGCGCGTATTGATTGCGAATCACCTTGACGTCGTAGGTCTGATTGTCGGCGTTGGAGGTTTGCAGCATGTGCAATATTCCGACATTGGTCTTATTGTGCAAAATGGCGCCGGCGACATGATCGATCGCCGTGTCGGCCACGAAATAGGAGAGGCCTTTTTCCGGGTCGAAGCCCAGAGATTTCACGCACCCGCGCGTAACGCCGCCGCCGTAGCCCGGCCCGCCGTGCAGGTTCAGGAACATGCCCGGCCAGATGCCGCGAATCGTCTTCACATAAAACCGCCGATCCGGCCCCTTGCTCACCGGCTCCTGAAGCCAATCCAGATAACTGCACGATCCGTAGCCGATGTCGTTGTTAAGCGTCACCATCGGATGCGTTCCCCAATGCGGCGAGCTATCACCCTCGGCCAGGCGAAATTGCCGATCGATCATCAGCCCCGACAGCGGCGGCAGGTCTACGGTGGCGTGTTGCTCGTCGACGACGACGACGGTAACGCCGTCGCCGGTTTTCCACCGTTTCGTTTCCGCCGGCGCCGCGGGAGTGCGGATCAGGCCTTGCAACGGAATGGGCTTGAGCCCCTTCTGGATTCCCGACGAAACGACGAGCACCCCTCCGGTATTTCGCAATTCATCGACGGCTTTGACGAAGGTTTGTTGAGCCTTGGCCGGCGTGTCGATCGGTCCGAAGTCCGCAAGAGAATACGCCGATCCGGCTGGAGCGGCCGGGCGCGTCGTCGACGGCGATTCGACGGCCGCAACAATCGATAGGATAAATAAAATCACGAAGCCGACGATAAACGCACGAGAAAAGCGCATGCGGTGTCCTTTCGGAAAAAGAGATGACTCGCGATCTGTTACGACGCGGCCTGGCATTTCGTTGCGGTCACGCGGAATCGGATGTCCCCGACTGTCACTCGCGCGCCGGCGCCGTCAACTGCGTCATCTGCCCGGCAGTTCGCAAAGCCGAGAGAGCCCGCTCCTTCTGATCGCGATAGAACAGGTTAAATGTGTCGAACGGAATGATCCGTCCGTCCGGATGCACGATATGAACGCAGGTCTTTTTCACCGACCGCACATCGAAATTGTGCGCGTCGAGAAACTGCATAATGATGATCCGGAAAATGTTGTCGTAGCCGAGCGAATCCGGCGCCTGCACCGTCGGCAGGCAACACAAAAGCTGCTTGAGCGAGGTCGCCGACGACTGGGGCGAAGCGGCTGTCGAGAAGAGCTTGAACAACTCGTCGCGCATCTCGGCGTT
The DNA here is from genome assembly GCA_035551995.1 of Tepidisphaeraceae bacterium. GTDB lineage: Bacteria > Planctomycetota > Phycisphaerae > Tepidisphaerales > Tepidisphaeraceae > RYN-428. Next base: position 87,328 of record DASZME010000007.1, read on the forward strand.
GCGCTCGTAAATGATTGTATTTCCTTCGCCGTGCAATAGAAGCTGCGGATCGATCATGCCGGTGAGGGGGATGACGGCGCCGTCGAGCTTGAGCGCGTAGGCCATCGCAAGGCAGTCGGGATGGCACGGGACGGGGATGACGTCGGCCGGCTTGAAGATCGGCGATTGCCGGAGAATTTGCCGGCGGACTTCACCGAGCGTCAGGCGGTCCGTCGCCGGGTCGAAATCCTCCACTCGCCCGGCGTGCTGGATCGGCTGAAAAGTTACGCCGCGAACGCAGCGCTGCTTAAGGGCAAAATCGATAATGGCGCCGATCTCGTCGTCGTTGAGGCCTTTCTTGAGCGTGACGACCAGCGTCGTGGAGATGTTGTGCTCGTTGAGGCGATCGAGCGCCCGGCGGCGAATGTCGGTGAGATCGACGCCGCGAAGCGCTCGCAACGGACCGGGACGCAACGAATCAAACTGCAGATAAATCTCAAACCCCGGCATGTATTCTTTGAGCCGCCGGGCAAAGTCGGCGTCGTTGGCGATGCGAATGCCGTTGGTATTCACCATCAGATGTTTGATCGGCCGGGCCTTGGCGGCGTCGAGGATGGCGAAAAATTCGGGGTGAATCGTCGGCTCTCCGCCGCTGATCTGCACCACGTCCGGCTTGCCCTCGTTTCGCACCACGCAATCGAGCATGAACTCGATCTGCTCCATCGTCCGATGGCTCTGCCGGTGCGGCGACGATTCGCTGTAACACACCGGACAGGTCAGGTTGCATTGGTCCGTCACCTCGACGAGCGTCAGGCAACTATGCTGCTCGTGATCCGGACATAGCCCACAGTCGTAAGGGCAGCCATATTTAATCGGCGTGTTAAACTTCAGCGGCATCTGACCCGGTTTGAGCGTTTGGCGCGAGAGCTTGTAATACTCGGCATCGGTGGAAATGAGCGCCCTCTGAAACCGGTGTTCCGGACACCATTTGTGGAGATAGACATTCCCGTCCTGCATGACCACCTTCGCTTCGACCTTGCGAAGACAGGTGGCGCAGAGGCTGTTAGTCAGCTCGTAGAAGAGGTAGGGGCGATCGGACATATGAAGAGCCTTCACGGAAAAAACGAATGTTTATTGCCACAGATGCAAACCGATGGACACAGATGGGAAGACAATTGCGACGATGGTTTTGTCGGCATGAATCGCATTGAATTATCTGTGTCTATCGGTCTTCATCTGTGGCAATAGGCATTTCAGTGGATGCCGCCCAAATGCGCGGCGCATACGCCAAAGAAAATCAAAAACCCCAGCGCCAGCGAAACCAGGATTCCGGCGCCCAGGCTTCGCCACCCGCGGCGGCAGACGAAGATGATTCCAGTCGAGAGTTTGAGCAGAGGAATGACCACCATGGCGCCGCCTGCAAACATTCCGATCTCAAACCTGAAAGCGATGATCCAGACGATCGCCGATAGCGCGGTCCCTAACGTTAAACCGGCAAAAAATAGGCGAAGCGTCTGTGCGGCCGATAACGGCGGGAGAGGCGGTCCCTGGCCGGGCGCTTGATAACTTAGAGCATTGGGCGGCGGGTGCGGCGTTTCGAGGGGATCAGGCATGAATCGGCTCCATTGGCGGCGGCAAATGCCGCGAGAGTTGGATTAAGAGGACCACTGCGCCCACGCCACAGGCCATCTGGATAGCGCTCAGGCCGGCGAAAGTATATCGTGGTTTGATGAATTCCACACCGAAGCGCCATGCAACGTATCCAAGGAGAAACAGCCGAAACAGGCGCCCGTTTGGAAGCGCGAATTTGCCAGCCCACGCAAGAAATGTTCCGAAAAGAATGAGAAATACAATATCATAAAGCTGCGTCGGATGCCGGCGGATGCCGTCGCCCATGTCGATGCCCCACGGCAGCGCGGTTGCATTTCCGTGGGTGTGATCGGATACGCCGGTGAGGAAGCACCCGATCCGGCCCACCGCCATGCCGAAGATGAGGGGGAAGACGAAGGCGTCGCCGGTGGAATGGCGGATGCGCTGGATTTTCTTGGCGACTTCGACGCCGATCCAGCCGCCGAGGAGTCCGCCGACGATGGTTTTCCCGTCGAGCCAGACGGCAGGGTCATGGCGGTGGGGCCAGTAGTCGGGGGCCGATTCGAGCCACGCGAGGATCTTGGAGCCGAAGAGCGCGCCGAAGATGGCGCCGACGATGATCCAGAGATTTTGTTCGATGGGGATACGGGCGCGGGGCCAGCGGTTTTTGAAGCGCAGGTAGAGTTGGAATCCGCCGGCGTAGGCGATCACTTCCATCAGGGGATGGGGATGGATGCGGTAGCCGAGAAGGTGGAAGTAGTGGGGGAAGATCATGGTCATCCATTGAACCGACGGTGCAACGCGCGGGCTTTAGCGCATTCTCCTTGTTGGCGACGCGACGTTGGATCTTGCTCGCGAAACACGCCCCGCGAGCGGGGCCGTTAAACGCCCAAGCGCTTCAGCGACCCGAGGGATGCCGCCGTTCACTTGCTTCACGTGGCGCCGTCACCGGAAACGATTGGCCGGAATTTTCATTGTGACAGGCGAAACAGGACGTACAATACCACCGTTCCTCCGAGAGTTCCCGCGTTCTGAGGGAGTTGGTCATGAGCAAGTTGGATCAACACGTCGGACTTGTGCGCAATAAGTTGGCCTTGGCCATCTTTATCCGCGCGTTGGCCTGGGCGTTCACGGCGCTGGCGGGCGCGGTACTGATTGCAATTATCATCGATCGGCTCTTTCAACTTGCGTTGCCGCGACAGGCGATCTGGCTGTGGAGCGGGATCGGCGTCGCGATTCTGGCGGTGGGGGTTTATGCGATCGCCCGGCGTCCGTCGGCTCATTTGGCGGCGATCGAAATCGACTCCCGCCTTGGACTCCAGGAAAAATTCAGCACGGCGCTTTACGTCCGGGCCAGCCGCGATGAATTCGCGGCGGCGGCGTTGCGCGACGCCGAGACGACGGCGAATTCGGTCAACCTTCATCAGAAGTTTCCCGTCGCCTATCCGAAGGCGGCGAACATTACGTTTGCCGTGGCGATTGTCGCGTTATGCGCGGGGAAATGGCTGCCGGCGCTGGACCCGTTCGGCGCCAGGGAAAATCACGCGAAGATCGAACAACGCCAACAGGCGCAGCGTGTTTCGGCGGAGCGGGCCGTCCGGCAGGCGCTGGCGGAAATAGACTCGGCGCCGAAGCAGGTCGCCGAGGCTGAAGAAATCAAGATGGCTCGGCAGGAGTTGACCAAGCTGACGGAGCATTCAATCGCCGACCCGCCGAGGGCTACGCAAAAAGCGAAAGACGCGCTGGCTGAGATTTCCGCCATCAAGGAAAAAATCAAGGACGCCAATAAGTATGCCGTTGCGCAGAATGAAATTGCCAATTTGAAAAACGTAAGTCCGCCGTCGCCGGAGGAGACGGGACCGGTGGCCGACGCGCAGCGCGCGGTGGCGGCGGGGAAGCTTGAAGAGGCGATGGACGATCTGAAAAAGACGGTCGATCAATTCGATCAGATGGACAAAAAGGAACAGGAAAAAGCGGCAGAGCAGATGAAAAATCTGGCGGATCAGATCGCCATGCACGCGAATGATGAACAGGCTCAAAAGAAGATCGAGGATTCGCTTAAGCATGCCGGCATGAGTCAGCGGCAGGCGCAGCAAATGGTTCAGAAGATGCAGCAAGCCGCCAACGGCGATCAGCAGGCGGCTCAGCAACTTCAGCAGATGGCCAATCAGGCCGTCCAGCAGGCGAATCAGCAATCCGGACAAAGCCAGGCGCAACAGAAAGCGGTCGCACAGGCGATTCAGAAGGCGGTTCAACAGGGCCAGCAGCAGGCGAACAGCCAAGCCAACGCCCAGCAAATGTCGCAGGCGAGCAAGGCACTGGCCAGCGCGATGAAGCAGGCCGCCGCTCAGGGTCAAAAGAGCCAGGGGCAAAGTGGCCAGCATGCGCAGGCGCAAAATCAGTCGGGCCATCCCGGTCAGGGGCAACCGGGCCAGGGCCAGGCGGGGGCGCAAGCCCAGGGCCAAAAAGGTCAGCAGGCGCAGGCCGGCGCCAAGGGCCAGGGCGGTCAGGGAAGCCAAGGCGGCGGCGGTCAAAGCGCGCAGCAACAGATGCAGCAGCAGGTTTCTCAGCTTCAGGCGATGGCCAAAGATTCCCAAGCCGTCGCGGTAGGACAACAGGGACAGGGCCAGAACGGCCAATCCGGCCAGCAAGCAGGCGGGGAAGGCCGGCAGGCGAATGGTCAGTGGGGCCAGGGGAATCAGGATAATCAGCAGGGCAATCCGAACCAGCAGGGCCAGGGGGCGGGAAATAATGCCGGCGGCGCGATCGCCGACGGTGGCCGCCGGCCCGATCCAGTCGCGGCGCCGTTTGCGGTCAAGAAGGAACTCTCGCAGTCGCAGACGAACGAAGAGGGAAAAATCCTGGCCAGCAGTTTCGTCAAGGCTCCGGCCGATCGCGGCTCGTCTCACGTTAAATTAAGGGACGCCATCGCGTCGGAGAGCAAAGAAGCCGCCGAGGAAGTCGAACAGGACCGCATTCCGCGCGGATCGCAGAAGGCGGTGAAGGCGTATTTCGATACGTTGAAAAACGCGCCGCCGCAGTGATGTTTCTGCTTTCTCTGGCTGAAAGAGGTGCCCCCCGGCCAGCGCAGTGAGCCCGGATAAGGGCGGAGCGTGTCGGTGTTGAGCGGATGGACTGGCGGGAGTGTGCGTGGAGAATTCGGACAAGCGACCCATTCTTAATTCGTGCGATTCACCATCAAACCGGCCCTCTCCCTTGAATGGACAGAGAGCCGGACGAACGGCGCGGCGCGGGTGGCGTTTTATTTCACTGCTTTATTTGAGCGTGTTCCTCTGTGGTTGCGGCGATCCGCGTCAACCCAAGGAAATCTGGTGCGAGACCGGCACCGGACCTCTGCAAGTCGTCTATCCCCGCGCCATTACCTACGACGCCGGTGATGATACTTTTTTCATCATTGATCGAATGGCCCGAATTCAGCATCTGGATCACAGCGGCAAATTTATCGCCGGCTGGCAGATGCCGGAGTGGAGAATCGGCAAGCCGGTCGGCGTGTCGGTCGGGCCGGACGGGAATTTGTATGTGCCCGACACGCACTATCATCGCGTGGTGGTTTATTCGCCGGGCGGCAAGCTGATTCGGATGTGGGGATCGGATGGAAAGGCGCCGGGTCAGTTCATCTATCCGACGGATCTGGCATGGGATTCCAAAGGGCGGTTGTTCGTGAGCGAATATGGCGACAACGATCGCGTGCAGGTGTTCGATCCCGCCGCCAATCCGCCGACGTTCCTCTATCAATTCGGAAAATTCGGAGACGGCCCCGGCGAATTTTCCCGGCCGCAATCGATGCTGATCGATCGCGATCTTGTTTACATCACCGATTCCTGCAATCATCGGCTTTGTGTTTTCAAGGCCGACGGAACATGGGTGCGAAACATGGGCGGCGTGGGATCGGGACCCGGCCAATATCGTTTCCCCTATGGCCTCGACGAAGACCCCGAAGGCCATCTTGTCGTTTGCGAGTTTGGCAATAATCGTCTGCAATTAATCGACAAAGAGACCGGAAAAGGCCTGAAGATATGGGGATCGGCGGGGCGCCAGCCGGGGCAGCTTGCGTATCCGTGGGGCGTTGCGGTCGATAAGCGCGGGCGCGTGGTCGCGGTCGACGCGGGCAACAATCGGCTGCAGGTGTTTGAATTCTAACGGGATCGGCGCGGATGTACGAAGCGTTATTATCCATGAAGGACACGAAGAGCACGAAGAAGAGGGAAATTCCTTCGTGTCCCTTCGTGTCCTTCGTGGATCATAACGCATTGTATTTGAGGAAATATTGCGTCGGGCGCCGTGGGGCGGCGGGCCGTGTCGTTGCAAATCCGGAGGCTGGCGCCTGATGACTGTCCCGGCGTCACTTGTCGCGCTTGTCTTTCCGATCCGCCTCGAATTCATGTCGTGGGGATCGGCTTGTTTGCTTTTCGCGGCGCTTGGGGGCCTGATCGTTCTTCTCGGCATCCGGTCGCTCAACGGGCTCGGCGCCGTGCGAAAATGGGTCGCCATCGGCATTCGCCTGGCCGTCGTGGCGCTCGTCGTCATGATCCTGGCCGGCGCGCGATTCCAACGCCAGCACAAGAATCTTGAAGTGTGGGTTCTCCGCGATATCAGCGGATCGACGGCACTCGTCGAAAAGAAAGACTATCCCGGCAAAACCCTTGAAGGCTCGATAGACGATTATCTGCGAGCTGCCATCAAAGACCCGCGCAAGAAGGCTGAAGACAAAATCGGCATTATCAGTTTTCAGGAGCAGGCGCGTGTGGACGCCATGCCCAGCACCGATTTGCGGCTCGACACGCGCGGCGTCCCCGAGCACGGCAACGGCACCGACGCCTCCGCCGCCATCGAACTGGCGCTGGCGTCGATGTCGCCCGATACGATGCACCGCATCCTGCTGATCCATGACGGAAACAACACGACCGGCTCGGTCGATGCCGCGATCGCGACGGCGGCAAGTCAGCATGTGCCGATCGATGTGATGCCGTTGAAGTATGACGTGCAGAACGCGGTCATGGTGGAGCGATTTATCGCGCCGACGTGGAAGCGCGAGAATGAGCCGTTCACGATCGATGTCGTTCTGCGCTCGACGGCCAGCAGGCCGATCAGCGGGAAGCTGCAAGTCATCCACCGCACCGAAGGGGGCAGTGAGCCGATCGAGCGCGATCGGCCGCTTACGCTTAAGCCGGGACTGAATGTCGAGCATGTGCGCGTGCCGGCCCTGCAAAGCGCGGGCGTCCATCGTTTTATTGCGCGATTCACGCCCGACGCGGGGGCGCTGCAAGGCGCGGGGGGTACGATCAGCGCCGATGTAGACAAAATCAATCAGCCGGCTGAGTCGTTTGTTTTCGTGAAGGGGACGAGCCAGATCCTCTACGTCGACAACTATCGCAACGCCGCCGGCGCCCGCGGGCCCGGCGAGTTTTTTGAAAAAGCGCTGATCAGCGAGAAGATCAATTTGCGGACGATCTCGCTGGATCAGTTCCCGCAAAACCTGATCGACTTGCAGAACTACGACGCGGTCATTCTCGGCAATGTGCCGCACGGCGAAGGGGGCTTGCAAAAGACGCAGGACGAAATGCTCGCCCACTACGTCCACGACATGGGCGGCGGCCTTGTCATGCTCGGCGGAGACGAAACGTTCGGCGCCGGCGGTTGGCAGGGATCGGAGCTTGAAAAAGTTCTTCCCGTCGATATGGATATTCCCGCCCAGCGCCAGGTCGGCAAGGGCGCGCTCGTGCTCATCATGCACTCCTGCGAAATGCCGGACGGAAATTACTGGGGACTGCAATGCGCCATTCAGGCAATCAAAACCCTTTCCGATCACGATGAGATCGGCATCATCAGCTACAACTGGGGAGGCGGCGGCGCCGGGGGACAAGTCGGCGGGGCAAGCTGGGATTTTCCGCTGGCGGAAAAATCCGACGGATCGGCCGTCATGGCCGCCGCCGGGAAGATGCAGCTCGGCGATATGCCCAGCTTCGACGACGCCATGGCCCTGGCGCTCAACGGCGCCCACAACGGCTACTGCCTGGCCAAATCCAACGCCCGGCACAAGCACGTCATCATCATCAGCGACGGCGATCCCGAACCGCCGGCCAATCCGCTCGTGCAGGATTACCTGAAGAACAAGGTGAGCGTCTCGACCGTCAGCGTCTATCCGCACGGCATGATGCAGCTTCCGTACGCGATGGAAGATATCGCCAAGCAACTGCACGGAAAATCCTACGGCCCCATCAACAGCAAGCCGAATCAGCTTCCGCAAATATTTATCAAAGAGGCGACGGTCGTTCGCCGGAGCCTGATCCATGAGGATGAGCATGGCATTGCGGTCAAGGTGCTGGACGAATCGGATGAAACGGTGAAAGGGCTGTCGGAGGCGCCGGGGGTTTTCGGCATGGTTCTGACGAGCAAGAAGAACGATCCCAAGGTAAGCATGCCGTTGTCGGCCGGTAAAATGAGCGATCCGATCCTGGCCCACTGGCAGGCGGGACTCGGAAAGGCGCTGGTTTTCACGTCCGATCCGACGCGAAAATGGGGAGCGGAATGGGTCGCGTCGCCGGTCTATTCGGCGTTTTGGCAGCAGGCCGTGCGGTCGGTTTCCCGCCCGCCGATGAGCACCGATTTTGACGTGCAAACTACCGTTGTCGGCGGCAAGGGAAAAGTCGTCGTCGAAGCGGTGAACAAGGACGACAACTTTCTCAACTTCCTCAGGCTCGGCGGCGATATTCTGGGTCCCGACGGCAAAGCCAAACCTGTCCGCCTTGTTCAAACCGGGCCCGGCGTCTATGAAGCGGACTTTGACGCCAAAGATTCGGGAAGCTATGTCGTGGCCCTCAGCTATCGCGGTCAAAAACAGTCCGGCATTCTGCGCGGCGGAGTGGCCGTCAACAGCGAACCGGAGTTTCGCGACCTGCAAAGCAACGACTCCAAGCTCCAGGAGATCGTGGATAAAACCGATGGCCGAATGCTGGCGCCGTGGGACTCGGCCGGCGCCGATTTGTTCAGCCGGGAACACGTGCCGCCGGGCGCGTCGCCGATGCCGATCTGGGACGTGCTAATTCCGATTTTGCTCGGCTTGATCCTGCTTGACGTCGCGACGCGCCGGATCGCGTGGGATTGGAACTCGACGAAACGGCTTGCGATGGCGGCGGCGGATCGCGTGCGGTCATTTACGACGGTTCGGCGGGTCGAGAGCCGAACCACGCTGGACGCCTTGCGGCAAGTGCGTCAGGAGAGCGCGGGAAATAAGCTTCAACCCGGCGGCGCCGTCGCGCCGACCGCGCCGCCGCCTTCGGCTCCCTCGGCGCGCCCCGACCCCAAGGCCAAATTCCAAGCCAAGGCCGGCGTGGAAGGCGACATCAGCCAGGTCGTCGGCGGCGCGAGCGACAAGCCGATCCCGGCCGCCCCGAAAAAGATAGAACCCAAAGGCGCCGCCCCACCGCCCGGCGGCCATACCGGCGGTTTGCTCGAAGCCAAACGCCGTGCCCAGCAACAGATTAAAAAGAAGGAAGAGGGAGAGTAGAATATCACGGACGCAAAGAAGGCAAAAAAAAGGATTATCCACGAAGGACACGAAGAGCACGACGACACACAAAGATGATTTCGATCGTTCCTCTTCTGTTCTTTTTCCTGCTCTTCCTGCTCTTCGTGCTCTTCGTGTTCTTCGTGGATAATAAATCTCCGCGTTGATTTTGAACCGCCGAAAGGAAAAATATGGCAAGCGCCGCTCAGCCCCAGGGCATCGACCCGCAAGTTCACCAGCTTTGCGAGGAATTCCGCCGCGATTATCGCGCAACGCAGGCCGAGATCGCCAAAGCGATCGTCGGGCATGAAGAGATCATCCACGGCGTTCTCACCTGCCTGTTTGTCGGCGGTCATGCGCTCCTTGAAGGCGTTCCGGGCCTGGGCAAAACGGCCCTAATCCGCGCTCTTGCCGACGCGCTGAGCCTCAAGTTCAGCCGGATTCAGTTTACGCCGGACCTGATGCCCGCCGACATCACCGGCACCAACATCATCCAGGAAAACGAGCACGGCGGCCGTCAGCAGGTTTTTCAGGAAGGGCCGATTTTTTCGCAGATGGTCCTCGCCGACGAAATCAACCGCGCCACGCCAAAGACACAATCCGCCTTGCTCGAAGCGATGCAGGAAAAGCAGGTGACCGCCGGCGGAACGGTCCGCAAGCTGGAGAAACCGTTCTTCGTGATGGCCACGCAAAACCCGCTCGAACAGGAAGGAACTTATCCGCTGCCCGAAGCGCAGCTCGACCGCTTCTTCTTCAAGCTGCAAGTGCAATACAGCGGCCGCGAGGAACTTCGGCTGATCCTCGATCGAACGACCGCCGGCCATAATCCGCAGGTCAACCCCGTTCTCGGCGGCGAAAAGATTATCGCCCATCAGGATTTGGTCCGCAGAGTGATCATCGCTCCGCACGTTCAGGATTACGCGATTCGTCTGACGCTGGCGACGCATCCGCAAGGCATGTTCGCGATTCCGATGGTCAACCAATTTCTCCGCGTCGGCGCCAGCCCCCGCGCGGCGCAGGCGATCACGCTGGCCGCCAAGGTGCGAGCGCTGCTTGACGGCCGATTCCACGTGGCGTTCAAGGACGTAAAAGAAGTCGTCATCCCCGCCATGCGGCATCGGGTGATCCTCAACTTCGAGGGCGAAGCGGAAGGAATCACGACGGATATGGTGCTGGAAAAGATCATCGCGGAAACGCCGACGACGATTGAGGCGGAATTGGCGATGGGGAAGGTCTGAGCGCGTCACTTCGCGTATATTGACGATGAGCGTGGCTAAAGAGGATGTTCGATACAAAGAGGCGCCAATGAATGAAATCGTTTTTCATCGTCAAGGAGGACGAAGACGGTGGCTATTTTGCGCGAGCCATGGGTTACTCAATTTTTTCCCAGGACGATAGCCGAAATGAGTTGGCGGAGATGGTTCGTGACGCGGTTCGATGTTACTTCGACACCGAGGGAGCGGCGCCCAATCTGATCCATCTTCACTATGTTCACGATGAGGTTATCGCCCTTTGAAGATCCCGCGCAACGTGACTGGCCAACAACTCATCCGCGCATTGCAGCGGTTCGGTTAGCCGTTCGTAGGTCAAACGGGCAGTCACGTCAGGCTCACGACAGCGCAGGGCGGCGAGCTTCTGGATGAGTTGAATATCTGAAACCCGATTGTCTATGGCATCCTACACCATCCCAAAAAATCTCGGCAAAGTAAAAGTCGCCATGGGCCTCGGCAACCTCTGGATGGTCTGGAACGGCAAGCAAGGCAAGGGCGAATTCGCCATCCCCTGCCGAACGCGGAAACAGGCCGAAGAGGTGGCCAAGATCATCAACGGCAAGCAGCATGACGGGACGATCGAAGTGCTGGCCGGGTGACAGTCCGCCGAGATCCGAAATGCATTTTTGCCGCAGATGGGGACCGATGGACACAGATGTGGAAAGATTAAATCGAATAACCGAGATCATCATTGGATGCGCGTTCAAGGTGCACAATGTTCTCGGAACGGGTTTCTCGGGGCGCGTGTACGAAAATGCGCTGGCTCACGATCTTCGTAAAGCCGGATTGCACGTTGAATCGCAGGTTGCAATAACGGTCTGGTATGATGGCATTGTGGTCGGAGAACACATAGCCGATCTCATCATCGAACATGAAATCTTGGTCGAAAACAAGGCCGTCCGCGCCATGGATGACGGTTTCACGGCACAGTGCATCAATTATCTCGCATGCACCACGCTCCCATTATGTCTTCTTCTGAACTTCGGCAGGAAGGTTGAAATCAAACGATTCCGCGGACCAGGCAAAAAAGCGGCAATATGAATTGGTTATCTGTGTCCATCGGTCTTCATCTGTGGCAATAATGTATTTACTTTTTCTGATGAAGAGCGTCAGTGACGAACATTGAGGTTGAATGACCGTTCAAATTCCATCCAAATCCACCCAAATCCTCGACCCCACCTTCATGGCCCGGCTCGACCAGCTTGACGTCATGTCGCGAAAGCTTCTGGCCGGCAAAATGAAAGGCGAACGCCGGAGCAAACGGCGGGGGCAGAGCGTTGAGTTCGCCGACTATCGCAACTATGTCGTCGGCGACGATCTTCGCTTTATCGACTGGAACATCTATGCCAGGCTCGATCGCCTGTTCCTCAAGCTGTTTCTCGAAGAAGAAGACCTCTCGCTCTACATTTTGCTCGACGTCAGCAAAAGCTGTGATTTCGGCGATCCCGCCAAAGCCTTTTACATGAAGCAGGTCGCCGCGGCTTTGGCTTACATCGGCCTGGTCAACTACAACCGCGTTCATGTCAGTGCGATGGCCGACGGCATCGTCGCCGAGACCGGCGCCCTGCGCGGGAGGCGGCGCGTTTCCCAGATGATCGATTTTGTGGACAAGCTGAAGCCGGGCGGGCCGAGCCATCTTGCCGACGCTTGCAAAAAATTCGCGCTTCAGCATCGCCAGAAGGGCGTCTGCGTGGTCCTTTCCGATTTCTTCGACAAGGGGGGCTACGAAAACGGACTGCGCTATGTGGCCGGCGGAAAGTATGATCTGTTCTGCGTGCAAACACTGGCCCCGCAAGAGATCGATCCGGACCTTCAGGGCGATTTAAAGTTGCGTGATATCGAGGATGACGATCTGGCGGAGGTGTCGATCACGCAGCCGCTCATTAAGCAATACAAAGCGAATTTGAACGCGTACTGTTTGAGTTTGAAGGACTATGTAACGCGCCGAGGCGGGACATACCTGTTCACCAGTACGGCGGTTCCGTTTGATACGCTTGTGTTGAATTACCTGCGCGAACGCGGGTTGCTGGGGTAACAATGAACTGGCTGCCACATTTCGACAATTGGGGCCGAGGCCTTGCGGCCGGGGTGATCGTCATCCCCGCGCTGCTGATTCTCTATTTCCTAAAGCTTCGTCGCAAGGAGATGCCGGTCAGCTCCACGTTCCTCTGGAAGAAGGCGATACAGGACCTTCAGGTTAACGCGCCGTTTCAAAAGCTCCGACGAAATTTGTTGCTTCTGCTGCAATTACTATTGCTCGTTGCGCTGATATTGGCGCTCTCGCGACCGGTGGCCAACTATCGGCCGGGGGCGGGGAAGCAGACGGTCATCTTGATCGACCGCTCGGCTTCCATGAACGCGAAGGATATCGACGGCCGTTCCCGACTGGACGAGGCAAAACGCCGGGCGAAAGAACTGGTCGATTCCATGAAGCGCGGCGCCACCGCGATGGTTATCGCATTTGACGATAACGCCGAAACGATACAGTCGTTCACCAGCGATACGGCGGCGTTGCGAGCCGCGATCGATCGTGTGCAGGGAACCGACCGCAAGTCGCGGCTGAAGCTCGCGTACCAGTTGGCCGAGGCGCAATTGAACTTTGATCCGGCCCAGCTCCGCAGCAATGTCGAACCGGCCGATATCCGGCTCTATTCCGACGGCCGGGTGCTTGACGGCAACGAGCTTTCGCTCCGCGGCCATCTCGTTTTCGAAAAAATCGGCACGGATACCGCGAAAAACATCGCCATCATCGCGCTCAGCGCCCGGCGAAATTATGAACGTCCCACGCAGGTGCAGGTCTTCGCCCGCCTGGCCAATTACGGCCCTGACCCGGCGGAGGCGCCGGTGCAGCTAAGCGTGGACGGCGACGTCATCGACGTCGGCGGAACGCGTGTGCGCAATACCTTTCTTCTTCCCGACCGCTGGACGCGTGATCAGCGCGATGCGTGGGACAAAGAGCATCCGGATAAACCGGCCATCGACAGCGTCGAATTTCAGCTCGACCTGACAAGCGCCGCGATCATCAAAGTCGAGCAGATGAATAAGGAGGGAGACGTATTGGAGGCCGATGACGTGGCGCAGGTGGTCGTGCCGCCTCCCAAGTCGTTGGCTGTCCTGCTGGTAACGCCGGGGAATTTTTTTCTGGAGAAGGCGATCAACAGCCTTGGGCTGAATAAGCCCGATACGCTCAGCCCGACCGGCGTCGCCGGATATGAGGCGACCAAGCCGACGCAGTATGACGTCATCATTTTTGACCGCTACAAGCCGACGTATATTCCGCCGGCGGGGAATTTTATCTTCTTTCTCGACGGCGCCCGGGCGGGCTTGCCGGAGATGCGCGTGAAAATCGCCAGGGGAGCCGACGGAAATCCGGTCGTGTTGCAGGACGTGGGCGTGCTGGATTGGAAGCGCGATCATCCCATTCTCAAGGCGATGTCGCTGACCAAGTTGTATGTTGCCGAGGCGGTAAAGCTGGATGTGCCGCCGGAGGACGAGGTGCTCGTCGATGGGCTCAAAGGGCCGTTGATCGTGATGGACCATACGGGCAAGTCGACGAACATGGTGGCGGCGTTTGACGTGCTGCAAAGCAACTGGCCGTTGAAGGTGACGTTTCCGATTTTCCTGCAAAACGCGCTGCAATATCTTGCGGTCGGCGGCGACATGGACGTCCGCCAGAGCCTCGAGCCCGGCGCGACGCCGACGATCCCGCGCGGCGATCTCCAGAAAATAGGCAGCCCCATGGCAATCCGTCTCAAAGGACCGGCGGGCACGACGATGGTAAACGTCCCGGTGAGCGGCGATTTCGTTTTGCCGGCGCTCAATCACGTCGGCTTGTATTCGACCGAGCCGCCCGTGCCGCAGTTTGAGCGGATGGCGGTGAATCTTTTGGACCCCGGCGAGAGCGACACGCTTCCCGCGGAAAGGGCGCCGGGCGACATGTCGGCGACGATCGAAGACGTCAAGACGACGCGCGCCCGCTTCGAGCTATGGTGGTGGATCGTGGCGGTGGCGGCATTGCCGTTGTTGATGATCGAATGGTGGGTCTACACGCGGCGGGTGCATTTATAAACGGCCCTGCGCTATGATCGGCTTTAACGGGAGACTCAGATGACAACCACTCAAGCTATCGCTGCGCCGACAACGGAGGATATTCTCCGCGCGCAGAGCGAGGGAGGCGTTGAATTTGTAGACAGGCAGCTATGGGAAAAGCCGGTGAGCATCGAATCCAGTGAGGTTGCGATGACCGTCGGATCGCTGTTGAAGGCCCAAGCGTCAGAGATCGATGACGCTCGCGTTTTCGATTCAAGCCTCGGTTATCAGTGCCGATTCCGCCCGATCATCAGACCCAGATTCGAATCCAACTTCGCCAATCGAGCCGATAAAATCATCGAGACGTCGGGCTTGCGGAATTTGGCCGGGTCATCGGGAAAGCAATGAAAATCCAGCGTCGAGGAAAAGGTGGAGGAATATCTGGGCGTCATAAACTTTATCCGTGGGGGAAATCACTTCGATCGCGAGAGCTTTGGCTAGTGCAACCCTCAACGCGCACGGTGACCATTTATCGGGGTGATGGTTCAATTTCGCGCCTTCATGAGACGGATGAAATTAGCGGCGAGGCCGCGCTTCCTTCATTTCAATGCAAAGTGGCGGCTTTCTTTCGGCGCCGCTAATATCACGGGCGTCCGATCGCGCGCGCGGAACTGGAAGTCGCTTCGGGAATCCTTTACGTTTGATTCATGTCATCGACCGCGCTCCCTCCTTCGCGCCAACCCGCTTCGCCACAACTTGGCGCTCCGATCGATTCGGCGGCGTGGCTCGTTCTACTCGCGGCATTCCTTGGCTGGATGTTTGACGGGCTGGAAATGGGAATTTTTCCCCTCGTCGCCCGCCCGGCGTTGCACCAGATGCTTCCCGCCGGCGGCGACGGCGCGATCGGTCCGTGGATGGGATATATCACCGCCGCCTTTTTGCTCGGGGCGGCGGCGGGGGGATTGGTCTTCGGCTGGCTCGGCGACCGTATCGGCCGGGTCCGCGGCATGGCGCTGAGCGTCTTGTGCTATTCAGCCTTCACCGGCCTTGGCTTTTTTGCGCAACATCCCTGGCATCTGCTCGCGTTGCGATTCTTGGGAGCGCTGGGGATGGGCGGCGAATGGTCACTGGGCGTGGCGCTGGTCATGGAATCGTGGCCGGAAGTCCGGCGGCCGCTGATGGCGGGAATCATCGGCGTGGCTTCGAACGCGGGCTTCGCTCTGATCGCGATTCTGGGAATGCTGTTCAAGGTCACCGAACAATCCTGGCGCTGGGTCATGCTGGCGGGCGTGACGCCGGCCTTGCTCACGCTGCTTATTCGGCTGTTCGTGCCCGAATCACAAAAATGGAAAGATTCGGTCGCCGAATCGGGACCGACCCGGCCGTTGCGGGAAGTCTTGTCGCAGCCATTGCTTTCGGTCACGCTCCTGGCGATTGCATTTGCTTCGATCGCATTGATCGGCACATGGGGATCGGTCCAGTGGATTCCGCTCTGGGTCGATAAACTCACCGGCGGAAAAATCCCCCAGGCTAAGGCCTATAGCCAGTTCACGTCGTCCGTTGGCGCCGTCGTCGGCAGCATGATCGGCCCGCTCGTCGCCGGCCGATTTGGACGGCGAATCACCTACTTCGGGTTGTGTCTGTGCTCACTGGTGCTGTGCGGCTTTTTATATCGCGGATTTCATGCCTACAATGCGTCGCTCCTGGCGATGATCTTCCTTGTCGGCGCCAGCACGGCGGCCTTTTATGGGTGGCTGCCGTTGTATCTGCCCGAACTCTTTCCGACGCGCGTCCGGGCGACAGGGCAGGGGCTTGGGTACAACATGGGCCGAATCTTCGCCGCCGTCGGCGCGATCGAAGCGGGAAGCCTGGTCAACTTTTATGGCGGCAGCTACGCCAAATCGGGGGCGTCGATCACGCTGATTTACGCGGTCGGGCTGGTGTTGATCTGGGCGGCGCCGGAAACAAAGGGGCGGCCGCTACCGCGATAAATCGCCGTCATTCGATCAGCATCGCGTCGCCATAACTGAAGAAGCGGTAGCTGTTTTCGATGGCGATGCGGTAAAGTCGGCGTTGTTCTTCGAGGCCGGTCATTGCCGCGACAAGTGCGATCAGCGTGCTGCGCGGCAGATGAAAGTTGGTCACCATCGCAGCGACGTGCTTCCAGGCGTAAGGCGGGTAAATAAAAATTTTCGTCTCCGACGTCCTGGCCGCGAAAAGTTCACCCGCGGGCTGACTCTCAAGCACTCGGACGGCGGTCGTTCCAACCGCGATGATCCTGCGTCCGGCGGCTTTGGCGCGGTTCAACGCTTCAGCCGCCTCCGTGTCGATTGTGTAAGCTTCGACGTGCATCGCGTGGTCTTCCAGCATGTCGCTTGTCACCGGCTTAAACGTGCCGACGCCCACGTTCAATGTGACAAACGTCCGATGAACGCCTCGGTCATCCAACGCCGCGAAAAGCTCGGGAGTAAAGTGCAATGCCGCCGTGGGCGCGGCGATCGCCCCGGGGATCGCGGCAAAAATAGTCTGGTAGCGCGAGCGGTCCAATTCATCGCGCGGATCGCTCTCCTTGTCGCGGCGGATATACGGCGGCAACGGCATTCGCCCGACGCGAGCCAATAGCGCCGTGGCCGATTCCGGCGGCTCGATCGAAACGCGATATTCGCCGCCGGCGTTTTTTTCGAGCACTGTTGCGGCGATCAGAGGATCACCCGAGAAGCGAAGTTTTGCTCCCACTCCTCCGCCGATGTTTTTGAGTAAGACTCGCCAATGCCCGGCGCCTTCCTCGGCCAGGAAGAGTCCTTCAATCAGTCCGCCGCTTTCCTTGCGCAGGGTAAAGCGGGCCGGCATGACCTGCGCGTTGTTGAAGACGAGCAGATCGCCGGGACGAAGCAACCGCGGAAGATCCAAGAACGTTCGGTGTTCGACGCCGCGATCGCTTCGCCGATATTGAAGCAGGCGGGAACTGGATCGCTGCGGCGGCGGTTCCTGGGCGATGAGGCCGGGCGGCAGATGGAAATCCAACTCGTCGGTGCGCATGGTAACGCTTACGGCCTTGGGGCGGGAGTGGAGACGCCCTGGATCAACTGCAAGAGCGGAACGAACAACGCCAGCAGTGTAAAAACGAGGAACGCCGACACGAAAAGAAACGCCAACAGTCGAAGCCGCCGGCGGACCTGCGCATTGGGAATCGAAAAGTTGGCCAGCGCCCACAGCGCCGGCAAAGGCAGTAAGATCATCCAGAGATAATCGCGTATACACAGTTCGCTTGCCCGCAGGAGTAACCGTGTCGGGGCCGTCAGTCTCACCTGAAAATTGCTGAATACCGGCACGAACCTGGGTACGAAAAACACCAGGACAGCCATTACGAGCAAATATCCGATATAGGACGATATCAACCGCGACGCCAGGTATTTTGGGCCGGCCTTTCGAGGTCCCGGAGAGGGGATGCGGTAGTCGAGTTTGTGAGGAGTATGGGAGTCCATGGGCGCTTGCGTATGGCGACTGAGCGGAAATGGACTGATTATCGATTGGTCGCGGGAGCCGACGCCGGCGCAGCATGTTCGATCCGGCCAAACAGGAGACCCTGATGCGTCGGTCCGCCGCTCCAGACGCCGGCATAGTGGTCATCGAAGATCATGACGCGAGCCGTGTATGAGCCGATGCCGGGAACCCCCACGTTAGTAACCGTAATTATGGGCGTATCGCCCGCCCATACAACCGGAAGCACCAGCGGCACCGTCACATCTTTGCTTCCGAACTGAATCCGGGCGTTGAACAGCCAAAGATCGCCCCGCAATTTTTTTACGCTGACGATCGTGTAATGATCTTTTTTAGGTGCGGTGTTTTCGCCGTCAATGGTGAACTGACCGGCCAAACTGGCGTTGGTCATCACCCGCTCGAAACGAAGATCCAACTCGGCCGGTTCGGCGGTACTTTGCGTAGCAGGTGGGATTTCGCCGGCGCGAGATCGAGGTGAAGTGAAACAAAATGACACAGCGAGTACGAAGGGAAACAGAAAACGCATTGTGGCTCCGATGATAGAGGCCCTTTGGCCTGCACTTATTGTACTATCATCGGAGCCATTGGTGGTTATTTGACTTCACATAAATATGAGGGTGGCGTTCGAGCTATACGCTTCATTTTTATCGAGAGCGCCAGCGGCGAAAAACGAGGGCGTCGGGTGTCGTTACCAAAACATGTACTACAGGCCTTGCGAAAATCCTTCAGGCCATTTCGAAGATGCGTGAAACGTCTTCGGGTCACGGAACTCGCCCCGCAAGCGGGGCCGCTAAACGCAGGTACGACCTCAGCCAGCGACTGCGTCTTTCCAAAAACTCTCCGGGATTACCAAGCGAGGGAGAAGAGGACGTAAGCCCCTAAGGGTTATTTAGAGCGGTATTCAGTTCGGTGGCGCGTGCGACGTTTTCTTAGAGATCGCGTGGCTGAGCGTTTGGTGGTGACGCCGGTTCTGACGAACTCCGAAGAGCCGGATGCCGGGGCGCTTCGAT
>DASZME010000008.1:0-245859 GCA_035551995.1 Tepidisphaeraceae bacterium
CCGCCTCGGATCCGGGGAGGAAAGCTGCTGACGCCAGAGCCGAACGACGAGGCGCCATCGGCGTAAAAGCATCGGCGTGTGGTGGAGACTTTCGTCGATTTTCCTCGATTGGATCAAAATAACGAGCGTCGGCGGTCGAAAGTGCGAAAGTCAGGTTAGGGGCGACCGGTTGCCCGATCGCCATGAGCGGGCGCGAAGTCACGCGCCATCCACGATTATCCATGCACCGAAAGCACCGCTTCCATCTTCGCGTTCGGGGCGGGTATGTCGATGTTGGTGGCGGCGCTTCCCGCCTTCTGCTTGCCTAGTTTTTCCATCAGCAGGGCCCATGTGTCGCGCTGGTAGCGAAGCAGTTTGATCGCTTCCTCCGCCGACTCGATGGTGTGGTGCAGGCTTGCGTCCACCAGCTTGCGATAGATGAAATTGTAGAGCGAAGCCAGGCGAGCGCACATATCGGGGGCGATGTCGGGTTTCAGGCCCGAGGTCAACTCGGTGATGATTTTCTGCGCCCGCGACAAGTTGAGATAAGTTCCCTCCCAATCCTTCTTCGCGATCGCCGCCTTTCCGGCTTCGGTGAAGCGGATGGCTCCGTCGTATAGCATCATCTGAAGCTGTTCGGGGGTGGCGGTGAAGACGCGCGTCCGGAGATAATTCTGCGCAGCCTGAGGATTCATGTGAGCCCAATCCTGGTATCGGCGAACAAGGTCCATATCGGCCTCATCAGGCCGGTACATGAGATCAACCGCCTCAACTGCTCGATCCACTGCTGCTACTGTTACTACTGCTGTTGCTGCTGCTACTGCTACTGCTGCTGCTGGACTTGGTGGTTGACGCGCCGATGGTGCCGATCGACGCCAGGGCGGCGCCCTGGCTTTGCAGACCCGCCAGGACAACTTCCATATTAGCGAACTGTTCTTCCAGCGTATTTCGCTGGTCGTCCAAAAGCGTATTGAGGTCGGTGATCTGATCGTTGAATCCCTGCACTTGCAGGCTGATCGTCGATTCCTCGCGGGTGATCGAGCCGTTTACCGGATCGACCAGTTCTCCCAGGCTCTTATCGATGACCGTTCCGATCCCCGTGCCGGTCTGGGTGAACAGGTTTTGAACGCCGGTCGGATTGGCCGCGTAGGCGGCGTTAAACGTGTCCTGGTCAAACGTGATGGTGCCGTCGCCGTTGACGGTGAGGCCGACATCGGAAAGGAGCTTGAATTGCCCTCCGTTCACGACGCTGTTGAACGCGGTATACAACTGCGCCTGGATGTCTTGCACGGCGCCGTCGCCAAGAAGCAGGCCCGCCTGATTGGTCGTGGTGTCCCACTGGGTGAGCGTGCCGATTTCGTTGACTAGGCCGTTGAACGTCGTCGTAAAATTCTGCAACTGAGTCGAAATGCCGCTGGGATCGAGAGCGACGTTTAAACTCGCCTGGCCGGCGCCTTGGATCTGCACGGTGACGCCGGGAATGACGCCGGTCAGTTGATTGGTGCTGCTGGTCAGCAGGAGCGAGTTGCCCGAGTTGGACCCGCCGTAGAAGACGGTGGCGTCCTGGGCGTTCACGATATTTTGTGTCTTGAGGCTGGTGGTTCCGCCGTCGATGACGATGCGCCCGTCGCGGCCGGAATTGAGGGCGGTGATGGCCAGATGATAGGCGTTGCTGCCCGATCCGTCGTTGACGATGGTCGCACCGGCGCCAAATCCGAGGGCCGCTATTTTCTGTTGCAGCGTTGTGAGGGTATCGGTGGCCGAGACGGCGATCGTCTTGGTCAATGAGCCGTCAATCGTCGTGCCTGTCGCCGTCCCGGCGATGTTCAAATCGGCGGCGGTGGTCCCTCCTGAATCGGCGACTGACAGTTTTGATCCTCCGCCGGCGTCGTCGGTCAGCAGGATGCCGTCGCCGTTTCCGTTGATCGACGCGGTGACGCCGATCTGCTTGGCGTTGATCGCGTTGATGACGTCGCCGATGGTGTTGAAGGTTCCGGAGGCGACCGCGACGGTGGCGCTGACGCCTTTTGAGTTGGTGACGGTAAAGGCGCCGGGGCTGACGCCTTTGCCGCCGTTGTAGTCGCTCAGGAGCGTGGTGCCCGAGACGTATTGCGTATGGAGATCGCCGCCGCTGACGGTCGTTTGCGTCGCGTTATACGTCCCGGCGAGTCCGAGCGCGGCCGCGGTGGTCGAGTTGACGTCGCTGACGACGAGGTTTCCTCCGCCGGTCCCGTTATTCTGCAGCTGGATTCCGTCGCCGGCGTTGTTGAGCGAAGCGGTGACGTGCAGGCCGGCGTCATTGATGCCGCTGATGATATCCTGAACGCTCCTGGCGCCGGAGAGATCGATGTCGGCCGACCCGCCCGAGCCGTCGTTGATGTGGATTTTCCCGAGCGGGATTCCCTTGCCGCCGTTCAGCGACGAGACGAGCACCGAATCAAGCGATGCGATCAGCGTGTTGCCGCCCAATGTGGTTCCGGAGGTGGAACCGGCGATGCCCAGATCGTTGGCGGCGGTGGAATTGCTCAAGGCGGTGATCGAGAAGGCGCCGGCGCCGCCGCCGGAGGTGTCGTTGATCTTGATGCCGTTGGTCGCCGTGTCGATGCTGGCGTTAAACTTCGATCCGCCGGCTTTGTTGATGGCGGCGATGACGTCGCCGACCGTCTGGGCGGCGCCGATCGAAACCGCCGTCGTGCTGCCGTCGGAAAGGCTCACCTGAAAATCGGCCGCGCCGCCGGCGGTTCCGACGCCCCGGCCGTCGTTCAGATCCGACAAGGGGGAGTTGACGGAGATCGTGTTGATGTTGGCGCCGGTGATCGTCGAGCCGGTCGTGCTGCCGACGATGCCCAATTGGGCGGCGGTCGTGCCGCTCCCCAGATCGGCGACGGAAAAGGCGTTTTTGGTTTGTCCGCTGGCGTCGCTCAGCACAAGATGGTCGTCGTCGATCGACGCATGAACGCTCACGTTCAACGCACTGTTGATCGAGTTCACGACGTCGTCGAGCGTGACGGCGGTCGACGTGTCGATGACGGCGCTGTTGCCGCTGCCGTCGGTGATGCGGAACTGGCCGCGGGTAACGCCGGCGCCTCCGTTGAGTTGGGCGAGGGTGGTCTGGCTGCTGGCTTCGCCGCCGCCCTGGGAGATCGTTAACGTGCCGGCGCCGACAAGCGAGTTGGCGCTCGCGTAACCTCCGCTGATGGCCTGCTGGGAGGTGACGAGGCTGGCGACATTGAAGTTATAGGTTCCGACCGCAGCTCCGGCCGTCGCCGTCGCCGAGAGAACCGTCGGAGCGCTGCTGGTCGCGGTGGCGGCGGCGAACGTAGTGGGAAGTTCCAGCGACTGGCCGATCTGCTGCAGCGAGCTAATCTGCGTCCCCAAAAGCTGATAGGCCTGCGACTGCGCGTTGGCGGTGGTTACCCGATTTTGCAGCAGCGTTACCGGCTGCGAATCGAGCGATATCAGTTCGTTGATGATGGTGCCGGTGTCGATCCCGCTGACTAGGCCGACGCTAGACGTAATTTTCCCCATGGGCTGACTCCGGGAATCGCGTTACTCGTTCCCGGTCAACCGCCAGAGCAAATTAAACGCAACGCCAATGCGGCTTGGGGAACTTTACTGTCTTTAACGGCTCTTACTGCTCACCATCATCGGCCGTCTTGCACCGGGGCTGCATCCCGATTGGGGAGCGGGTCGTATTTTCCTCCGATAAATCAGCCGCGACACGATCCAGAAGGAACGGACCGATAATGTATTCGTCCACGAAATCACGCAATAAAAACTCTTCCGTCGCCTGATTCACGGTTTCCAAACCTTGCATAAGTGATGACCAATCGCTCATTTTCCTGCCTCCGGCGTGTACTGCACGTCTCGTCTGTGCTTGGATTATCGGAACGTACCGCGGCCCGGCGTGAGCATTTCGCGGCGTGATCCCGCTCCACGACATTTGCGGCTGGCCGTGCCGTTCCTGCGTTTAGCGGTCCCGCTCGCGGGGCGTTTCTGCGACGAAGGCGCGCTACGCCCCCACGAAAAATGCTCCCGCGGCCACACATATAGATGGCGTGATTTTCGACGCAAGGACGCTTCAGCCACATGAGAAACGCCGCGGGAAGACCCCTACCGCATGTTGACTCGCTCGCAAATGATTTATGATGAGACGCTCCGTCGCGACATCACGGAGAGGCAAGACGGAATTGCGGTACGAAGGCGAAGGCTGAAAAAAGCGATGGCGTCGATGAATATTTTTTCCGGAATAGAGGGTTTGTGCCAGCTCCAGGCGGGTTCGATTCTTTCCATCGGGAACTTCGACGGCATTCATCGCGGACATCAGGCGCTGCTCTCCCTTGGCCGCGCTCTGCGCCGCGACCGCCCTGGGTCTCGTCTGGCCGTCGCGACGTTTGAGCCGCATCCATTGACGGTGTTGCGGCCGGAAATGGCCCCGCCGCGATTGACCACGCCACAGATCAAACGGCGGTCGCTGGCCGAGCAGGGGGTCGACGACCTCGTCGAACTGGCGCCGGAGCCGTCGGTGCTGAACATGACCGCCGAGGAATTCTGGGCCACGCTGCGCGATCGCGTGCGCCCCTCGCATCTTGTCGAAGGCGGCGAATTCAACTTCGGGAAAAACCGCGGCGGGAACATTCGCCGGTTGCGCGAATGGTCGGCCGGCACTTGCGTCGAACTTCACGTCATCGACGAAGTTCAGGCGCCGCTGCTCGACCTGAGCGTGGTGTCGGTGAGCAGCACGGTGGTGCGCTGGCTGATCGCGTATGGCCGGGTGCGCGACGCGGCCATCTGCATCGGCCGGCCCTATCGCGTGGCCGGCGAGGTGATCAGAGGATACCAGCGCGGCCGCGAGCTGGGATACCCCACCGCCAACATGCGATGCGACGGTCAGCTTGTCCCCGCGGACGGCGTGTATGGCGGACGGTGCAGCGTCGATGGCGCGACCTATCCCGCCGCGGTGAGCGTCGGCACGTTGCCGACTTTCGGGTCCCATGAGCGCCAGATCGAATCGTATCTGATCGGATTTACCGGCGATCTCTATGGCCGGACGATTGAAATCGATCTCCTCGATTGGCTGCGCGAGCAACGCAAATTTGCGAGTCTTGACCAACTGAAAGAACAGATCGCCCGCGATGTCGTGGAAACGATGGTTCGCCAAAACATGGACGCGGCCCGCGCGATCGGCGCGATCGGCTGAATGGGCGGTCCTTTCTGCATGAGCGATCCCTCACGATTACAGACCCCGTCGAAGCCGTTCGCCCGGATCGTCCGCGAACCGGGCCATTGGCTCATTCCGCTCATTTTGATCGCCGCGCCAACGCTGGTCTACTGGCCGATTCTTCATAACGAATTCGTCTCGCTGGACGATCAGATCACCATTTATCAAAACCCATATTTCCAACGCCTTACGTTCGGCGGCATTTGTTCGTTCTGGGTCGGCCCTTATATGGGGTTATACGCGCCGATCCCTTATACGCTGCTGGCGATCATTTCCGTCTTCTCGCGGGCAAAATTCGTCCATGGGCATCGGCCTCCTTTCCAGTTTTATCCGGCGCCGTTTCATGCCTTCGATCTGCTGTTGCATGTGGCCAACGTCCTGCTGGTCTATCGATTATTGCGAAGATTTGTCCGCAAACCCTGGCCGGCGGCGGCGGGGGCGCTTCTCTTTGCGCTGCATCCGGTGCAGGTTGAAAGCGTCGCCTGGGCGTCGGAGACCAGCAATCTCCTTTGCGCGTTTTTTTCCCTGTCCGCCGTGCTGCTGTACCTGCGGTCGGCGCCGGGCGATCCAATCGATCCTTCACCGCTCGCCCGCAGAGCGCGGAGAAGTAATTACATGCTGGGCGTGGAGTCGCTTGTTCTGGCGATGGGGTCTAAACCGCTCGGGGTGATCGTCCCTTTGCTCGCCATGATCGCGCATTGGTTATGGCGCCGGCAAATGACGCAGAAAAAGATTTCGACGGCGGATCCACCGCCGCCCATCGAGCTTAAACGACGCCGTTGGAACCGATGGCGCGCTTCGCCGCGGCCGATTCTTTTGTGGTTGGCGCTGGCGATTCCCTTCACGATCGTCGCCCGCGTCGGCCAGCCGGTACCGGCGTGGTGGTTGGTGGTGCCGATCTGGTTTCGCCCGTTCGTGGCGGCCGACGCACTGGCGTTCTACCTCTATAAGATCATATTCCCGGTTCGGCTTCTGGCCGATTACGACCGTTCGCCGCGCGTGCTGCTGGAGCACGGCTGGTGGCATATCACCTGGATCGTGCCGGCCGTATCGGCGGCTGGCTTGGTATGGCTCAGGCGCAAGAAAAAGGCCGATGCGGTGGTGGCCGGCGCGATGTGGTTCGTCGCCAGTCTGCTGCCGGTGCTTGGATTTACGCTGTTCGCCTTTCAGCATTCCTCGACGGTGGCGGATCGTTATCTTTATCTGCCGATGGTGGGAGTGGCGCTCATCGCGGCCTGGGCGCTGGATCAAGTTCCGGCCGCCGCGCAAACGCATTCCGATTTCACGCCAACCGGGGGGTCGCGCGATATCCTCTCATTGGTAGCCGAGGGCGCAAGCCCAGGGATCGCTCCGACAGGTCCGCGGGCTTTCGCGATCGGCTATCAAAGAGGAATCAGCAAATGGGCAGCGACACGCTCGCGGCGCGCGGGGGTACGCCGGGTGGTAAGACTCGCAAGCCTGGCCGGGTGCACCGTTATCCTTTCATTGCTCGGAATCCGCACGTTTTTCCAGACCGACTACTGGCATGACACACTGAACTTTTTCGCCGTGACCCGCGAGGCCATCCATCGACGGCCCGGCGCCATGGAGGAAGAAGACATCCGCCACTCCAATACGGCGCCGCAGGGGGAAAGATATTTTGGAAAGTGAGTTAATGCTCCGCCGACCCCGGCAGCGCCGCCTGCGCAATGCCGTCCGATCCCGGCAATCGCTTTTCATCGCCGAGGATTTCCGCCACGTATCCCTTGATCCGCTCATCGTTGAGCAATTGGCTCATCAGCACCCTGCGATACCCGGTGGATCGCATCTGCTCGCGCAACGAATCGGTCCGCTCTTGTTTCAGTTTTTCGTTCTGGGAATAGAGCGCTTCCTCCAGCGCCTCGTTTTCCAGCAGCAAGGCGTACATGGCGTCGGCCCGTTTTCCGCCGGAGCTGAAAAGCCCGCCGAAACCAGCCGCCTTCTTGCGATAATCTTCCACGCGCGCGGTCAATGTTTGCACCTGGCTTTTCAGTTGTTCGTTGTCGGCTTTCAGCGTCGCCAGTTCCTGCTCGTATAAGTTTTTGAATCCTTTTTGAGCCGTGAATAAATCCTGCTCCTTCTGCGCCAATTGCGACGACGCGGCCAGCGCGCCGAACCATCGCCCGACGCGATATCCGAGAAACAGAATGATGGCCCCGGCAAAGCTATAGACGATGACTTCGAGCGTGTGATTGTCAAAGTGCGGCATAGGCCCGATCTTAGGCACATTCGCCGCGACAGTGAACGCGTCTTTCCTATGACGGAGATTGTCCCTAATATTACAATCCTATTTCGCGATTAGAGGTCCGAAATCCTTTTCAGAAAGAAGACCGTGCGATTGCCGTTTCTTGAACTTGTACGCCGGCGTGTCGTGGTGCTCGACGGCGCGATGGGATCGAATCTCCAGTTGCGCACATTCGACGAAAAGCGCGACTGGATGGGCCAGGAAAATATTTCCGAGGTTCTCAATTTCACGCGCCCCGAGGTGATTCAGGACATTCATGAAGAATTTCTGGCCGTCGGATGCGATGCGGTAGAGACCAATACTTTTGGCGGCAACAAGATCGTGATGGCCGAAGCGGGCATGGCCGACCGGGTCTTCGGGAACAACAAGGTCGCCGCCGAAATCGCCCGCCGCGCCTGCGATAAGTTCGAGACCTCGGATCGGCCGCGGTATGTCGTCGGCTCCATCGGGCCGGGAACAAAGCTTATCTCCCTCGGCAACACCGACTGGGAAACGATGCTCGACAGTTATGCCGAGCAGGTGCGCGGACTGATGGCCGGCGGATCGGATGTCTTGCTGATCGAAACGCAGCAAGACCTTCTTTGCATCAAGTGCATCATCGGAGCTGCGAATCTGGTCTTCGCGGAAGTGGGCCGGCGCCTGCCCATCATGGTGCAGGCCTCCTTCGATCTGGGCGGCACCAATATGCTGACCGGTTCTGATCCGTCGGCGTTCGTGGCGGCGATCGAGCCTTACGTGGAAGTTGACGTGCTGGGCGTCAATTGCGCTTTTGGGCCCAATGAACTGAGCGAGATCGTTCGTCAAATCAGCGAGGAATGGCCGCGGCTCGTCAGCGCGCTGCCCAACGCGGGAATGCCGATCACGGTCGACGAAAAAGCCGTCTTTCCCATGAATCCGCCCGATTTCACGAAGGGGATGATGCGATACGTCGAAGACTTCGGCGTCAACATTGTCGGCGGATGTTGTGGGACGATGCCGGAACATCTGAAGATGCTTTGCGACGCCGTCGGCGCCAATCGCGCGCCCAAGCCGCGGAAGATCAACTATCGGCCGCAGGTGTCGAGCTTGTACGGCGCCGTCGATGTTCGTCAGGAGAACAGCTATCTCATCGTCGCCGAGCGGACCAATACCAACGGCTCGCGCCAGTTCAAGCGCCTGCTGCAAGCCGACGATTGGGACGGCCTGGTCAGCATGGCGCGCGACGAGGTGCGTGAAGGCTCGCATTGCCTGGACGTGTGCGTCGATTTCGTCGGCCGCGACGGCGTGCGAGATATGCACGAGGTCATTCGGCGATACGCCAGCCAGATCAGGCCGGGCGTGCCCTTCATGCTCGACAGCACCAATCCCCTTGTTATGGAGGCGGGGCTGAAACTCGCCGGCGGACGGTGCATCCTCAACTCGATGAATCTTGAGGACGGCGAAGAAAAACTCGGCCACATTTGCGCGATGGCTAAAAAATATGGGGCGGCGGTGGTGGCCGGTTGCATCGACGAAGACAAGGAAAACGCGATGGCCCGAACGCGCGAGCGCAAGCTCGCCATCGCAACGCGCATTCGCGATCTTGCCGTCGGCAAGTATGGGCTGCGCGACGAAGATATCATGTTCGACCCGCTCGTCCTGCCCGTCACCACCGGCATCGAGGCTGACCGCGCCAACGCCAGGGAAACCATCGAAGGCACTCGGCTCATCAGCCAGCATCTTCCGAAATGTCATACCGTTGTCGGCCTCTCCAACGTCAGCTTCGGCCTCAAACCGGCGGCGAGAATCGTGTTAAACAGCGCCTTCCTGCATGAACTGCGCGAGGCGGGGCTGATCGGCGCGATCGTGCATGCTTCAAAAATTCTGCCGAAGAATCGAATTCCCGATGAACAATGGAATGCCGCCCTCGATCTGATTTATGATCGCCGCCGGGAAGGCTTCGATCCGCTGACGGCATATATCTCCCTCTTCCCCGAGGGCACGGAAATCACCACTGGCGCCAAGGCCGACGACGCCGATCTGCCGATCGAGGAAAAGCTGAAAAAGCACATCATCGACGGCGAAAAACGTCATCTCGTCGAGCATTTGGATGAAGCGCGCGAGAAGTATTCGCCGCTGGAAATCATCAACAACATTTTGCTGGAGGGCATGAAAGTCGTCGGCGAGCTGTTCGGAAGCGGGCAGATGCAGTTGCCGTTCGTTCTGCAAAGCGCCGAAACGATGAAGGCGTCGGTCGCCCATCTTGAAAAGTTCATGGAGAAAACCGAAGGCCAGAGCAAGGGAAAAATCATTCTGGCCACCGTCAAGGGAGACGTGCACGACATCGGCAAAAACCTCGTCGATATCATCCTCACCAACAACGGCTACACCGTCTTCAACCTCGGCATCAAGCAGCCCGTGGCCGATATCCTCAAGGCGTGGCAGGAGCGTCACGCCGACGCGATCGGCATGTCGGGCTTGCTCGTAAAAAGCGTCGGCGTCATGAAGGAAAATCTTGAAGAACTCAACGCCCGCGGCGTCAACGTGCCCGTTCTTCTGGGGGGCGCGGCCCTGACCCGCGACTATGCCGAGGACGATCTGGCGACGCTTTACAAAGGCCCGCTCCTTTATTGCAAGGATGCCTTTGAAGGTCTGCACATGATGGACGCCATCGCCGGCGGATCGGTCACGCAGGTCGTGCGGGATCAACGAACGCGGACCGTCAAGCGCAAACAGCAGCGCGAAAAAAGCCGGGAAAAATTCGGCGATATTCTCGACGGGGCGGCGGCGGAGGCGCCGGTGATCGCCAAGGACAATCCCGTCCCCATTCCACCCTTCTGGGGCCGGCGGATTGTGAACGACGTGCCGTTGAAAAATCTGTTTCCGTTTATTAATCCCGACGCGTTGTTCAGCATGCAGTGGGGCTACAAACGCAAGGGAAACGATCAGGAAGCGTACGACCGATTGTTGAACGAAAAGGCGCTGCCGGTGTTCGAGGCATTGCAGAAGCGGGCGGTCGCCGAGGAATTGCTTCAGCCGAAGGTGGTGTATGGATATTTTCCGGTGCAGTCGGCCGGGGACGATTTAATCGTCTACCACGTCGAAGAATTTCTCGGCTGCACGTGCCATCCCGGCGGCCCCGGTCGATGCCAGCCGGCGGGTCAGCCGCGCGAGCGTCTGCGGTTTAGCTTCCCTCGCCAAAAGGGCCGGCGGCGATTGTGCCTGTCGGATTTTTTCCGTTCCGCCGAATCCGGCGAGTACGACGTGTTGGGCGTGCAGCTGGTGACCGTCGGCGACAAAGCGACCGAAGCGGCCGAGAAACTCCGAGCGGCCGACCAGTATCAGGATTATCTCTACCTGCACGGGTTCGGCGTCGAATCCGCCGAGGCGCTCGCGGAACTATGGCACAAGCGGATGCGCCAGGAAATGGGCTTCGGCAGCGATGATAAGCCGACCATGAAGGAGATGTTTCATCAAGGATATCGCGGCAGCAGGTATAGCCTGGGCTACCCGGCATGCCCGAATCTCGAAGATCGAAGCAAGGTCATCGAGTTGCTGAACCCCGGCGAAATCGGGGTCGAGTTAACGGAAAACTTCATGCTGGTTCCCGAACAATCCACCGACGCGTTCATCGCGCATCATCCGCAAGCGAAGTATTTTGACGTGAAAGAATAGAGATGTGACGAAATGTACCTTGAGTGCCGCGACCTTTGTTCGCGCGCCACCCGCTTAGCGCGAAATTTAGCGCTTCCGCGTTTATTTAGCGGCCCCGCTTGCACCCCCGTCGTCAACTCACGCCCACGGTTTCTCTTTGCGGTGTCTGTACCCCCGGCCCCGCTTCGCTCAACGGCGGTAAATTCCGGTCGAGAAATCCGAGCCCGTGCGGCGGCTTAATTACCCGCGTTCCCGCCGCCCGCTGCTTTTCCTTGATCTCACGATGCAGATCCACCATCTGCGTCCAGTGTACCCTGGGCCGATAGTGGTGCTCGGCGTGATAGCCGTTGTAAAACCAGGTCCAGTTGTACAACTTGTGATATGAACTGACGCCCCACGCGATCGGCAGATCGGGATTCCCGCCGTAATGCAGGTAATACCCGTTGAGATACGACAGGCAATGCCCCAGATACCAGAACGGCAGAAAATAAACGATAAAGTGCCAGTTGATGATCCCGAGCGTCGTATAAAACGCGACGAACATCGCGATCTCCGCCACGCCCCACCATGCCTCGGCTTTGCTTCGGCGGGCGATGCTGTCGAACGCCTCGCGCGGATCGTCGCGAAAAAACGAGACAAAGACGTAACTCCATCCGTTTTCCGGATGGCCGTCGTGGCCGTGTTTGTAGATGGAAAGCGGATCGATGGTCTTGCCGTCGTCGGCGGGAAGATCGGCGTTGCCCATATGATGCCGGCGATGGATGTCTTCGTACAACACCTGCGAAAATCCGCACGTCAGCGATTCGAGCACGCTGTACATGCGATTGAGAATCGGCGAGCGAAAAAACCGGTTATGCAGGAAGTTGTGGGAAACGCCGTTGACGTTCCACGAGATGCTCACCGAAAATAGCAACCCCAGCGGCGCAAGCGCCCACCACGGCAGGCGCCTGAAGGCGAGAAACAAAAATAGGACGTACGCGAAGTGCGCAACGCCGGCCAGGGCGGGGATGGCGTCCCAGCGGGTGAAGGCGAAGAGCTTGGAATCGGTTTTCGGTCTCACGGCAGGAGGATACGACCGCCGGCGGTTGAATCAAGCCGCCGAATATCATCCAATGCGGCAATCGCGGGCGATTCATGAAAAAAGCGGTTCATCTCAATCTCGATAACGCGTGGCGCGTCGGCGTTTTGAAACTTCCCGCGATCGACGCGGTTTCGTGGGCCAAACGTCTGCGTTATATCGCACGCAAACGCGACGTCGATGCGTTCTATAATGATATATCGGACGATCTGGGCCAATTTGTTCTCTATGGTTCCGGCGATTTTCATCATCTCGCCGGAGCGCTGATCCGACGTATTTCCGATACGCCGACCGCGCTGGTTTCGTTCGACAATCATCCCGACTGGGACATGCGGCCTCCCTATTGGGCGTGCGGCGGATGGGCGGCCAGAACCTTGAAAACCGGTCGCGTCAGCCGAGTCAGCGTCTGGGGATGCGGCAATTTCGAGCTACGATGGCCGTCGCGAATCTTCGCCGATCGGCCAGCGCTGAACGCCGGCGATTTCGAGATCCACGCCTGGGCCGAGCGGCAGACCAGGTCGGTGCAAAATCGGTTTAACTGCATGACGCGCGATGATTGGCGCGATCGTTTTTCGCGATTCGCAAGGCGCTTGTCGGGCGCGCGCGTTTATGTCACGATCGACATGGACTGTCTTTGCGCCGAGCAAGCCGTCACGAATTGGGAAAACGGCTTGTTTACCGCCGCCGACGTGGCCTGGGCGGTCGCGATGTTGCGCGACGGCGCCGATCTGGTGGGCGGCGATCTATGCGGCGCTTATTCGACGCCGGAATACGAGCGATTCGGCCAGCGCCTCGCCGGTCGATGGGACCATCCAAAGCTGCCGGCCCATGACGCCGCCGAAGCCGCCGAGGTGAACCTGAGCTCGCTTGAGACGATATGGCCGGCGCTGACCGGTTCGACATGAGAATGAATTGACGGAGTTTGCGCGCATGGAAAAGCTTACACAGCTGGGGTCTCGTTCGCTGTTGAGCGAGGCGCAGATCGCCGATCCCAGATCGATCCTGGAAGTCTTCGACAATCCGCGGCCCGCGCGGGATTACCTTGTGGAATTCGTTTTTCCGGAATTCACCAGCGTCTGCCCGGTAACGGGCCAGCCGGATTTCGCGACGATTACGGTGCGGTATGTGCCGGACCGGTTTTGCGTGGAGATGAAAAGTCTGAAGCTCTATTTTTTGTCGTTCCGCAACAAGGGGATTTTTTACGAGGCGGTGACGAACCAGATCTTGGACGATTTGGTCGCCGTGACGCATCCCCGCCGATTGACGGTGGTGGGCCAATTCGCCGTTCGAGGCGGAACGGCGGGAACGGTAACGGTCGATTACTCGAAGGCCGGTCCGGGCGTCGGATGAGCGATGTTTCGTTGTGCCGGAATTTCTCAAACGCGTGCGAAGCATTTGCGATTTGTTCGCCGCCGTGCGCTGTTATGCCTGACTTCGTCGATCGCACCGCACAGGTGACTACTCGACGCGCCCCACGCGGCGCCGATGAATCGTGAGTGCCGCGCGGCGGGTAATGGGACTTCCCTCCCGCGGGGACAGGTCGTAAGATGTCTTGAGATAAGACGACCATGATTCCACAACCCCCACCTGGGCAAGGCCCGATTGATCCGCGTTCGGCGTTGACGCCTCCTCCGCCGCCGGGGGGCGTAGGCGCGCCGCCGTGGGTTTCGCCCGGAGTCGGGCCGTGGCCAACGGGAAATCCGACGACGGGGGCGACGCCGACGACCCATGCGCAATCCATGTGGCCGGGAATGGCGCCGGGCGCGGCCGGGCCGCAAACGCCGGGCGGCGGTTATTTTGCGCCGGGCGGTGCCCCGCCGTGGGGATGGGGTCCGCCGCCGGGCGGCCCGCGCCGCGGCGGATGGCGATCGGTCGTTTTTGCCGTCGTGCTCTGCATGTTGATTTTCTCGTTCTTCGTTAACCTGATGCTCGCCTCGGGAAAGCTTGGAGAGAGCGCCACCGTGGAAGAGGTGACGATCGCCAAGGGCAATTCGCGCGAAGAGATCGCCGTCATTCCGTTGGAAGGGCTGGTGGCCGAGGGGATGGAGACGCGCATCGAGCGCTATGTCACGCGCGCCAAGGACGACGACAACGTCAAGGCGGTGATTCTTCTGATCGACACGCCCGGCGGATCGGTGATCGCCAGCGATGAGATTTATAAGCGGATTCGAAAATTCAAAAACGAAAAGAACGTGCCGATCGTGGTGGCGATGCGCGGGATGGCGACCAGCGGCGGTTATTACGTCGCCTGCGCCGCCGATCACATCATCGCCGAGAGCGGCACGCTGACGGGAAATATCGGCGTCCTGCTGCCGCGGTTCAATGTCAGCGAGTTGATGGATAAGTGGCGGATCGAGGAAAATACCATCGTCTCCACCGGCACGCCGTACAAAAACGCCGGCTCGCCGTTCAAGCCGACGTCGCGGCGCGACGACGCGTATTTTCAGGAGATCGCCGATTCGGCCTTCGCGCAGTTCAAGGGCGTGGTGGCCGCCGGCCGCAAGGGGCGCCTTAAGGGCGAACTCGACGAAATCGCCAACGGCAAGGCGTACACCGCCCAGCAAGCGCTCGATAACGGATTAATCGACGAGATCGACGCCACGGGATATCTCGACGCGGCCATCGCCTACGCCGCCAAGCAGGCGGCGCTGGCCAGCCCGCTGGTGGTCAAGTATCAGGACGTTCCCCCGTCGCTATTCGACCGGCTCAACTCCATCCAATATGTCGGCGGCCGTTCGCAAGACGGCGGGATCTCGATCAACGTCGACGCCGGCGTTCTGGATCGACTGAAACGGCCGACGATGATGTACCTTTATGAGGGGCTCTCCCAGGAGAAATGATGCAATCGAGGTTTCGCGCTTGTCTGCTCATCGCCATGGCCGCCGCGCCGGCTTTGGAAAGGCCGGCCCGGGCCGTGAGTCCCGCCGACGTGGATAAGGCGGTCACAAAAGCGATGGCGTTTCTCCACAAGCGTGAAAACGCCGACGGCAACTGGGAAGAAGTAAAAGTTCGCGACCCCAAGGGGGGCGCCGCCGACGTCAAAGGCAAGCAGTGGGGCGGCCTGACCGCCATCGCGACGTATGCCCTTCTCGCCGCCGGCGACGATCCCGTGAAGGACCTGGCCAAGCCGATCGACTTTCTGAAAAGCGCGGATATCGTCGGAATCTACGCCACCGGATTGCGCTGCCAGACCTGGCTGCTCGACAGCGACGAAAAAAAGAAACTGCGTCCGAATATCGAGCGCGACAAGGAAACGCTTCTGCACGCGATGAACATCGCGAGCCAGCAGGCGCCGGCGTTTGGCTTTTACGGGTACTACATCGACAACGGCAAAGCCTACGGCGGCTTTGACCGCAGTGTCAGCCAGTACGGGGTGCTTGGGATGTGGGCGCTGGAGCAAGCGGGCGCCGAGGTTCCGCAAAGCTATTGGAGAGTCACCGACGCAGCCTGGAAAAACGCCCAGAACCCCGACGGCGGCTGGAATTACAACCAAAACCACGCCGGCATGTCCACCACCACGATGACCGCCGCCGGCATCGCGACGTTGTTCATCACGCAGGATTACCTCCTGGGCAACCTTGCCGATTGTCGAGGCAACGTGGTCAGTCCCAACATCGATCGCGGGCTGGGCTGGATGGATACAAACATCAAGGCCGCCCTCAGTGGAAGCCTGTACGGCATGTACGGCATCGAGCGCATCGGCGTCGCCAGCGGGCGAAAGTATTTCGACGTGGTCGACTGGTATCAGACCGGCGCCGACGGCATCGTCAAACGCCAAGCGCCCGATGGATCGTGGGGCAGCATTCCCGATACCTGTTTCGCGCTGTTGTTCCTCGTTCGCGGCCGCGCGCCGGTGGTGATGAACAAGCTCGAGTACAACGTCATTGAGCCCAACGGAAAAACCGCCGAGGGGCAATGGAACGAGCGGCCGCGCGACTGCGCCAACTTCGCTCATTGGATGGCGGGTGACATCGAGCAATTTCTCAACTGGCAAATCGTCAATCTCAAGGTCGGCGCCGACGCGCTTCATGATTCGCAGATCATTTACATTTCGGGCAATCGTGAACTGACGCTGGCCCAGAAGGACATCGACACGCTTCGCACGTTCTGCGAGCAGGGCGGGCTGATTCTCGGCAACGCCGACTGCGGGAGTCCGACCTTCACGCGCAGTTTCGAGAAGATGGGCGCGAAGATGTTTCAAGGATACGAATTTCGCGACCTTCCGCCGTCGCACGTCATCTTCACCGGTCAGCAGTTCATCCCGAAGACGACCGGAAATCGCGGGAAGTTACCGCCGAGAGTGAAGGGGTTGAGCAACGGCATTCGCGAGTTGATGCTGTTGATTCCCGAGGCGGATTTTTCGCGTGCCTGGCAGGGGCGCAATGACAAAACCAAGTCCGAAATTTACCAGCTCGCCGCCAATATCTTTCTTTATTCGGTCGACAAGAAAAATCTGCACAACAAGGGGGACGTCTATCTCGTTCAGGAAAATCCGGCCATCAAGCCGACCCGCGCCGTCACGCTGGCGAGGCTTGAAGTCGGGGAAAATTGGAATCCCGAGCCGGCCGGTTGGACACGGGTGACCGCGATTCTGCACAACGACGACAAGGTCGCCTTGACCGTCAAGACCGCCAAGTGCGACGCCGAATCGTTGAAGGGAGCGAAGATCGCGCACTTGACGGGCACGACGAAGTTCAAGCTCAGCGCCGATCAGCGCGCCGCGCTCAAGACGTTCGTGGAGACCGGGGGGACGCTGATCGTCGATTCGGCCGGCGGAAGTTCCGAATTCGCCGACGCCGCCGAAGCGGAAATTCAGGCCACCTTCGGCAAGGCGCCCGATCTTCTTTCGCTCACAAGCCAGGTGTTTAATCTGCCATTCTCGATCATCGACACGGTGAAATATCGGCCTTACGCGAGGCGTGTTCTGGCCGGCCAGATGCGGGCGCCGCGCATCAGGACGATCGACGTCAAAGGACGCCCGGCGGTTTTCTACAGCCGCGAAGATTTAAGCGCCGGCATCGTCGGCGAGCAAATCGACGGGATCGTCGGCTATGACCCGGCCACCGCGACCGCCATGATGCGCAACTTCATCATGTTCGGCGCCTTCGGTTTCCCGCCTCCGCCGACGACGCAATCGACGACCCGCCCCGCGACGCGTCCCACGAACCGCCCCGCCGCCCGACCGGTCGCGACCACCGCCCCCGCGGCGCCGGGCGTTCCCGCCCCCGCGGCGCCCGCCGTTCCCGCTCCCGCGACGCCGGCCGCTCCGGTTCCCGCGGCCGTACCGGCGCCGGCTACTCGTTAGCCGAATGCGGTCGGCCGCGGTTTGCCGCTTTCATCCGGCGCCCTGGCCGCATGTCGCGCCCCCGCCCGCGCGCCGGCCGGGAATCCTCCGTTCGCGCTTGTAGCTGCGGCCGATGATCTTGCCCCTGGAAATTTCCTTTATCCACGCCGGTTTCCGTTACCAGCGCATTGAGCTGCTGGTGAATGTCGTTCCATTCCCGCATTCTCACGAAGCTCAGAAAATTCGTCTGACACCATTTTCGCAATTTACTCGTGCTCAGATGCTGCGCCTGCTCGTGATAAGCGTTCCACAAATTCAGGTATGTCAGGAAATCGCTGGACTCATGCCGAAATTGTCCGTGGGCGGCGTCGGCGGCCTCCTGCTGATCCATCGGCCGCTCGCGCGGGTCTTGAACGGTCATCGCTGACGCAATGATCAAAACGTCCTTCAGGCAGTTTTCGTCCACCGCCGCCAGGACCATCCGCCCGATTCGCGGATCGATCGGCAGCCTGGCCAGGGCGCGGCCGATCCCGGTCAATTGATATTCGGCGTCAATGGCGCCGATCTCGTGCAGCGTGGCATAGCCGTCGCGAATCATGCGCTGGTCCGGCGCCTCGACAAACGGAAACTGCTCGATGGCGCCGAGATTCAGCGCCTTCATTTGAAGGATGACGCTGGCCAAGTTGGTCCGCAGAATTTCAGGATCGGTGAATTGCGGGCGCGAACCAAAATCTTCCTCCGAATAGAGCCGAACGCAAACTCCCTCGCTGACGCGGCCGCATCGCCCTTTGCGCTGATCGGCGCTCGCCCGGCTGATTCGTTCGATCGGCAGCCGTTGCACTTTTGTCCGCGGGCTATATCGGCTGATGCGGGCGTAGCCGGGATCGACGACGTACTTGATGCCGGGCACCGTCAGCGACGTCTCGGCCACGTTGGTCGCCAGCACGATCCGCGGCCGGCCGTGCGCCTGGAAGATTCGGTTTTGCTCGTCATTGCTCAGGCGGGAATAAAGCGGCAGGATATCGACGCCCGGCGGATGGTGCTTGCGCAATGCCTCGGCGGTCTCGCGAATCTCGCGCTCCCCGGCCAGGAAGACCAGCACGTCGCCGGGACCGCTGCGCCATAATTCATCCACCGCTTCGAGAATCGACGGAATCATTTCCCGGTCTTCCTCTTCAGGATCAAGGCTGACCAGCGGGCGATATCGCGTCTGCACCGAATACGTCCGGCCACTGACTTCGATGATCGGCGCGTCGTTGAAATGCTTGCTGAACCGCTGCGGATCGATCGTCGCCGAGGTGATGATGATCTTCAGGTCCGGCCGCGACGGCAACAGCTTGCTCAGATACCCCAGCAAAAAATCGATGTTCAGGCTGCGCTCGTGCGCCTCGTCGATAATGAGCGTGTCGTAGGCGTCGAGAAAACGGTCGCCCTGCGTTTCAGCCAGGAGGATGCCGTCGGTCATCAACTTGATGAAGGGGTTTGGGCCGGTCTGATCGGAAAACCGCACCTTGTATCCGACGGCATGGCCCACACTCGTTTGCAGTTCCTGCGCGATTCGCTGCGCGACGCTGCGCGCGGCGATTCGTCGCGGCTGCGTGTGGCCGATGATTCCCGCCACGCCGCGGCCAAGCTCCAGGCAAATCTTCGGCAGTTGCGTCGTCTTTCCCGACCCGGTTTCGCCGCAGACAACGACCACCTGGCTCGATTCGATCGCCCTGGCGATTTCGTGGCGCTTGTCGACGACGGGAAGGTCGTTTGGAAACGTGGGCCGGGGGAGATTTCGAGCGCGGAATCGGCGCCGTTCGATCGACTGGCGGATGTCGCCCGCGAGCCGGTCGGCGCGGTTGCCGATCGGGTGATTTTTGCGGAGGTGCTGGTCGAATTGGCGCAAAAGGGAGCGGAAGCGACGCTGGTCGATCAGCATGCACTGGGAAATTTGACCGGCCAGGGAATCGAGATCAATGCGCATCGAAGCGTGATTGTAGGAGCTAGACCAGCCTTACCGCCACGCCCGCCTCCGCGAGGAACTTCTTCACGTCTGCGACGGTGTACTGATTGAAGTGAAAAATACTCGCGGCCAGCGCCGCGTCGGCATGTCCTTCGCGCAAGACGTCCAGAATATGCCGCGGCGATCCCGCTCCGCCGCTGGCCACCACGGGAATCTTCACCGCATCGCTGACGGCCGCCGTCATTTCCAGATCATACCCGGCGGTTGTCCCATCGGCGTTCATGACGTTGAGCACGATTTCCCCCGCCCCAAGCCGCTCGGCTTCCTTCACCCAGTCCATCACTTTGATTCCGGTCCCGACGCGCCCGCCGGAGACGAACACTTCCCAAATTTCAATTCCATCCTTCGTTACCCGATTGGCGTCCAGCCCCAACACTGTCGCGCATCGGCCGAATTTACGCGAGATATCGGCGAGGAGTTTCGGATTTTTCACGCCGGCGGAATTGACGCTCACCTTCTCCGCGCCCGCCTGGATCAGCCGGGTGGCGTCGTCGAGGGTGCGAATTCCGCCGCCCACCGTCAGCGGCATAAATACCTGCTCGACCACTTTGCGGACAAGATCCGCCATGATCTCGCGACCCTCATGGCTTGCGGTGATATCGTAAAAGACGAGTTCATCCGCCCCCTGATCCTGATATCGGCGAGCCTGCTGCACCGGATCCCCGGCATCGACATGGTCAAAAAATTTCACGCCTTTGACGACGCGCCCTTTGTCAACGTCCAGGCACGGAATGATTCGCTTGGTGAGCAAGGGTGACCGACGGGATTCGAACCCGCGACGTCCAGGACCACAACCTGGCGCTCTACCAACTGAGCTACGGCCACCAACTATTTATGAAGCATCCGCTTTTCGACCACTTACATCCGTCGTCGTAATGCAACCGGACTGTCTGGAAAAAACTTGTTTGGGGCCAGAACCAGATCCGTTTGGCCAAAGTGTTCGGTATTTCGCCCGACTCTTCCGCCGATCGAACCAAAAATTCAAACCCTTCCTTCCGGCCGATCGTACGCCGATTCCAAACAGGGGTGCAACCCCGGCTGGGGACTGCTTCTTCCAGGCGAGAACTTAATTCACTCGCAAAGAGAGTTCCATCTTACCACTACACCGGAAAAAATCCAACCGGCATCGAACGACGCATCGCCCACGGAAACAGGATGCATTCAGTGAGGAAAAAGATCGCGTCCGTCGAAATCTTCATGCCGCTCACCAATCGCTGTCGCCTGAATCATCCGATTTCTGAAGGAACGCGAAAAAGCACATCCGCTCGACTCCCTCAACCATCCCACGAAGCAGGAACAGCTTGTAGAACCACGCCAGATCACGGTCCGTCGGCTCATCGGGGGGCGCCGACGCGGAGCCGACGATGGCCGCCGGCGAGGCGCCCATGACGTATTCGCACAAATAAACGATGCTGATTTCGTCGGCGGTCAGCGTCGAGAGGACGAACACATGATGCGTGCGGATCGGATCGCGAAGATACCGGTCGGCCATTTTTATCTCGATGGCGTCCAGCGCCGCCAGGTAAGCGAGCGTTTTGGGGTCCTGCTTCCATTCAAGAGACTGCCTTTCGTCTTCCTGGAAGCCGGCGAGGGCGGCGTCGAAATGCGCTTGCAGCCGTTCGTAAAATGAATCGACCTGATCGCCCGCAAGCCAGCGCGCGATCATGACTTCGCCGGGCCGGCGGTGGATGTGATAATCATTGGTGGAGAACTCGCGCGCCGCGGGCAGGTTCAGCAGGTCCGCCGCCTCCGCCGCCGATTGCGCCGGCAGGACCGGACTCTCTTCGGAGCGCGATCTTTCCAGCTTGATCATTCCGCGTTGAATGTCCCTGGCAAGCTGTGGATCGAATCCCGTCAGGAACTCGGCGTCGAACTTCGTGTGTCCCTCGAAAACCGCCGCGATGTCGGCGTGGATGCGGAATTCGTCGGCCTTCTCGCGCGCCTGCTTGGCCGGATCGAGGGAACGCTCCGCGGGATCTTCCTCTGGTTCGTCGAACATATGCTCCACTCACGTAGCCAGGTCGCGTCGCAAAATCCCGCGGCACGCCAGGGCAAAAAATATCATGTCCAGCCGCCGCTGCCATGTCGGGCATTCGCCGTAGATCGGGCGATGGTTCGCTCCGGCGTTTGATTGGTCAAGCGAGCGCCATTTCACGTTGAACGCCGTTGGCTTGCGCTTCGCGATTTAATAGCGCTCGTTTTCGATCGACGCCTCCCGCATACCCGCTGATTTTACCGTCCGCGGCGATCACTCGATGACACGGTACGACCACTCCGACGGGATTCGTCGCACAGGCGCGGGCCACCGCCCGCGATGCAGTCGGGTGACCAATACGGGCGGCGATCTGGGAATAACTGGCGGTGTGGCCGGTCGGAATTTCACGCAGCGCTTTCCACACCCGCTTTTGGAATGGCGTTCCGGCCATGTCCAGGGGCAAATCGGTCTCCGTGCCCGGCCGCTCGATCCGCTCGATAATTTCCTCGATCCAGCCGTTCATTTCGGCGTCGGCGCCGCCGGGCGATGCGGCCGGAAAATCGTCCTTTATCCGCTGCTCTAAATCCGCGACGCCGTCGCCGAACGAGACGGCGCAGACGCCGCGACGACTGGCCGCGACGAGGACAAATCCGATCGAACTATCTTTGATGGCGTATCGCACGTCGCTGCCGCGTTGAACATTTGGGTTTGTCATGGCGAAGTTCCCGTAAAGTTGTCATCGATTTCCAACCATCCGATGGCATTCCACCCCACAGTATATAGGGCGCGATCGAATGATCCATTCCCGGTGCGTCGGATGTGAATGATCGCCGCCCGATCGGCGTTCTTCGCTCGCAACTTCGTGGCAACAGCTAAGGGAGAATGGGGTAATTGATAGTTGAATGACATCCTTGCCGAGCGATGAAGCCAACGCAGGGAACCGCAAGGACGGAAAGGGACAGGTATGCTAAGGATCGATGGCGGCCGCTCCCGTTTTTGTGACGGGTTTTCACGGCGAAACTTTCTGAAGATCGGCGCGCTCGGCTTTGCCGGGCTGTCGTTACCCCAGATCCTCAAGGCCGAGGCGGCGGCGGGCGTTGCCCATCCGCACAAGGCCGTCATCATGATCTTTTTGCCGGGGGGGCCGGCTCACCAGGATATTTTCGATCTCAAGCCGCAGGCGCCGTCGGACATTCGCGGCGAATTTCAGCCGATCAAAACCAATGTCGCGGGGATCGAGATTTGCGAACTGCTGCCGATGCTGGCAAAGCGGGCCGATCGGTATTCGATCATTCGGTCGATGGTCGGCTGCACCGGAGACCATGACGCCTTTCAATGCCAAACCGGCCGCAGTCATCGGAATATGCCGCCGGGCGGGTGGCCGTCGCTTGGGTCTTGCGTGGCGAAGCTTCAGGGGCAATTCGACCCGGCGGTTCCCGCGTTCGTGGGATTGGCGCCGAAGATGGGCGAGATGCGCTGGGCCGATCCGGGGCAGCCGGGATATCTCGGACCCGCTTACGCGCCGTTCAAGCCGTCCGGCGATGGCATGGACGACATGGTTCTCAATGGCGTCACGCTCGATCGCCTCTCCGATCGTCGGGCGCTGCTCGGCAGCCTGGACCATTTCCGCCGCGATGTCGATGGCAGCGGCATGATGGAAGGGATGGACGCCTTTAACCAGCAGGCCATGGGACTGTTGACTTCGAGCAAGCTCGCCAAGGCGCTGGATTTGAATAACGAAGATCCGCGCGTCGTCGAGCGTTACGGCAAAGGTGATCCGCGAAATCGCGACGACGGCGGTCCCCGGCTCACGTCGAATTTTCTCGTCGCCCGCCGGCTGGTCGAAGCCGGGGCGCGATGCGTCACGCTGGCGTTTAGCCGATGGGATCACCACGGCAGAAATTTCCCGCAGCTGCGCGAAGATCTTCCCCTGCTGGATCAAGGCCTCAGCGCTCTTCTGGATGACCTTCGGGATCGCGGCCTGGAAAATGACGTGTCGGTGATCGTGTGGGGCGAATTCGGACGCTCGCCGATCATCAACAAAAACGCCGGCCGCGACCATTGGCCGCGCGTCTCCTGTGCGTTGATGGCCGGCGGAGGGATGAAACACGGCCAAGTCATCGGCGCCACCGATCGCCTGGGAGGCGAAGCCGTCGCTCGTCCGGTGCAGTTCGGCGAGGTATTCGCGACGCTGTACGACAATCTTGGAATCGACGTAAACAAAATCACGTTCCCCGACCTGAGCGGCCGTCCGCAATATCTTGTCGATGGCTGCCAGCCGATGAAGGAATTCGCGTGAAGTCTTGGATCGATCCGCGATAAGGCGGCCTGCATCGATCGCCTCTGGACGAAAGGATTGCCCAATGTTGACGATTTACGGAAACCGATCGCGTTTTTGCGACGGCGTCTCGCGGCGCAACTTTATGAAGATCGGCGCGCTCGGCGTCGCCGGCCTTTCGTTGCCGCAACTCCTCCGTGCCGAAGCCGTCGCGGGAAAACGAAATCCGCAAAAGGCCGTCATCATGGTCTATCTGCCCGGTGGACCGTCGCACCAGGATATGTTCGACCTCAAGCCCGACGCGCCGGTCGATATTCGCGGCGAGTTCAGGCCAATTAAGACCAACGTCAATGGCATTCAAATCTGCGAGCACATGCCCGAGCTGGCCAAAATGATGGACAAGCTCGCCATTATCCGCTCGCTGGTCGGGTCCGAAGGGCAGCACGACGCCTTCCAATGCCTGACCGGCCGGCAAAAACGCGGGATGCCGCCGGGCGGATACCCGTCGCTGGGCGCCTGCGTCTCCAAGCTTCAGGGAAACTTCGACCCCGCCGTTCCGCCGTATATTTCCGTCGGCGGAAACATGTCCCGATTCGGCAATGATTCCGGATTCCTCGGCGTGGCGCACGCGCCGTTCTCGCCGTCGGGTCCGGGAAAATCCGACATGGTTCTCAACGGCGTCACCCTCGATCGTCTCTCGGACCGCAAGTCGCTCCTGCAAAGCCTCGATACCTTCCGCCGCGACGCCGAATATTCTCACATGATCGACGGCATGGATGCGTTTGACCGCCAGGCGATGGATGTTCTGACTTCCGCCAAACTGGTCGGCGCGCTGGACATTACGCAGGAAAAGAAGGCCGTCCGCGACCGGTACGGCATCGGCCAGGGCAAGCAACGCGCCGGCCGATCGGCCGATTCGTTCCTGCTCGCCCGAAGGCTCGTCGAAGCCGGGGCGCGGTGCGTCACGCTTGCTTTTGGCGGATGGGATACGCATGGCAAAAACTTCAGCCATCTTAAGGAACAGTTGCCGCAGCTTGACGCCGGCCTGGCCGCGATGGTCAGCGATTTGCACGAACGCGGGCTGGACAAGGACGTATCGGTTCTTGTGTGGGGCGAGTTCGGCCGCAGCCCGAAGGTCAACATGACCGCGGGCCGCGATCACTGGCCGAAAGTCACGCAAGCCGTTGTTGCCGGCGGCGGAATGCGAATGGGACAAGTCATCGGCGCCACCGATCGCGACGCCGGAGATGTGTTCGCCCGGCCGGTACAGTTCAGCGAGGTCTTCTCGACGCTCTACCGCAACCTCGGGATCGATACGAACAAAACCACGCTGCCCGACCTCAACGGCCGGCCCCAATACCTTGTCGACGGCGGCAGCTCGCCGATTTCGGAACTGGTCGGATAAGACCCCGAAGAATGAAACTGTTTTAGATTCAAGGCATCCATGCGATCATTCCTCGCTTTCGTCACATTCGCTGCCGTGATCCTCTGCGGCGGGATCGCCCTCCGCGCGGCCGATCCCGCGCCGGCGGATGTCGGGGCGCTCAAGAACATCACGATCTACGCCGGAACCGAAGGCGCCGCGCCTTTGCGGATTCGCGGCGCCGATTCTCGCCAGCAGGTGAACGTCACCGGCGAATACGCGACCGGCGCCGTTCGCGATCTCACCCGCACCGCGAAATACGAAACGTCGCCTGCGGGGATCGTTCAAGTCGACGACAACGGCCTGCTCAGTCCACTTGCCGATGGTTCGACAACGCTGACGGTACGCACCAAAGACGGACACTTGGCCACCCTGGCCGTTACCGTTCAGCAGTTTAGCTCGCCCATCGCGGTTAACTTTCCCAACCAGATCGTCCCGATTTTCACCAAACTCGGATGCAACTCCGGCGGCTGCC
The DNA here is from genome assembly GCA_035551995.1 of Tepidisphaeraceae bacterium. GTDB lineage: Bacteria > Planctomycetota > Phycisphaerae > Tepidisphaerales > Tepidisphaeraceae > RYN-428. The sequence continues at coordinate 25,600 of DASZME010000008.1, forward strand.
ACGGAAAATCGGGCGGCCAAAATGGATTCCGCCTGTCTCTGCTCGGATTCGAGCCCACGGAAGACTACGAACATCTCGTGAAAGAAGCGCGCGGCCGTCGAATTTTCCCGGCGGCGCCCGCACGCAGCCTGCTCCTGCTGAAAGCCACCGGAGCGCTTCCGCACGGCGGCGGCAAGCGCATGGATGTCGACAGCGACGATTACCGCCGAATGGCGCGGTGGATCGCCCAAGGCATTCCATTCGGGAAACCCGAAGACCCGTTCGTCAGCGGCATCGACGTTTTCCCCGCTCAGCGCGTGATGGCGCGCGGCGGCGAGCAGCAATTGGTCGTCACCGCCCGCTATAGCGACGGAACCGCCGAGGATGTCTCCCGGCAGGCCCTTTACGAACCCAACGAAAAAGAGATGGCCGCCGTCGATGCGACCGGCCATGTCGTCGTCAATCAACAGCCGGGCGACGTGGCGATCATGATCCGCTATCAGGGGAAGGTGGCGGTCTATCGCGCGATGCTGCCGCTGGGGGCGCCGGTGGATCATTTGCCGCCTGCGAAAAATTTCATCGACGATTTGGTTTTCAACAAGCTCAAGGCGGTGGGGATGCCGCCGTCGGCGGTCTGTTCGGATTCCACGTTTCTGCGGCGAGTGACCGTCGATATCGCCGGGCGATTCCCGACCGAGAAAGAGCTGACCGCGTTTGTGGCCGATACCGACGCGGCCAAGCGGGATAAGTGCATCGACCGCCTGGTCGACAGCAACGATTACGCCGACTACTTCGCCGATAAATGGAGCGCGCTGCTGCGCAACAAGCGGACCAACGCCGGTTATGCGAAGGGGACGTTTGCGTTCCATGACTGGATTCGCGACAGCCTGCTGACCAACAAGCCTTACGATCAGTTCGTGCGCGAAGTCGTCACCGCCAGCGGCGACATCGACGAAAATCCGGCGGTGGCCTGGTATCGCCAGGTCAAGGACCCAACCGCGCAACTCGAAGACGTCGGGCAGCTTTTCCTCGGCATGCGCATGCACTGCGCCCAGTGTCATCATCACCCGTTCGAGCGCTGGAGCCAGCAGGATTATTATGGCTTCGCCGCGTTCTTCTCGAACACCTCAATCAAGCAGAGTACGACCGGCGACGAAACCGTCTACCACCGTCGCGGCGTTGCGTCGGCGGTTAACCCGAAGACGCGCCTGTCGGTTAAGCCGGCAAGCCCGGGAGGCACGCCGCTGGAGCTTTCTCCCGACGACGATCCCCGTGTCGCTCTCGCGCAGTGGATGACGGCGCCGAGCAATCCGTTTTTCGCCAAATCGCTGGCCAACCGTTATTGGAAGCACTTTTTCGGCCGCGGAATCGTCGAGCCCGAGGACGACATTCGCGACACCAATCCGCCGACCAATCCGCAGTTGCTCGACGCCCTGGCCAGCCATTTCTCCGGCGGCGGCTTTGATCTGAAGGATCTGGTTCGGACGATCTGCCGATCGCAGGTCTACCAGCTCGATTCGATTCCTAACGCGTTTAACGAGGTCGATAAACAGAATTTTTCGCGCTACTACCCCAAGCGGTTGGAAGCCGAGGTGTTGCTGGACGCCGTGACCACCGTCACCGGCGCCCCGTATAAATTCGAAAATCTCCCGGCCGGCACCCGAGCGGTGCAGTTGCCGGACAATTCGTTCAACCAGGCTTCTTATTTTCTGACCGTTTTCGGACGGCCCGATTCGGCCAGCGCCTGCGAGTGCGAGCGTTCGGGCGAAGCGAGCCTGGCGCAATCGCTTCATCTGCTGAACGCCCGCGAAATTCAGGACATGCTCCAGATTCCTTCGGGCCGGGCGGCGAAGCTCGCTTCGGACAGCGCTCGAAGCGATGACGACAAACTCCGCGAGTTGTATCACCTGGCCTTCAGCCGCGATCCCGACATCAGCGAGATCGCCGCGGCCAAGGGTTACATCGAGCAAGCCGTCGGCAAGGCCGACGCCAAGCAGGACAAGCCGACGGTCGTGAGGCATGCTTACGAGGACATCGTCTGGGCGCTGCTCAACACGAAGGAATTTTCCTTCAATCATTGAACTCGTCCGGCGGAAGAAGAATGATCCACGAAGGTCGCGAAGGACACGAAGGGGATTTTCTTCTCCGTCTCCATCGTGGTCTTTGTGGTATTTTTTTTGGCGCCCCGCCGTTCGGCGGCCGGAGAGCGAATATGAGCGTACGAAGGATTTTTTTTCGGCCGGGTCTTCTGGCGCCGCTGCTGGCGATCATCGTTTGCGCCACCGCCGTCGCGCAGCTCCCTTCGGCCAAGCTCACGGCGATTTTTCCGCCCGGCGGAAAAGCAGGGGATACCGTTGAGGTGACCGTCACCGGCGCCGACCTCGACGACGCGACGACCATCCGCTTCTCCGATCCCGGCGTCTCCGCCAAACCCGTCGGTGATTCGGGCGGCGCCACCGAGCGCAAATATTCGGTCGTCATTTCGTCCGCGGTGGCGCCGGGAATCTACGAAGCGCGCGTCGTGGGTCAATATGGAATCACCAACCCGCGCGCCTTTGCGGTGGGCGATCTGCCGGAAATCGTCGGCAAATCGAGCGGTGCGGCTTCGACACCGACGCCGCTTCCGGTGGGATCGGTCGCCAACGGTCGATGCTCGGCCAACGCCGCCGACGAATACGCCATCGAGTTGACCGAGGGCCAGCGGGTGATGATCGAGTGCGACGCCCACGCGATCGACTCGCGCCTCATGCCGATCATGCTGCTCAGCGGCCCAAACGGGCGCGAGCTGGCTCGGAGCCGTCGCGGCGGGTTCATGGACTTCACGGCGCCGGCGGGCGGCGTCTACACGCTGCAAATCCACGATCTTCTTTATCGGGGCGGCCCCGACTATTTTTATCGGCTGACGGCCTCCCAATCGCCGCACATCGACGCCGTCTTCCCCCCGGCCGGCTTGCCGGGATCAAAGGGAAAATATCTTCTTTTTGGCCGGAACTTGCCTGGCGGATCGCCGACGGATCTGCGCGGCGAAGACGGCAAGCCGATGGAAAAGCTTGAAGTCCAGATCGAGCTTCCGTCCGACGCCACCGCGCCGCCCAAGCCCGACGCCATCGCGTTATTAGGCTCCGCCGGCGCCGGGATCGACGCGATCGCCTATCGTCTTAAAAGCGACAAAGGAATCTCGAATCCCGTCCTGATCGGATTCGCCCGCGCGCCGCTCGTGACCGAGCGTGAGCCCAACGATTCGGCGGAGAAGGCGCAGAAGATTTCCCCGCCGTGCGAAGTCGCCGGGCGTTTTTATCCGCACGGGGACCAGGACGTCTATACGTTCGAGGCGGCGACAGGAGACGCATATTGGATCGAGATTTTTTCCGAGCGTCTGGGCGAGCCGACCAGCCCCGAGCTTCTCGTGCAGAAGGTGAGCACATCCGCCAAGGGCGAGGAGAAGGTCAGCGACGTGCAGGACCTGGGCGGCCCGGACATGCAGCCGGCCGGCCGCAAGACCGGCGGCGGCGCGGGGTTTCCGGCGGTGAGCCGCGACGTTTCCTATCATTTCGAAGCGAAGGAAGCGGGCGCTTACCGCATCACCGTTCGCGATCTGTTCAACGAGTCCAAGGATAACGCTTCGTTGGTCTATCGCTTGTCGATCCACAAGGAGTCGCCGGACTTTCGCCTGCTGGCGACGGGCGCGTTGATTCCGGACGTCAAGAACAACACGCCGGGCGATCCGAATCCTGCCGCTCCTTTTCTTCGCAAGGGGGGCACGATCCCGGTCCGCGTCAACGTGGTCCGCCAGGATGGTTTTGACGGCGCCGTGACCGTGGAGGCCCAGGACCTTCCGCCGGGCGTTCACGCCTCGACGGTCGTTGTGCCGGCGGGGGAAAACGTGGGACACCTTCTGCTGTCGGCCGACGACGACGCGGCCGGTTGGGTGGGAACGGTGCGGATCGTCGGCAAAGCGAAGATCGGCGACGAGGAAAAATCGCGCGACGCCCGCGTCGGCGCCGTCGTCTGGGAGGCCGTTACGGTCGCCAACAATGTCGTGGAGCGCGCGCAGTCGCGCCTGTGCGATGGGATGTCGTTATCGGTCAGCGCCGACGAGAGCGAGCCGCTGGCGATCGATGTCGGCGACGGTCACTTTGAAGCAAGGACCAACGGAAAGCTTCATGTGCCTTTAAAAGTCAAACGGCGGATGGAGATGAAACAGCCGCTGAAATTCGCGGCGGCGGGGTTGTCGCAGATCAAGACCGCCAAGAGCGAAGCGACGATCGCGCCGGGGTCGGACGAGGGCGCCATCGATATCGACCTGGCGCAATACAAGCTGGCGCCCGGAACGTACACCTTTTATTTGACGGCGCAAACCCAGGTGAAGTATCAGCCGGCCGACGCGCCGGCGAAAAAATCCGACGCCGACGACAAGGGCGAAAAAACGGAGAAGCCCGACAAGGCCAAGCGTAAGAAACGCGACGCCAAAGACGCGCAGGCGACTTTTTATTCCGCGCCGATCACGCTGAAAATCCTTCCCAAGTGAGCCATGCAATGAACAATCGACGCGATGTATCCGTGAATCCCGCCGGGGATATTCGTCATTGGGGTTTGAGTCGGATTTCAGTTTCGCTTTGCGTGTGGTTCGCGGCGGCGGTCGTCTACGCGCCGCTCGGCGCCGGCGCGGGGCCGGCGGGAAACAAGAACGTGCCGATCGACATCGCCGCTCCCGATCATCCGGGTCCGGTCGATTTCGAGAAGGAAATTCTGCCGGTTTTCAGCACGAGTTGCCTGGCGTGTCACAACAAAACCAAAGCCAAGTCCGGCCTGGTGCTCGAGACGCCGGCCGATATTCGCAAAGGGGGCGACGACGGTCCGGTGGTCGTGCCGGGCAAGGGGGCGGAAAGCTTGCTGCTGAAATCGGCGGCGCACGCGGCGGGCGTGGATCAGCCGATGCCGCCGCCGGGAAATAAGGTGGCGGCGGTCAATCTGACGCCGCGGCAACTGGGCCTCATTCGACTCTGGATCGATCAGGGCGCCGCCGGCGAAGTGCGCGGCAACGGCGCGCCGGTCGTCTGGCAGGCGATGCCGGCGGTTCTCGATCCGATCTATGCCGTCGCGGTCTGCGGCGACGGCCGCTTCGCCGCTTGCGGGCGGGCCAACCGAATCGACGTCTACGATCTCCCCGCCGGCCGGCTTGCGGCAAGCCTGGTCGATCCGAAACTGAAATCGTCCGGCGGGCGCGCCGCCCATCGCGACATGGTGGAATCGCTCGCCTTCAGCCCCGACGGCGCGACCCTGGCGTCCGGGAGCTTTCGCGAAGTGAAACTGTGGCGCGCCGCCCCGTCCGACGCGAAAGTAGAATTGGGAACCAAACCGGCGACGTGCCTCGTTTCCAACCCCGACGGAACGCTGTTGGCCACCGCGGGCGAAGACGGCGTCGTTCGCCTGTGGGAATCGGCCACCGGGAAGTCCGACGGCGAACTGACGGGAAATGACTCGCCGACGGTCGGCTTGTGCTTCTCGCCGGACGGCGCGAAGGTGGCCGGCGTCTCGAAAGACAAGGCGATTCACGTGTGGGACGTCGCCTCCAGGAAACCGTTCGGCCATGTGGAATCGCCCAATGAAATTCGCTGTGTCGCATTTGTGGCGGCGGGGAAGCAAGTCGCCGTCGGCGGCGCGGACGGCCTGATTCGCCTGTGGGCGCTCCCCGACGCCGCCGACGGTGAGATGAAGGCCGGCAAGATTTTCAAGGGGCATGAGGGACCGGTCAACGCGCTGAGCGTCATCCCCGGCGACGACGCCCACTTCCTGTCCGGCGGGCAGGACTCGACCGTGCGGCGATGGAATCTGGACAGCGGCGCCGCCAGCAAGCAATTGAAAAATGGAAGCCCGGTATTCGGCGTCGCCGCCAGGAAAGACGGGAAACGGTGGGCGAGCGTCGGGGAGGATGGGGTCGCGAAACTCTGGAACGGCGACGATCAAAAACTCATCGGCGAGCTAAAGGGCGACGTGGAACAGGCCGGGCGCGTGGCGGCGGCGGATCGGGCGGCGGCGCTGGCCAAGCGCGAAATCGATTATCGCGCCAAGCGATCGGACGCGGCTCAAAAGCAGGTGCAGGCCGCGGGCGATCGCGTGAAGAAAGCAAAGGACAGCCTGGCGCCGGCCGAGAAAGCGCTTGAGGAAAAGCAAAAGGCTTTTGACGCCGCTAAGTCGGCCAACGACGAGGCGGCTGACGTGAAGGACGCGGCGAAGAAGGACAAAATCGCCAAGGATTTCTCAAAGGCCGAGGAGGATCTGAAACAGGCGCAGGGCGCCAAGTCCGCGGCGGAGGATGAAATAAAGCTGGCGGGTAAAGATTCCGACGACGGGAAGGAAGCGCTCGCGCTGGCCAAGACGGCCGGCGAAGAAGCGGCCAAGCAAGGGAAGACCCGCGCCGCCGAGGCCGCCGACGCGAAAAAGCCGCCGGCCGAGTCGAACAAAAAGATTCGAGCGATCGCCTTTTCCGCCGATGGCGCCCTGATCGCGACGGCGGGAGACGACGGCACGGTCCGCACATGGAGCGCGGAAAAAGGACTGCCCACGCAAACCGCCGGCGACGGAAAAAAGCCGATCGCCGCCGTCGCTTTCGCGGGCGCGGGCGTTTTGGCGGTTTGTCCGGCCGATTCAGCGCCGGCGCTGCTCCAAACGGGGTTGACCTGGAAGCTCGACCGCACGATCGGCGGAGCGGACACTTCCTCCCCCTTTGCCGATCGCGTCACGTCGTTGGATTTCAGCCCGGACGGCAAATGGCTTGCGACCGGCGGCGGCGTGCCAAGCCGCAGCGGCGAAATCCGACTCATCGACCCCGTGACCGGCGACGTCAGTCGATCCTTCGACGACGTCCATTCCGACACCGTCCAATGCGTCCGCTTCAGCCCGAACGGCAAATTTCTCGCGTCCGCCTCGACAGACCGTTTTGTCCGCGTGCTCGACCTGTCCACCGGCAAGGTCGTTCGTTCGCTGGAAGGCCATTCCGGTCATGCGCTGGGCGTTGCCTGGAGTCATGACGGCCACACGCTGGTGAGCGTCGGCGCCGACAACTCGATGCGATTCTGGGACGCCGAGACCGGCGAGCGCGGGAAAGTGATCCTCGGGTTCGACAAGGAAGTGGCGGGGGTCTGCTACGTCGGCGACGCCGATACCGCGGTCGCCGTCAGCGGTGATGGAAAAGTCCGCCTCGTGCGCGACAGCGGCGGCGATGTGAAAACCTATCCCGGCCCCACCGATTTCGTCTACAGCGTCGCGGCGACCGCCGACGGCGCGACGATCGTGGCGGGCGGGCAGGACGGCGTTCTTCGCGCGTGGGACGTCAACTCCGGACAGGCTACCGGAACGTTCACCGGCGACGAACGCAAATGATGTTTGGGTGAAGCGCGGCGCCGGGACGGTGGCCGGCGTTTTCGCGCGGCCGCGGCGCTCGCAGTCGGGAAATTCACGCCGTTCAAAATGGTATGGCGCGGCGAAGAGCGGATACGGAATTACTTCGTTTCCTTGACCGACTCTTTGTTCGCCACCAGATTGAGCGCGAGGTCCACATTTGGACTGCGAACCAACGCGTCTGCTTTTGGATCGGCCTTGATCGTCGCGAACAGCTTGATCCCGGCGGTTTCGCCCGGCTCCGCCGTCGGGGGGATTTTTAACTCCAGCTTCCATTCCGTCTTGTCGGCCGCCACCGTCGCCTTTGTATCCGGCACGCCTTTGGGCAGACCTTCAAGGCCGACCGTCACCTCTCCCGCCGCCCCCTCGCGCCGCTCGATTCGGCCCGACCATTCGACCGTGGCGCCGATCTTGGAATCGAGCGTCGTTTCGATGCGCCGCGGTCCGTCGAGTTGCACCAGCACGGGACTGATCGCGATCATTCGCTTGACGGACGTATAGCGCGTGGCGACCACCCGCTGACCGTCGCGCGTCAGCATCTCCGCGCGGAACGCAAGGTCATACGCCCCCAAGGGCAGGTCCGGCGGAATGACCAGCGTTACGTCGGTTTTATTCTTTGCCTGCTCGATCGCTTTGCCGATTGCGCCCGCGGATTTGAGCAGCGCGTCGGCGGCCGATTTGGCCTTGGCGTCGGCGGCGGTCTTCGCGTCGGCCGCGGCCCTGACGGATTTCTGAATTTCCGCCAGCGCCTCGCCGGCCGATTTGGACTTTGCGTCGGCCTTGGATTTCGCGTCGGCGGCGACAGTGACGGCTTTTTTCGCTTCGGCCAGAGCGTCGGTGGCCGCTTTGACCTTCGCATCCGCGGGGGAAGGTGCGTCGGCGGAAGACTTTGCGCTTTGATTCGCTTCGGTCAGAGCGTCGGTGGCCGCTTTGACTTTCGCATCCGCGGGGGAAGGTGCGTCGGCGGAAGACTTTGCGTTTTGATTCATTTCGGCCAGGGCGTCGGCGGCGGCTTTTTCCTTGGCGTCGGTCTTTGATTTGGCGTCAGCCGCCGCTTTTGCGATCTTCGCCGCTTCGGCCACGGCGTTCCGGGCTGGTTTCACCTTGGCGTCGGCCTTGGACTTCGCGTCGTCGGCGGCCTTGGCGGCTTTATCCGCTTCGGCCAGCGCCTTGGCCGATACGGCGTTGGCGTCCAGCGCGGCGATAACCTTGGGGTCGGCGGGAATCTCCAGTTTCGCCGATTCGGCCCGCACCAGGAATTTCGGATCGATCACGCGGTTTACGATCTTTTCCCTGGGGATCGCCTGGCCGGTCAGCAGGGTCAATCGTACCGGCCCTTCGATTCCGCCGGCCCGGTCACAGCGGACCGGCACGATCAATTTTCTTCCGATCACGGCGACGGCGTCGCCGGAAACGTCGGCGAACTCCGCCGAAAAAGTGGGATCGGATTCCGCGGTCGGCGATACGATCATTTCATCGGCGAGCCACGGCTGCAACTCGGCAAGCGGATGCTGCTCGAACGACGCCGACCGAATCAGCGATCGATCGCCGGCGCGGCCTTGGCCGATCAGATGCGCGATCGCGGCGGCGATCGGTTCGGCTTGGCCGCTTCCGAGCGTGACGGCCGCGAGGACGGCGTCGGCGCCTTCAGGGATCACGGCCCTGCGCATTTCGATTCCGTCGGGCGCATCCGAAAGCCATAGCAAAATGGCGCCATCGTATCCGTGACGGCGAGCGGTCACTTTGATCAGCGACGTTTGGCCGGCGGCCAGCGGCAGGGCGTCGTCGTCCACAAACAGATCGAAATCCGGTGGGCCGGTCGGCTTATCGGAGGCCGCGCCGATGGTCAGCCGATAGATGGCCGAATCGCCCCCGCGGCCGTTGGCGTCGCGGATCGCCACGATCAACGGCTCATTTCCTTTGGGCGTTTTGAATTCGAGCTTCGGATCGGGCGAACCGGGGGCATCATCGGCCGACGCCAGCTTGTCCCCCTTCGCGCCGCGGATTTCCAGCACGGCGTCGATCGGCGATCCGATCTGAGCGGCCATCACCGCAAATCGCAAAGACGTTTCGCCCGGCACGGTAATTTCATACAGGGCCTCCTGGCCGGCTTTCCTGAGCCGCCCGCTGACGGCGAACGGCAGCGTGATTTTTCCGAGCGATCGAGGCGTGTCGCTCGCGGCCTGATCGTCGATGTGTTCGGACGAATCGCTGGCCGTCACGATTGGCCGAAACCCGCTCGATCCGGCCGCGTCCGCCCAGGGCGCAGGAGCGAAGCGATGCTCGCCCGGCGTGAAATTCACGCGCTGATCTGGATCATCGCCGATCAGTATGAGGCCGGTGGTCTTTCCCCGCTCCACCACCGGCGGGAAGACGGCGTCGGCGTATCGCCAGGCGCCGATCTTCAGGCGGAACGGACCGCTTCCGGCATATTGCAGATCGTGAACGCGGACCTGATAGATTCCGTCCGACGGCAGCGCCGTTTCAATTCGGGAATCGCCATGAAGCAGCGACGACGGAAGAGCCAGCGCCACTTCGCGCCCGGCGGAATCGACGAGATGGATGACCGGCTGCTCCCTGGCGCCAAGACGCTGCGCCTCGACTTCAACGGTCAAATGCTGGCCGGCTCTCCCGGTGAAAGACGTTTCCACCGGACGGCTGCCCGCGAAATTTCCATAGAGCGCGACGGGGATCGAATCGACCGTTGGCGTGAGCGGGCGCTGCGGGAGAAAGTCGACGGCGATCACCTGCCGGGGCGCAATGCCTTTGTCGGTGACGAGCCAGAGGTTGTAAAAGCCTGGGTCGGTTTTCGCGTCGATGGCGACGTCGATTTGGATTTTCGTGGCGGTTGCGCCGGCTCGAAGCTGTTGCCGGGCGATGGGCGCCGACGACACCAGGCGTGGATTCGGCAGCAGGTCGGCGCCGTCGATGACGACGGTGGTGGTTGCGCCGGCTTGTAAGCCGCGCACGTTCAGCTTAACGATGGTGGGCGCGCAAAGAGCATGTGAAGCGGCGGCGGCGAAAAGCGCGACGGCAAGCAATGCCGGCGTCAATTTTCTCAAGACAGTGGAGCGTATGGGCATAGCGATTTCACGGGTATTACGAATGTCCGTTTCGCCTGGGAGCGGATCGACGCAATCGCGCCGCCGCCTGAAAGGACGAGGGAACGGATCGTGTTGACCGCGATGAGTTTTAGAAGAGTTCGGGGATCGGTTCCGCGTCGATCAAGCGGATCGGCCGATTGCCCGGACCGGCCATCATGGTCGTTTCCAGATCGATCCCCATCGCCTTGTAGATCGACGCCACGATGCGGGGCGGCTCGATCGGATAATCATGCGGGGCGGCGGCGAGTTTGTCGGTGGAACCGATCGCCTGCCCGCCGCGGATTGGGCCGCCGCAGAGAAAATTGGTGTAGGCCGACGGGTAGTGATCGCGCCCGCCATTTTTGTTCAGCTTGGGCGTTCGGCCGAATTCGCTCAGCACGGCCACCACGGTTTCCTTCAGCAGCCCGCGCGATTCAAGATCTTCGATCAAGGCGGTAAAGGCCACATCAAACTGCGGACAGAGCAGATGCTCATAGTCGGCGTAGCTGTTGTTCAATCCGCCGCCGTCGGAGTGCATGTCCCAGCAGGAGATGTTGAAGACGGTATCGAAATGGTTGACGGTGACGAAACGGGTTCCGTGTTCGATCAAGCGCCGGGCCATCAGACAGGATTGGCCGAAGGTATTGCGGCCATACCGATCGCGCACGTTGGCCGGCTCGCTATTGAGTTCGAACGCCTCTTTATTCGACGGGGACAGCAGAAGATTAAACGCGCGGGAGTAGGCGGTATCGCGCTCGAGGGTGGAGTTGGTTTCGGGGCGGCGTTGAATATCGTCGATCTGCTTGAGCAAATCCCGCCGGGCGTTGATGCGGAATTCCGTCTGTCCGGGCGGCGGCTCGAGGTTCTCGATCTTGAACGACGGCTTAGCCGGATCGCCGTTGAGGATAAACGGCTCATGTCCGCTGCCGAGGTAACCGGCGGCCTGCCCGTGAGGGGTGGATGTCCCGGTGTTTCCGATCTTGGCCGGGAGAAGGATCGAGGCCGGGAGATCGCCGCGCGGGCCAAAGACGCGGGAGATGACCGAGCCCATATATGGCTGAATGTTCGATTCGGTAAAATCGTGCCCGGTCATCATGAACCGCTGGCCATTTTCGTGGGATGCGCCGGTTTTGTAATAGAGGCTGCGGATGAGCGCGACTTTGTCCATCATGCGAGCCATCAGCGGGAAATGCTCGCAGATCTGGATGCCGGGCACGTTGGTACGGATCGGCTTGAATTTGCCGCGAATGTCGCTGGGGGCATCGGGCTTCATGTCCCAGGTATCGAGTTGGCCGGGGGAGCCGACGAGGAAAAGCACGATGCAATTTTTGATCTTGGCGGCCGATTCATTGACGGCGCCGGCCGCTTTGAGAACGGAGAATAAGGGAAGCGAAAGTCCCGCCAACGAAGCGGCCCCGGCTTGAAGAAAGGCCCGCCGGCTGGCGCCGCTGCACTGCCGCACGTTCTCGTCGCCGATGTTGAGCATGCTTGCGTCCCGTTTTTCTCAGAGGGTGTAGGTCACGACGTTGGAGATGTCTACATACTTGCTGTCGGTATACTCGCCGCCGGCGCCGGTCTTCTTGTAGTTCACGTACTTAAACATCTGCAGGACGATTTCGTATTTGCCGGGCGTGGTGGCGGGATGCGTATAACTCCGTTCGGTACGCAGGGCCGTGGCGGTGGTGACGGCGTTGCCGTTCACGGTAACCTTCCACTGAAGGCGCGAGCCCCAGTCATCGGTCACGTCCTGGCGGGTGACGATGGTTCCATCGACCGTCAACGTCGTCTTGGGTGTTCCCTCAAAGACCTGTTCCACGACCGGATCTCCTTCCAGGGGACAATCGCATTCCGACTCATCTCTCCGAATCCGATAGACGGGTCCCTTTCAATACGATACTTATTCTCGCCAATCCCGTTGTCGTATTTCCGGCTCCCTGTCTCCTTTGCCGTGCCGGGAACGAGGTCAAAACGATTGCCGCGAAACGGCACGTTTCATTCCACCTCCGGCGCCCGTTCGTCAACGACGGGGACGTGCGTTCCTTGCACCGCCGCCACCCGATCCGCCGCCGCTTTGACGTCGCTGGCGCCGGCATGCACCTGAATCTTTATTGAAAATGACCGGCTCGCCCCCGCGGCCAGTTTCGGCACGCGGCCGGCTTTGCGCTCGATCCGCCGGTTGTAAGGAAATCCGGTGCCCGGCTCGATCCCGGTCACATAGCCTTCTTCAACGGCGTTGGTATTCTTCCAAAGCGTCAGCTTGGGCAATTCGGCCGTCGAGTATGAAACCGAAACCGCTCGATCCTTGCCGCGATTCCGAATCAGCGCGATCGCCGTGCCGTCGCGATCGGCCAGAGGGGTCAGACAGTAAACCTGCTCGACAAAGCCAAGCTCGGGACCACGATATTCCGTGTAGCTTCCAATCCCCTTGGCGGCGTTGGCGTTCAACGGCGTCACCCGTTCGGTCGTCGCGGCGAACGTCGCCCCTTCTTCCAGAATCGGACGGCCAAAGTTGATGTGATACAGCAGCTGGAATTCCTGCTCGGCGCCGCCGTGATTGGTCAGCGTGTCGGTGACGGTAAAGGTATCGGATCCAGGTTCGGTGGAGACGTCGGTCCACAGCTCGAACTTGGGCCCAAAGAACATTCGCTCGTCGATCCTGCCGCGAACGTGGATGCGATAGGGCGCCTGTCGCTCGACGAGAACTTCCACCTCGCTGGCGGGAATATTTTGAATTTTGCCGTGGAGGGTGAGTTCCATGGTGGCTTCGTCGCCGACGTTATTGACGAATCGATCGACGCCGGGATGTCCGTTGCTTTCCAGGCCGCAGCGGACGATGAATTCGTTGAATCCTTCGAGCCATCCGAGCCCGCCGCGGGATTGCAGATTGATGTGGCGGGGATGGACGACTTCCTTGACGGGCGAATCCCAGCCGAGACGGACATCGCCAAGTTCGGCGTGGAGGATGCCCATGCCGCGGGTGGGGCATAGGGTGATTTGCATGGCGCCGTTGTCGATGACGATGATATCGACGCCGTCCTGCTTGCCGCCGCGAAGGGCGGATTTGCCGATGGACCAGTTGACCGGACAGTCAGGCGTCACGTCGCCTGACGTGACCCGCCAGGCCGGCATGTTGATGTTTCTGGATGAGCTGATGAGCGTTTGGGTGTAGGGCATAATTTCCTTGGCACAGCCGGTGAAAGGAATAAGTGCGATGATGCGTGAGACTCCATTTATCGACGAGCGCAGCATAACCCATCGCGCAAAAGAGTACCCGCGCCGCGGACAACGTGGACGATTTCGATGGCGGGATCACCGCGGCGTGAGGCGAGGTCGAGCTGAAAACGATCTATGCCGCCTGCGGCGGTTGATAGGTCTTGACGCAATTTCGATTGGCGTTTTTCGCTTCATACAACGCCTGATCGGCGGCGGCGAGAAGGGCGGCGAGGGTCATCGTATTATGCGGTCCCGATCGCTCGGCCACCCCGATGCTCAGCGTGGGTTGGACATCGAGATGTGCGATGGCGCTGGAAAAATCGACGGACGAAAATGCCTGCCGAAGTTTTTGGACGACTTGCTGCGCCTGACCCAGCGGCGTGGTGGGAAGGGCAATGACGAACTCGTCGCCGCCGTAGCGGAAAGCCAGGTCGGTTTTGCGGAGGGTGATTCTCACGCAGTCGGCGAACGCCTTCAACAGATAGTCGCCGGCGGCGTGGCCATGGGCGTCGTTGACTTGCTTGAAAAGATCCATGTCCACCATGAAGACCGTCAGTGGCCTGGCATGACGATCGGCCAGCGCCACCTCGCGCTGGAGGAGTTGCTCCATCGATCGCCGGTTGTATAAGCCGGTCAGGGCGTCGGTCATACTCTGCTGCTCGGCCTCGGCCAACAGGTACAGGGACATCAGCGAGGACTGAGCCGTGTTCACATACGTTTGGGCGAGCTGACGGCGTTCTTCGGTCCACCCTTCGCCGGCGGGTAGAAGCATGTGAACGACGAATTGAAGCTTGCGGCCCACCGAAAACGGAATGCAATACGCCGGCTTGTTGTGTGGCTCGTTAATGAACTGATCGAGGGCGCATCGCACCGGCGAATCGGTTCGAAAATGTCGTGGCTGGGCTTGTCGCAGGCAGGGGCAAAGTGCCGACTCCATTTCACCTAGTACGCCGTCGCATAAGAAATCAGCCGGGTGACTTGCCTTGACCTGTGTGGCGGGAAGATTGTCGGGGTCGTGACAGAGAACGGTTAGGCCGGCCAAAGACAATTCGGATTGAAGGAAATGGCAGAGCGTCGAATAAACCTGCTCGGCTTTACCCGCTCCCTGAATCGTCTGCGAAAAATCGAGCAGGCGATCCACCGTCCGCTTGCGGGCTTGCAGGGCCTGCTGAACGGTATCATTTTCTGCGCGGGCGTCGCGCAATTTGCGAACCATTTTGTCGAACGTGTCTTGAAGTTGGCCGATGTCCGAACTCACCGGCGGCGGCGCGGGGCGGGCGTCAAGTTCGCCGCCGATGACGCGCTTCATTCCTTCGCGCAGACTGCGAAGCGATCGAACCACGCGATTGACCGCCAGCATGAGTAAAGCGAGGCTGCTTACAAAGGCCACGCCGGCCATGATGGACAGCGGCCAGTGAAATGTGATCGATGGAGCAGGCGCATCCGAAGGCCGTTGCGTCGCCCAAACGACCGAAACAACCACCCCGGCAGCAGTAAGAATCGTCGAAAAACCGCAAAGCACGAGGATCTGAGTGCGAAGAGACGTATGTGAGCTCAGTTGTCGCACGCCCAAATCCTCTCACCCAGCCCGATCACGCTGAGAGCGCCTGTGGCTCGGCAGCGTTAACCTAAACGGTATATCGGTTATAGACGCCACAGACTCAACCATGAATCCTTCCTGCTGATATTCAAATAATTAATTATAGGTCAATCCGGGGCCGTTACGCATGATTTTATTGCCATTCGCTCCACGCTTGCATATATTATAGACATGGCAGTCGATACCCCGCTTAATGTTCCGGCGAATGATCGTGCAACTGACCAGGAACTGTCCATTTTGACTGAGATCGGACAGATACTTTCGGCCTCACTCGATCTGCGCGCTTCGTTCGGCCAAGTGATGCAAATCATTTCTGATAAGCTATCTATGAGAAGAGGCGCGCTGGTGCTGCTCGAGGAATCGACCGGGCGACTGCGCACAGAAGCGGCAATCGGACTTACCTCTGAAGAAATGGAACGCGGCAAATACGCGGTCGGCGAGGGAATTACCGGCGGAGTCGTCGCCACAGGCCGAGCCCGCATTATTTCCGACGTCAGAAAAGATCCCGATTTTCTCAATCGAACCGGCCGCCTTTCGTCTGACGCCAGCGAGGCGTTCAGTTTTATCTGCGTCCCCATCAAAATCGAAGGACGAACGGCCGGCGTACTCTCGGTCGACAAAGCGATCAGCACCGAGGAACAACTCCGCAGCGACGCGAAGTTTCTCGACATCACGGCGGCGTTTCTCGCCCTCGCCATCCAGATCAATCGGATGGTGATGCGGCAAAAAGAAGAACTGCTCGAAGAGAATGCCCAGCTTCGCGCTCAGGTTCGCGATCGCTATCGATTTGAAAACGTGATCGGCGATTCACCCGCCATGCACGACGTCTTCGCGGTGGTCGGTCAGGTCGCCAACAGCCGGGCGACCGTGTTGATCCTCGGCGAAACGGGAACCGGCAAGGAAATGATCGCCAAGGCGATCCATTACAACTCTCCCCGAAAAGATAAAGCATTCATCCGCGTCAACTGCGGCGCCATGACCACCACGCTGCTGGAAAGCGAGTTGTTCGGCCACGTCAAAGGAAGCTTCACCGGCGCCGTCCGCGACAAGATCGGCCGTTTCGAAGCCGCCGACGGGGGAACGATCTTCCTCGATGAAATCGGAACGATGGAAGCCTTATTGCAGGTGAAATTGCTCCGCGTCTTACAGGAGCGGGAATTCGAGCGGGTCGGCGATAACCAGACGGTAAAGGTCGATGTGCGGGTCATCGCGGCCACCAATGCCGACTTGCAGGAAGAGGTCGCCAAGGGCGCGTTCCGCGAGGATTTGTATTACCGGCTCAACGTGGTGAATATCTATCTGCCGCCCCTACGCAATCGCCGCGAGGATATCCCCCGGCTCATCGATTACTTCCTCGATAAATACAACGCGATGAACGACCGCAAGCTTCGGCGAATCAGCCGGGACATGCTCAACGTCTTGCTGCGTTATCCCTGGCCCGGCAATGTCCGCGAATTGGAAAACGCGATCGAGCGCGCGGTGGTCCTGAGTCGCGACGAGGATTTCACGGAGGATTTGTTGCCGTTAAACGTGCGGATGTTCGCCGCTCAGCGCCGGACCAACCAATCCAGCGAATCGATCGAGCAACTCACCCGTCGGCTGGCCGATCAGGCGATCAGCGATTACGAAATGCGCGAAGGAGAAATTTACCAGCTGGTGATCGACCAGATGGAACACGCGCTAATCGACAAAGCGCTGGCCAAGTGCGGGAACGTGAAGACCAAAGCCGCGGACTTCCTCGGCATTAATCGCAACACGTTGAATAAGAAGGTGAAGGACCTGGGGATCGAAGCGGTAGAGTAGCGTCTCCAATTTCCCAATTAAACATCTCTTCGACGGGAATGCCACGGGCTGGTGACGAATCCATAGCAAATCGAACGATGGCAATTTCATCGCCTCGAAATGCGGTCTATTGAAACTCGGGCATGTGCCGCGAGGGTGAAACATCGGAGAGAGCGCGAACTGCGTCGTGCTCAACACCGCGAGCAATTCTTAATGCGGTATGGGCAGCGGCGACTTCGTCGATAACGTGGAGCTATTCGCTGATCTGTCCGAAGTGCCGCCCCGCCGGCAGTGTGCCATAACCAGCCGTTGCTGTGGACGGGCCCGCGTCGCGTCGTTAGCTTGTTCTTATGCCACGTTCTTCCGGCGCATCGCGTTGCCCGCCACAGAGCGTCATTCGTTACGGGGTCCTCGATGGCAAAACCTCCGGTCGACGTCGCTCAGGCCCATAGGTGGTTCGCTGTCGAACCGAACAACCTCGCGTGGGATCTGGCGGAGATGGCAAATCGTTCGCCGGACAACACCGAACGGATGATCCATGCCGCACACGCTGCGTGCTTCCATTGGCTGGAGGCCGGAAACGTCCTCAACCACCTGCGCGCAGTGCCTGTTGGCCACAGTGTATAGCAAGGCTGGCTTGGCCGAGGCAGCGGTCCGACATGCTCAAAAATGCCTGGCGCTGAGTGATGCGGCAGCGGGCCAGCAAACCGCATTCGACTGTGCCACCGCGCACGGCTGCGCGTCGGCGGCTTATGGGGCTGCGGGGCGCGTACTTGAGGCACGTGCGGACCACGAATTGGCTACAGCAGCAGCGGCCAGTTTTGACGATTCGTCCGAAATGTCTGTGTTCCAGCGGCTGTACCCGGCCCCATAACCAGCCGTTGCTGTGGAGGGGGCTGGAACGTTTCCGGAAGCTCGAGCAACGCGAAAATTTGATGCGCTTTGGGCGCCAAACGCTTGCGGATTGAAGATGCCAACCTTCAAATCGGCGCGAAAGAAAAGTAAACGCCGCCTCGTCGCAACAAATCTGTTGTGACTCAATTTCCCCGACCTATATTCACCCCATGCACGTTCTCTACGTCCACCCCAACTTCCCCGCCCAGTTCGGCCACATCGCTCAAAGGCTCATCGAACGCCACAACTGGACCGTTACCTTCGCCGCCACCACCCCCGGCCCAAACACCACCGGCATTCAGCGCGTCGTCTACAAACAAGAAGGGGGCGCCACCGATCGCAACCACTTCTGCGCCCGCACCTTCGAAAACACCATCTGGAACTGCGACGGCGTCTACAACGCACTCAAAGCCCGCCCCGATATCAAACCCGATCTCATCGTCGGACACAGCGGATTCGGAAGCACCCTCTTCCTTCGCGAACTCTACGGCGATACCCCCATCATCAACTTTTTCGAGTTCTACTACCATGTCGCCGGCCCCGACACCGACATGGGCTTCCGCAAAGACCTCGGCTGGACTGTCCCCGACGCCCATCTGCATCGCGCCCGTTGCCGAAACGCGATGATCCTGCTCGATCTTCAACATTGCGACGCCGGTTATGTGCCGACGGAATTTCAATTCTCGCGGTTTCCCGCCGAATATTCTCCCAAACTCCGCGTAATTTTCGACGGCATTGACCGAACCGTCTATCACGGCCACGATGAACAACTTCGGCCCCCGCCGTCGCTGCGCCAAACGCGAACGTTCGCCGCCGCCACGATCTCGCCTGCGACCCGCGTCGTAACCTATGTGAGCCGGGGATTCGAAAGCATGCGCGGGTTTGATATCTTCATGCGATCGGCTCAGCGCATGGCCGACCAATATCCAGACGTCCTGTTCATCGTGGTCGGCAGCGATCGAATCTGCTACGGCGGCGACGACAACCACATGAACGGCGCCAAATCGTTCAAGCAATGGACGCTGTCGCGATACAAAATCGACCTGGCGAAGTTTGTGTTCACGGGCCCGTTGCCGCCGGCGCAACTGGCTCGCCTGTTGGCCGCGACGGATCTTCACGTTTATCTCTCGGCGCCGTTCGTCCTCTCCTGGAGTCTGATGGACGCGCTGAGCTGCGGCGCCGTCGTGCTTGGGTCGGCCACGTCGCCCGTCAAGGAAATGATCGTCGACGGCGAAAATGGACTCCTCGCGGATTTCTTTGACGTGGAGGATTTTGCCCGCAAAGGCGTTGAAGTGCTCCGCGACCCGGCTTCATTTCGACCGCTGGGCCGGGCGGCTGAAAAAATGATCGACGAACGCTACGGCCTTGATGTGGTGCTGCCGAAGATGGTCGATTTATATACAGAAGTCTGCGGAAAAGCTCCGCGTCGCGACTAGACTAAAATGCCATCGACGCCGAATCACTTCGACGGCGGTCGTATTGATCGCGGCCGAAATAAGTTTCGCGTTTTGCCGCAATTGGTTCGTCGCGGACGCATTCCTAAGAAGCGCCGGCTACTTCAACCTTCCCGTGTCTAATGAAGTCATGCCACATCTTCCGGTATGCGTGTTCGAGACTCACGGTGAAGCCGGCGCTATCGCACAACGGCGATGCGAGCATGCGCGGGCGAAGCGCCATCCGTAAGGCCGCGAGCGCGCCGATGTCGGCGGCGGTTTTCACGGCCGTGCCTACATAACGCTCCCGCGAATTGGCGATGAAATGATCGAGCCCGATCTGATGTAGCGCGCTGGCCGCCATTCTCCCGGCATGGCGAGCGCCGGCGAAGCTGATTACCGGAACGCCCATCCATAAAGATTGACAGGCAGTGGTATGCCCGCTCCATGGAAAGGTGTCGAGCGAAACGTCGATGTGATGATGGACGCCGAGATATCCGCCCGGCCCGTGAAGCGAGTTGAACAAGTCAAAGCGATTGGGCGCAATGCCTTGGCGGGTGATGTAGTGAAACAGCTCCTCTCTTACTTTGCCGCGCAGGGTGTTGCGGAAGATCAGCAGTCGAGACGTCGGAATCAACTTCAGGATAAGACACCATGTATCGAT
This sequence comes from Tepidisphaeraceae bacterium, assembly GCA_035551995.1. GTDB lineage: Bacteria > Planctomycetota > Phycisphaerae > Tepidisphaerales > Tepidisphaeraceae > RYN-428. The sequence goes on from DASZME010000008.1 coordinate 45,649, forward strand.
TACGTCATCGTTGAGACGCGCCAGCCCGTGAAGCGAACCGAATGTGATAAATCCATTACGCCGGGCCGGAAGCGGGCCGACGGGCGGGGCGTCGGGGGGCGGGGCATAACATGCAAAACCGCGCGGCAGACGAATGAGCTTTTCGACGAAGTTAGACTCGGCGCCGGGAGGATCGGCCTGATCGTCGGTCAGATAATAGTCGATGGCGCTAAGCCCGGTCGTGTTGGGATAGCCGAGCCACGACACCTGAATGGGCGCCGGCCGGCGCGAAAACATCGTGAGCCGACCGGCGGCGGTGTGGCCGGCGAGATCGACCAGGATATCGATCCGATCGGCGCGAATCTGGTTAGCCGCGTCGGCGTCGGACAGCGACTCGATCGCGCGCCATTCGCTCGCGAGCGATCGAAGGCGGGCGGTGACGGCGTCGGAACGAACCACGTTGGAGAAACAAAAAGCCAGAACCGACGCGGGGTGATGATGCGCCAGCACCGGCTCGAAAAACTGCGTCAACGGATGGTCGTGAAAATCGGGCGAAACATATCCGACGCGCAACGGCCGATCCGGATCGCGATCGATATGCCCCGACGGGCCAAGAACGGCGGCGCGCCCGAATACATTCCCCCAACGGCGATGTTCGGCCAGCAGCGCCGGCGAGTCGATTCTCGAATCGTAATTCAGGCAGAATAAATAATTGGACGCCAGCGTCGCGTCGCCGGGAGCGAGCGACGCGGCAAGCCGAAAATTCTCCGTCGCCTCGTCGATCTTCCCCTGCAATTGCAAAACGGCCGCGAGATTTGTCCTGGCGACGGCAAACGCGGAATCCAGTTGCAACGCCAGACGAAGGTGCGATTCGGCCTCGTCGAGCTTTCCCTGTTCCTGGAGAAGAGCGGCGATATTGCTGTGGGCGTGGGCAAAATTCGGATTGAGCGCGATCGCTTTGCGGTAGGATTCGATGGCGTCGTCCGAACGGCCCATCAGGTGCAGCGCGACGGCACGATGGTTGTGAGCGGAAGAATGATGGGGATCGAGTTGTATTGCCGTTTCGACGGCGGCTAAGGCGTCGTCAAACCGCTTGAGCTCAAGCCAGATCAGGCCCTGATGATTCCAGGCGTCGGGATAGTCGCTTTTCAGTTGCAGCGCCAGTCGGCAGTGTTCTTGCGCGCCGGCGAGATTTCCAAGACGCCGATAGCAGACCGCCAGGTTGTGATGCGCTTCGGCGAGATACGGGCAAAGCCGAACGGCGGCGGTGAAGCACGCCGCCGCGTTTTCCGATTTCCCCAGCGACTCATACGCCACGCCGAGGTCGAAGCGGGACATGCCTTCGTCCGGCGCCAGGGCGACGGCCTTGGCGATGAGTTCGACGGCTTCGGCCGCGTTACCCGCCGACAAGGCCATCTTGCCCAGCGAGCGCCAAGCGGCGGTGCATCGTGGGTCCGACGCAAGAATCCGGCGGTACAGCGACCGGGCTTCTGGAAGGGCGCCGGATTGCTGGTTTTGCCGCGCCAGCGCGAGCATTTCGGCGATGGTTGACATGGGAGCGCTCAGCTTTGCAGGCACTCCCATGCCGCCGTTAGGATTTCTTTGGCTGTCGGAAAGGTAAGGCGCTTGATCGCCTTGTCGAACGGAAAGAAGCCAAACCCGGCATGTTCATGGCTGATCACCACCTTGCGCGTGTCGACCCGCGCGAGGAAGAAGATCACCGTTTTGCGCACCAACCCATGCCGTTTGTGTCGGAAGAAATAGGTCACTTCCCGCTGGAAACCGCTGACTGGGCGCGGGGAGGAGAGTCCTGTCTCTTCCTTTAATTCGCGAAGGGCCGTAGCCATGTCGTCTTCGCCGGCCTCGACGTGGCCTTTGACGAAATCCCAGTGACGGCCGTAATCGAGCAGGAGAAATTCCACGCCCTCCGCGGCGCCGGTCGCGGAGGCGTCCTGGTAATAAATCACGAATCCCGCCGAGCGTTCCTGTTGCGCCATTTCTCTCAAATAGCAATCGAGGGCCGTCGGTGCAAGATCATGACGTTGTAGTCGGGCGGAGTTTACATCGCGGGATGCACGCAACGGCTGTGAATGTGATGGCTGATCGCGCGGATCAGTTCTCGCATGGCGCCGCGCCAATCGCTTTGGCGTGAACGGCAATGGAAATCTCCGCCGCGATCGTGTACGCGGGCTTTGACTTCGTAGGCGTTGCCAATTCGGTGAAGGGTGATATGAAGCAGAAAATCCCCAAGCCGGCTGCCCAATTCCAGGGATCGCTTGAGCGATGCCATGAGTTGGCGTTTATGGGAGGGCTTGAGCAAAACGTTACCCGCATCGAGCTTAATCATGGAAGGAAGCTCCAAAAATCGGCGAGTGGTTCGAGTTGTCAAATAGCAAGAAACGTGCCCGGTTGGACGCAGTAAAGTATACCGCCGTGAAAACCGGGAGAAAAGGAAAATCCGGGGAACTGGACGTGAAGGGCACGTCAGGATAACTTACGTGGCTCGAATGATGAGCGAAGCAGATAAATTCAGGTAAGTGGAAAGGAGACTCACGGATGGCAAAGCCCCGCCGCCGCCGCAAAATCGGCAGTAAAAAGCGCAAAGCACGCCGCGACCGCCGCAAGCGGTAACGCCGGTCGGCGGCGCCGGGTTTCCTTGAAACCCGCGCCGCCGCTCTCGCTATTTTGTTCTTTCCGGAATTCGCAAACCGAGCCATTTCCTCCAAACCGCCCCCAAACCGGCTTCTGCCGAATTGGTCGGCGCCGGGGGGATATGGCTCGCTTTTGCGCGCATGGACTAAGCAGCGGAAAGTCCAAAATCCGAGCGAAAATCTAGAATTCGCTGAAATACGCAATCTGAAATCTGAAATTTGAAATTCCGATGCCGAATCCGGGGTTAGCGTTACGGCCTGACCGGCGGGTTCCATTCTACAGGGCGTGCGGCCGGTTTTTGACTCCGGATTTCGGATTTCGGATTTCACATAACGCCCTTCTCTTTCACGGCCGCTTTCCTCCGGTATAACCTAACCCATGTCCCAACTCTTCGCCGATCGGCTGATCGATTCCATTCAAGCCAAAGGCGCCCCAATCTGCGTCGGAATCGATCCGATTCTCGATATGCTCCCCGAGGCGATCGCCGGCGATCCGCGAACGCGAAACGCCAATGACCGCGAGGCGGCGATCGACGCCGTCTTCGCGTTCACAACCGCGCTCCTGCGGGTGGTCGCGCAGCATGTGCCGATCGTGAAATTTCAATCCGCCTATTTCGAGCAGTTTCTTTGGGAAGGGGTCGAGGCCTACTACAGCCTGATCGCCGAGGCGCGCGAGCTGGGTCTGCTCGTCATCGGCGATGTTAAACGGGGCGACATCGGCTCCACCGCCGCGGCTTATGCCGCCGGTCACCTGGCCGATCCGGTCGCCGCCGAAGATAATGACATCGTCATCCCCGACGCGATCACGGTTAATCCAATGCTCGGCCTCGACACGCTCGAGCCGTTCTTCGCGACGGCAAAGACGTTCGACAAAGGCCTTTTCGTCCTCGTCCGAACCAGCAACCCCGGCTCCGCCGAACTCCAGGACGCGAAACTCGCCGACGGCAGAACCTGGTCCGAAATGCTGGCGGATAAACTGGCGCCAATCGCCGCGGCCGAAGGATTGGTCGGTACGTACGGCTTCAGCTCGATCGGCGCCGTCGTGGGCGCCACCCAGCCGCAAACGATGGCCAGCCTGCGCGAGCGCCTGCCGCGATCGTTCTTCCTGTTGCCCGGCTACGGCGCTCAAGGCGCGACGGCGGACATGACCCGGGCGGCGTTTCGCGACGGCCAAGGCGCGCTGGTTTCCGCCAGCCGAAGTATTTTGTACGCCCATCGCGAAAAAAAATACGCCGACCGATTCGGGTCCGACTGGCAGAAGTGCGTCGAGCAGGCGGTGAAGGATATGAAAGAGGACATCAACCGGGTGATCGCAGGTTAAGCACTCGATCTCTACGAAATTCTCATGCCGTCTGGCCCAGTCTCATCTCATTGGGAGAGAGAGCATGATAAAGATCCCCCCGGCTGCCATCCCTTACAAGAAATGGGAGCCGGAGCGGTCGCTCATATGGCGCGGATGATTCCGATCGGTTGCGGTTGGAATCCGGGAAACACCTGGTCTATTTTCCTGGCGCCGATCCCGGCGGAAAGTATTTCGCCAAGGACCGAGCGATAATCGATCTTCACTTCCATTCCGCCCGGTCCCGGCAGGCTGGGTTCTTCTTTCAGACCGGGCCATGTTCCGTGAATTTTGCCTCCATTGATTTTTTCGCCCATGGCGAAAAACGCAAAACCTCGGCCGTGATCGGTGCCGGCCGAGCCGTTTTCATATAACCGGCGGCCGAATTCGGTCATCGCGATCGTGGTGACGCGATCCCGATACCCTTGTAAATCCGCGTCAAACGCCGCCAGGCCGCGCGACAGGCTATCGATGTTACCCGCTTGCAATCCATTGGACGTGCCTTGAAAGAAATGGGTGTCCCAGCCGCCAAGGTCGATGCAGGCGACTTCCAACCCGAGATTCGCTTTGACGATCCTGGCGATCTCACGAAGGCCGGCGCCAAATTCGTCGCTTGGATAGAGCGCCCCCTCCGCCGGCGTATACGGTTTGCCGCGAAGTCGCTCGACGCGGCGCAGGAGATCGAGCGTCTCTTTTCCCTGGCGGCCGATAATTCCGACCTCCGCTTCGTACATTTGCGACAGCGCGCGGGATATCGCCTGGGGATTGCCCGAGGAGACGGGAAGCTGCATCTCGTCGAGCGATCGCAGGGCGCTGGCGCCGGGCGCGCCGCGAAGGGATTCGGGAAGGGTGGCGCCGATGGCGATGCCGGCGAGAGGGCTGTCGTTGCCGGCGGATCGGCTGCGCAGATGACGGCCGAGCCACCCGCCGCCGAGATTGTTGCCGTAACTTTCGCCATGTTCGATCTGGTCCTGGGCGTCGAAGTGAGAGCCGGTCGGGTTATCCGATCCGACGGCTTGGGCGATGCCAAGCCGCCCTTCCTTGAAGACCGATTCCAACGGCGCCATTTTCGGATGCAGACCGTAAAAATCATCGAGGCGGATGGCGGAATCTTTGCCTTTGCCGGGGGCGGCGATGGAGAGCGTGGGGCGATTGCGGTAGTAATCGTCGTCGCCGAACGGGACGAGCATGTTCAGCGTGTCGGCGCCGCCGCGTAAGAAAATACAAACCAGCGTCGCGGCGCCGGGCCGCTCGACGGCCGGACTCTGAGAGAAGACGAGCTTCGTGAGAAAACCCCGGCGTGTAGACTGCGGCTCCGCCGGCGATGGCGGAGCGGGCAGCGGGTTTTCCGCCAATGGGAGAAAATGACGCGATCGATTGAGTTTCAACATAAATAGAGCGCCTTCAGCGAGCGCCGTCCATAGGTGATAAAAGGCGGAAGTGCGTTTACTCCGGAATCGGAGTAAACGTAGTTGAACGTGATTACACCCCTTCAATCCGCGTGCGAAGCACTCCGGATCCCTTAGCCGCAATACGGTTCACTTAAAAGATTGAGTTGAACGCCGAGACGCCGAGTCGCCGAGATAAAAGAGAATAAAAGAGAAGAAGAGCAAAAACTCACTCGCTTTTGATGACGCCAATTTCAGATTCTCTCGTTCTTCCTTTCTACTCTGAGTCTCGGCGTCTCGGCGTTCATACCCATTCATCTGAAGTGAACCGTATTGCCCTTAGCCGCCCCGCTTGCGCTTGCGGGGCGCTTCGGAAAGCCCCCCTTTCCCGACGTTATTTCGATTCGGACCGCTCCGCGACGCCCCCGCCCGCGGAAGGGCCAACGAATCGGCAGCGCCGCGCATGCGGACGGCGCAGACCGTTATTTTTTTGTCGGAGCGGGAGTGGCGGGGATGAGTTTTTCGCGCAGCGCGTTGACCGCCCGGACGCGTTCGTCATCCCCCGCGTCGACGTTGAACGGGATCGGCGCGACAGTCAGCGCGCGCAGACGATCTAACGCGAGCCTGCGGGCGATGGGATCGTCGCCGTACAGGCAATCCAGGAGAAAATCGCGATCCTTGCCGAGGCGGCGCGCTTCGGCGTCGGGCAACGGCTTGTAACGCGCGATCATCTCGTCGAGGCGGACGTTTTGCTCGAGCGACAGCCCGCGCCGATCCATTTTAATCATCGCCAACGCGCCGTCCCGGCCGAGCTTTTGCAGGGCTTGGCACGCCTTTCGGCGCACGCGAAAATCGTCGTCGTTCAGGGACTTGAGATTCTCGGCGACCAAGCCCTGATAATGATCGTCGGCGGGCCATTGCTCGGCCAGAATCTGCCAGGCGGCGGCGGGATCGGCCGCGAACGCCGACTCCTGATGCAACTCGCGCAGGATCGGCCGCAGCCACCGCTCGGTCTCGGAATGATGCAAACGCCGAAGCGTGGCGAAATCTTTTTCCTCGATGCTGAGGTTGATGAACCCGTTTGGTCCGCCGTCGTTGGCGAAGATGATCATCTTGGCGCTTTCGCCGACCTGGTTCAAGGCGACTTTGCGAAAGCCGTTGGACGTCTGCCAGACTTTTTCGATTTCGATGTTTTCAAGCTGCTTGGCCGTGGCCGCGCCGCCGGGCCGGGCCGTCACATGCAGACGACCCACCGCCAACGGATCCGAGTAGTCCTCGACGCTGATTTCGAATTGAACTTCCCCCAGGTCCGGCGACATCAGCCAGCACAGGATCATCGCCGGCTCGGACATGCCGTCGATTTCGGCGCGACGCTGCTGGTATTCGCGGTCGGGTTCGAGCGGCGTGGTGACGGCAAGCTCGCCGCCGTCGAGTTGAAGGCGAAAAATCTCGTCCAACTTTCGCTGCTTGATCAGCGGATACTGCATCACGCCGTCGCGATGCTGTTTTCGCTGTTGCTCGAACGCCCCTTCGCGCGGCGCCTTCGCGTCCTGCGCGCTCGACGAGACGACCAAGCAGCCGAGCGACACGAAAGCGAAGATCAAAGTGCGAGCGACCATAAAAAATCCCAAACGCGCGGGGATCGGCGGCACGGGCAACTCTAGCCCTATCGTCGGCGGATGTCACCGTTTGGATTGAAGTCTTCTCATGTAATACCGGACGGCGGGCGGTTTGATGACATGCGATATTCCCGAACCTGCGACAGGCGTCCGGCTTACTCGGCGGCGGCGCACCGGCGCCGCCACATCCGGCGATACGTCTGTTCGAGGTTGCGCGTAAAACCGGCGTAATCGCACAAAGCCGACCCGGACACCTGCGCGCGAAGCCTCCCTCGCAATTCCGCCAGCGCCCGAATATCGCCCGCCAAATCAGCCGCCAGTTTCACATAGCCCCGTGGCGATTGGGCGATGAATCGCTCCAGGCCGGCATGGTGAAGAACGCTGGCGACCATCCTTCCCGCGTGACGGGCGCCATAAAGGGTAACGACGGCTACTCCCATCCACAGCGCCTGGCAGGAGGTCGTATGGCCGCTCCATGGAAAGGTATCCAGCGATATGTCTATGCCATGATAAACGCTCAGAAAACTTCCGCCCTTTGGCGTCTGATTTTGAAGGTCGATCCGATCGGGGGAGATGCCTTGCTCTTTGAAGAAACGCGTCAAATCGTTTCGCCCTTTGCGTTGCAGCGTGTCCCGGAAAATCAACAGGCGCGACGTCGGCGCCGCCCGCAGAATTTCGCTCCATGCCTCCAAAACCGAATGATTCAGACGCAACAGGTTATGTAGCGATCCGAACGTCACGTATCTATTTCGGGCGGCGGGCGACGGTCCCACGTCCGGCGCGCCCGGTCCAGGATCAAAACAGCAGAATCCGCCGGGAAGGCGGACTAATTCTTCCGTATAGCTCACTGGCTCGCCGGGCGGATCGGCGATGGAATCGGTCAGGCGATAGTCCATCGCTTTCAGGCCGCTCGTGTATGGATAGCCCAGGTAATTCACCTGCACCGGCGCCGGCTTATGGGCGAACATCCGCACCCGGCCGCGCGACGTGTGACCCGCCAGATCGACCAGTATGTCGATGCCGTCGGATCGAATGAGATTGGCCAGTTCGACATCCGACTGAGCGAAAACGTCTCGCCAACCAGGAGACGCCGCCTTCAAGCGGGCGGTGGTGGCGTCGGGGCTGGACATATCGGAGTAGCAGATCACATCGACCTGCGCCGGATCATGATGAGTGAGAATCGGCTCAAAAAAATGAGTCAGTGGATGCACGTTCAAGTTGGGCGAAACATAGCCGATCCGCAGGCGGCGATCCGGATCGCGATCATGCGCCGCCGAGGGGCCGAACGTGGACGCCGCGCCGAACTTTCTCGCCCATCGCAGGTGCTCGGCAAAGAGCGCCGGGGTGTCGATCTTCGGATCATAATTCATGCAGAGCAGGATATTGCTGGACGCCGGCGATTCCGTCGGCGCCAGCGCCTCGGCGGCGCGAAAAGAGGCGATCGCCTCGTCAAATTTTCCCTGCGATTGAAGAACGCCGCCCAGGTTCTTCCGCACGACGGCGAGGTTGGGCTGAAGCCTGGCCGCTTCGCGCAGATGCGACTCGGCCTGCTCGAAATCTCCCATGTCGTGGAGCAGGGTCGCCAGGTTGCTGTGAGCCTCGGCGTAATCGGGATACATGGCAAGCGCCTGGCGGTAATGCGCGATGGCCTCCTGCGGCTTCCGCAAAACCTGTAACGTGCAAGCGAGATTGTTATGGGCCAGCGCGTGACGCGGGTTGAATTGAACCGCCTTGCCGAACATCGCGGCCGCCTCGGCCATTCGGCCCTGCATTCGTCGGATGTTGCCCTGCGTGTTCCACAACTCGGCATGATCGGGGTTCAGACGCAACCCCTCGAGGCAATATCGCTCCGTACGTTTCACGTCCCCTTGCAGATAGCAGGCAAACGCCAAACCGCTGACGGCGTCGGCACTGCCTGGCTGAAGCCGAACGGCGGTTTCGTGAGCCGCGATCGCCTCGGCATACCTGCCCAGGGACTGGTAAGCGGCGCCGAGGTTGGTGTAGTAATTGGCGGCCGTCGGACGAAGCGCGATCGAGCGGGTAAAAATATCGATCGCCTGCGCCGCCCGGCCCGATTGCAGCGCGATCACGCCGATGTAATGCATGGAATCGGCGTGTGACGGATCGGCATCGAGAATCCGCCGATAGATCTCCGCCGCCTGGCGAAGATCGCCGGCCTGGTGCAGGCGGTTGGCCTCATCATACGCGTCTTGGATGCTCGCCATGGCTCATGACCCTTCCGCCCCCGCCTGTTTCGACATTTTGTAGCGGCTGGAAATGAAAGCAAATGATTGCATAACGCGCGTTGCTCGTTTGCAGGCGGTCTTGTACCATCCGGCCTCTACATTGTTCCCAATTTCACAATGGCACGGAGGATAGCCAACCTTATGCTCAAGCGATTCGCCCAACCACGACGGATTGTACCCATTGCTGCCATGGCCGGCGCGATGCTGCTTTCTCCGATCGCCGCTTTTGCCGGCGATCAGGACCTGGTTCTGCCGGACCTCAAAAGCCAGACTTTTTTCGGCGTCAACGGCCACACGCTTTTGATGATGGGATTGGTGATCGCCCTTCTTGGCATCGGGTTCGGGCTGGTGATTTACGCTCAGCTCAAGAAACTTCCCGTTCATCGATCCATGCTCGACGTGTCGGATCTGATCTACGAAACCTGCAAAACGTATCTGCTCAACCAGGGCAAATTCATCCTGATTTTGTGGGTGTGTATCGCCGCCGTCATGGTGGGATATTTTGGGTTCCTGCAAAATGGACCCGGCGCCGACGCCAATTTGGAAGCCGCCAAAGCCGGCCTCACGCAATACGGAAAAGCGTTCCAGGTCATCATCATCCTCGCGTTCAGCCTGATCGGCATCGGCGGTAGCTACACAGTGGCCTGGTTTGGCATGCGGGTGAACACGTTCGCCAACAGCCGAACCGCGATGGCGTCGCTCAGCGGCCGCGCCCGGCCTGTCTATGCGATTCCGCTGAAAGCCGGCATGTCGATCGGCATGGTGCTCATCAGCATCGAACTGTTCCTGATGCTCGTCATCATGCTGTTCGTGCCGCGGAATCTGGCGTTCCAGTGTTTTCTTGGCTTTGCGATCGGCGAATCGCTCGGCGCCGCCGCGCTCCGCGTCGCCGGCGGAATCTTCACCAAAATCGCCGACATCGGCGCCGACTTGATGAAGATCGCCTTCAAGATCAAGGAAGACGACGCCCGCAATCCGGGTGTCATCGCCGACTGCGTGGGCGATAACGCCGGCGATTCGGTCGGCCCCACCGCCGACGGGTTTGAAACCTATGGCGTGACCGGCGTCGCACTCATCACCTTTATCCTGCTGGCCGTTCCCGACCAGGCCGTTCAGGTTCAATTGCTCGTCTGGATTTTCGTGATGCGGCTCATCATGGTCATCACCAGCGCGCTTTCCTACTTCATCAGCGAAGGTATCTCGGCCAACACTTACCGCACCGTCAAAACGATGAACTTCGAAGCGCCCCTCACGCTCCTGGTATGGGTGGCTTCGATCACGTCGGTTCTGGGGACGTATATCGTCTCTTACCTGATGCTCGGCCACATCATGGTGCATGGCGCCGTGCATCCGGAACTCTGGTGGAAACTGGCGACCATCATCACCTGCGGCACCCTGGCCGGCGCCATCATTCCCGAAGTCACGAAAATATTTACCTCCACCCACAGCGGCCACGTTCGCGAAGTGGTCACCGCCAGCCGTGAAGGCGGCGCCTCGTTGAACATTCTCAGCGGACTCACCGCCGGCAATTTTTCGGCGTTCTGGGTGGGCGGCGTCACCATCGGCGGGCTGATGGCGATCGCGTACGGCATCTCCTCCCTCGGCGTCGGCGAAAATAATCTTTCCGCCATCATGCTCGGCCAATCCTCCGCCATCTTCGCCTTCGGCCTGGTCGCGTTTGGTTTCCTGGGAATGGGCCCGGTGACGATCGCCGTCGATAGCTATGGCCCCGTGACCGACAATGCCCAGAGCGTGTACGAACTTTCGCTGATTGAAAAAGAAGCCGACGCGGCATCTGAAATTTCTCGAATCTATAACGTCACCGCCGACTTCGAGCATGCAAAAACCCTGCTCGAAGAAAACGACGGGGCAGGCAACACCTTCAAGGCGACGGCCAAGCCCGTCTTGATCGGCACCGCCGTCGTCGGCGCCACCACGCTGGTCTTCTCGATCATCATGGTGCTGACCAAGAGCCTCAGCGACGTATCGGCCATCGCCAAGCTGTCGGTCCTTCACGCCCCGTTTCTGATCGGCCTGATCGGCGGCATCTCGGTCATCTACTGGTTCAGCGGCGCCAGTTGCCAGGCCGTCATCACCGGCGCCTACCGCGCCGTCGAGTTCATCAAGCAGAACATCAAGCTGGAAGGCGCCGAGAGGGCCAGCGTCGTCGACAGCAAAAAAGTGGTCGCCATCTGCACGCGTTACGCGCAGGCCGGCATGTTCAACATCTTTTTGACGATCTTCTTCATTACGCTCGCCGCCGCCTTCGTCGATGAATATTTCTTCATCGCCTACCTGATCGGGATCGCGCTGAGCGGGCTGTTCCAGGCGATCTTCATGGCCAACGCGGGCGGCGCCTGGGACAACGCCAAGAAGATCGTCGAGACGGAAATGCGGATGAAGGGCACGCCGTTGCATGACGCCACCATCGTCGGAGACACCGTAGGCGATCCGTTCAAAGACACCAGTTCGGTGGCGATGAACCCGATCATCAAGTTCTGCACGTTGTTTGGTCTGCTGGCCGTCGAACTGGCCCTGACGATGGGCCGCGGCAACCGCAGCATTCTGGCCGGAGTATTTTTCCTGGTGGCCGTGGTTTTCATCTACCGCAGCTTTTATGGCATGCGGATCGTGGAGACGGCTAAGGAATAATGGAAGTCGTCCGCACGCAGCCAAAGTATAAGCCAAGTCGCCGCCGGGCGGCTGGCCGACGTAAGGAGAAAGAAGTGGCACAACAACAAAGAACCGTCCCTCTGATTTTGCCGAATCAAAATCAGATTGCTTACGAGCCGCTCGAAAATCCAAATGGATACTCCCTAACCGCTGTCGCGACTGGCAATAATGCCGCTTGGAACTGTCCGTATGCCCCTTTGCATGCCAGACCTTTGATCGGAAGATCGGATGACAACGAAATTCAATGCCCAACCTGCGGGCGAAGGTTTCGCGTCATTCCAGAGGCCGGCCCGCTGACTAGGGTTGATCGCGTAGTGGCAATTGCGTAGAAGAGATATTTTCATTGATAAATGAATAATTGTGCGGTTCAACTTCACAAATGGAATTAAAGAAACAGGCGGGGTAAAATCTTGGGATCACCAGTAGCCGGGTACTCAAGATGACAGGCGAAAAAGTCAAAACTCCCCCGCATATCGCCGATCAATTCGATCGCCTTGCCGATCAGTGGGCATTAGCGACTTCCATTTTGTCTTCTCCCACACAGAAAGCAATGCATCCGGCTTATCGCGAAATAGTTGCGATGGGCTTGCCGGCGCTTCCGATGATTCTTCAGAGAATGGAACATTGTGGTGGCCACTGGTTTTGGGCCCTTTCGGAAATAACCGGAGAGAATCCCATTCCTATAAGCGCGCATGGGAGAATTGCCGAGATGCGTGAAGCGTGGCTGAAATGGGGGCGAGAGCGTGGGTATTGCTAGGCGAAAGAGGCGAAATCGCCTTAAATTCAATTCCAGTGATTTCCCGGCTTTGAATACTCAAAATCATCGGGTCACCAGTGACCCGGTTGAAGAACAGAATTGTATTGCATTTGTCGCCGGCGACAGTATGCATTGGTGGTGGCCAGTAAGAAATTTCCCCGGACGTCTTCCCCCCGCCTTATTTCTGGCCGCTCGCTTGTCCGCTTGAAGAAACAGTTGACGCGTTTGTTAAAGCGTATGAAATGGCGGGTTTTGAAAAGTGCCATCCAGACGACGATGGCGGTTTGGAAGATAACTTCGAAAAATTAGCACTTTTTGCGGTAAATGCCGGCGGAAGTTTCGAACCTCGCCATGCTGCGATCCAAAGTCCATCCCGCAATGGATTGTGGCGAAGCAAGATGGGGGAAGATGAAGACATTGAACACGAATTATCGACGTTGGTGGGAAGCCTGTATGGAGAAGTCATTTTTTACATGAAGCGAACGATTGAGAAAAAGCGAGCCGTGACGGCATTGCTCAAGAAAAGAGGATTTCCTTCCCACTAGAATAAATCATGGGGAACTTTCTTGTTTTCCACATTCTACCCCTTCCGATCCACAAAAAACTTCCTATTGACGCACACCTCCCAGGGACGATATACCCTAACAATGTGCTAACTAGGAATCGCCATGCGGCTCATCGCAGCTCACGACGGAAAACTCCATACGCTCCACCCCGACATCCACGCCATCGGGCCGGCGTCGGACCGCGCGTTCTCATCCTCCCTGCCCGACCTGGACGCCCTCGCCCCCGGCGGCGCCTTCGCACGCGGCGCCGTCCATGAACTGCTCACCGAACCGCAAGACGGCAAAGCCACCTTTATCGCCATGCTGCTGGCGATGGCGCAAGGCCGCGATTCTTCCGCGCCGGGGCCGTCAACCCCTTGCTCTGTTTCCACCGGCGCCATCATCTGGTGCGATCCGGCGGGGGAACTTTATCCGCCGGCCTTTGCCGCACATGGGTTTCCATTGGATCGGCTCTTTCTATTGCAGCCCAGGTCGCCCGATCCCAACGGCAAAGACCTGATCTGGGCCGCCAGCGAATGTCTGCGCTGCAAGGGAGTGGGCGCGGTGGTGGCTCCGTTGCAAAGACTTTCGCGGATCGAAGCCCGGCGGCTTCAACTTGCCGCCGAGCGCGGCGGAGGGGTCGGCATCTTGTTGCGGCATACGGGCCGCCACAGTTCCCAGCACGCCGCCGCCACGCGCTGGCTCGTTCGCCCCACGCCTGGATCGCGAACGATCCAACGCTGGACCATCCAACTTCTTCACGGCCATGGAGGGCGCGTCGGACAAACCCTCTGTTTGGAGCATTGCCGTGAAACAAATCGCCTGCATACGTTTAACCCAATGGCCGATCGACAGGTTGAACCGCAACCAGCGGTCAGGGCATCGTGAAATCCGAAATTCCAAATCCGAAATTCCAAATGTGAAATTTCAAATTTCAAATGTGAAATTGAATTTAAGGCCATCGCCCTCCCCCTGCGATTCCGCGCCAAACCAACCGCTGGCCGTCGTCCGGACCATCGCCGATCGGCAGGTGATCGTCGCGCTCTCTCCCGAGGCAGCCGCCTTGGGCGTTCGTTCCGGCATGACCCTCACGCAAGCGCGGGCTTTGTGCGCCCATGTCCGCCATGCCGAGCATCAGCCGCTGCGCGATAATCGCTCGTTGCAATCGCTCGCTCGCTGGCTGATGCGATTTAGTCCCGTGGTGGCGCTGGCCCATCCACAAGCCGCCGATCCATCGGCACAATCGCCCCGCTCGCGTTCGGCAAAGAAAGAAAAGGACCTCGCGCCGGCGCCGATCTCCCATGCCGTCTTCCTCGACATCACTGGCTGCGATCGTCTGTTTGGCGGCGTCGAAAACCTCGTTGGCCAGATCCGCGATTCGATCGGGCGTTTGCACATTGCCGCAAGGGTGGCGGTGGCGCCCACGCCCGGCGCCGCCTGGGCGATCGCGACGGCCGGTCAGGATGGCGCCATCGTTTCGCCCGAGCGATTGGCCGCTGTTCTTTCCCCGCTTCCCCCGGCGGCGTTGCGATTGAACGATGATCTCGTGGCGGCGTTGCATCATCTGGGTCTTGCCACCATCGGGCAATTGATTCATTTGCCGCGCGACGTATTGCCCGCCCGGTTTGGCGCGGAATTGCTGCATCGTCTGGATCAGGCGTTGGGAAATATTCCCGAGCCGCTGGTTCCGCTGGAACATCCCGCTCCCGTCGAATCAAAAATGGATTTCGACGGCCCCGTCTCCTCGTTGGAGGCGATCCATCAAGTCAGCAGGCGCCTGCTCGAAGACATCACCCGCCAACTCACCTCCCGCGGCAACGGCGCCCGCCAGTTGGACATCGAATTGACCCGCGCGTACGCCGATCCGGTAAAAAAATCGATCTCCCTGTCTCATCCCTCGCGAAACGCCAGGAGCCTTTTTAATTTGATCCAGTGCGCCCTGGAAGATTTACAAGCGCCGCAAAACTTCGCTCTCCCATACGGACGAGTCGGCAAGAAAACGAAAATGAATTCGAAGCCCGCTTCACCCATCCTCCACGACGACGGCTTTCTTTCCGTCGCGCTGCGCATCCCCCTTTTGCAACGGCTCAGCGAAGAACAAATCTTCCTGCTCGATCAGGATCGGCAGATCGGTCAATTGGAAGTGGGTCGTCTGATCGACCGCCTGCGTTTGCGTCTTGGCGAAGGCGCGGCAAGCCAGGTGGAGCTTGTCGAATCGCATCTGCCGGAAAAAGCGTGGGGGAAAGTGAAATCCCAAACGCGAATTCTCGACATCGGGACCAAATCCGAAACACGAAATCCGAAAAACGAAAAATCGAATTTATCGCATGATATATGTGCCGTTCGTCCGTTTCATCTTCTGGCTTCTCCCGCCGAGGTGAGGGTGATGGTGACTCCTTCGGACGCCATCGAAGGCCGGCCGGCGGCGTTTGTGTACGCGCATTGCGTTCATCCGGTGACGTGCTGGGCCGGTCCCGAGCGAATCGCCGGCTGTTGGTGGGACGGCCACGACAAAATCCGCGACTACTTTGAAGTCGAAGACCCCAGCGGCCGCCGATTCTGGATCTTCCGCGTGGCCCAGACGGCGAAATGGTACTTGCATGGAAGCTATGCGTGAGGAATAAGTTGTTAGTTGTCAGTTGTCAGTTGTTAGTCGTCAGTCGTTAGAACAGTTTTCAGATTGCTGACGCCTTTCTGCGTTTAGCGGCCCCGCTTGCGGGGCGTATTTCGCTACCCAAAAATCGCTTCACCAACATGAAAAATGCTTTCGTTGTCAGAAAAGACAATCGCGCATCTATTCTTGCTGGAACTAGCAACTGACAACTGACAACTGACAACTTATTTCACCCCATGCCGGAACTGCCCAACCCGAAACTTCGCGACGTTCCTCCGCCGGAGAAACAGGCTGGCGTGTCCTCGTTTGCGTATGCGGAGTTGGACGTCAAGACCAACTTCTCATTCCTTCGCGGCGCCTCCCATCCCGACGAATTGGTTTATCGGGCCGCCGAGCTTGGATATCGCGCCGTCGCCGTCACGGACTTCAACAGCTTGGCCGGCGTCGTTCGCGCCCACGAAGCGGCAAAGGAATCCGGCATATCGCTATTGATCGGCGCCCGACTGACGCTTTCCAATTTTTACGATCTGCTGGTCTGGGCGCCGGATCGGACGGCGTATGCAAGACTCTGCCGATTGCTCACCCTCGGCAAACGCAGGGCGCAAAAGGGACAATGCGCGCTGGAACTTTCCGATTTTCTCGATCATGGCGAAGGTCTCCTCGCGGCGGTCGTCACCGCTTCCTCTTCCCCGGTAAATTCGACGGATATTGCAGGCCATTCAGAGCCTGCCGCGGCATCGCAAGCTTCCGCTCTTTCTCCCGCTCCCGGTATGCCGGGAGACCTCTCCCGGCGGGAGGGTCCATATTCTTACGGCCCGAACAAAGCCTTGGGCGATTTGAAAAATGCGATGGGGGATCGCCTTTCCCTTGCCGCAAGCTGCGCGTACGGTCCCGACGACGCCACCCGGCTTGCTCAAATCAGCGATCTCTCCCGGCGGTTCGGCATTCCGCTTTTAGCCACCAATGACGTTTACTACCACGATCCCACCCGCCGGATGTTGCACGACGTGGTGACCTGCGTGCGCCACGGCTGCACCATTCGCCAGGCCGGTTTTCGCCTCTTTCCAAACGGCGAACGCCATCTCAAATCTCCCGAGCGGATGCATCGGCTCTTCGCCGATTATCCCGGCGCCATCCGGCGCGGCCTGGAGATCGCCGAGCGATGCACGTTTAAGCTGGACGAATTGCGCTATGAATATCCCGATGAGCTATCGCCGCCGGGCAAGACCACGCTCCAATATCTTCGCGAGCTGACCTGGGTCGGCGCCGCCGCTCGCTATCCCGCCGGCGTTCCGGAAAAAGTCCGGCGGCTGGTCGACCACGAACTGGCGCTCATCGAGCAGCTTCGTTTCGAGCATTATTTTTTGACTGTATATGACGTCGTCACCTTCGCGCGCTCGCGGGGAATCTTGTGCCAGGGCCGCGGGTCGGCGGCAAACAGCGCCGTCTGCTATTGCCTGGGCGTAACGTCGGTCGATCCGGATCGCATCGACGTATTGTTCGAGCGTTTCATCAGCGCCGCCCGCGGCGAGCCGCCCGATATCGACGTCGATTTCGAGCACGAACGGCGGGAGGAAGTTCTCCAGTATCTTTACGAAAAATATGGCCGCGAGCGCGCCGCCATGACCGGCGTTGTCATCACCTATCGCGGGCGCAGCGCCGTCCGCGACGTCGGCAAGGCGATGGGCCTGAGCCTGGACATGGTCGATTCGCTGGCCGGTAAGCTCGACTGGTGGCACAAAGGGGTAGTCAGCGACGAGCAGATTCGCGAAACCGGTCTTGATCCCGCCGACCGCACGATCGGGCAGGTGATGGCCCTGGCCACCGACCTGCTAGGCTTCCCCCGCCATCTCAGCCAGCACGTCGGCGGCATGGTCATGACCCGCGGTCCCCTGTGCGAAATGGTCCCCATCGAAAACGCCACCATGGAAGATCGCACGGTAATCGAATGGGACAAGGACGACATCGACGCGATCGGAATCTTAAAGGTGGACGTGCTGGCGCTGGGGATGCTGACGTGCATTTCCAAGACGCTGGCGATGGTGAATCGCCATCGCGAAACATGCGCCGAAAATTCGAAATCCGCGGCGATTCGTCAGGAAGATGTATTATCCACGAAGGACACGAAGGGACACCAAGAAATTTCATTAGAGCAGTTGTCAGGTTGTTCGGGCCTTTCTGCGTTTAGCGGCCCCGCTTGCGGGGCGTTTTTCGCGACGCAAGGTCGCTTTGCCGACATGAGAAATGCTCCAGGACATTGCGATTCCGAATTTAGTTCGGATTTCGGATTTTCCACGGCATCCTTCGTGGATAATTCTCCCCTCGAACTCCACACCGTTCCTCCCGAAGACCCCGACGTTTACGACATGATTTCCAATGCCGACACCGTCGGCGTTTTTCAGGTGGAGAGCCGGGCGCAGATGTCGATGTTGCCGCGGCTGCGGCCTCGTTGTTTTTACGATCTTGTCATAGAAGTGGCCATCGTGCGGCCTGGTCCCATCCAGGGAGACATGGTTCATCCGTATCTGCGGAGGCGGGCGGGAATGGAGCCGGTCACGTTTCCCAGCGAGCCTTTGCGCCAGGTTCTTGAAAAAACGCTTGGCGTTCCGCTTTTTCAGGAACAGGCGATGCGCGTCGCGATGGTGGGCGCCGGGTTTACGGCCGAGGAGGCGGACAAGCTTCGGCGGGTGATGGCGGCGTGGCGGAGAACGGGGGCGATCGAAAAATTTCACGCCAAAATCGTCGACGGCATGTTGAAAAACGGCTACACGCTCGAATTTGCCGAGCAGTGTTTCAATCAGATTAAGGGGTTTGGCGAGTATGGATTTCCCGAAAGTCACTCGGCGTCGTTCGCCCTGCTGGTCTATGTGTCCGCCTGGCTAAAACGCCACCATCCCGCGGCGTTTGCCGCTTCGTTGCTCAACAGCCAGCCCATGGGATTTTACATGCCCGCCCAGATCGTGCGCGACGCAAAAGAGCATGGCGTGCCCGTGCGGGCGGCGGATGTAAACGCCAGCGAGTGGGATTGCACGTTGGAATATGCGCAAGAGGATTGCGGTGAGCGTCCCGCTCGCTCTCCCGGTACGCCGGGAGAGAATCTTTTTCGTCCGCTGAATCAAGAACCCCCACCCTATCCCTCCCCCGGCGTACCGGGAGAGGGGACCGGAAATCAATCGTCGATTGGCGACAAAAGCGGCATGAGACCGCCCTTGAATATTTCATCAGCCCAGGGTGAGGGTCTTGTATGCACTTGCGGGAAAGTCCTCGGGAGACGGGACCGGAAAGACAATAAAATCGTCGACGTTCGCCCAGAGGAAAACGCCCTGCAAGCGGGGCCGCTAAACGAAAGGGAGATGATCCACGAAGGGCACGAAGGGCGCGAAGAAATACAAAGACAAATTCCCTCTTCTCCGTGTCCTTCGTCTTCTTCGTGGATATCACCTCTTCCCGCGGATCTCGCGGAAACCAAATTTCCGCAATGGGGCGCCGCCGGGCCGGCTCTTCGCCTGGGGTTTCGTGAGCTCAAAGGCTTTCGGCAAAATTATGCCAACGACATTGTCGCCGCCCGAAAAAAGATCGGCCGATTTACTTCCATTCCACAGTTTCATCGCCTCGCCGGCTTGCCTGCCTCGGCGGTTCGAATATTGGCCGAAGCCGACGCCTTTGGATCGCTTGGACTTTCCCGGCGAGACGCGCTGTGGCACGCGATGAAACTGAAGGATGAATATTATCCGCTGTTCGACGGCGTCGAATTTGAAGAACCCCCGGTGAAATTGCCCACGATGCCCGTCGATCAGGAAGTGATGACCGATTATGCGACGGCCGGCTTATCCCTCAAACGCCATCCTGTTTCACTCGTGCGGGATGAGTTGCGCAAACGCAGGATTATCACCGCCGCCGACTTGGCGAAGGTCGAGCATAACCGCTGGGTAAAAGTGGCCGGCCTGGTGTTGATTCGCCAGCGGCCGGGAACGGCTTCGGGGGTCGTCTTTGAAACATTGGAGGACGAAACCGGCGTCATCAACTTGATCGTTCATCCCGCCGTCTACGATCGCTACCGCCCCGCCGCCCGGCATGCGGGGCTTTTGCAGGCCGACGGCTATGTCCAACGCCAGGGGCAGATCGTTCATGTGCTGCCGAAGCGATTGATCGACCTGAGCGAATTGATCGGCGATTTCCAACAAAAATCGCGGGATTTTCATTGATACGCCGATGGTCCGGCGGCGGCGACCGATCTCGCGCCGGCACAAGCCCGAATTGAAACAACGCTGACTTGATTGGCGCCTTGCGTGTGCCGAAGATGGGACGACGATGAATATTCTGGGCTTACACTTCGGCCACGATGCGGCCGCGTGCGTGGTACGAAAAGGGCGGATCGCCTCATGTATCCTTCGGGAGCGCTACAGCCGAACCAAGCACGCCATCTCGCTCGAATTCCGCAATATCCAGGCCGCCGTCGCGGCGGCCGGTCTTCGGATGGATCAAATCGACTACTGCGCCATCACCTCAACGCAGCAAATCGAACTGATCATCGACGACCCAACCCAGTTCTCGATCAATCTCTCCGCCCACCCCAAACACACGGCGCCGTGCACCTATCAGCGAATCCTCCAGGAACAAAACATCGATCCCGCCACCCAGCTCACTCAATCCCTGATGAAAATACTCTACGATCCGGCACTCCGCCGTTCGTACATGTATCAGCACTACGGAGCATGTTTTCCCGAATACCGCGGGCGGCAGCCCTTTGATTTTTCGCGCTTCGGCTGGATCGACCGATATTTCACGAGCACTCTTTGGCCCGGCGCCACGCTGACCGAGATCGCCAGAACTGATTTTTCCCCGCTCTTGAGCGACGACACCGTACGCCACGGGTTTCATTATCCGGTGACGGTGAACCTTGCCGGCCGCGCGGTCCCCGGTTATTTCGTCGCGCATCACGCCGCCCACGCGGCTTCAAGCTATTATCAATCCGGGTTTCGCGACGCGGCCATTTTTACGCATGATGGATTTTCCGAAGGCGCCGGCAATCTCAGCGGCATGTTCTATTGGGGCGAAGAAGGAAAGATTTTTCCGATCACGCCCCACCATATCACGATCGCGTCCCTGTACGAAACCATCGCCGTTCGGCTTGATCTGGGCGTGGTCGGCGCGCCGGGGAAGCTGATGGGATTGGCCGGGTACGGAAAGCCGCGCTTCTATGACAGGGCATTCGTCGGCAACTGGTACGATCATATCAAGACGGGGATTAAGGACTATCCCTGGTCCGATCACGTCGTGCTCATGGCTCGCAACATGGGCTACGATATGACGGCCATGGCGGATCGCGCGCGGATGACCGAACCGGTCAACGCCGACATTGCCGCCAGCACGCAAAAATTGTTCGAGGAAACCTATCTGGCCGGCGTCGAGACCCTGCACAAAGTGATTGCGCGGATGGAGCGTCGAACATCCAATCTTTGCCTCTCGGGCGGCGCCGCGCTGAACTGCCCGTCGAATACCCGGCTGTATCGTGAGGGGCGGTTTCCGAATCTTTTCATCGAACCGGGATGCGACGACAGCGGCCTGGCCGTCGGGGCGGCGTTGTTTTTGTATCACAACGTGTTCGACCAAAAGCTGGCCGTGCGCCCGCCCGGCGCCGCCGCGTCTCCGTATCTTGGCGTTTCGGTTTCCGCCGCGCGGATCAAGACGGCTTTGGAAGCCGCCAAAGAAAAGATCGATTTTTCGCCGTGCGCCGACGCCGCGGATTCGGCGGCGGAGGATCTCGTGGAGGACCGCATCGTCGGCTGGTTCGAGGGCGCCAGCGAGATCGGCCCCAGGGCGCTGGGCCATCGCTCGATCCTCGCCGACCCCAGAAAAGCCGATAACTGGCCGCGCGTCAATCGCCTGAAGGGTCGCGAATCATGGCGGCCTTTTGCGCCGGCGGTTTTGGAAACCGAGGCGCCGCAATGGTTTCATGGAGCGCCCGATCCTTCCCCGTACATGTTGTTCACCGCTACGGTTCGCACCCATCTGGCGCCGGCGATCACGCACGCCGACGGGACGGCGCGGATTCAAACCATCAGCCAGGCGAACGGCGAAATCGGCGGAGTCGTCGAGCGATTTTTCGCGAAGACCGGCATGCCGATGGTGCTGAACACCTCGTTTAACGGCCCCGGCGAGCCGATCGTCGAAACCCCGGCGGACGCCGTCCGGTTTTTGATTGGATCTACGCTGGATGTGCTTTACATGGGCGGATATCGGGTCGTGCGCAAGCCGGCGCCTTAATTGGCCTTTATCGCCGCGATCGCGTAAAAGGGGCGTCCCTCGCGGCGGTATTTCCGCTCGAAATTGGTGCCGACAAATTCCCCCTCGCCGGCCGATCCGGGACGGTTGTAATCCACGACCGAAAAACCAACGGCCGCCCGAACGAGTGGCTCGATATTTTCCTCCCAATACTCCTGATGGTCCGTCACGATCTGCAGCCGGCCCCCCGCCGCCAGCGTGCGGCGGGCCTGGTCGATGAACGGCGCCTGCACCAGCCGCCGCTTGTGATGCCGTGATTTGGGCCACGGGTCGGGAAAATAAACATGAAGAACCGACAAACTGTTATCCGCCACGTTTTCCCGAAGAAAAAATAGCGCTTCCGCCCGCACCGTCCTGGCGTTCATGCAGTCATGACGCCGCAGCCGATCGCTGGCGTAGCGGAAATAGAAGTTCGCCCACTCGATCCCGAAAAAGTTCGTGTCTGGCCGGCCCCGTGCCTGTTCGGTCAGGAAGGTTCCTTTGCCCATCCCGATCTCAAGTTCGATCGGACGATCGTTGCCGTAGAGATCGGGCCAATGAATCGGCTTGGCCAGAGAATCCGCGCTCAGTCCGATCGGCTCGACGATCATTTCCCGTTTCACTTGCATTTTAGCGATTGTAACCGCCAGAGACCGCGCTTGTAACCGCATCGTCCATCGCTATCATTTCGCGCCTTGCGACCGTGCCGGCGGCGATAGTGATTCGTTGTATTTTGACCTGAAAGTCCGGCGAAATTCAGTTTGAGATTATCATGGCAAAAGCTCGCGCAATCGTGAAACGCCGTAAAGCGGTGCGAAACATCCGCAAGATCACCAAGACGATGCAGATGATCGCGACCGCCAAGTTTCAAAAATCGCTGAAGCGCGCCGTGGGCAGCAAGCCTTACTCGGCGAAGGTGCGCGAACTGGTGCGCGAACTCGCCGGCAGCATCGGAAACGTCGATCATCCCCTGCTTCGTCGCCCCGACGAATCAAATCGGACCAATCGCATCGCGCTAATCGTCATCACCAGCAACCGCGGTCTGGCCGGCGCTTATAACGGGTCGGTCCTGCGTGCGGCCACCGCTTTCATCCGCCAGCAGGAAGCGGCGGGAAAATCGATCGATCTCTACGTCACGGGTAAAAAAGGCGCCACGACGTTCAATTATCAAAAACGCCCCATTACGCGCCGGGTCGACGTCTCGGACAATCCGCGATTCGCCGAAGTTGAGCCGCTGGCGAATCAGTTCATCGCGGATTTTGTGGACGGGAAGGTCGATTCGGTTCATGTGGCCTATATGAATTTCATCAGCGCCGGTTCGCAAAAGCCGGATGTCATGACCTTGCTGCCGTTGGCGGGCGTTGACGCGGCGGCCGCTCCCTCCGGCAAGGCTCCCGCCCCGGCCGCCCCCGCGGCGCCAGCGCAGACGACATACGCCCTTTATGATTTTTCGCCCGATCCGCAGGCGCTGCTTGACGAATTGCTTCCGCTGACGGTTCGGACCGCGTTGTTCCAGGCTTATCTTGACGCCACGACGAGCGAGCATGTGAGCCGAATGATTTCGATGAAGAGCGCGACCGATAACGCCGACAAAATGGTCAAGTCGCTGACCATGAAATACAACCGCGCGCGGCAAAGCCAAATCACGACGGAGCTGGCCGAAATCATGGGCGGCGTCGAAGCGATGGGCGGATAACGTCTTTCAAACGGGTCTCAGCGATCTTAAGCGATCGAATTACTTGTCAAATCGCTTATCCGCGCGGCTATCGGTGTTTTGGTCGTCTTGCACGGAGCGGCCTTGCGCGCCCCACATCTCTCGCGCCATCGATCCGCACTTTATGGGTTCTCCTTCACCCACACCGTTTTGGCGTTTACGAATTCGTGGATTCCGAAACTTGAAAGCTCTCGCCCATATCCGCTGCGCTTGACCCCGCCGAACGGAAGGCGCGGATCGGACTTCACGGCGCCGTTGATGAAAACGCATCCGCTGTCCAATCGCCCGGCCAGACGCTCGGCGGCCGCGGCGTCTTTCGTCCACACGCTGGCGCCGAGTCCGTACGGCGAAAGATTCGCCAATCGAATCGCATCGTCCACATCTTTCGCTTCGATCAACGCGGCGACGGGCCCGAACGTTTCTTCGTCAAACGCCGGCATTCCCGGACGCACCGCCGCCAGCAGCGTTGGGGCGTAAAAATATCCCTTGCACGGCACGCGATGCCCGCCGGCGACGACGCGGGCGCCAGCCCGGATCGACTCCTGCACCTGGCGTTGAAGATTTTCCAAAAGATCCAGACGGGCCAGCGGGCCGACTTGCGTCTGGCGGTCGTGCGGATTGCCGATCTTCAAATCGGCCAGCGCCCCGGCAAATTTCTCTCCGAAAGCGCGCGAGTCTCCAACCACGATAAATCGCTTAGCCGCGATGCAGCTTTGCCCCGCGTTGATGGTCCGAGCCGACGCCGCCGCCCGCGCGGTCGCGGCCACATCCGCGTCCGGCAGAACGATAAACGGATCAGATCCGCCGAGTTCCAGCACCGTTTTCTTCAGTGCCGCCCCCGCCAGTGCGGCGACCGACGATCCCGCCCGCTCGCTGCCGGTCAGCGTGACGGCGGCGATCGCCGGATGGCGGATCACGGACGCCACCGCCGGCGTGTCGATCAGCAGCGTCGTAAAAACGCCCGGCGGAAATCCCGCCTCGGCGAAAACATCTTCGATCGCCGTCGCGCATCCCGGCACGTTTGGCGCGTGCTTGAGAATGCCGACGTTTCCCGCCATCAGCGCCGGCGCCGCGAATCGAAAGACCTGCCAGAACGGAAAATTCCACGGCATGATCGCCAGCACGCCGCCGATCGGATCAAACCTTACGTATGAGCGTGTCGCGTCCGACGCGATCTCGACTTCGGCCAGGTAGCGAGCCGAGTGAAACGCGAAATATTCGCAGCAGTCCGCGCACTTTTCGATCTCCGCCTCGGCCGCGGCGATCGGCTTGCCCATCTCGTGCGTCATCAGCGACGCTAAATCCGCGACGCGATCGCGCAGCGTCTGTGCCGCGCGGTGCATGAGCCGCGCACGGTCCAGCAGCGGCGTCTGCCGCCATTGCGAGAACGCCGTCCCAGCCCGCCCGAGAAGCGACTGCACCTGTTCGTCGGTATGCGCCGGATATTCCGCCAGCGGTTGTTCGGTCGTCGGGTCGATCGGTTTCATGACGCACCATCGTAGCCCCGCGGCTCGCGCGCGACGACGGACAATTACGTCCGCTCAAATTGAAAAATGATCGTGGCCAGGGCAAGTCGAACCACGCCTTACATCTCCAGCGCGCGGACAATCGTCCCTTGATCCAGCGCCGGCTCATTCTCCGCGCGAACCAGAAGCGAATTGGCCTGCGCCAGCGTGAAAATATCCGCCGAGCCTTTCCACGCCAGCGGCGTGATTGTCGCCAATTCGTTTGTCGCGCTGGATCGACCCGGCGCGACGGCGATATTTGCCGGTTGATAAAACTCGCGCGGCCCATTTGCGGGAAGGCACGAAGAAAGCCGGCCGGTAATCCACCGTTCCACCGGCAAAACGCCCGACAGCCGAGCGAGCAGACGCGACGCCAGGCGCAACGTGCAAATAAAAGCGCTCACCGGATTTCCCGGTAGGCCAAAGACAAAGCCGCCATTGCCCTCGCGATCCGGCCGCGGCGAAACGCCAAACATGAACGGCTTTCCCGGCTTAATCCGCAGCTTCGTGATCTTGACGTCCACGCCCAATTCCGCAAGCAGCCCGGGAACGAAGTCGTATTCACCCATGCTCATTCCGCCGGTGATGAAAAGGGCGTCATGCTTCATTCCGCGGCGAATGGCTTGGCGGATCGACTCGCGGTCATCGCGCACGTTGCCCACTTCGGCCACTTCGCATCCTAATTGTCCGAGCAACGCGACCAGCATATGCGTGTTGGAATCGCGAATTTGCGATGGGCCGGGAATGCGGTCCACGGAGACCAGTTCGTCGCCCGTCCCCAGCACGGCCACGCGTGGCCGAGCAAAACAGCTGATGTTGGCCGCGCCGATGCTAGCCGCGACGGCGATCTGGGCCGGCCCCATGACCACGCCGCGGCGCAACACCACGGCGCCCGCCCGGCAGTCGCTCCCGCGTGCCGCGACATAACGCTGTGGCCGGGATGCGCGGATGATCCGGACGCTCCGGCCGATCGCCGCGCGCGCCTCGACATCCTCGATCGGCGTAACGCCGTCCGCTCCCGGCGGAAGCGGGGCGCCGGTCATGATGGCCATCGTCTCGCCCGGACCGATGCCGTTTCCAGGCCAGTTGCCGGCGGGAATTTCGCCGACGACTCGAAGCTCGGCTTGCCCCTCGATGATGTCCGCGCATCGCACCGCATAACCGTCCATCAGACTCTTCTCGAACGGCGGATAATCGCGATCCGCCGCCAGATCTCCGGCGAGCCTCAGGCCGCCCGATCGATCAATCGGAATGTTGACCCTGCGCGGCACGACGGGGACCTCATCGAGGATTCGAATCGCTTCTTGAACGGTGAGCGGCTCGGGCATCGGGTGGTCGGACATGAACGCATCATCGCGCGGCGAGAGACGGCGCGTCAACTGCGTGATTGCTCGCGGCTCATCAAGCCGCGCACGGTGACATTTCTACTTCGGCTAAAAGGGGTGACATTTCTACTTCTTTACGACACGGCGCAAGAGCGCCTATATCGCCGGGCGTTCGTCCAGCAGCGGATATCTTTGGTTGCGATCGATAATTTCAGACGGGCAGGCATACCACTCGTATCCGGTTTTGAAGACACAGCCCAGACAGTTGCGCTACGGTTTATTCAGCGTCCCTCTTTTAATTCGGATTTCGGGAAAGAAGATTTTTCGATTCGTTTGCAGCGCGGCCCCCGCCGCCGGATACTTCCTGCCGCCAGATGACAACCGCCGCCCTACCACGCCCGGCCGAGATCACGGCGCTGCCGCACAGCGGCTTGAGCGTCGCGGAATTTTATTCGATGCATTTCATGGCGGCCCTGGTTCCGGTTACGGCGGGATTGTTGCTCTACGGTTGGCGCGCCGCCGTCGCCATGCTGCTGGTGGGATTGGGAACGACGGCCGGCGTCGCGGTGTGGCGACGGATCGGGTCACGCGGAAAGCAACTGTCTTATCCGCATGCCATGTGGCTGGCGCTGTTGCTGGCGATGATGTTGCCGGCTCACCTGGCCAGCGGACCCACGGCCACCGTCGAGCAAGCCTCGTGGTATCTCCTTCCCGCCGCCGGGCTGCTGCTGGCGATCTTTCTCTGGATTCTCGGCGGCCTTGGCGCGGGGCGCGTCAACCCAGTGCTGATCACTTACCTTTTCATCGCCGCCCTGTTCGTTCAACTGCTGGTTCCGCATTGGGTGTTGCAGCGGAATCATCTTTTTGTCGGCGACGTATTGAACGGCGTGCCGTCGGAAACGCGATCGGCGGAAACCGACCCGTGGACCCATCGCTATAAAATCCCCGGGCGCGACGCCGAGTATTCCGCGCCCGCCAGCGAGGCGCTCACCCGTTATACCGCCACCAGCAGCCGGTCGCCGCGCGGATGGCTTCCGATCCAAAGCCTGCTGCGCGACGAACTGCCGCCGCTGGAAGACCTCATCATCGGCGGGCACCCCGGCCCCATCGGCGCCGGAAGCGCCGTGGCCGTCATCATGGGCGGGCTATTCCTCCTCTACCGGGGCCTGATCGACTTCCGCATCCCGCTGATCATCATCATGGTCGAAATGGCCTGCCTGCTGATCTTTCCCACCCCTTCGCTCCTGAGCGAGCCCACGCAATGGCATTGGATCGTCTCCCGCCGGCCCGAGGTCGGCTGGGCCACCGGCATCACTTTCGCCAATTACGAACTCATGGCCTCCCCCTCGTTGTTCATGGCGTTCTTCCTCGCCACCGCGCCGTCGATTCGCCCGATGTCACACCGAGCGCGGATCATTTACGCGACCGTCGCCGGCGCCGGAACGGCTGCGCTGCAATTGTACATGAGCGTGTCGATCGGCCCGTATCTGGCCCTGCTGATCGCCAGCCTGATGACGCCGGCGCTGGATATGTGGTTTCGCCCGAAGGCGATGATATGACAGACGTCACCGCCGCGAGCGTGAGGAACCGGGGCTTTCGCCCTGGGCGATCAAGTAGCGGTCGTACGACGAATATTTGATACCCGAGAGCGGAAGCCCCGGTTCTTTTTCCGTCGCTCTGATCGTCTCATCGCGCGACGCAAACTTACTCGCCTGCTCGCAATTTTCTCGCGGCTACCGACGCGTCGCTGGCAATCTCCCGCCAATCGCCCGTTCCAGATCCGATCGGGCGATCCAATAGTCGCGCACGGCTTCGATATATTCCTTATAAGCCGTCACTTCCATCTGCCGGGCGATGAGCCAGCGGTCTACGCCCAAAAGCATGGCGTTGTAGTGCTTCTCGGAAAGGGCCGTCACTTGGCGGCGCTGCGGGATCACGACGTCTTGATAAAGCTCGGCCGTCTGGCGCGCAGCCATGATTCGATCGCGTGCCGAGCGCACCTGGGAACGTATATCCACGGCCAACGCCGCGATTCGATCGACGCCTTGGCGATATTCCGCCTGAAGCCGGGCGATTTGAGCTTGTTTTTGATCGAAGATCGGCAGCTCGACCGTTAGCTGCGGGCCGGCGATCGTGACATAGCGTTCGGTCGGATCGCGGCGTTCGACGTCAAAGCCGATCTCGATTCCCGTCAGGCGAAACTGCTCGGTCAGACCCAGCGACCGCGCGATGACCAGCGTTTGACGCCGTTCGGCGTCGAGGTCCATGCGCCGGCGGATCGCGAGTGATTCCAACTCCTGCAATGGCGATTCGGCCGTCGGCATGTCCGGCAGCTTGTCGGCGGCCTGCCACGATTGAACCTCCGGGCCGGACATTCCCATCAGCCGGGTGATTTCTTCACGATCGGCGATGGACTGGAACTGTGTTCGAGCGACTTCAAGCTTGGCCGCCGAGCAACTGGCTTCTTCGCTGGCAAGATCAAGATCGCTGATGTTGCCCGCCTTGTGCTGCTGGCGAGCGAGATCGCACGACGATTGCTGGGCGTCGAGTATTGTCTTCTGCAACGCCAATTCCTGGCGACGACCCTGGTAGGTATAAAAGGCGACGCGCGCCTCGCGTTCCATCCCAAGCACCGCGTCGGCCACGCGGCGCTCGGCCACCGCGAGTTTGTCGGCGGCGATGCGCTTGCGCAACGGAACCATGAATAGTTCCAGAAAATCCTCCGCCACCGAAAACTCCGCGTCCGGCGAGCCCGGCCCCTGATTCGGAAATCGAGCGCTGGCGAAAAATCTCGGATTGCTCAGCAATCCCGCCTGCACCAGGTCGGCCTGCGCGATGCCAAGGTCCTCATAGGTCGCCTGAAGCGAGCGATTGTTGAGCAACGCGATCTGAACGGCGTCGTCGGCGCCGATCGGATGGCGCCACAGGGCATTCAACTCGTCGCGCGTCGCAAGATCGTCGGCCGATCCGCGATTCCACCGCACACGATTTGACGTGCCTTTCGCGAGCAAGTTCTCGACATGATTGAGGCCGTCATCGGCGCGATGCGAAGCGCATCCCCAAACCGGCAGGATCAGAGCAATGGCCGCAGACGCGCCGAAGGCCCGCCACCCGTCGCGCGCAAACCGTTTTCGGTTTCCTCTCTCTGCGAAGGAGAGGGTGGGGGTGAGGGTGAATCGCTCAGGCTTGATCACGGTGACTTTCAGGAATCCCGCGAACCCGCGGGTCGAGCAATCGAAATTGGTAGATGAACCGTCGCCACAGCCTGCCCCTGAAAGGGAGAGGGAGCGGAGAAACGCTTGTACCGCGTTGTCTGAACCCTAGAGCATCTCGGAGGGCGCGGCGCCGCCGGCCGCGAGACTCGCCCGGCAAGCGGGGCCGCCAAACAGGCAGCAACGCTACAGCAACCTGAAAGACGCTCCGGTTCCGGCTATTTCTTCGCCGCCGGCTCCACAAACTGCCAGAGGGTGTAATACGCCACCGGATGCAGCAGCGCCTTACCCTCGGCGTTTCGCAGATCCGGAACATGCAGCTCATGCACCGCGCCCTGTTGCAATCCGTCGACCACGATATGCACCTTCTTGCGGTCTTCGCTCACGGTGGCGGATTTGATCGCGGGCGTGGTCTGGTCCACTTCGGGGCTGCCGTAGGATGCCTGGTAGATATAACGGAAAGTCGAAAGCTTGTAGGTATCGACATTGCTCGCGCTGGCGGTTTCGACCGGATCGGTGAAGGTGAGATCAAAGCCGTCGGGAGTGAGTTTCATGTCCATGATCTCGAACGGCTTTTTGCCGGTCCAGACCACGCGCTCGAGGCTGAACGGTTTTGGTCCGGCCGAGCCCCACCCGCGATTGGTGCCGCCGACGATCACCGAACCATCCGGCGCCTGGATCATCGGCAAAACGCCGGACCCGAACCCTTCGCGGAACGGGATGCAAACGCCCTGGTATTTGCCTTTCACTTTTTGCAGAACGAACCGTGCGATGTTGCTGTGATGTTGATCGCCCGCGAACATCTGCACGCCAAAGGGGCCGAATTTCCCTTCGCTGAGATCGCAGACAATGCCGCTCTGGCTCTGTCCGACTTTACCGTACGGCTGAAGAATGGCCGGCGGATAAAGCTGGGGGATGCGGGCGGCTTCTATATATCGACGGCTGCCGCTCTTGGGCTCTTCGGGCTGAGGACCCATGTTTGGCGCCAACGAATACCATTTGTTCCCGATCGGATGGCCTTGAAAGCTGCCGGGTTCAAGGTGGCGCAGGGCATCGGCGCCGTTCCATGGGCCTTGATTTTCGGAAAAGAAGACTTCGCCTTTCTCATCGAACCCGATTCCGCCGGGCGAGCGCAGGCCCGAGCAGGTCGGAATCATTTTCCCGTCCGGCGTAATCCGAACGCACCAGCCGCGAAACGGCGCTTCGCTGGTGAAGGACCCGGTCAGCGTCAGCGTGACCCACAGATCGCCGTCTTTATCGAATTTCGACATGAAGGCGTATTCGTGGTAGTCGCCGCTGAGGCCCCAGTCGTCGCAGAACGTCTCGTAGACATTGGCGTGGCCGCGGTTGTCGGTGTCCTTGAGCCGGGTCACTTCCGGGCGCTGGACGGCATAGAGATAGCCGTCCTTTTTGTTGTAGCTGACGCCAAGAATTTCATGCAATCCCGTCGCCCACTTGGTGAACTTGACGTTCGTGGGTGGATCGGCAAAAGCGCCTTCGACCAGATAAATATCGCCGCGACGGGTTCCGACGGCGATTTTTCCGTCGGGAAGAACCTCAAGCCCGCCGCATTCGAGGACAACGTCCTTGGGAATGGGGATATCGATGAGCTTATAAAATTCCGCCTCGGCCGACTTGTCGAATTTCTCCGCTTGCGGAGTGCCCGCCTTGGCGGTTTTCGCCTTGGCCGGCGGCGCGGAAAAAGTCGCCGCCGTCAAAAGGCACATGCCGAGCGTCGTTGCAAGAAGTTTTTTTACCATGACATCTCCACGGTGAATGTAGCCGAGGCGTTGGTGAACGAGACGGGGATGAGCAATTGCTTTTCGTCGCCGGCCGTGCGGATCGCCGGCTGGCCGATACCGGCGGCGCCGGGAATCAGGCGGATCGTCATTTTTCCGTCGACGATCCATTCGCCCGGCGATTTTTCCTCGATCTGCTTTCCTTCGCCGGCGAGGAAGTGCAGGCCCTTTACCGCCTGCTTGCTCGACAATTGAAATACACGTAGCAGATTCGCCCCGCCGGCTTTCAGGACCGGCAACGGCTGCTCGTCAATGTCGACGCCGTCCAGAATGTAATGAAAGGTCGGCTGTTCCTGCTTATTCAGCACATAACCTTTGAATTTGCCGCCGACGTTGCGATCGGTCTGATATTTTTCCTTGGACGGCTTCACTTCCGGCCAAGCCGCGTCGTTGGTCGCCAGGACGGCGAACGACGGGCCCGCCGGGAAATCGATTACGTCGGTTCCCAGCGGCCCAAGGTGATTGCCGCCGCGGCCTTCCCACATCCCCTTGGCGTCGAAAAATCGGCCCTTCCACGCCTTGGCCATTCGCACCACGTCGGCGTCGAACACCACATGCACCATCTCCGGAAATCCGACCGCGATGCTGCGGTTGCCCGCGCCGGCGAAGAACGTGCGATGCACGATCGGCTCATCGGTGGGAACCAGTTCGTCGCCGCCCGACGGGTTCAAACCGGCCGGCAGCGCCATCGACCGGCCAAGCGACAGATAGCTCCACAAGGCGGCGATCTGCCCGTCCATCGTCCCGCCCGCGATGTTTTTGAACGCCACGTCGCCGTTGGTCCAAAACGCCGGCATTCGGGTGCCGGGGTTGATGTGGGCGGGATCGACGAGCAATGCGTGATACCAACTGTATCGCAGCCGTTCATGCGCGTCGCCCAGATCAGGCGCCGGCATGCTGCCTTGCAGTTTAACGCCGTTGATGCCGTGACAGTTCATGCACCCCATCCCCTTGGAGCCAAAAAGCGTGCGGCCGTCCTTGGAAGAAGTCGCGTCGAATTTCGGGGAAATTTCAGTCGCGGGCGCGTCGGCCTTCACCAGCGCGTCGACGATGGCGCCCGCCTTGTCCTTCACGAACGACGGCATGCGCGTCGCCAGCACCGGCCGCACGTGCAGCTTATTTTCGAAGATGATCTGTTCGATCGCGTCAGGCAAGAGCTTGGCGCCGACGCCCGTCAGACGTGGCGCAAAACGACCTTCGTCGCCCATGTCGAACTCGGCGCTCATGACAAAAAACGAAACCCGATCGGGCGTCGATCCCCCCGCTTTATCGCGGACGTGACAGGCATAACAATTAAACGCCGCCACGAGATGGGTGACTTCGTCTTTGGGCTCGAGCGGCTTGTCGAGCTCCTTCACGTTTTTCAGCGCAGCCTTGAGGGCCGTCCGCTGATCGGCGTCCAATTGATAATCCGGAACGCTCTTGGGAATCTGATCGCCCAGGCAACCCGTCGGCGAATCGGGATTCAGCTCGGCCAGCGCCTTGTGCGGCCGCATCGCCTTTCCCGCGCCCGGCACATTGTGGCATGAAACGCAGCCGATCGCGGAGAACATCATCGCGCCCATCTGCGCCTTCTGCGGATCGACGACGAATTTCTCGCTGTTCAGCGGAACCAGCGGCTGGCCGCCCAGCGTGAACAGCACATCGCCCGGAATCTCCTGCCGGGGAACGCCAGGACCTTCCCACTCGCACTTGAGCGCGAAATCGTTGGCGATCTGAAAGTACGTGATGACGATCGATTGATCCCCCTCTTCAAGATTGACTTCGCCCGACTTAAAGCCGGCGGGGTGCGTCCCGTCGTTATCGACGACAAGCTGGTTATTGATATAGAGGCGCGAGCCGTCGTCGCTGGAGATATGGAACTTATATTTGCCCGCCTTTGCGATATGAATCTCGCCGAAATATTTCACGGCAAAATCGTTATTGCGGCCGCCGCGCGGAAAATCGAGCGAGAAATGGTCGATATGGCCCTGGCTCTTTGGACGCAGCGGATTGATCTTGTCGATCGCCGCCGTGTGCGCTTTCACTTCATAGTAAATGAATTTGAGCCCCTGCACCCTGGCCAGTTCGGGAGTTCGGGTTTGGGGATTATCGAGCTGATCGCGCAATAAGAAAATCGCGAGGTCCTTCGCGTCGTCTTTGGTCAGATGGAGGTTTGGCATCCGCCCCCCGGGACGGACGGTTGACGGATCCATCAGGAAAGCGGTCAGGTTTTCGACGGTTGTCTTTTGAGCGAGATTGGGGAAGGGAACCGAAGGGATGATTGTCTTGAGCGCCTTTTCCGGCGCGTGACAGGCGACGCAGCCGATCTGGTGATACAGCGTTCGACCGTGGATGACCTGCACGGCACTTCCCTCTTCGCCGGACGGTTTGATCGGTCCGCCGAGGGAAACCAGGTAGTGGGTGAGGAAATCGACCGCCCCTTCCTTGGCCTGCGGATCGGAGGCATGAAACAGGTCGGGCATCGTCGTGCCGGGCTTGGCGCCATGGTTATCCAGGAGGTACGCCCGGATAAATTGCGGCGTAAGCCGCGCGCCTGCGTGGCTCAGGTCCGGCGTTCCCTTGGTGAATATCCGTTTTTGTCCCTCGGCCGCGTGACACTGAAGGCAATTCAGTTCCCCCAGCAACACCTCGCCCTGTTCCGCCGCCGGCGCCTTGGCTTCGTCTTTGAGCCGGACATACCCCGGCACGATCGGCGCGACTTTTTCCTCGGCCCCCGCGGTCGAAACAAAGGCCGGCGCCGAACACGCCAGCGCGATCATCGCGTACATCGCCCGGCGCAATAACCTCTCCCGCATGCGGATCTCCTCGGTTGAATGACAGCGTGCCAATATGAGCTATACCCGTCGGCGAATCAACGGTTGTGCGCTCGATGCACATCAGCCTCGCGGCGGCTATAATGCGCCCGCGTTTGTTTTTTTTCGAGTCCAGAGCCAGGTGAAGAGATGTCGATCGCGATCGTCGATTACGGGATGGCCAACCTTCGTTCGGTGCAAAAGGCATTCGAGCACGTGGGCCATGGCGCGGAGATCATCAGCCGGCCCGAGCAAATCGACCACGCGGATAAACTGGTGCTTCCCGGCGTGGGCGCGTTCGCCGACGCCGTCGCCACCCTGCGCGACCAGGACCTCGCCGGCCCGATCCTTCGGCACATCGCAAAAGGCAAACTGTTTTTCGGCATTTGCCTCGGCCTGCAGATGCTTTTCGACGTCGGATACGAAGACGGCGAACACCAGGGCCTTGGCGTATTCAAAGGCAAGTGCGTTCGGTTTGACGTCGATGAAACGCAGGGCCTCAAGGTTCCGCACATGGGCTGGAACCAGCTTCAAATCCGCCGGCCCGCCCCGATTTTTCGCGATTTGCCGGAAGATTGCGGCGTCTATTTCGTTCACGGATATCATGTCGTCCCCACCGACGCCGGCATTGTCGCCACCACCACCGACTACGGCGGAGACTTCGTCAGCGGCGTTTGGCGGGAAAATGTTTTCGCGACGCAATTCCACCCGGAAAAGAGCCAGAAAATCGGATTGCAAATCCTCGCGAACTTCGCGTCGCTATAGAGATATTCCCATGATGAACGATTCATCGACGTGCCCCGTTTCAGACGAAACCGCGGGTTGAAAGCGCCGGGTAACGGATACGCAATCTCACGCCGTTTAATTCAATCGACCCCGCCGGGAAGCGCTCCGCAAGGCCATTTGGATTTAGCGGATCTTTTGATAGACTCCGATTCGGGCGGCGATTCATACAAGTATTCACTTTTTATTGCTATCCGGTCACAAGCCGGGAGATTGGGAGCACATGCGATTTTTTTACTATTTTGCTTCGTGGATGATCGGCGCGGCCTTCGTGGGAATGTCGATTGTCCTTCTTGGCGGATGCGCCAACGGCAACGCGCGAACCATCATCAACGAAGCGCCGGCGGTACAGGCCCATACAAGTCGCTGAAGATCGTCGAAGTGCGCACCGGCGCGGTGGTTCCCGACGCGCAGCGCGCCGCCTTTCGCGAAAAACCGGAACATCGACTTTACAATACGGGATCGTTCGCTCGCGGCGACGATTTCACCTTGCAATGTACCTTCACGGAATACGACCCGGGCAGCCAGCTTGGCCGCCTGTTCTTCGGCGTCACCAACGCCGACTCCGAGGCCAACGTCATCGTCCAATGCAACTACCTGGCCCCCGACGGAAAATCGCTCAGCAAAGTCGAATTCACCTCCCGTCTGACCGGCGGCGTTCTGGTCCTCGGCGGATCGGCCGAGACCGTCCTCGACAAGGCGGCCGATAAAATTCGCGATTTCACCGCGAGCAATTTCGGGAGCGGAATCTAAAGCATTGTGTGTGCCGCTGCAGCTTTGCCGCTGTAGCTTTTCCGCGTTCAGCGGCGCCGCTTGCGGAGCGGTTTTTTTCGATCGAATGTGAAAAACGCTCCAACCGGCGCCGCAAAAACGCAACGCGCCGACGTGATCAATAACACGCCCCGAGCCGGCGACGTGCTTCCACATCGAAGCGCTTTAATCTAAAGTCTGACCCCAAGGGAGATCGCTATGACATATCCCGGCGGTCATCGACCACCCATCGCGGCCCTTTTCCTGCTCGCGGCATGCCTGTTTCCGCAAGCGCTGACGCCGAGCGTGCGCGCCGACGAAACGCGGCGCGATGCCCATGACATCACCGAGCCGCCCGCTTACGAAGATTTTCTCGTTATTCCGCTGCGGATTCACATTCTGACGGCGCCCGACCTGCCGGACGTCGATTGCAAACTCACCGACGCCGACATCGGCCGCATCGTGGGCAAGATGAACGGCGTCTGGCACAAGGCCGGGATTCATTTCGGCGTTGAATCCATTCTGAACGAGCCGGCCGAACGTCAGTCTGAATTCCGCGAAGCCATAGCGGATGGCCCGGCGCCTTTGGAGCTTTTCCGAATATTGCGGCCGCAGTCCAGCCGGCGTTTCGATGGGCTGCACGTCTATTACATTCACCGGTTTGGGGTCAACGGCGTATACATGGGCGAGGATTTCGCGTTCGTACAGGAAACCGCCGCCCTCCGCCATGTCAGCGGCGGGATCGATGAGCCGATCCCGCGCGTCACCGCCCACGAACTTGGCCACGCCCTTGGTTTACCCCATCGGCAGGCGCGGACGAACTTGATGGCGTCGGGAACCACCGGCACGCTTTTGAATACCGACGAAGTGGCTGAATCCCGCGAAAAGGCGGCGAGAATCAAAGGCGCCGCCACCGTCGCGGCCTGGCGCCATGCGGCGCAAGCGGCGCGCGACGCCGGCGATATCGCCGGTACGAAACGAATCTGGAACTGGCTTTCCGCCATCCCCGGCGATGGCGCCGCCGACGCCACGCGACAGCGAACGGCACTCGATTCGCTCGACGCCAGGAAATAGGGAGTGATCCATGAATCCTGATGACTTAACGTTACCGCCGGCGATCCCCGCGGGACTTCCGCCGTTGGCGTTGCCCTATTCCAATTTGAAGTCCGCAAGGCCGGTTTTGATCAGCACGGTTTCGATCATCGGCATCGTCATCGCATCGCTCGGAATCATCGCCTCGGCGTATGGAGCGCTGGCGGCGGTGTTCATGGGCATGATGCGCGCGATGCGATGGCAAACCTCCGGCGCGATGAACGTCGGAATCTGCGAAGCGATCGTCGGCGCCGGGCTCGCCGGCGCACTGATGACGGGATCGATCGGCCTGTTAAGGCTGCGGCCGTGGAGTCGGCGCGTATTGCTCTACTGGGCGTGGGCCTACCTCTTGAACGCCGTCTGTTTCCTGGTCCTTCAAATTATGATCGTGGTTCCAAGCCAGGTCGGAATGTTCTCGAAGATCATGGCGTCGATGCCGGTCCCGGCGCCCACCACTGCGCCGGCCACTGCGCCGTCAGGCGCCGTCCCCGTCGTCGGAACGACGACCTTTTACTACGCCACGTCGACCGGAGGCGCGTCAGCCGTCGCCGCGCCCCGTCCCATGGCGCCAATCATGACGGCGCCCATGATGGCCGTCATGCGAACGACCTACACCACGATGGCCGTTGGCAAGACTCTTGTCTGCATCATTTTTCCCATCGCGATTCTGATCGTCATGCGGCTCAAATCGATCCGTTCGGCGCTCGCGCTCCAGCCCCACGCGGAAGGTCAGGCGTTTTAGCCGCGCCGGCTTGGGCCATAGATCGTATCAATGGAGTTGATAGAGACGATAAATTTGACCGATGGACAGCCTTCGATAAACTCCACCCCGCAATGGATGAATTCGCTCGCGGCCTTCGCGAGAGCCGTCCCCCTCAACGCCGACTTTTAAGGAGAACAATCGTGGCAGATGACCGAAGCCTCACAACGTCCGCCGGCGCTCCGATCGCCGACAATCAGAATTCGCTCTCGGCAGGCCCGCGCGGGCCGGTGCTGTTGCAGGACTACCAGTTGCTTGAAAAACTGGCGCATCAAAACCGCGAGCGCATCGCCGAGCGTCCCGTCCACGCCAAGGGCTGGGGCGCCTTCGGCACGCTGACCGTCACCCACGACATCACTCGATTCAGCAAAGCCAAGGTCTTTTCCGAGGTCGGCAAGAAGACCGAAATGCTCGCCCGTTTTTCCACCGTCGCCGGCGAAGCGGGGGCGGCCGACGCCGAGCGCGACGTCCGCGGCTTTGCCCTCAAGTTTTACACCGAAGAAGGCAACTGGGATCTGGTCGGCAACAACACCCCGGTCTTCTTCGTTCGCGATCCGTACAAGTTTCCCGATTTCATCCATACTCAAAAAAGACATCCGAAAACCAATCTGCGTTCCACCACGGCGATGTGGGATTTCTGGTCGCTTTCGCCCGAATCGCTGCATCAGGTTACCATGCTGATGTCCGATCGCGGCCTGCCGATCGGCGTGCGCCACATCAACGGCTACGGCAGCCATACCTACAGCTTCCTCAACGCCAAAAATGAACGGCATTGGGTGAAGTTTCACTTCAAGACGATGCAGGGGCACAAGCATTGGACCAACGCCGAGGCCGCGGCGGTGGTCGGAAAGACACGCGAGTCTACCCAGGAGGATCTCTACTATTCCATCGAGAAAGGCGACTACCCGAAATGGCGCGTGGCCGTGCAGATCATGCCCGAAGCGGACGCCGACAAGACGCCTTACAACCCGTTCGATCTGACCAAGGTATGGCCGCACGGCGACTATCCGCTGATCGACGTCGGCATGCTGGAGTTGAACCGCAATCCGAGCAATTACTTTGCCGAGGTTGAGCAAGCCGCCTTTTCCCCGTCGAACATCGTTCCCGGCATCGGCTTTTCGCCGGACAAGATGCTTCAGGCTCGGATATTCTCGTATGCCGACGCGCATCGCCATCGGCTCGGGACGCATTACGAGGCGCTTCCGGTGAACGCGCCAAAGTGTCCGGTGCATCATTATCATAAAGACGGGCAGATGCGTTTCTTCGCGAACAATCCCAACCCCGACGCATACTACGAGCCGAACTCTTTCAACGGTCCGGTGCAAAGCCCCGATCTCGCCGAGCCGCCGTTGAAGATCACCGGCGATGCCGACCGGTATAATCACCGTGAGGGCAACGATGACTATTCACAGCCCCGCGCTCTGTTCAATTTATTCAACGCCGAGCAAAAGGCCCGGCTGTTTTCCAACATCGCGGCGGCGATGCAGGGCGTGCCGGAATTTATCGTCGAGCGTCAACTCGGACATTTCGCGAAAGTACATTCCGGCTATGCCGCCGGCGTTCGGGCGGCATTGTCGGGAAAACCGATGTGATGTCGCCCAGGATCGCCCAGGACGATTGACGCGTGCTTTCGGGCACGCCATAACAACGCCGCCGGCCCCGTGGCCGGCGGTTTTTTTTAGCGGGATATTTAGGTCGCCGCCGATTTCCAAAATCGCCGGTGGTTCACAAACCGTTACGTTTCGGTAAGCTGAGGATCGATCTACCAATTTCAATCAGGAGGCCCGAGGATGCTGATCCACCAATTCATTCGCCGTACGATCGCCACGGCTTTTACCGGCGCCGCCGTGTTGGCGGGCGCGCCCGCCCGCGCGGACGTAACGCTGCCGGCTATTTTCTCCGACCACATGGTGCTTCAGCAGGGAACCGCCGTTCCGGTCTGGGGCGGCGCCGACGCGGGCGAAGAGGTGACGGTGACGTTCGCTCAGCAGAAACAAACCGCAAAGGCGGACGATAAAGGCCATTGGATCGTCAAGCTTGCGAATCTGCCGGCCAGCGATAAAGCGTCGGAACTCATCGTTTCCGGCAAGAACAAGATCGAGTTCAAGGACGTCCTGGTCGGCGAGGTATGGGTTTGCTCGGGGCAATCGAACATGGAATTTCAGGTGCGTTCCACCAAGGACCACGACAAGGAAATCGCCGGCGCCGAGCATCCAAATATCCGGCTGTTTTCGGTTCCGAAAAACGTGACGTATGAGCCGCAAAGCGACGTGAAGAAATTGCACTCGCCGCAGGAGGCCATCTGGGAGGAATGCACGCCGGCGACCGTCCCGAGTTTCTCGGCGGTCGGTTATTTTTTTGGCCGCGGGTTGCACGAGGAGTTGAAGATTCCCGTCGGCCTGATTCACAGTTCATGGGGCGGCACGGTGGCCGAGGCGTGGACGGAGAGTTCGCACCTGGAGGCCGAGCCGGATCTGGCGCCCATGCTGAAGCGAAACAAGGACGTGGAAGCGGTCTATCGGCAACAACTGGCCAAATGGGAGGCGGAGGTCGCGGAGAACAAGGCCGCCGTCGCGTTCAACGCCGCCCAAAAGGCCGCCCAGCCGGGCGACCCGGCGCCGCAATTGCGCGAGGTTCGAAAATTGCCTCAGCGCCCGCAGGATCCCGGCCAGAATCCGAATCAGGCGTCGGTCCTTTACAATGGCATGATCGCGCCGATCGTTCCCTTCGCGATCAAGGGCGCGATCTGGTATCAGGGGGAGAGCAACGCCGATCGAGCGTACCAATATCGCAAGCTGCTTCCGACGATGATCAAGAGTTGGCGCGACGCGTGGAATGAGCCGGAGTTGGATTTTTATATCGTTTCGCTGGCCAACTTCACGGCGGCGCCGAAGGAGCCCGGCGAAAGCAACTGGGCCGAGCTTCGTGAAGCACAGGCGATGACCGCCGCCCTACCGCACAACGGGCAGGCCCTGGCTATCGACCTCGCCGACGCCGACAACCCCGGCAACATCCACCCCAAAGACAAACAAAGCGTCGGCCATCGTCTCGCGCTCGTCGCCCTCGCCAGGTCCTACGGCAAGGCGATCGATTACGCGGGGCCGCAATACAAAGATTCGAAGATCGCGGGGAACAAAATGACGCTTCGCTTTCAGTTCGCCGACGGACTGACCGTGAAAGGCGGCGAGCCTCTCAAAGGCTTTCAAATCGCCGGCGAAGACAAGAAGTGGCACTGGGCGGATGCGAAGATCGAAGGCGACTCGGTGATCGTCTCAAGCCCGGACGTAGAGAAGCCTGCGGCCGTGCGATATGACTGGGCGAACAATCCCGAGGGCAACCTCTACAACAAGGCGGGTCTGCCGACGACGCCGTTCCGCACGGATGATTGGGTCGGCGTGACGCAGCGGGGGCGGTAGGCGCGTTTGGGCCCCGCCGAGGAACCCGCGATCTTACCGTTTTTCTTTGAGCTGGCGTGATATAATCCGTCGCGACAGTGGCTAAGACGAGGACGTTTAAGAAATTGCTGGTCACGCTCGATCGGGACGAAACAGGCATGATCGTCGTCGAATGTCCAGCGATCCCTGGCTGTATATCGCAGAGCGAAACCGAAGCTGAAGCGATTGCAAACATTCCAGAGGCGATCGTAGCGTGCCTGGAAGCTCGGGCGGAGGCGGGAATGCCTTTGACAGTCGTCGTTCGCCAGGTTGAGGTCGTAGTCTGATGGCCAAGCTCGCGGCCATTTCGGGCGCACAGGCGGTGCGCGCGGGCGGGCTGGCGTCAGGATCGGCAAAGGGGCAGCCATGTGATCCTGTTAAAGGAAGGACAAACGACAAGTCTCTCGGTGCCGCAACACCGCGCTCTGGCGCCGGGGACATTGAGGTCGCTGATTAGGGCATCGGGAATGTCG
This sequence comes from Tepidisphaeraceae bacterium, assembly GCA_035551995.1. GTDB lineage: Bacteria > Planctomycetota > Phycisphaerae > Tepidisphaerales > Tepidisphaeraceae > RYN-428. Next base: position 87,366 of record DASZME010000008.1, read on the forward strand.
GTCGAGACGTCTTGCGATTTGTTGTAGTAGATATTGTTCCTGGTTGAATAAGTCGGTGTTGGGCGATGGAGTTGATGTTTCGATCAGAGCGTGAAATCAGAAGTGTCCGGCGTCATCTCGGCCGACGGCGAGATCGAGTTCGCTTTCGCCGTTGCTTTTGTGGTTTGGATGATATCGTCCTGGTCAATCACGAACGCCGCCGGTCGCTCCTTCACGCTCATTTCGTAGCAGCCGTCGGAATCAACAACCACTTTTGCCGCCAGTTCATGAATGTCCACCGGAGTCGGCGGCATGGGCGTGTCGGCGAATGATCGGAAAAGCGGCGACGGTTGCGGCGCCTGTTCGATTGGCTGGATTTCAACCGGCTCAGCCAAAGGCTCGACCGGCTCCGTGGGCATCTCAAAATCCACGGCATCATCCGGCTCCGCGCCGGGGGGAAATTCGGCCGGTTCATCCTCGACGGGCGCGTCTTCCGCGGCGTCATCGTCGACGGCGCCGGGCGACGCCGCGAAGGATCGCGATGAACCGGAATACACCCCGCGGGCTTTTTTGGGCGGGCCACGCAAAAGGTAACCCATGAAAATACCGGAAAGGAAGCATCCGAACGCCATGAATGTGCCGGAAAGGACGAGGACGCGCTCACCCTGGACGTAGTAGTACCATGCCGCCACGCAGCCGGCGAAAAGGAGATTGCCCATCACGATCTTCAACATCGAGGCGCCCTTGAATGAGATGCCGATCGAAACAGCGTCGTGTGGCCAATCATGTTCCGCGCGGCGTCGATGTTGTCAACGGCGTTGCGATTCGTCGCGATTCTCGTCGCAGGCGGCCGTTAGGAAATCGATTCGAGCGTGATCACAAAGAGGAGCGTCGAGTTGGCCGGGATGGGGCCGTTGGGTGTCGCGCCGTATCCTTGCGCCGGCGGGATCAGGATGAGCCGCGTTTCGCCGACGGACATGCCCACGGTTCCCTCGTCAAATCCCGGAATAACGTCGCCCGCGCCGAGCATGAATGGAAACAGCGAGCCGCCGTCGTTGACCGAGTCGTCGAAAATGCGGCCATTTTTCGCCAGAAAGCCGGTGTAGAAGACATTGGCGGTTTGTCCGGTTTGAATCGTCGGGCCGGCGCCGGGCAGGACAGTCTGGTACTCGACGCCATCAGGCAGGGACGTATATGAAGGCGCGCTCACGGTAAACGTCGTCCTGCCGGTGCTCTTCTTGAAGGTGCCGCCGGGGATAAACGCCGCGCTCACGGGGTGTTTGCCGAAATAATACGGCGCGCCGCCGGGCTGTTGGGTGAGCGTATAGGTCGCGTCGCTGACCGCATATTTCGCGTTCGTCGACGCGGCTGGCGACAGAGTTACCGACTGGATGACGTGGCCATGGTCGATGACGTTGGCCGTTCCCACCGGTGATCCCGCGGCGGCGGACGCGCGCACCGTTACGGTGAAGGTAATCGGTTGGTCCAGCGTTCCGGCGCTGGCCGCCAGGGTTGTTTTGGTCGCGGCCTTCTTTACCGGTTTGGCCGCGACGAAAAGAGCGCCTCGGTCGGGTGCGGCGGCGATATCGCCGGTCGCGACAACGCCGGAAAGCAGCGTGCGGTTTTCCAAAGTTTCAATGACGGGACAAATCGGCGCCGAACGATAAGATGGTTTTTTCATGTGATGATCCGCGTTCTGCCGTTGAGGTAAACAACATTCCCCCCACTTGCTCTGTATCCTAGATACCATGAACTATACGCTCTTAAAATCCCTGTCCGCAATGTTTCTTAGCGCTTCGGCTATTTTTGCCGCCGACGCGCCGCATGGCGAGCAAGCGCCGACGACCGCGCCGGCGCCGTTTACTGATCCGCATTGGAAGAAAATCACAATGTCGCGCGATTTCGTCAGTGAAGGCGCCAACTTCGGCGACTTCAATCACGACGGCAAGCAAGACGTCGTTGCCGGGCCGTACTGGTACGAAGGCCCCGATTTTACGAAGAAGCACGAATACATGACGCCGGAAAAAAAGCTCAATCCCGACGGCCAGTATTCGCATAATTTCTTCGCGTTCACCTACAGCTTCAAGCACGACGGCTGGGACGATATCATTATCCTCGGCTTCCCCGGCGAAGACACAAGCTGGTACGAAAACCCGCGCGGCAAGGAGCCGTCCGAGGGCCATTGGGCTCGCCACAAGGTCTTCGACCACACCGACAATGAATCCCCCAACTTCGGCGATCTGCTTGGAACCGGAAAGCCGGTGTTGATCTGCTCGACCGGCGGCAAAATGGGCTATGCCCTGCCCGACTACGAAAACCCGGAAAAGCCGTGGACCTTCCACGCGATCAGCCCCGACAAGAAGTATCAGCGTTTCACGCACGGCCTGGGCTTCGGCGACGTGAACGGCGACGGCAGGAACGACATTATGGTTCACGACGGCTGGTACGAACAACCCGCCAAGCTCGACGGCGACCCCGAATGGGTCTTCCACAAAGCCGACTTCGGCGGCGGCGGCGCGCAGATGTACGCCTATGACGTCAACGGCGACGGCCGGCCCGATGTAATCACGAGCCTTGCCGCTCATGGCTACGGGCTGGCGTGGTTTGAGCAAAAGGCCGACGGAACCTTCACCAAACATCTCCTCACCGGCGCCAAGGAAACCGACACCCCGCACGGACTTCGGTTTTCACAGCTTCACGCTGTCGATTTGATCGACATCAACGGCGACGGTCTGAAAGACATCGTCACCGGCAAGCGTTTTTATGCCCACCATTCCCATGGCGACGCCGATCCCAAGGCGCCGGCCGTTTTGTACTGGTTTGAATTGAAGCGCGACGGCAAGGGCGGCGCCGATTTCATCCCCCACGAAATCGACAATGATTCGGGCATCGGCACGGAGGTGATCGCCAAGGACATCAACAACGACAAGCGCCCGGCGATCGTCGTCGGAAATAAAAAAGGAACATTCGTCTTTATACAAAACCCCGATTCGCAAGCCGCGAAATGAATGGGTTCAATCCTGAAAAAACCCGCCGTGCAGGCACGGCGGGTTTTTTTGTCCTCAATGATCAGATCCCCTCGCTTAGGGGCAATGAAATGGGGGCAATGCGATTTTCGGTCCCTCGCGCGGAACCGCGTCTCACGGCAAAGCCTCCACCTCGAATCTCACCGCGTCCACCAGTTTCCGCAAGTCCTCGACGCCCATCGCCAGCGGCGGCATCAGTACGACAACGTCGCCCAGCGGCCGGATGATGATCCCATGCTTTCGACAACTCATGCAAATCCCGGCGCCAACCCGCCGTTTAGGATCGAAAGGCCGGCGGGTCGTCTTTTCCTCCACCAGTTCAATGCCGACCATCAACCCTTTTTGGCGGATGTCGCCGACGTGCGGCAAGTCGCGCAGCGCTTCCAACATCGCCGCCAGCGCCCCGGATTTTTCAGCCACCGCGGCGACAACCTGGTTCTTCTCGAACAAATCGAGCGACGCCAGCGCCGCCGCGGCCGCAAGGGGATTGCCCGTGTAGGTGTGGCCATGGAAAAACGTTCGATTTTGCCAGGTGTCGCCGAGGAATGCGTCGAAAATCCGCTGCGTGGCGAAAGTCGCCGCCAGCGGAAGATACCCGCCGGTAATCCCTTTAGCGACGCACATCAAATCAGGGCTTACCCCTTCGTGCTCGCAGGCGAACATCTTCCCGGTCCGGCCAAAACCGACGGCGACCTCGTCGGCGATCAGCAATACATCGTGCTTCGTGCAAAGTTCCCGAACGCCGCCGAGAAAACCGGGCGGGTGAACGATCATCCCGGCGGCGCCCTGGACGATCGGCTCGATGCAAACCGCGGCGAGCCTCTGGGAATTTCGCTCGAGAATTTTCTCCAGTTCCCAAAGCGCCATGGCGCCGACTTGCGACGCCGAAAGTTGGTTTGAATCGGTCCCGCTTACGCCGGCGGCCTGAAATCGATAAGGAAACGGCGTCGGCGCGAAATGTACTTTGAACAGCATCGGGAGATAAGCGCGATGGAACGTATCGGTTCGGCCGACCGACATGGCGCCGAACGTGTCGCCGTGATACGCCTCGGTGAAACCGACGAATTCGGTCTTTTGGGGTTGTCCCACATTATACCAATATTGCGCGGCCATCTTAAACGCGACCTCCGTGGCCGTCGCGCCGCTGTCGCTATAGAAAATTTTGGAAAGACCGTCGGGGACGATGCGCATCAAGCGATCGCCAAGCACAATGGCCGGCTCACTCGAGAGGCCAAGCAACGTGGTGTGAGCCACTTTATCCAACTGTGCTCGTATCGCGTTATCGATTTCGGGGACGCGGTGGCCGTGCACATTGCACCACAGGCTGGAAACGCCGTCGAGATAGCGTTGTCCGTCGCTGTCGATGAGGTGCATGCCGTCTGCGGAAACGATGATGAGCGGATCGCTTTCGATCCACTGGCGCATGGGCGTGAACGGATGCCAGAGGCGCTGGCGATCGAGGTTGCGCAGCGCTTCGGTTGGGCGCGTCATTGACCGGCGCCCTGTGTGGGTGCTATCGTTGCGTCGGCGGAATAGGCAGGGCGATTTCTCATGCTTTGCCCTTCTGCTGCCCGATACCGAGAGCCGAGCGTCCTTGCTCCCTGTTCTCCCAAACAGGACCCCATTCGTAGGACGGCTCTTCAGTATCGCGATCGGATCGACCAATCGGTTCGCCGTGGAGGGCGAACCGATTGGCCCTCACCGGCATGCGCTTCTCACCATCGAGGGCGCACGCCAATTTCGGGCAGCATTTTCTCTTTCGTAAAAGTCCCGCGTACCGGCCGCCGATCCTGTCGAAAGTGCAATCCATTCGCACTTGCGGCAAGACCAGCGGCCGGCTGCGGTTTGAGCGTTGGGGAGACGCGCACAACCCGATGCGTCTCCGGAACGCCCGCTGACGACCGTTCGCCTAATCTGTCTCCGACAGACGTCCGCCCCGCGGACTCAGCGCCAACCGTTCTCCGATCGCTCCCATCGCCGGCCTCCGTGCCGGGAACGATCGTCGGATGCAACGACGCCGGGCATCTTGCCCGCGCGCCCTTGCCGGCCGGTCGTCGATACTCTAAGATGTTTCTAAAGCCATCCTTCCCAGGATTTGGCTGGTTCTTCCCCGGAGCCACGGATGGACACCGAGCGGGTTAACTTCATTTTTTCAAACGATTGCCCAGACCTGTCTGCGCGTTACAAGGTTCCCATCGGCGATTGTTTTTCCTGCATGGCTCGGAAGATCTCGGCGCGCTTCAGTCTTAACTCGTCCTGGTGCTTGCGCCATGCCTCACGATCCCATAGCTCCAAGTGGTCCTCGACACCGGCCAAGGTAACCACCGTCCCTATGCCATACCGAGCGCGGATCGCTTCTGGCACGCCGATCCTCCACTGCTTATCCCACTCTTGCCGGCTGGCCTCGGCGAAATACATATGCTTGAAATCCAAGTCCGTCTGGCCCGGCAACTTATTTGTTCGAAGCTCGCGGGCTAATTCAGCATACCGGCGTTCAGTGTAAAACCACGGCTTATCATTAATCCCCGGGACAATAAAAAATGCTTTTCCATCACGCTCAGAAACAAGACTTCGCCGGATCTCCGACGGCAGTAACATCCGATGCGTATCAATCACCAAGTCGTGATTGTTGTAGAATATCAATTCCGGAAACAGTTCGGGCTTCTCAGGAGTAACCGCTGCCGAATCAGGAGTGTCTCCCGTTTCACTCCTCATTCACAGAATCCTATCCGTTTCACTCCGGACTGCAAGAAAAATAATTGCGGGGACTTTAACTTTTTTGAGCGATTTTACTTTTAACACGGCGGGCGCAGCATATTACACTTGCCGATAGCAATATTCTGAAAAACAGATATTGCGAAAACTTGTGTATGGATTGTGGATAAGCTGATGATAAATTGTAGTGTTTGGGGTATGTAAGGATCGCGAACTTCAGAAAGAAGGGAGAACTACGTTTTTCTGTTTCGGTGACGATGAAAACCGCGCTATCCGCGGGAAAACAAGCCCCGTTTTACGATCAGTACGATCGACATTCCCACCAGTCCGACTCCAGCCAACTCCGGCCAGCCCCATATTGTTCCCGGTTGAGGCGCGTCAGGACCGATTCTGATCAACGAATCGATGATTGGGCCGAGCGCCCCCCGGGCGATCGCGCTTCCGGGGTGAAACGGAGTGGCCGGATACTCATTTCCGATGAAAAGGAGGATCGGCCCTGCCGCCGCCCAAGTGGAGGCGGCCGCCGAGAGGGTAGACCGGCCGATTCTGGAGCGAAACGGGAGGCCCATGCCCCACAGCGCCGCGATCCATCCGCTGACATACAACCCGCCCTGGATCATTGGCGGTATCGACGTCGCCGCCAGAAATCCGGCCAATATCTGAAAAGGCCACGCGCAGGCGATGGCCATTAGCGTCGTTGGCCAACGCTCACATAGCCGCGGCGACAGCAGCGCCGCCCCCAGGATCTGAACGACCAGGAGTATTTCGACCGCCAGAAACTCTCCCGCCTGCGGAGCGTGCGGCCAAAGCGGAACCCGGCATGCCGCCAGCGCAATCGCCGCCACTTGGATCAGCAGCCAGGCGAAGATCGGCGTGACGGAGTAAATCGGAGCGGCGAACGCGTGCGGCGTGGCGCCGGTCGGCGTGTTGGGCTGGGTGGATTCCATGCGGTACCGCCAATGCCTGCGATATCCTTGCGAGCGAAGGCGAGACGCGACTATTTCAGGTCCGGCAACCGGTGTCCGATCGCCGATCCCGCAATCGCGCCCGCGCTTACGACCGCCGGGAACAATCCAAACGTCGCCAGGCTCCATCCCCACGTCGAATACGTCATGAACAGCACCACCGCTCCCCCCAATCCGCCAAACAGCAGACCCAAAGCGGCATTAAAAATCTGCGTGGCGGTCGGAAATTCATGTTCGCGCAAACGCTCGGCCCCGTACAGCCCGCAGAGCGACCCCAGAAAAACCGCCCCGCACGCAGCCGCATTGACATGCGCGCCAAACGCGCCGTCCGATCGTGCGATTACTCCCCAATCGGTCAGCACATACGCTCCCGGCCACCCCGCCAGCACGCCCCCGGCGATGATCCCAGCCGCGCATAAGGCAATGCCGCGCGGGGAATATCCCCTGCTTCCCGCGATCAACGCCGCCACCGTACACCAGAACACCGAGATGATAATTGCGGCAACAGGAGCCATGAAATTCCAAGAATCGCGCGAATCGCTCGTGATCAAAGACGCATGCGCCAAGTCTTCAGCGTCCACGACGCCCACAACGCTATTCAGATGCACGCCCACGCGGATGACTCGGATCGTCGCGGATCAGGCGAATCCGATCGATCATCATCCGTATTATCCCCGCGCATCCGCGCAATTCGCGATCAAAGGTCATGCCACCCCAGCGCGCATGGCCTCATTCCCGATTCTAAAACATGAACCGTTAGGGCCGCAGCACCGCCTTGGCGATCGACCCGCCGTGCATTTTCTCGAACGCCTCATGCCATTCGCTCAGTGGCCAAACCCCGCCGACGATCGGCTGCACATCCAGTTTTCCGGTTGCCAATAGACGGATTACGCGTTCCCAGATCGGCCAGTTGTGGCTGAACGACCCTTGCAGGCGAATGTTCTTTTGCACGAGCGGATCAAGGGAAAAATTCAATGGCTGCGGCCCCCATCCCACCTTGCTGATCCACCCCGCCGGCCGCACGATCTGCATGGCCATCTTGAGCGTCGCGCTCACCCCCGCCGCATCGATCACGCCATCCACGCCCAGCCCATCCCCCACCTTCGCCCATTCGTCCAACCCATCGACGATCGCCTCGCACCCATATTGCCTGGCGATATTCAGCCGCACCCGATCGCGCTCCAACCCCACGACGGCCACTTCCGCCCCTTGCAACTTCGCCATCGCCGCACAGAGCAATCCGATGGGCCCCGGCCCAAAGACCACCACCCGATCCCCCGGTTCAATCCGCGCGTTCCTGACCACCGCGCTGTAGGCCACGCAACACGGCTCGGTAAGCGCCGCCTTCTCCATCGCGAGCCCGTCCGGCACCCGGTGCAAAATCCTGCTCGGCACCCGCACAAACTTCGTCATCGCCCCATTCACGCCATACCCAAACCCCTTGCGCGTCGGATCGAGATTATAAAGTCCTTGCCGGGTCATCGGGCTGTTGGCGTCGATCACCGCCGCCGTCTCGCTGACGACGCGATCCCCTTCCTTCCATCCGATCACATTCCTCCCGAGTTCCCGGATATGTCCGCCGAACTCGTGCCCCAGCACGACCGGATAATTCACCGGCCACGAATGATCGCAAGTCCACTGATGCAAATCCGACCCGCAAACCCCCACGGCGGCCACTTCCAACAGCACATCATCCACCCCGATCTCCGGCCGCGGAATCTCTCGAAGTTCAACCGAATGTTTCTCAGGCGCAAAATTAACCACGGCGATTTGATTCATTGTGTTTTCTCCGGCCATCCCCCACCATTCCCCGGCATGTTACGGTCCGACGAATCGTTTCTCAATCCACAGCCATTCCACAAAACGACTTATCCACGTCCTTTCGCGGCCGCATTGAGCCTGACAATTCGAAGATGGCGGCCTTCCAATCAGGATTCCTGCGAGCCCGGCGAATGATCGATATACGCCGTCGGCAAACCTAAACCGCATTCGGGACAGATCGGTCGCTGCAGCGCGGTGAGATTGTAATGACAGCCGGGACATTCGTGCTTGGAGAGGGGAACGAGCGCGCGTCCGATGCGTTCATCCAACACCCAAAGGGGGATGACCGGCACAAAAAATCCGCAACCGAAAACGACCATCGGCATTGACGGCGACCATGTATGGTCGACGAGTATCGCCGAAAATACCCCCCAACTGACACAGATGACGCCAATGACCGCCAGAATAAGCGCCATGAAACGAAGACGCCGGCGGTTGTGATGTCGTTTTTTGATGATGTGTTCGATGGAGGGGATCATTATTATTTGCGACACGAACGCGTCCGCAATACTTCGCGACACCGGCCGGTCAAACCATTTTGTTGTCCCGACACTGCGTCCTGAGCGACACCGCTTCCCGACCTCGACGTTCCCGGCCTTTCTGAGCGCGCCGACATATTCAGTGTTTAGCCTGAAACTCCACCCAAACAAATTTCGGGCGATAAACCTTTTCGTCCTGAAACAATCGTTCAAGCCGCCATGAATTTACGCAATAGCTGATGAGCAGCCGATTCCCCTCCGAAGCCCACCCATGCGCCTTGGCGGCATAACAGAAGACGCCCTTGTCGCGATGGTTCTCCGGACATTGATACAAGAGCTTCGGCGCCGACCACGGACCCTCGGGCGAATTCGCAAACCGGCCCATGATCCGGTCGCTTAATCCCTTGTCGGTATAGACGAGGATCAAGCCATACCCCGGCGGCGCCGCACAGACCGAAAACTCCGCGCCCATTCCCTCGGCCAGCGGGCAAGCATCGCCAACGGATTTGCTCCAACCATCCGCGGAACGGAAACGCCACGAAGCGAAATCAGCCAGTCGCGAGGCGGGAGCGCGGGCCACGAGCAATCCCTTGGCGGCCCCGGTGACCTTTCGCTGCTCGTAGCCATAGACGTATATCGTTTCATGATCGACCAGAACGGCCGATCCCCAGCTCACCTGATTCCCGTTTTCAAACCGGGCGTGGGGAACGGTACACTGGGTGAGGCGCCATCGGAGCGGATCGTCGGATGGGTTTTCGATCATCGCCAGCGACAGGCCGGTTTGTTGGAAGCCGAAAGCGCCACCGTCGCCCGTTTTTTCGATTCGAGGGAGAAAGATCGCCAGATCGCTCCCGACCCGTACGGCCGACTGTGGCCAAAACCATCCCTTGCCGTCCGTTGGAATAATGACCGCCCCAGGCTTGCCTCCCGGCGTCAGACCGTTGCTGAATGCGATGGCGGCATCGGCACGAGGGCCGGCTTGTATGGCAATCGTATTATTCACCAGCGCCGTCTCGACGCGTTGGTTGTCGCGAGTCCGGCCAATCAAAGAGTCGCTGAAAATCCACAGCATGCGTATGGGGCTTAGCGGCGCCGAATAAACCCCGTCTCCGCCGATCCATCCGCTTTTTCCCTCAAACTTCGCATTCCATTCCGGAGCCGGCGCCGCGCCGGCGACGGTCCGCGGCGCGCCGCCAATGCCGCCAATGCCGAAAACATACAGGATAATCGCAACGAGGCGCCTTCGGCGGACATCCCACTGCGATGGAAGCCTCTCGGCCATGGGATCAAGTATAAGGATTTCTCCACATGATTTACACCTTCGGGAAGTGCCATTCGTGCCAGCCACCTTGCGACTAAGCTACAATGAATGCGTTGATTAGGGACTGACCCATTATAATCCCGTCCCAAGCCGTGGCGTCGTCAGTGGGCGTGTTCGGCGCGACGCTGTTTGAAGAAGAAAATACAAACGGCGATGAACGCCAACAGTCCTCCAGACGCTACATACCGGCTGAGCGCCAGACCACCGTGATCGTGCGGTTTGTCGAGGAAATCGCCGACCACCGCGCCGAGAGGGCGCGTGAGAATAAAGGCCGTCCAGAAGAGGGCCGTCCGGGAAATCGAAGTGGAAAAATATAAAGCCGCCACGACCAGCAACAACCCGCCGAAGATCATCGCTGCGCCGCCGTATCCGAGCCCCAGGCCGGCGGGATCTTCGGTTCTGCCGTCGGCGACCCAATCGCCCAGCGCGGTCCCGAGCGTCTGAGAGAACATGATCGTCACCCAGTAAAACATTTCCGCTTTGAACGTCTGAAGGTTGCGGAAAGAAATCGAGCCCAGGGTCCGATGCCAGGCGAATAGCGACAGCATCAGCAGCGCGAACAACAGAAGCGATCCGCCGGCGTAGCCGATGCCGATTTGGCGCGTCGAAAAGTCCGCCAGTGTCGTGCCGACGGTGGTGGTGGCGATAATGGTGGCCCAATACAAGGTGGGATGAAACCGCGTCGATTTGATCTGCGCGGCGGCAAAAATCACAAAAAACACGGCGAAAATAAGGGTGCCGACGGCGTAGCCGAGCTTCATCGACATCGAGACGGCATCGCCCCCGGTCTCGCCGAGCGTGGTGGCGGCGATCTTGATGATCCAGAACAGCAGCGTTACTTCAGGAACCTTCGAGAGGCCTTGGCGACGCGAATCCAGGGGACTTGCTTCGGGCATTTACTCTCCGTCGATGAACGTTTCCATACGCTTTTTCACAGGTGTCAGACCGCTTCGGGCGACGCGGCGCGGTCGCATTCCTGCACGCACGCGGGTGTCCGCGCTTGCGGCGTCAGTTGTCGAAGTTCATGCTCTGACGATAACGAAACAGAACGCCGACGGAAACAGGGAATGTTCGCGGAGGCGATCACACTAAACTACCGCTTGCGCCGATGCCCGTGCCAACGGCGCAGGCGATTATATTCGAGCCAGGTGACGACGATCACGAACGCGTCGAGCGCCGTGGATCAACAGCCAGGCCGAGCAGGTGTGTGCGGAGCGATCGATTTGATACGCAAGGAACAGTCCGGGACTGACCGGAAAATTTTCGTCATGACCGCGCATAAGCGATCATGAAAAATCGCCGGAAGGGAAAAATCACGCGCCCGTCGCTTCGAGGGAGAAACGCTTGCGCGATGCGCTCGAGGTAGTCGGCCAGAAACTTCGCCCTCTGTTCATCGTTGGATAGCGCATTCAGAAACGGCCGTAAGCCGGTTCCCTTGTACCACTCCACAATGGCGGCGGCGTCGGGCAGGATGTGCAGGTATTCGGTCTCCCACAGGTCGATCGCTCCGGCGGCGGGCGCCAGAAGATCGTAGTAGCTCGCCAGATCGTGGACGTGCCATTCGCGAACGCCATTGGGGGGAAAGCGATCGCGCCACGGCCGCGACTCGGCAATCTCCCGCATCATGCGATGAGCGGGGGCGTCGAAATTGCCGGGCACTTGAATCGCCAGCGCGCCGCCGGGAGCGACGTGTTTCAAAAGTGACGGAAATATCGCCGCGTGATTCTCGACCCATTGCAACGCGGCGTTGCTGAAGACGACGTCGTAGAGATTTCCGCGGGCGCTTGCCCAGGCGGCAATGTCGCCGACGGCCCACGAAAGACGCGGCGCCGACTCACGCGCGGCCGCGATCATCTCCGGGGAGCTATCCAATCCGGTTATTTCGGCGCTCGGCCAGCGCTCGGCCAAAACCGCCGTGCTGTTTCCGGGGCCGCAGCCAAGGTCGATCACCCGCGCCGCAGACGCGATCGCGATGCCACCCGCCAGATCACGGCAAGGCCGCGTGCGTTCGATTTCAAAGCGGAGGTACTGGTGTGCATTCCACGTCGGCATGCTTCGATCACACGTTGCGATCACGCGGTTCCCAGCACGCCGTGCTCAACGCAGATCACATGCTGCGGCAACTGGATTGATTGTTCCCAGGCGATGCCGTCGGTCGATCGCATCAGCTTTCCCGGCCAAAGCGACCCGACATACACGCCGTTGGCGAAGGTGGCGGTGGTTGGGGCGTTGTTGTTGGGGACACGGTTCCACTTTAAGCCGTCGGGAGAGATGTAGGTAGCGCCCTGGCCGATGCCGACGAATTGTTTGCCGTCGAAAGTCATGGAGTTGATGTGTTCACCTTCTTCGCCGGGGGCGCGGTCGGTCCAATTCAGTCCGTCGACGCTTCTCATGCACAGGCCGTGCATGCCGCCGGCGACGAAAAAGCCGTTGCCGAAAGCGACGTCGATGAGGGCATTGCTGGCTTTGGGATTGGGCGAGGTCTTCCACTCGACGCCGTCTTTGGTGGTGAAGGTGACGCCGAAGTCGGCCATGCCCACCAGAGTTCCGTTGCCGACGGTAAAACGGTGGATGGTCGGGTCCATCCCCCACGACATTTTGCGCGGCGGAAGTTTTTGGCGCGGCTCCCAGGCGACGCCGTCGGACGACGACATGAAGAATGTTCCGCCGACGGCGAGGAAGCGCTTGTTGAAGAAAACCACGTCTTCGACGTAATCGGAATATTTCGAATCGAAATCGGAGGTTTTCCAGAAAATGCCGTCCTGGGTGGCGGCGAAGGTGCTTTTCCCGCCAAAGCGCGCCGCCGCGACGCAACGGCCATTGCCCAGGCCGGCGGTGCGGTAGGTTTCGCCTTCCTTGCCCAGCTGAATGTTCGACCACGCGCGCCCGTCGCGCGAAAAACAGCGGAGACCATTTTCGCCGACGGCGGCGAACAGCGGACCGGAAAGCGCTTTGTCGTCGGGCATTGTTTTCCTTTGCTTTGCGTCGTGAGACGCCGCCCATGATTCGCCGAGCGATCGGGGAGAACCAAATATTTTCATCCGCGGTCAACGGCCGCGACCCGGCCATGGCGGAAATTGCGCGGCGCACCACGACGGCGTCAAGTGCATTGTACTGCCATCATGAATGCGGGGGAATCAGATCCTTGGAAAACTCTCCTTTTGATCCCGCGCCGGTTTTGGTCGGGGCGGCTTCGGGAAGGGGGATGCCGTCCAGCTTTTTCTCGACGGTTTTTCCGGTTCGCTTGACCTTCGCGACCCACCGCTGGAGCAATCCCGCCGGCTCGCGCAGGTCCGAATGGCCGGGCGCGGGAGGCGGGGCCGCATTCTGGGCGGCGGCCGCCGGCACGGTGGCCAGCGCGATCGCTGCGGCGGCGGCGGCCCCGGCGACGCGCTTCGTGAAATTTCCCGCCGATCCGAAAGTAGCGTCCGGCGACGAAGCGGGCATCGCCGACACAACGCGCCCGCCGGTCGCGCCGTATCGGGCTTTTCGAATTTTCAACGAGTTTTTTTCGTGAATGCGATAGACGACGTTGCGCTTGTCGTCGCGCCAGAACTTTCCGCCGCCCTGGTGAATGCGATGCCAAAGGTCGTAGTCGTCGGCGCCAAGCCCCACCGCCCGTTCCTGATAATTGCCCGCCTTGCGGCAAATTTCCGTCCGCATCAGCACCGACGAATGCGGAAGCATGTTGTCGTCGCTGTTGCCCGTGAACATCGTTTCGATCGGCTTGTGCGGCCACCGTCGCGCGCTGAACTGCCCGTCTTCCAGCGTCATCAGGAGACAGCCATACACGTCAAGCCGCCGTTCTTCCATCGCCGCCACTGCATGTTCGAGATAGTCCGGCAGGAGCTGATCGTCATAGTCCAACGGTTTGTAAAATTCCGTCCGGCACATCTGCACCGCCTGCCGATGCAGCCACGAGCAATGTGTGATGTCCGGCTCAAGACCGGTGCAAAGCAGCGGCAGGTCATAGCGGGCGGCGAGTGCGTGGCCGAATTCCCATGGCCCGTCCACCAGCAGAATCGTCTGAAAACGGCGATACGTCTGCGACGCCAGGCTGCTCATCGCGGCGTCGAGCGATTCGATCGGCATCCCCTTGTGAATCCGCACCGCAACCGTGACGCGCGGGCAAACCCCTTGCAGGCTCGTATGCGTCAGGCGGGCGAGGGTCTGGCCATAAGCGTTTCGATAACCGGCCCGCAACGATAAATCGCGAACCGATTGCAGACACGCAAACGGGTCGATATCGACCGCCTTGAGAATCCCTTCAAGGCTCGAGCGGGCAAGGCGTTTTGGGTCTTGATCCCATTCGATCAGCCGGCCGTTCACGCCCTCGGCGATAAAGTCGGCGATGCCGCACGTGCGCGTCACGACGGCGGGAATGCCGCAGCTAAGCGCCTCGGCGGCCGTCATTAAAAAACCTTCCTGCCGGCTGTTGCCCAGCAGGACGTGGCATCCGTCCAATCGATGGCGATAGGCGATCGGATCAAAATCCAGCGGGCGAAGATCAAGCCGGTCGATCACGCCCAGATCGGCCGCGAGCTTGAGCATCTTCTCCATCGTCCGCGACTGAACACGGCGGGTATATTCCAGGCCTGCCGTCTCGGCGCCCGTCCATACCCGGATCACGATCCGCCGATCCAGCGCCAGCAGATACGGAAGCGACATCAGCCCCTTGCTCTCCAGCGGCCGGCCCATCCACGCCACATCAATGCGATGATCCGACCGCACGCCCTTGGCGATCGCCCATTCCGTCACCGGCGGCGGCAGTAAACCCGCCACGCGATGCCCACCCGCGCCGATCCATCCCGCATACCGATTCAGCACTTGCTGCGACACGCCGGCCACCGTCAATCCCCGGAGATCGCCATAGGCGCCGGTGATGTAGCGGTAGCCTTCGTCGTCCCATGAATGCAGAATCAAAGAGGTGGGACGCACCGGGAGGTCCTTCAGATTGCCGTAACTGAGAATCCAGCACGATGGATCGGCCGGCGCCTCGGTCGTGATCGTTCCGACGGAGAACCCGTGTTTTTGTACCGCCGCGTCAAGCAACGGCATATCCGCCGACTGACAATAGAGCGTCGTTCGCTCCCGAGCCCAATCCGGAAGGGCAAGAATCATTCGCAAAATAGCGGTCTGCGCGCCCCCGAGCGCCATGTTATGGCTGATAATGCACGGCGCCACTGGCGGAACGAGACCGGGACGAGTCATGAGTGGGTGCTCCAAAACGATAACGGATCAGGATTGTAACTACAGTCGATACGGTCGCCGGTTGAGGATGTTTCTTACGCCGTCGACTGAAAATGTACAGTTGCGGCCAACGACGCGCCACCGCATAATTCCTCCTCGCGCCCATTGGCGGTTCCGATTTCCTCGCGGACATTCGGGCGGCGCGATGAACATTCCAGCGGCACTTGATTTTAGGAGCTTTTAATGCCTTTGAGTATTCGCCGTCTTCTCGCTTCAGTCGCATTGCTCGCGGGGGCGGCATCGCTCTCCTTCGCGGCCCCGGCGCCGGTGAGCGTCGATCTGACCGGTTTGCATGCCATCCAGAAATTCGGCCTCGACGAAAAAATCGATGACCACGTCTACGGCTTCGTTGACGGCGTCGCCGACGGCAAGGCGTTCGAGGAAAATATTCCCGCCGACGGCAAGCCTCTGGAAGCCGGCCCCAAAAAACCGGCCATCACCGAAAAAACCGCGCAGACGCTCTGGAAAGGCGATTTGAACGACGGCGAGTTCGCCGTCGTGACGGTCCTGTTTTTTCAGGGCGAAGGGAAGGACGCCGCCGCCGTGAAAAAGTTCCGCGACGATCTGCTCGCCGCCGAGAAAAAGACCCCGGAACTCGCGAAGAAAACGCTCACCGTCGAGGAGTTCAAAGCCCTCTGCGGCGATATCGTGAAAAAGCAATTTGCCGTCGGCACGCTGGTCAAGAATGAGCAGGCGGTCGTGTCAAAGGTCAAAGAAACTTTCGCACGCGGCAAAACCGCCGATCACTACGGCGGGCTGTTCAACGTCATCGTTTGGAACGATGGAACGACCGTCCGCAAACGCGTCGTCCCCGTCGGCCTCACCTTCGGCGAACAGTACGGCAACGACGTGAAAATTTATACGAAGTTAAAATTCACCCGCAACAACGTCTTCCTGAAAGACGAAAAAGGTGAATGGAGTACCGATCAGCTTGCCCCGCTGAGCGACGACGAAAAAACGATCCACGTCAAGATGCTCGAAACCGAATTGATCCCGGGCAAAGACGGCAACCCGATTCGCAAAACCACCGACTACCTGGCCGACATTCAGGTCAAGAATAACGGTCAACCCACCAAGTGGAAGCTGGAAAGCGAAATCACGGGCGTGGACGATATTCATACGTACTGGGAATACGCGGATTGATCCGAGGCGTGCCGGAAACATGCAAGTGGTTCGGCACAAACACTTTTACCGCAGCGCGCCTCGAAAACATTCCGCGGCTTGGCCGGTAGCTGGGTGGGGCTGTTTTCGATTGCCAGACTATGAAAAATCCGCGCCATTTTTTCCGGATCGCTATCTGCGTGATCGCCGGCGAGGCACTGAACTTGATCGCCGCCTCGGTGGGGGCGGCTCCTCAGTCGGCGCTGGGACCGGCGGCCGATCCCCTCGTCTTCAAGCGAGAGGCGTGGCCGCTCATCGAACGGCACTGCATCAGTTGCCACGGCCCCAAGAAACAAAAGATGGGGATCGATTTCTCCACGATGACCGATCTTCCCTCGATTCTCGGCCATCGTGACGTTTGGCGCAAGGCGCGCGAGGCCCTGGAAGCCGAAGACATGCCGCAGGATCCGGAAGAGACCGGATTCACGCCGGCCGATCGGAAAAATCTCGTCGCGTGGATCAAGACTCGGATCGAAACGATCGACCGGAGCAGTCCGATTTACCGCGATCCCGGGCCGCCGCTCATTCGGCAACTGACCCGCCAGGAATACAACAATACCATTCGCGATTTGCTTCAAATCCAGAATTTCGACGCGGCACGGGCGGGCGGAATCGCCGACGAATCCGAATACGTGATCGAGCATTTCGCCAACCTCGCCGCGGGGCAGACGATCGATCAAACGCTGCTTGAGAAATATATGGCGGCGGCGGACGGTTCGCTGGCGCATTTATTTGAAGACGCCGGCCGGCGCGATGCAAAGCTCAAGGCCGCCCGCGACGCCGTGTTTTTCACCCGGCCCGGAAAAGGCGTTTCCGATCAGGAGGCGGCTCGCGCAGTGCTCGGCCGATTTGTGCATCGGGCGTTTCGCGGACCGGTCGATCCGGCGACGCTCGATCAACTTTTGCAGATCGTCGATCAATCCATCAAGTCGGGCGATAACTTCGAGCAAGCAATTCGCAAGGCGATGAAGCCGGTGCTGGTGGCGCCGCAGTTTCTGTATCGCATCGAAGAGGATCGGGCGCCGGCGGGATCATCCGAGGGCGCCCGCGTCAGCGACAATGAACTGGCTGTCCGCCTTTCATATTTCATCTGGGCCACGATGCCCGATGACGAATTATTCAAGCTCGCCGACGCCGGCCAGCTTTCGCATCCTGATATTCTCGCGGCCCAGGTCACGCGCATGCTCGCCGATCCAAAGGCAAAGGCGCTGACCGATTATTTTGCCGTCCAGTGGTTGCAGTTGAATCGGCTGCGGCGCGCGCTGCCGGGCCAAAATGTTTTCCCGGCGTTCACCAATCCGCTGAAAGATTCGATGCAGCAGGAGGCTACGCTTTTCTTCGACGCGATTCGCACGGAAGACCGCAGCGTCCTCGACCTGCTCGACGGCGACTATACGTTCGTGAACGAAGACCTGGCTCGCCTTTACGGCATTCCCGGCGTCACGGGAAAAAAAATGCGGCGCGTCGCGCTCAAGCCCGAATATCATCGCGGCGGCGTGCTCGGAATGGGCGCCATCCTGGCGATGACCTCGCACACCGATCGAACCAAGCCAACCACGCGCGGAAAATGGATTCTCGACGTGATGCTCGGCACGCCCCCACCGCCTCCGCCGGCCAATGTGAGTAACTTCGCTGCCCCCAAAGACAAGAATGCCGCCCCGAAAACATTCCGCGAGCGACTGGCCCAGCACGCGACCGATTCAACCTGTGCCGCCTGTCACAAGCGAATCGACCCGCTCGGCTTCGCCCTGGAAAACTACAACGCGATCGGCGAATGGCGCGACCAGATCGCCGGCGAGCCCGTCGACAACGCCGGCCGTCTCCCCGGCGGCAAGGAATTTCACGGCGTCGACGGCCTCAAACAAATCCTCCGCGCCCGCCAGGATCAATTCGTCGCCAACGTCGCCACGCAAATGATGACCTATGCCCTCGGCCGTCAGCTGCAATATCAGGACGATTTGGCTCTCGCCGACATCGTCGATTCCTTGAAGCATGACGGATACAAATTTTCGACCCTGATCCGCGGCGTGGCGGCGAGCCGGCCCTTCATGTACCGCAAGAATTTCACAACCGTCGCGGATGCGGCTCCTACTCCGCCCCGTGGTCGCCAAGAGTGAAATGTAGGCACGAGATGAAGAAACGGCCGAAGAGACAGAATTCGGTAAAACGCGGCAAAATTTCGCCGCCGCCAAGTACAAATCCTCAGGCGAAGCGCCCGAAGTTTATGCGATCGTGGTGAATCCTCGCCCATTCCCGCCGGTCCCATTGTTTACCATAACACGAAAGGATCGGACCGACCTCAGCGGCCGGACGGATCATGGTGGGTTGTTTCCCGCGAAAAGGGTCGCAAGAGTTTGGCCAGTAGCAACTACGGCACAGGCTGGGCCGCCCTCGGCTTAATCCGAACGGGGACGATGGTTCCTCCGTGAGATGTCAAATAACATGTTGGTGAAGCGACCTCGCGTCGCGAAAAACGCCGCGCACGCGGTGCCGCTAAACGCAGAAACGCGCACGCAACGTGATAACGGCTCTAAGTTCGCCGCGCCAATGGCTCGAACCGAGTGACCCTTAAAAATGCATGCCGGTTTTTTCCGTCGCACAATTTACGATGTCGCGCGTATGTAAGAGGGCATCGGGAC
Organism: Tepidisphaeraceae bacterium; assembly: GCA_035551995.1. Classification (GTDB taxonomy): domain Bacteria; phylum Planctomycetota; class Phycisphaerae; order Tepidisphaerales; family Tepidisphaeraceae; genus RYN-428. Next base: position 106,722 of record DASZME010000008.1, read on the forward strand.
CGCTCTACTTGGAGTATTGAATGGCAAGGGACGTTTCGGGTCTTTCTCGTCGCGGGTTTTTGCGGGGCGTGGGCGCGCTGGCGGCGCTGCCTTATCTGGAATCGTTTGCCGGCGCCGCGGGGGCGACGGCTGGGGCGGTGAAACCGCCGCTGCGGATGGGAATTTTTACCGTCGCCGGCGGCACCGTCAGCGAATCGTGGATTCCCGCGGCGGCCGGTCCGCTGGCGAAATTGCCGTCCATCCTGCGGCCGTTGGAGCCGTTCAAGAATAATCTGCTGATCCTCTCAAACTTGTCTCAGTCGGCCAAGGGGGATGGCGTCAATGGCCACGAACATTGCGGGTTTTCACATCTGACGGCGGCAGATCATGTCGGCCGGGTCAATGGCAAGGCGTACGTTCAGGCGGAAGGCGTATTCGCCGAATCGGTCGATCAACGCGCGGCCCGCATGGTGAAAGAACAGAGCCTTTTGCCGTCGATGGAATTTGGATTGGCCAACCAGGAGACGCGCTATTCATGGCGGAAAGACGGCGTGAATCTTCCGTATGAAAATGATCCCCGGCTGGTCTTTGAGCGAATGTTTTTCAAGGGCCGCAGCATGGTGGCCCCGAACTGGCGCACGCGGGCGACGGCGGGCAAGCAGCAGTCGGCCAAGCCGGGGGCGGGAAGTTCGTATGACAAGCAGGTGGTCGATCTGGTGTTGGACGACGCCAATCGGCTCAACAAAAAACTGGGATCGTCGGATAAGCATCGCCTTGGCGAATATCTGGAAGCGGTGGACGGCATCGAACGCCGAATCGCTCGCACGCAGGCCCGGCTGCAAATCGAGGCGCTGGACGTGCGAAATCCCGGGCCATCCAATCCGATCGCGCCCGATCATCTGCCGGCCACGGCGAATGATTCCTCGCATCTGCTCCGGCTGGTTTACGCCAACCCCGCCGCCCATGAAGAATATATTCGGCTGGTGGCCGACCTGATGGTGCTTGCGTTTCAAACGGACACGACCCGCGTCTGCACGGTCGCCGCCGGTGATGACGGCGCCATGTTCCCCGGCGTCGTGACCGTCGGCTACGAACATCACGCCCACACGCTTGAACACCAAGGCAACGGCAACCCCGAACAGATCAACCCGATCGCCCGCGAAGGTTGCCGGCAAATTCATGCCTGGTATACCAAGCAATTCGCCTACATGGTCGAGAAGATGCACAACATCGATGAAGGCGGATCGACGCTCCTCGACAATTCCATGCTTCTTTATACCTCGTACATGGCCAACGGCGGTCATGGTCAGCAGGATTACCCGGTGCTGCTGGCCGGCAAGGCCGGCGGCGCGCTGCGAACGGGTCGTCATGTCGCGTATAAAAAAGACACGCCGATGGCGAATCTGTATGTCGAGATGACGGCGCGAATGGGCGATCGCAGCGGAAAATTCGGAAACAGCGTCACGTCGCCCAAGGCGGCGTATGACGGACGGCTGCCGGATTTGACGTGAAGTTTGGCGGCGCGCCCGCCCTTCTTTGCGGGTCGGCCGACGCGCTCGGCCGGGCGTCGCCATCACCGCGCTTGACCGAAATTGATGCCTCGCGTTAAAGGAACGCGCGCTTTCTTGCCCCGCATCGCGCGTCCGGCACGGCATGCGTTCAATCATGCCGTGCGCATGCTATTTTTCATTTCGCGAAACCGTCCCCGGCCGGCTGGGTTGCCGGCGGACGATAGCCGGCGGGCAACGGAATGCCATCGAAATCAATCAGCTTCTGCAAACCCGAATACCGCGGCTGAGGCAAATTGCCCAGCGCCTGCCTGGCCGCGCCGCGCAAGCGGTTCATGTCGTCTATTCGCTGCCCCCGCTCCGTTCGTAACGCCGTGACCTGACTTTGCAGCGTAAACCAGATCTGCGGGTACGGCGTTCGCGTCGTCGTGTTGTTCGGGCCGGGCAGATAGGTTTGCGCATCGATCAGGTTCATCTGATTGACGATGTCGGCGATTTGCCGATCGAGTTCGCGCACGCGCTTTTGCACCGAGCCGAAATCCTGTTCCATCTGGGTGATCTGGTCCTTGATGACTTTTTCGTCGGCCTGCAGTTTCTTGAGTTCCGTTTCGTTTACCCAGGACGATCCCCAGCGATACAGCCCGGACTCGGCCATCTTTTTCTGAAGCGCCTCGTCCTGCTCCTTAAAATGCCGGAGCAATTTTTTCACGATCGTGGAATCGCGCTGTTCCTTCGGAAGCGCGTTAAGGGCTTCGGCGACGTTATCGAGGATGGCGTGGTTGACCGGCGCCGCCAGCATCGCGCGATCGTAATAACCCATCGCCGCCGGATGGGCGTTTTGCCGCCAGAGAATGACCGCCAGGTTGTTCAACGTCGGCGCATGGTCAGGAGCCTCGGCGGCGACGCTTTCGAAGGATTTACGGGCCGGCGGAAGTTTTTCCTCCTGATAATTCAGCACTCCGTGCAGGTAAAGCAGCGACATGTTAGACGGATCGACTTGGATCGCGCGATCGAGGATCGGCGTGGATTCCTTGAGCCGCCCTTGCTTGAGCATGTCGTGAAGCTGCATTGCCAAGTCCGTCGATTTGGAGCGCAGGCCGTCGCGTTCCTGCGCTGTCATCCATTTATCGCCCACCTTGACCATTCCGTGGTCCATGCGGTCCTGCCACATCTTCAGCTCATTTTCGGCGGACGTGGCGGCGGCGGTGCCGGGGTTTTGATCGATGAAGGCGCGATAGCGGTCGAGGACCTGCTTGATGTCGAGCATGTTTTCCGACGCGCGCCGCAGCGATTGCAGGCGCGTGGTCGCGGCGTCGGCGCCGCCGGTGGGTCGAACCTCGATTCTCTCGACTTTGTCGGTGGCCACGTTCGTCACGGCGCCGCCGGGCCCTTTGACGATGTACGCGTCGCCGGTGCGACGGATTTCGCCTTCGACGTTGGTTCCGTCTTTCAGGACGATCACGTCGGCGAACGTAACGCACGGTAGCGCGAGCGAGCCCAATACCAGCAGTGAGAAGAGTCTCATGGTCAGCCTCTCCGCGGACATGACACGTCCCCTTGAGTTTACCCTTCTCTACCGGCCGAAGCTACCGACCGAAAGGAAATCCGAACGCCGAACGCGAGACCGAACCCGGCTGATTCGTGCTTGCTTCGTGATCTCCCCCTCGTTCATTCGACCTTGGAACTCCGCTTGCGATCGGCGCCTCGAACTCGATCACGCTTCGGCGCGCACCGGATTTTCCAAACGTCCAATTTTCTCCACCTCCACCACCACCGTATCTCCATGCTTCATCCAGACCGGCGGCGTGCGGGCAAATCCGACGCCCGATGGCGTTCCGGTTAGAATCACGGCGCCGGGACGCAGCGTCATCGTGCTGCTCAGGCTTTCTATCAACGTCGGCACATCGAAAATCATGTCGGCGGTGGTGTGGTTCTGCATGATCTGCCCGTTGAGCGTCGTCTTCAGGCGCAGCGCGTTGGGGTCGGCGATTTCGTCGCGGGTGAGGATGCAGGGGCCGAGCGGGCAAAAGCCGTCGAAGCTTTTACCGCGCGCGAACTGGCCGCCGCCGAGACCTTTGTCGCGCTGCCAATCGCGTGCCGAAACGTCGTTGGCGCAGGTGTAGCCAAAGACATATTCGAGCGCGTTCTCGCGCGTCACGTATTTCGCGGTTTTGCCGATGATCACGGCCAACTCGCACTCGTAATCGATCTGGCCGCTGCGGCGGGGAATGGGGATGGGATCGTACGGATTGTTCAGCGAATTACTCGCCTTGATGAACAAAACCGGGTTGATCGGAATGGCCGATCCGCCTTCTTTGGCGTGCTCCCGGTAATTTAGCCCGATGCAAAGGATGTCCGTCGGAATGAGCGGCGCCAGCAGCTTTTCCATCTTGACCCCGCGGTCGGTAATGCGATGCGGACCGAACAACTCTCCTTCGATGAGCAGCGCGTGATGATCATCGACCTGACGCCCGAAGTGAACTTCTCCGCCGGCCACAAACCGCACGATTCGCATGTATTTCCTTTCGACAAAGGCAAAACATACGCCGCCCGGGATCAGATTCAACCCGGAATTTAATCCGGATCGCAAAAAGAAAACATTACGAAAAAAGCCGCCACGCGGTGGCCGATGTTCCCGACCTGGGTAAACGGAAAAAAGCGATGCGACGTCGACACGCGCACCCAAAGCGGAATGCTTTACTTTATCCGCGATTAAATCGGCAGCTATAACAAAACATTCCGCATCATCGCTACTCGCGCAGTTGTCCCGCTCGCTATTTATTATCGTTGATAATAATAGTTGGCCGGCGCCTGCTGCTGAACGGGCGGCGGGGCGCTGTAATACTGCGGCGGCGGGGCGCTGTAATACTGCGGCTGCGGGGCCGGCTGCGGCGCGTAATACGCCGGCGGCGCGCTGTAGTTGTAATACTGAACCGGCGGGTTGGAATAAACGACCGGCGGCGCGCTATAAACAACCGGAGGCGCGGCGTAATAGGACGGCCCAACATAAACCGATGGACCATAATATCGCGGGAATCCGCCATACAGATGAGGTCCATGATGGCCGATCCCTATTCCGACGAACGGGATCGGAAGCGGAAAACCAAAGCCGAATCGCACGTGGCCCGCCGACGCAGTCAACGGCAAAGCGCCCAGGACCAACCCGCCTACCAATGCGTATCGCATAAAAATCTCCTTCAAATGATCCCGCCGCCAACCTTACGGCGGCAAAGCATAATTGTCTTGCGATTTAGACACTTCACGCGTCGCCGGGTTAGGAGAAATGGCCTTCGCCGACGGATCAAACGAAACGCTCCGCTGCGCGTTGCGGCTAAACCTTTACCCGGCCACGGCGCTCAGCGGAGCGATTCTAATTCAACGAGATTTTTCTAACCGTACAGCTCACTTATTGAGCGACGGCTTGGTCGGACGGGGCTCGACGGCGTCCTTGTTGGCGTCTTTATTCAGTCCCGCCGTGCCCGATACCTTCGCGGCGACCGTGCGCGCCATCGGCGCCGACGGACCAGCCGAGGCAGTGGCGACGGCATTATGCACCGTCGTCGGCAATATGAGCACTTCGACCCGGCGATTCTGCGCCTTGCCCGCTTCGGTAGCGTTGCTGGCGACCGGACGTTGGTCGGCGCAGCCGGCGACTTCGAGCCGGGAGGGGCTCACGCCGTGGTGCTGCAATTCAGTGCTCACTGAAATCGCTCGATGGGCTGACAGATACCAGTTGTCCTTGTGCCCGGCCGCGATGGTCGCCTGATGAGCGACGCGGACATTGTCGGTATGACCGACGACCATCAGCTCATACCCTGAGGCGGCGGACGAATTGACGATGCCGGCGAAGCGGTCGATCGCCGACGATGCCGTCGGGGTCAACACGGCGCTGCCGGGCGAGAAGGTGACGTCGCTCTTGAATTTCACCATGCCGCGCGTGGCGTCGTAATCGACCAGGTCAGGATACGCCGAGGCAAAACCCTTGAGGGCGTTGTTCAATTCGGTCGGCAATTGCACGACCTGCCCAACCCGGCTGGAGGCCTCGGCATATCGCCGGGTGAGGTCGGCGATTTGATTTTGCAGATCGTTGATTTGATTGGATTGATTGATAACCAGAGCGTCTTTTTGGCCGTCGCTCAATCCGACGCTGGCCAGTTGCCGTTGCAACAGGTCACGGGCGGCGGCGGCCTCGGCCTTTTCGCGTTCGACGCTGGCCAGACGCGTGGCGTACTGGTCGGCGTCCATGCGCGCCGCATTGTATTTTTCGGTGGAAACGCAGCCGACGGCCGCGAAGGAAAGAAGCGAAATCGCCAACCAAGTTTGCACGCGTACCATAACGAGGCCTCCTTGCACTCAAGCGGTTTGCGATGGCGTCGCCAGACAAACCGGACTCTGATTAACGCCGGTCGGACGCCGCTCATCAACGCGGGGGGAGCGGCCGATCTCGATCCATCAGCGTGTTAACAACCCGACTATCCCCGATTCAAGAAATTCCGCGATTTGCCCATCGCGCTGCCCGGCGCCACGGAATTTCGCATAGTGTGAAAAGATTCTCCGGAAATTGCAAGCCATGGCGCAGAAAAAATCGAAGAAACAGGCAATTATTGCCCGCCGCCGACGCCTTGCGACCGTTCGAGTGTGAGCCTACTCTTATTGTGCTCTTCCGGCCGACGAATGTTTTACGGTGAATGCCATGGCTCAAATTTTTGATCCGACATCGTTGCTGATGGTGCTCCTGGTGATTGCCAGCGCCGGCGTTCGCGATCTCGTCAGCTGCATGTCGACCGAGGCGTATTGGAAGGCCAAGGGGGTCGAGGTTTCCGTTGCCCAGTTGGGACGAAATCTCCAGCCGACCAAAGCGGTGGATATTTCGCGGCTGGTGGCGGACCTGGACGCCGACGATCCCCGCGAACGCGAGGCGGCGACGACCAAGATCGCCGCCATCGGCGCCGCCGCCCTTCCCGCCCTCGAGAAAGCGATGAAGAACGGGTCGCCGGAAGTGGTAACGCGGGCCAGGGTGCTGTCGGCGCGAATCGGCGCCGCCTCCAAGGCGACCGCGGTGCGCCGGCTCATGGCCATCCGCACGCTTGGAGAATTGAAAGATCCCAAGGGCCTGGATCTTTTACAGCCGCTGGTCGAATCAAGCGAGATGTTCGAGGCGGATTACGCCAGGGCCGCCATCGCCAAAATTCAGGGAAAATCTTACGTGCAGCCGGCGGCGAGCCAAGCGATGCGCCAGGCGGAAATCGGGCTGCTACCGGCTCAAATTGATTCGGTCATGCAGGTGGCGCCGGGGCTTGAAGGGGATTTCTCGATCGAAAAAACGATCAACCGACTGCCGCTGGACGAGAACCAAAAAATTCACGTGAAAGACGAAGCGAACGAAAAGCTGCTGGAGTTGCTGGAGACGGTGGGGAATGTGCGGATCGACGCCTTGACGTGGGGATTCAACGCCGCCCCGCCGACAAAGCCGGGCAACACGATTTTGATCGCGCGGGGGCAGTTTGACGCAACCGCCGTTTGCGATTTCCTCGGTAAACTGGTGGCGCGATCCAGAACGCTGGACGGCTCCAACGTATATGAGATCAACGACGACACGGCCCTGCTGGTTTCGGGCGATCGTCGGATCGTTTTCCTGTCGCGCGAGCCCACGGGCGACTTGGCCATGGAAACAATGGCGACGGCGTTAAAGAAAGGCGCCGGTTCGTTCGCCGACAATGCCGCGCTGTCGAAGCTGGTGAAGTCGATCGATATTAAATCGCCATTATGGGCGGCGGGCCGGTTGAGTCCTGGTTTGGCCGAAATCGTCGGGCCGCTGGGGGATTTTGATTCGGCCACGCTGACCGCCACCCAGCGACTGAACGACAAGAAAAGTCTGGTTACGGAATTGACGCTTTCGGCGATCGGTTCTGACGCCGCCAAGACCAAAAAAACCGCCGAGGAGACGCGGCAGTTGTTAACGAGCGTCGTCGAGACGGGCCGGAAACAGGAGCAGGCGCTCCCCTTTCTCAAGCCGGCCGTCGATTTTATGCAGAGCGTGAAGGTGGAGGTGGACGGAACAAAAGCCACCGCCACCGGATCGATGGATGATCAGCCGCTGCTGCCGCTGGTGATTCCCGTTCAGGGGTCGGCGGTGCAGTGGTTGCTCCGCTAGCGCAGTTGTCAGGTCGCTCGCGCGTTTCTGCGTTTAGCGGTCGTTTAGCGGCCCCGCTTGCGGCGCGTCGTTCGCTACGCAACGTCGCTTCACCAACATGAGAAATGCTCTAATTTTTTGAATCAGGCGGAAAGGGAAATCGGATGGCAAACGACGTTCATATTACGGTGACCGAGCGCTTTGGGCGCCAGTGCGCGAGTTCAGGTTCCAAGTGGGAGCCGAAGATGGGATATTCTCGCGCGGTCCGGAGCGGGAACCTGATAGCGGTCACGGGGACGGTGGGCGTCGGCGCCGACGGAACGTATTCGTCTTCCCTGTCGGATCAGACGCGCCGATCCTTGCGGATTATCGCGGCGGCCATCGAAGCGCTTGGCGGCAAAATCGAGCACGTCATTCGCACGCGAATGTATGTGACGGACATCGGCAAATGGGAGGAAGTCGCCAAAGTTCACGGCGAAATATTCGGAGACATTCGCCCGGCGACCACGATCGTTCAAACGCCGAAACTGATCGACGCCGAGGCTCAGATCGAAATCGAAGCGGATGTGGTGATCCCGTAATTTCGGGGGCTTCGCCGCCGGCGGTGGGTCGAACAATCATCGAGGGATATCGACGCCGGCCTCGTCCTCAGGCGCCGGCGCGGGCGACGCTCGACCATTTTCACGAGGGGATTCACGATTGCGATGGGATCAGCTTCTATCTCGCGAGCGGATAGCGCCGGCGACATAAGCGAGGGCCGCGATGGCGAATAGAAGCAGGCCGCCGAGAAAGGCCATGCCGCCAAAGAGGCTTTGGGCGAGGCTGGTAATGCGGAAATCCAGTTTCGCGATGTCTTCCAGATCTGCCGGCGCGATGCGCGTCATGCTCCAGATCACCAGGCCGATCCCGGCGGCGCTCACAAGCGTAGCCAGCGGGGCGAGCACATAAAAAACCGCGAACATCGGATTCGCCCTTGCCGGGAGCGGTTGCGAATAACCTGAAACGGCGGCGTGCGACGCTGGGGAGGACAACTCGCCGATGGCCATCGCCGGCGCCGGCGCAACGTCTGGGATCGCTGCGATCGGCGGTGGTTCAATCGCGACGAGCGCATCCGTCGGCAGAGCGGAGGCCTCGGCAAATTCGGCGGCGGGAACGGCGGAAAATGGGTCGTCGAATCGGGGATCGGGCGGATAGGAAGCGGTCGCCGCGGACGCCAGCCGTTCCAGCGCGCTGCCGGAAGAATGTTCGACGGCATGGGCGGTTTGATCCCACGCGATTTTTGTAACGACTTGCTCGATTTCCGATCCGCCGACCACGTCCCCGGAAACGCGCTGGGATTCGGGCGCCACCGGCGCCAGGTCGTGGAAAGACTCCATGAGCGGCGTGGATTCGACGACGTCGAGCATGCCGGGCAGCGGGTCGACCGGCGTCGGCGGCGGCGCCTCAGCCTCGGGCGCGGAGGATGGCGCCGGCGCCGCGGGAGACTCGGCGACGACGGCGGGCGGAGGAATTGTCGGGGGGATTCGTTTGATCGTCGGCGGCGTCAGTCGGATCGGCCGCTGTGGCGGCACAACCGGAGGCAGCGGGCGCGGCGGAAGACCCTTTCTGGATGGAACGGCGGCGGTCGTCGAAACGGCCGGCCGGTTCAGTGCGCCGCTGGCCGATGCCGCTGCGCGAGCGGGGCCGGGGGCGGTCGTCGAAGCGGCCGACCGGTTCGGTGCGCCGGTGGCCGACGCCGCTGCGCGAGCGGGGCCGGGGGCGGTCGATTCCGCCGGACCGGCGGCGGGCGCGGGGACTTTGGGCGTGGTGCTGGCGCCCTGCGATCGCGGCGGCGCCGTCACCCGCGACGCCGCGGGCGCATTTGCGGAACCGGAGGCGCCGGTCACGCGGCGAACGCCCGGCGCGGTCGGCGCCTTGGGCGCGGGGATACGCGGCGCGAAAATTTCCGGCGCCGGCAATGGTTTGGGCGCCGGAGATTTGGGGATTGATCCGGTCGTGGGCGCCGCGATGGCCCCGGTGGGCGGTCGCGGCCGGGAAATCGCGGCCGCCCCGCGCGCTTTTGGAAGTGGCGCGGCAACATCAGCGTTCGGTGAGTCGCCGGTGTCGCCTCGGATCGGCAGCGACGACGTGTTCGCCCGATCGTTCGGCGGCGCCGCTTGCGGTAACGGAGAATCGACCGCGGCGCCCGACGACGCTACCATCTCGTCCATCGATACCGCCGGCGGCTCCCCGGACGCCGACGCACGCGACGAGGGCGTCGTAGCCAGGGGGTCAGGTGTAGCCAAGGTGGGCATAGCCAAGGTGTCGGCCACCATGGCCGCTGTTGACGCCGCCAACGTCTCGGCCGGCATTGCCAAGGTGGGCGCGGCCAAGGTGTCAGGGGCGGCCAAAGTGCGCGCGGCCAAGTTGTCAGCCGCCATGGCCGCCGTGTCAGCGGACTCCGTCGAGGTGGGCGCTGGAAATGCTCCAGGAACCTTGGCGGCGGTGGCCTTGAAAAAATCAGCCGGATGAATCGACGCGGCCGGCGGCACGGGCGATTCGTGCGAAGCCGATGGCGATAACTCCGGGCCATGCGCGGGAGCCGCTGCGCCATCGTCTTCAATTGCCGGCGGCAGGTCGATCGGTGGCCGGGCGGCCATCCACGCGGCTATATCCGTCGCGGGAGACTCAATCGCCGTCGTATTGACTGGGGCGCCAAAGCCCGGCTGCGGAATCTGAACGTCCGGCGCGACGACCGGCGGCGATTCGGATGAGTCAATTTCGGGGAAAATGGAAGAGGTGGCGCCGGTTTGTATCGGCAACTCCGAATCGGACGATGGAGGCGGATCCAAATCGCCGACAGGTTCGGTGATTTCAACGACGGCGGCGCTCACGCCTTCAAAAACGATCGTTTCGGTGACGGCCGGCGCCGATACGGCGGACGTGGATACGCCCCAGTCGGCCGTCGTGGCGGGGCGCACGCTGGCGATCAACAATCCCTGGCGACGGGCGATTTGCTCCGCATGGCCGCTGCTCGGCGCCTGCAGGACGAGGTAAGTCTCCTCGCCGGTTTCTAAGTCGGCGCCATCGACCCGAAAAAAAAAGCCCTGCACGTCCTGACCTTTCTTCCCCGATTCAATCACCGCGGCGGTCACCGTCGGCAATGGACTTACCCGCTCTTGCCCGGCTTGTTGCTGTTGGACCAAAAACGGACAGGCTTCTACGATATTAGAAGAATTCCAATTTTTCGCCGCGAGCCCTTGATTCATTATTTTGGACGTGCTAATATGCTCTGATCATCGACTGCGGTACCCTGACGATGGGGTGAGGTTTACCGCTCGGCCATGATATGGCCCCCATGGCGTGATTGCTGTCGGGGCCTTTTTTTGTCGGCGGCATCCCCGCGGAAGGCTCCCCCCCTCCTTCTGCATCCGCCGACAAATTTAAACCCTAGTTCTCTCAACGCCCGGCCTCCCCTCCGGGTTAATTCCCCAAAGTTGAGAGCCCTCAGCCGCGGATCCCCCCGTCCGCGGCTCTTTTATGCGCACGCTTTCCCGAAGCGATTACGCATTCCCTAGTCTCTCATTCGCTTGAGAACACTCAGCCGTCCCACAACCGCTTAACGAAAAAACGAAGTGCTTTATTAGAAAAAAAGCGTTATAAAATTTTCGGTGCTTCGCTATGACGTCTTAAGTCATGCAGCAGCAAGCGATAAAGAAATCAACCGGCCGTGGATCTCTCTCGAAAGCCTGAAGATTGACTTTCATTCCTCACTCTACGCGCGCCTGTCGAATTAAAGTTAACATGGTATGATTTGTTCCATCGGAGACGACACGGATGTCCATGGAACTATGTGTTTTAGCCAGCGGCTCCTCGGGAAATTGCAGCATCGTCCGCACGCCAGGAGGCGCGATGCTTCTTGACGCCGGCATTGGGCCGCGAATCGTGTCTCGTCGGCTGACGGGCGCCGGCGTGCAGGTATCGGACGTGTCGGCGATCTGTCTGACGCATCTGGATCGGGACCACTTCGCGCCCGTCTGGGTCAATCACATCGTTCGTCTGGGGATCATCGTTCATTGCCACGAACGCTGCGTCGATGACCTAAAAAAAATCGCCGAAAACCGGCTCCTCGCGGCCCTCATTCGACCGTTTGGCGAATTGCGTTTCACGCCAATGCCCGGCGTCGCCGCCATCCCCATCGCCCTGGCGCACGATCGCGAAGGCTCCCACGGATTTGTATTGGAAGGCTATGGCCGGCGAATCGGGTACGCCACCGATCTCGGATACGTCCCTGATCCCCTGGTGGAGCATTTTTCGGATTTGGACGTGCTGGCGCTGGAGAGCAACTACGATCCGCACATGCAGGAGCGAAGCCCCCGCCCGATCTTCCTGAAGCGCAGGATCACCGGCGGCAGCGGGCATCTTTCCAACCAGCAGGCGTTGGACGCCATCCGCCGAATGCTGGACCAAGCCGAGCGGCGAGAACGGCCGTTGCCGGCCCACATCGTCCTGCTGCACCGAAGCCGTCAGTGCAATTGTCCCAGGCTTGTGCGCGAACTCTTTTCGACCGATCCGCGGATCGCGCCAAGGCTTGTCCTGACCGAAGCATTTTCGCGATCGGAGTGGCTCAGCGCCGCAGGCCGACCCGTCGCGGTCGGCGAGCAACTGTTGCTGGCATGGTGATGATCGTGAACGAAGGACAGTGGAGTCAGGGAATTTCGATCGAAATATTTTTTTGCGGTTTTATGGCCAGGGATGAATCGCGACTTCGAAAAAATGCGAACTGACGCCGAGGGCAATGGCGCTGCCGCGGTGCAGTTGATTCGTTCGACCCGTGACGCGACTAAGTGACCGGTTTGGCGTCCTCAAGATCCAACGAGTACACTGACTTGATCACCCCGTCCTGATTGACGACCTTGACGTGCAGAATACCGGTTATCCGCATGAAGTCGCCGTACAGCGGCATCGGCGGGCGATTGTTCGGCACATGCACATACACCCGTTCCTGCACCTGCGGCGGACCGCTGAAACAGCACTTGGTGATGTTGTAGACAAACTCAAAATCCCGGGCGCGCTGAGCCCCGGTGCTCGCCCACATGAATCCTTCCAACTGAACTTTCTGCCCGTCCAACTCGCGCCATTTTCGCGGAACGTCGTTGATCGTCCCGTTGGATTGATCGAACTCGAAATACCCGAGCGATTTCAGATCGACCTTCGCGAAATCCGCCCCGCGCTCGATGCCGCCGGTAAGCGTTTGATTGATAAAAATGTAGGCGAACCAAAGAAACGGCATCGCCACGATCGCCAGAAACGCGATCAGACGAAAGTTGATCGACCGGGACATCGATCGTGGCCCTGAAGCCGCGGTGTTCATGGCTTGAATCTCCTGCTCCGGCCCTTATTTCGGCGCCGGCTTTACGCTGTGCACGTCAAGCTCAAAGATGCTGACGATGTAGCCGTCGTCCTTTTTTTCGCCCACTTTCAGATTTCCCTCGACCACGATCTCATCGGGGCAATACCCGACGGCCTTGCCCTTGGGGCAGTTGACGACGATCGTATGCTGAATCTGCGGCGGTTGCCCAAAGCAGCAGGCGAACAAGCTCGGCACCAAAGCGAATTGCGTGATATTTTCCGCCTGATCCATTGGGATCATGAACCCGCGCAGACGGACGGTCGAATTGCTCAGCGCCTTGACGTCGGCGGGGATGTTGCCGCCGTGCTCTTGATCGTATTCAAAGTTGCCAAGCTCTTTGATGGCCATTTCCTGAACGACGCCCGATTTAGGCGCCGGGTGGGGTTTGCGCGCCTCGGCGGAGGCCGCGTCGGCCGAGGGCAAGGTCGTCGGGCCGGCCATTTTCAGAGCGGCCAGGGCCTTTTCGCAAACACGAATTTTCTCCTGGAGCGGCCCAAGCCGGCCCGGTTCGTCGGCGAAGGTGCTCGATAATTTCTTCAGGATCGGCAGCGCCGTGTTGTACTCGCCCCGGTTGAACGCCTGGTTGGCGCGAATCTCAAGCTGTGCGGTCGAGGGCGGATTTTGATCGACCGGCGTCGCCGGGACGCCAAGCGCGACCGCCGCGACGAGCAAAAACGACGCAAATAATGATTTGTTCCAACCCTTCATCTGCGAACCTCACGGTAAACGGCTATCCCGACTTATTATAGACGCTCCAACGAATGATTGTTGCGAAGCATTCTCCGGAACTCGTGTCAAGCGGCGGAAACCGGAGTTTCCGCCCTCGGCGCCCAGCGCGCCATCTTTGAATAGTCGCTGGCCGCGGGCGCAAGCTCCGGGTCTCTTTATACCGATTATCCGGCCACCAGGTTCGTCGCGACCGGCGTACGATACGCTTTGGTCGCCGGGACCAATCCCGCGATCAGGGCGATCACCACCACGCCGGCTAGATAAACCCATTCCCACGGATTGGTGGAAATCCAATCGAAGCCCTGACCCAACGTTCGGCTCAGGTAAATCGATCCGACGCCGCCGAGCAGGTGGCCGCAGAATAACCCGCCGATGGCGCCAAAGAGGCCGATCAGCCCCGCTTCCACGCAGATCAGCGTGAGAACCCGGCCGCGGGTGGCGCCGAGCGCGCGAAGAATCGCGATTTCCCTATTTCGCGCGGAGACCGAATTGTAGATGCTGACCAGGATGCCGATCGCGGCCACCACGCTCACCAGTGCGGCGATGACCAGCAGGATCGTCGTCGAACCGGCAAAAAACGTGTCGAAGAAATTCTGCATGATTCGGGCGGGATTGACCGCCTGCACGTCTTCGTGCATGCCCCCGTTTTGGATGAAGTACATCAAGTCGTCGGCCGACACGCCGCCCCGCGAGCGAATGTAAATCGCCGATACTTCCCAATCCTTGTTGGGGGTGTCGATGTCGATGTAGTCCTTTGCGTGAGGAAGGTCGGGGTCAAGCTCGTCGCCGTAAACCAGCTTGTACGGGGGTGGTCCTTCTTCGTCGGGCTTTGGGGCGGGGGCGGCGGCTTTTCCTTCACGAATTTGCGCTTGAGCCCCTAGGCCCGCCTCATGCTCGGCGATGCAATAGAAACTCATGAGCGGGATGTAGAGACACCGGTCGGCGGCGGTATGCGTCGGCTTTAATACGCCGACCACTTGCCACTTCTCCGGATGAATATCCGGCGTTTCCTTTGGACCGGGATTCCCGTGGGTGGCCTGAAAGACGTCGCCGATTTTCAATCCCGTTTTTTCGGCGGCTTCGCTTCCGAGCACCGCTTCCAGCTTCCATGCGTGATACAGGCGGCCCTGGGCCAGTTCGTAAGCCATTTCAGGCCGATATTCGAGCGGGCCATTCTCGGCGCCGGCGGATTTGTAGATGACCTCCAGGGCATTGGATACCGCCTGCTCATGCGTCACCGCTCCCGCCGCGTCTTTCGACGCCAGCGACGCCGACGCGGCGAGGCCTTCGGAAAGAGCCGAATCGGCTCTGAACGTGATCGGTTTTCCATACCGCCATTTGGCGTCGTCCGGATTCGGCGCCGCCATCGGATCGGCACGTTCGACCAGCGGCGTGGTTTCGCGCGCGAGTTTTTTCAAATCCTCGCGCATCGTTTGCAGACTCGTTTGAATCTCTCTTTGGCGCCTGGAGAACGGGGCCAGGTCGCCGCCGGGATTCTGTCGAATCTCATCCGACAGCGCTCGCTGCTTATCGATCATCTCCTGCAGCGATTTCCTCAGATCGTTCAGCGAAACGAACATCTTGGGCGGCGCCCCGACGATCGGCCGGCCTTTATAGGTGTCTCCCACCGCGATCGGGATCGCCGTCTTCACGTGCCCGTTATAATTAAACTCATGGCTTCCGCGCGGCGGACGATCCTGGGAATTCAACGTCTCATAGACCCAGTACGGCACATTTCCCGGGCTCTTGTCGATGTGATAAACCGTATTCAACGTCAACTGAAGCGGTGAACCTTTCCCGACGCCAATGAGCACGTCGTAGCCATATTCGGTTTGCCCGAACAGCGCGGACCCCGCTTCGCGCATGAGGAAAATCGACACCGCCAGGGCCACGCCAAGCAGCACGGACAGCAGTGTCAGCCAGGTGCCAAGGGCACGTTGGCGCATTTGTTTAAAGACGAGTTGGAAGAGGTTCATGGTTTGTCTTATGCCTGCAAAACGCAAGTCCGGCCCCCTCGCCCCGGTACTCCGGAGAAGGGATGGGTTGAGGGTCTTCAATGCGGCAAGCGAAAAAATCCTCGCGCCAAGCTTTCCGGCCACGCTTATCCGGGAACGCCAACCCGCAAGCCGATCAACATGCCGCCCGATTCAAATCCGACAAGGTGACGACGCGCGACAGTTGCCTGGAGATCAACGGGTCATGGCTCACCAGCACCAGGCTCGCGCGGACCTCGTCAGCGAGTCTGCGAATCAGCTCGAGCACCTGTTGCGCGTTCTTCGGATCCAACGCGCCCGTCGGTTCGTCCGCCAGCACCAAGCGGGGACGATTGGCCAGCGCCCGCGCCACCGCCACGCGCTGCTGCTGACCGACCGACAACTTGGACGGCTTGTAATGAAGACGTTCGGACAAGCCGACTTCGATCAACAAATGTTCGGCCCACTTTGGATCGGACGGCCGGCCGGTGAAGCTCATGCCCAGCAACACGTTTTCCAGGGCGGTAAATCCGGGGAGCAGGTGATGCGTCTGAAAAATGTATCCGATATTGCGCCCGCGAAACACGTCGCGCTGGGCTTCGCCCAGACGGGTGATGTCGATGGCCGTCTCACGCCCCGCAGGGGATCGATCATCCATGACGGCCGATGCGCCGCCGGCGCTGGGCGTTTTGCTCGCGGCCGCTGTTTCGGCGGCGCCGGCGCCGGAAAAGTCGAAGACAATGCTGCCGCTGTCGGGCGTGAGGATGCCGGCGATCAGGTGCAGCAGCGTCGTTTTTCCGGTTCCGCTGCCGCCGATGAGGCCGACTTGCTCCCCGTCGCCAAGTCCAAACGCCGGCACGTCGATGACGGGGACAGCGGCGCCATCGGGAGCGATATACTGTTTTTTGAGGTCGCGTAGTTCCACGGACATATGGGAGACAATACATCGGCGGGCGGTTGAGTTCCACTCATCGGGAAGTGGCCGGGGCAGTCGCGCGAAAGATATCGTATGTTATAGAACGACTCGCGAAGCTTGACTAACATGGTCCCGGTTCTCCGTCTGAGCCGGAACGGCGCCAGTTTGTGCAATGGATCGGCCGATAGGATGGAGAATGTCCGGAGTGAATAAATCGCGATCCCAGATTCCCCCGCTCACGATATTGCCGGTCTCCCGGCGGGCGCGGCTCGCGCGCGCGTTGGTTTGCTTATCGATCCTCGTTTTGTGCGCGTGCTGGTGGGCCAGCGGGCGCGGCTACAAAACCTGGGTCTTTCGCCAATTCAATCCGGACTATGGCGTTCATCATTACGCGATGCAGCCGGAGATCATCCGCACCCGCCCGGCCGATCGTGAAGGAAACGTGGCGCCGGGCGGCGCGTTTATCGCCGCCGACGTCGAACTGCCCTACAGGGGAAAAGTCGTCGATGGCCGATCGTTAAACGGCGATTCGGTTCGGCTCTATCGCACCAACGACGGGCAGCTGGTGCCGGCGGTCGTGAATACAAGCGGCGCCGGCGACGCCATCGTGCTGCGCCCGACGGGAACGCTCGACGCCAATACGCAATACACCTTCGAAATCACCCCCGCCGTCACCGACACCGCCGGCCATCCCTTCAAATCTTTCACGACGAAATTCTGGACCATGGCCGGCGAACGCCTGGCCGAGTTCCCGATGGCGTTCGAGAAAATCGCGCTATCCGCCGCCCGCGGGCACATGTTCACCTGCGTCACCATCGGCCCCGACCAAAAACTCTATGCCAGCGCCCTGAGCGGCAAAATCCTTCGCTATGCGATCCGCACCGATGGCACGGTCGAGTCTCCGCAAGAAATAGATACGATCAATGAATCCAACGCCTTGACGCGGTTGATCACCGGCATCACGTTTGATCCGCAATCGACGGCCGATCATTTAGTCCTTTGGGTCAGCCATGGCCAACTGACGGCTCAAGGCGAAAAGGGGCAAGGCTACATTCAGGGCGCCGCGGACTGGACCGGCAAAATTAGCCGACTGGAAGGGCCCAATCTCGAAAAATATGACGACGTCGTCATCGGTCTTCCGCGCGGCTGGAAAGACCATCTGAATAACCAGATGGTTTTCGGCCCGGATCATGCGCTGTACTTCTGTCAGGCCGCCAACACGGCCATGGGCGCCCCCGACCACAAATGGGGCTTTCGCCCGGAGCGGCTTCTTACCGCCGCCATTTTACGCCTCGATGTCGGGGCGATGGTCGCCAGCGTCCAACCGCTGAACGTGAAAACCGAAGCAGGGGGCAATTACGATCCCTATGCTCCCGGCGCCCCGCTCACGATTTACGCCACCGGAATACGCAATAGCTTCGATCTGGTCTGGCACAGCAACGGCCGCCTCTACGCCGGCATCAACGGGTCCGCCGCCGGCGGCAACGCCCCCGCGTCGCCCCCGGCCTATCGGGGGCTCCAAGTTCCTCGATTAATGAACATCCAGGAGACCGAAGACGACATGCTCTTCAAAGTCGAGCAAGGCGCCTACTACGGACACCCCAACCCCACACGCAACGAATACGTTCTCAACGGCGCCAATCCGGCGCCACACGCAAACCCCTACCAGGTTCATGGCTATCCGCTCGGCACCCTCCCCGACCGCAATTGGCGACCCGCCATCTACAGCTTCGGCAAAAATCTGTCCCCCTGCGGCGTGATCGAATACCAAGGCCCGCGCGGCAACGATGCCCTCAAAGGCAAACTCCTCTACGTCCGCTACAGCGGCGGCGACGACATCATCGCGCTCTCCCTCGATCGCAACGGCGACGTCGCCGAGTCGATCACCGGAATCGAAGGCTTTGGGCGATTCGTCAATCCCGTCGATCTGATCGAAGACACCCGGACCGGCAACATCTACGTCGCGGAGTTCGGCGGAAAATGCATCACGCTGCTACGTCCGACCCGCGGGCAAAGGACGGCGGCGAACGCGGTCAGCCGGCGAACCTGCCGGGTGCAATTCGGTCTGACGGCGCTGACGGCGGGAAAAGGTGGGGAATGGAGAGCGGCCAGCAGCGAGTAGAGACTGGCTTTGATCGATCGAAGATCGCGCCGACGCCCCGTTCGTATCGCGTCGGCGGCTGCGAAGGTCCTGCAATGACGCCGCCGCGGACGCGGTATCGGCTCGCGATAAATCCCGCCTCATCCCACGCCAAGCGCCTTGGCCATCTCTTGCCCGATCGTGGCGGGGCTTTCGGCGACGGCGATTCCCGCCTGGCGAAGCGCGGCGATCTTAGAATCGGCTGATCCTTCTCCACCGCTGATGATGGCGCCGGCATGACCCATGCGTCTTCCCGGCGGCGCCGTGCGACCGGCGATGAACGCCACGACCGGCTTCTTCACGCTGGCCTTGACGAACGCGGCGGCCTTCTCTTCGTCGGCGCCGCCGATTTCGCCGATCAGGATGATGCCGTCGGTTTCCGAGTCGTTCGAGAACAGTTCGAGCACCTCGATGAAGTTGACGCCTTTGACCGGATCGCCGCCGATGCCGACGCAGGTGGTCTGGCCGATGCCGCGCGTGGAGCACTGCCATACGGCTTCGTAGGTCAGCGTTCCGCTCCGCGAGATGATGCCGACGGCCTTGCCGCTTTTGGCTTCGCCGGCGGGCGTGTGAATGTAACCGGGCATGATGCCGATCTTGCACTCGCCGGGCGTGATGACGCCGGGGCAATTAGGCCCGACGAGGGTAAGGCCCGGCTTTTCGGCGAGGAAGGCTTTCACCTTGACCATGTCCAGGACGGGAACGCCTTCGGTGATGGCGCAGATCACGGCGATCCCGGCGTCGGCCGCTTCCATGATCCCGTCGGCCGCAAAGGGCGGCGGCACGAAAATCATGGTGGCGTTGGCGCCTGTCGCGGCCACCGCTTCGCGCACGGTGTTGAATACCGGCAACCCGTTGGCGTCGGTCGTTCCGCCCTTGCCCGGCGTTACGCCGCCGACCATTTTCGTGCCATATTCCAGGCAGCTCTTGGTGTGAAAGGCGCCGGCGGCGCCGGTAATGCCCTGACAGATCACTTTTGTATTGCGATTGACGAGAATGCTCATAGGGCGGAAAGAGTAAGGGGTGAAGTGTCGGGGGGCAAGCGGAGCGCCTCGCATAATAGACTGCCGTTGTCTGAAGGAATAGGATCGACGGTCTAGTGCAAGAATTTCTTGAAGCGGATTCGATGGCGTTGCGTTTGCCTCCGTCGCGGCCAACGGGCGCCGATCCTGAAAAACTACGCCGACAAATCGCTCGTTTCGGCGTTCCGTTGTCGGCTTGCCGACTAAATGGTCTATCGCTGCCGCGACGGCGCTTTAAATGATTTTCGACGGCGTGACGCGTGCGACGCATGTCGCCAGGTTTCGGCCAGGCGTTTTGGTAAGAATCGAAGTTGTCGGCGAACTGCCCGCTCCGCGCGGTCAACTGCCGACGGTTGGAGAACGTTTATGACCAACTCCCCACATGACGAATCGCTCGGCGTTCTGGAAGAACTACATTCAGCCTGTCCCGAACTAAGGCTCGGACAGTTGATCGTGAATCTTTCCTATCTCGCGCGCGGCCCCGCGGTGGAATCGGTATGGGATGTCGAAGATAGCGAACTTCTGCAAGCCACGAAGACCCAATTGGAAAATCTGCGCTCACCGCACATGCCGGTCGCGTAAAAGGCACTCAATATGCAACACCGCATCCTGGGAAAATCCGGCCTCTCGGTCTCCGCGATCGGGCTTGGCTGCATGGGAATGAGCGATTTTTATGGGGCACGCGACGACGTCGAGTCAATCGCGACCATTCATCGCTATTTCGATCTCGGCGGTAATTTTCTCGATACCGCCGACATGTATGGGCCTTACGCCAACGAAACGCTTGTCGGCCGGGCCATTCAGGGAAGGCGCGGGCAGGTAGTGCTGGCGACAAAGTTCGGCATCGTCCGCGATCCCGCCGACCCGCACAAACGGGGCATCAGCGGTAAACCCGATTACGTGCGCTCGTCGTGCGAGGCAAGTCTCAAACGCCTCGGCGTCGACTGCATCGATCTTTATTATCAACATCGCGTCGACGCCGACACGCCGATCGAGCAGACCATCGGCGCGATGGCCGATTTGGTGAAGGCGGGAAAAATCCGAAACATCGGCTTGTCGGAAGCTTCGCCGGCGACGTTGCGGCGGGCCGCCGCCGTCTATCCCGTCGCGGCGCTGCAAACCGAATATTCGATCTGGAGCCGCGATCCCGAGGACGAGATTCTCCCCGCCTGCCGGGAGCTTGGCGTTGGTTTCGTGGCCTATAGCCCGCTGGGGCGCGGTTTTCTGACGGGTCAAATCAAGCGTTTTGACGATTTGGCCCCCGATGATTACCGCCGGCATGCGCCGCGATTCCAGGGGGAGAATTTTCAGAAGAATCTGGATCTCGTCGGCCGGATCGAAGAAATGGCGCAAGCCAGGGGGTGCTCGGCGTCGCAACTTGCGATCGCGTGGGCTCTGGCTCAGGGGAATGACGTCGTCCCCATCCCCGGCACAAAGCGCCGTAAATATCTCGATGAAAATCTCAAGGCGCTGGAGATCAGACTGACGCCGGACGAACTGAAACAAATCGACATCGCCGCGCCCAAAGGCGCCGCCGCGGGAGACCGATATCCGGCCAACATGATGGGGACCGTGAACCGCTGAACGCCAGAAAAGCCAAACGTAGAAAACAGCGGCCCATCCGCTCACCAGATATCAACTCCCGCATAATTTGGGAAATCAGCCAGCCAGCCTGCGCGAAGGTCGCCGTTCTGGCGGGTTTGCCAGATGTAGCCGGTGGTGATCTCATAACAGGTCAGCCATCCCTTGCGGCAGACGTCGGTATCGATGCAGACGGCATGGCCGATATTTCTCGGCGTCCCGCTTTTTTGCGAGGTGTGGCCGCACACGACGATTTTTCCGGAAAGGTGCGGCTTGGGGTCGCGAAATCGCTCCCAGCGCAACATCACTTCGGTTTGTTTGTCCAACGGCAACTGCGGATCAACCCCGGCATGAACGAACATATGCGTGGCGGTCTCGTGCCAATCGACGGTGTGATTTTCCAGAAAATCCCAGTGCGCCGGCGGCACATCGGGCATGCGGCCGTTTTTGGCGCCAGGCGGTGCATAGCTGGCCAGCGTGGCCTGGCCTCCGGTGTGTACCCACTCGACAAAACGGTCGCGTCCTTTTCGGGCGTCGAGCATAATTTGCTCGTGATTTCCGCGCAGGCAGACCAATTGGCACTTATCGCGCAACCCGATCAGCCGATCGATGACGGCGGCGGAGTTCGGACCGCGATCGACATAGTCGCCGAGGGTGATGAGCAGGTCGTTTCGCCGCGGAACAAACGCCGCCAGCAGATGATCAAACGCGCGGGAGCAGCCGTGAATGTCGCCGATGGCGAGAACTCGCATACCGGCGCGAGTATAACGTGCTTGCGTGGGAAGTCCGAATGACGTCAATGGAGTTCAAATGAAAGCGTTTCTGATCCCGGCTCTTCTGCTGACCATTTCAAACACGTTCATGACCGCCGCGTGGTATGGGCATTTGAAATTCGAAAAAACGGCGCTCTGGATCGTTATCCTGGCGAGTTGGGGAATCGCTTTTTTTGAATATTGCTTCCAAGTTCCCGCCAACCGCTACGGCAACATGCGCGGTCTGTCGGCGGGAACCCTGAAGGTCATGCAAGAGGCGATCACGCTCATCGTCTTTGTCGTCTTCGCGCGGCTCTACCTCGGCGAAAAACTGACATGGAACTATTACGCGGGGTTCGCATGTATTTTTCTGGGCGTCTTCTTCGTCTTTTTTTTTCGGGTCGACAGACCGATTCCGTAAATCGACCGCGGCGCCGGGGACGGGCCGCGGGCAACGAATCTCGCCGCATCCTGTATGGACGAGGGGACATTTTTCAAGGAAGCTTTTACGCCATGCATCAACCACGCCGCGCCATTTTTCGTTGCATTTTCTCGGTGGTTCTTCTTGCATCGCTTGGCGCTCCATTCGCGAAGGGCGACGACGCAAAGCCCCAAAAGCAATGGGTGACGTGGGAAGGCAAGCAAGGCCCCGGCAAAGGCAAGCACATCGTCTTTGTGGCCGGCGCCAATGAATACAACCCCGAAAGCGGATTGCCGGTGCTCGCGAGAATTCTGGCCGAACATCACGGCTTTACCTGCACCGTTTTATTCACGATCAACAAGGCCGGCGAAATCGATCCCAATACCAACGACAACATTCCGGGTCTGGAGGCGCTGGACGGCGCCGATCTGATGGTGATTCTGTGCCGATTCCGAACGCTTCCCGACGACCAGATGAAACATTTCGTCGATTATCTCGACTCAGGCCGTCCAGTCATCGGCATGCGGACCGCCACCCACTCATTCGCCAACATCAAGGCGCCAAGCCCCTACGTCAAGTTTAACTGGAGCAATAAAGATCCGGACTTCGAAGGCGGCTTCGGACGGCAGGTGCTTGGCGAAACGTGGATTCGCCATCACGCCCCCAACGGCAAGACCAGCACCCGCGGCGTATTCGCCCCCGGCGCCGAAGGAAATCCGATCTTCCGCGGAATCCACGACGGCGAAATCTGGGGCACGACCGGAACCTACGGCATCCGTCTTCCCCAGCTCGAAAATTGCAAAACCCTGCTTTTAGGACAGGTCATCGCGGGCAATAAGGAAACCGGCAAGCCCGTCGAAGGCAAGGACGCCGCGTTAAACCAGCCGATGCAGCCGATCGCATGGACGCGAACCTATTCGCTGACGCCCGGAAAGACCGGCCGCGTTTTCACGACCACGATGGGAAGCGCCGGCGACGTGCAGAACGAGGCGTTTCGCCGGATGATGATCAACGCCGCGTATTGGGCCCTTGGGATGGAAGACCGGATCGCGGAAAAATCGAACGTGCAGATCGTCGGAAATCCAATGCCCTTTAAGAAAGGGATGAAACCGGCCGACATGCAGGAGTAGCGAGCGATGGAAGCGCGATGCTGTCAGCGCTGAAGAGGAAGCGGGGCTTCCGCCCTCGGCTATCAAGTGTGGTGCGCGACTGTGCGCGATTTTTATTTGATAGCCGAGGGCGGAAGCCCCGGTTTCCTCTTCCGTACGCCCGCCCAACTGCGATTACGGGCGACGGTTAATCGCGGCGATGACCTCGATCATTTCCGCCGCCGCTTCCGCGGCGCGCATGCCGGCATGGCCGTGCGACCCGCCGATCCGATCTTTGGCTTGCTGTTCGGTGTTGGTGGTGAGAACGCCAAAGATGATCGGCAACCCCTCGGCGGCGGAAACCTGGCCGATGCCGCGGGCGGCTTCGCCGGCCACATATTCAAAATGCGGCGTATCGCCCCGTATGACGCAGCCCAGACAAATAACCGCCGAGAACCGCCGGGTTTGCGCCGCGACCTTCGCCGCCACGGGCAGCTCAAACGCGCCCGGCACCCGATACACTTCCACGCAATTTTCCTCGGCCCCCAGTTCCGTCAACCGCCGTCGGCATCCGGACAACAGCTCATCCACGATCGACGCGTTAAATCGCGCGGCGACGATCGCCACGCGCACGCCCGCCGAAATGCGGGCAACAGACGGGTCGGGTGCATTGACGCTCATGGCCAAAACTTAAGC
This sequence comes from Tepidisphaeraceae bacterium, assembly GCA_035551995.1. Classification (GTDB taxonomy): domain Bacteria; phylum Planctomycetota; class Phycisphaerae; order Tepidisphaerales; family Tepidisphaeraceae; genus RYN-428. Next base: position 131,052 of record DASZME010000008.1, read on the forward strand.
CATGAAGCCGCTCGGGTAAAGACGCGGGCGCCGCGCGATGCCGTCGCGTGGGGATTTGCGGGCGGGCCGCTTAGGACGCTTTACCTGGGTGCATGACCGTCTCTGCGCGCAAAACCTCGATCTCAGCCGGAATTCCAGGGATCGGCTTCGGATGGCCATGCCCGCGACACTCGTTTTTCGAGCTGGATCTTACGCGGCGCGCAAAGACGGTCATGCGCCCGCTTTACCTTTCCCGCTTCCCCTCATACCGTACGCTGCGATGTTCGAACTTCTCTCGCAACGCCTACTGACGCTTCTTCAGCTTTCGCGGATGGCGCTGGTCTTCACGGCCATCGCCGACAGTTACGCGACCGCGCTGATCATCCGCCGCGTGCCCGGTTTTTGCGACGCGGAAAATAAGCACGACCCGCTCGAAGCCGCGCTGATGATCTCGATCGCCGCCGTCTCGATCGGGCTCTATGGGTTCGGAATGAGCCTCAATGACATCGCCGATCGGCGCCGCGATCGGCAAATCGCGGCGCATCGGCCCCTTCCCAGCGGGCGGGTCGGCGTCTTCACCGCGCATGCGTTCATGCTGTTCCTGGTGACCGGCGCCTTGGCCGCGGCGGCGTATTATTCGTGGGTGATGGGGGACTGGAAATCGCTGCTCCTGGCCGTCTGGACCGCCGCCCTGATCTCCTTCTATGACCTGGCCGGAAAATTTCTCGTCGCTCCCGGACTGCTTGCCCTGGGCTTGATCCGCTTTTTCCATTGCCTGGTCCCGGGGCCGCAGGTTCCGGTGCTGTGGCATCCGTTGTTCCTCCTGAATCATGTGACCATTCTCTCGGCGGTGGCGTACCAATGGGAGGAAAAACGCCCGCCGCTGACGCGAATTCACTGGTGGACGATCCTCGGCGGCCTCGGCGCCGTCGACGGGCTTTTCGTCGGCCTGCTGGCGATGCGGCGCGGGTGGCGCCACATCGTACTGATCGATAAGCCCGTCGTCACGCTCCCCCTGCTGGCGCCCATCGCCGCGGCAATCGTTTTCGTCGGCGTCGCCGCCTATGTCCGCAGGCACGCTCGATCCAGCCGCGAAGCTGGACAAACGCTCATGCTGTACGGCCTGCTCTGGCTCATCGTATATGATGCCGCCTTCGTCGCCAGCTACGCCGGCTGGCTCGAGGCCGTCTTGCTGGTCCTGCTGTTTCCGCTGGCTTATTTCTCGGTCCAACTGATGCGGTGGTGGTCGAAAATTCTCGCCTTGTCGCAAAAGCCGACGTTTAAGCGAGCCCGGACTTAACGTGAGGGCGTGATGACAGTATCCCGTGAAATTTTATCCAGTTCCGCGTCGGCGCCGGGGGGCGCGCGCGACATCCCGCCGCTACATCACCACGCCGACGCCCTTCGCCGAAAACGATGGGTCCTGGCCGTCGCGGCGGCGATCGCATTGACCGCCGCATTGACGATCTGGTGGTACGCCGGCTTAAGAAATCAGTTTTACCCGGACAATTTCGGCGTGGTCGAGCCGGGGCGGATTTACCGCAGCGCTCAAATTTCCCGCCGCATCCTCCGCAAAACACTGCAGGAGAATCACATCGCCGTCATCGTCGATCTCTCGCGAGAGTCCACGCCCGACGCGGTGGCCGAGAAACGAATCGCGGCGGAGATGGGAATTCCGCATCTGAACAACTATCGTCTTGGCGGCGACGGCGTCGGCGATCCGCAATCATATCCGGACGCCATCAAGGCGATCGTCGAAGCCAACCGCGCCGGCAAGGCGGTGCTCGTGCATTGCCAATCCGGCGCCCAGCGCACCGGCGGCGTTATCGCGACCTATCGTATTCTTGTTCAACGGAAACCGAAATCCGAAGCGTTCGCCGAAACCCAACGCTATCATCACAGACCCCACGGCAATCCCCTTCTATTTCGATTTGTCGAGGACCATTTATCCCAATGGAAGCTGCAATTGCAGGCCGATCATGTTATTCCGGTGGATTAGAGGATTTTTCAGATCGCAGTAGCGTTCCCGCGTTTAGCGGCCCCGCTTGCGGGGCGTGTGTCCCGAATAGATCTCGCCCGATGAAGATGAAATTTCCTCCTCAAGACCCGGCACATTGCATCGTATCGTAAACATTGCCCAGAAGGCTTCCGACGCCAAATCACCACCATGCACGCGACCGCGACGAATCAAACTCACGCCATTCCGCTAAACGCCGGCGATAGCGCCGCGCCGCGCGCATCGGTCCCGGCGCCGGCGGTCTCGGCGTTGATCTGCTTCCTGCTCTCGCTGGCCATGCACCTTCCGTGGATCGGCGTCACGCCGTTGGCGGGAACCGAAGCGCATCGCGTCTTCCCCGCGCGCGCGATGGTGCAGTCGCACTGGTGGCTCGTCCCCACCCTATTCGGCAATCCGTTCATGACCAAGCCGCCCCTGCATCATTGGCTTATCGCGGCGTCGGAGATCATCGCCGGCCGGGGAAACGTATTCGTCTGGCGGCTTCCCTCGGCGCTGGCGGGGGCGGCGCTGTGCGCGGTGGCGTGCTGGTTTGCCGCGCGATGGTTCGGAAAAACGCCCGGCCTCATCTCCGGCATGTGCGCGGCGGGAATGATCGCCGTCTGGGGGCAATCGCAGGTGGCCGACATCGACGCCACCAATACTTTTTTCGCCGCGGTAACCGCATTATGCGGCATCGAGTCGCTGATCGTTCAACATGACGCCAAACCCGGTCGGCGGGCGGTCTGGACGCTGGCCGCAGGCCTCGCGCTCAGCGGCACGTTGTTGACTAAGGGCCCGGGGGCATTGCCGATCATCCTGGGCGTGTGGGGCTGGAGCGCGGCGTTCGCGATCCGCCATCATCATGCAAGCCGGATCTTGTCGCCGCCGTTTTGGGCGCCGTTGTTGATCGGCGGGATAAGCGCCGGCGTGTATGCCTGGGCCGCTCATCGGAGCCTTCATGCGCACGGCTTGCCGTTCGATCCGGCCGGCGTCCGCGAGGGCGCCAGCCGTCTCTATCCGCATGGCGTCGGCGAGCTTGCCAAGTCGTTCTATCTTTTCCTTCCGTCGCTTTTCGCTTATGCGTTTCCGATGTCGCTTGCGATGCCGCTGGCGTTTGACGCCGACGTCCGCGCGCAATTTCAGGACGAAAGCCGCCGAATCATTTTCGCGCTGATCGCGGCGGTGCTGATCGCCTGGGCGATTTATGTCGCCACGGGAAATTCAAACCCCAGATATGCCTACCCGACGTTGATCTTGTTTTGCCCATTGGCCGGCGCGGTCGCGACGGCGGCCGTCAAAACCCGGAGAACCGCGGACTGGCTCCGCGGAATTGCGGTCGTGTCGGCCATTGCGCTAATGCTCGCCACCGTCGGCCTCGGCGCAAAATGCTGGAATGGGCACTCGCTTCGCGCCATGATCGTCGTATCCGCGATCATTGCGATCGTCGTAGCGTTCTGGACCGTTCGCCGCCTGTCGTATTCCTGGCGAGGCGCGTGGGGATTGGTCGCGCTGTTCGTCCTCACGTCCGTTCCCTTCGGTATGCAACGGCATATCGCCCGCACAAAAGATTCGACCAAATACACGACCTCCGTAAAACTGCGCGATGTCATTGGCGACAACGCCCTGGTAGCCTGTTTCGCGGCGGCGTACGACAAGCCCGAAACTTTTTACTATGCGCATGCCCGCGTTTTTTTACCTTTGCGTAAAGCCGATTTTATTCCCGCCGACGTTCCAGCCGGCACGTGGGTCATACTGGCCGCCAATCGTAAATTCGACACCGATGAATATCGAACCTGGCACGCCGTGCCCGGCGTTCGGCTCGATCGAGAGATGTTTTTGTGCCGGAATGAACCCACCGATTATTATCTCGCGTGGTACGGCGGAATAAGCCGAGCAAAGCGATGACGGCGAGCTACCGCGATCGCTCTCAACGCTCAAACAGATAGGCGGCGCCGCCGCGTTCGTCGAGAAAACAATCCTTCTGCACGGCGATCGCGCGAAAATCCGCAAGAAACGGTTGCAGCGCCCTGGGGTCAACACCGGCGCCGATTTTTTTCTGTTCAACTGGATCGAACGTCATCAACACCCAGAAACGCCGTTCGTGAACTTCGTCCAGCGAAGCGATATCCGTGTAAAGAGGCGGCGGCGGATCGGGCCAATAGCATAAGGCCTCCTGATGGCGGTCGTTGAACGGACGTTGCTTGAAATCGCCGATGCGTTCTCCGGTCAACAGCAGCGCATCGCCCGCAAGGCGATGCGCCTGAACATATCGGACGGCAGGCCGGATGTTGGAAGCGTATAGCGGATGGATCAGGCGCCCGATGCCCTGCACCAAACCCGTGGCGAAAAGCGACGCGGGAATCGCCCACCACGCCACGCGCAAATTCTTCGGCAGAATATCCCAGGCTTCCGCCGCCCCCGCGCCCACCAGAAGAAACAACGGCGGCATGAGGAAAAGCGTCAGCCGTTCTCCGTTGAATGGATACTGCCGCAGACAAGCGGCCACGACCGCCAGCGCGATCGGCGCCGCGCACGCGGACCATCGTTCGATTTCGCGGCGGCGGATCGCCCGTACCGCCGCAAGTACGATCATCGCCGCGAAGACCGGCGCCGCCCAGCGATACGGGGTTTGCAGAAAGTTATAGAATCGGCTTGCGAGCCAGCCGGGGAAATGGCTGGGATGGCGCCAGTCGGGAAAAGCCGATCTCCAATACCGGAACAGATAATCCGTGTGCTGCCAGCGGATCGACGCCAGGTAAAGCGCGATAAAAGAGGCCGCGAAAAGCGCATTGGACGCAAATGCGATGAATGTCGCCCGGCGGCCGCTTCGCAGGCACGAAATCGAGAGCGCGGCGCTCACGCCGCCAAAAACGATCGATACCGGGTGAGAGAACCAGACCATGATCGCCGAGAACGCCGCCGCCCACATCAGCCGGCGTTGCGCCGAAAAGCCGTCCCACCCGAGCGCGATCAGCAGGAGCAGCGCCGCCACCGTGGCGTCGCCGCCGTATTGCTTAACCTCGGCGGCGTATTCGACCAGCCGGCGAGCGAGACAAAAAAGGCACACGGAAAAAAGCGCCGCCGGCCCAGGCAATAGCCGCCGGGCCAGGACCGCGAAGACCGCCAATCCGAGCAGGCTGCACGTCAGCGAAACCGATCGCATCGCATACTCGCCCTGCCCGGCGACACTGGAGATGCCCTTGAGCGCCCACAAAAACAGCGGTGGCGCCGCCTGATCCCAGTTCAGTTTTCCCAAGAGTTGCATCGGCGAATGCAGCCGAATATTTCTGACGATAAACGCCTCATCGCCCCAGAATGAGGTGCGCGCCAGATATTGCCGAAGCCGCAATAGAGCGCCGATCAAGACCAGAGCGATCGAGGCAATTTTCAGAAATCGGCGATCGTTGAGGAATCCGGCGGAAGCGGTCGAGGCGTGCGAAAAGCGCGGCGGCGACGGCCGCTGGATCGGAGGAGCATGCGTCGAATCCATCGACCGAACTATCGGCGGCGATTCGTGGGCGTCAAGGACTATGCGGATCTTCCTGTGATTTGGCGATCTTCTCGATCTCCTGTTCGGTCGCCTTCGTCTGTACCTTCTGGGCCGTTATATCGATGCGAAGCCGATTGTAGAGATTCAAATACGCGTTGGCGACGAATACCAACGCGAAGAAAGAAATGAGGTATCCTCGCCAATCGAGAAACAGCAGGTGATAACCCGTGATGAACAAGAACAAGACCGTCACATAATGACTGAAACAATATTCGCAGGTGAAGAGGTAGAAGAACTTTTTCTCCAGTATTCTGCTGCACGTTTCGCTCCGGCACTTGCAATACTCGCGAGCCTCACGGAAAACTTCCTCGAACACCACCGTGCGCGCCACGCACGCGATGGGAATGGCCAGTACGAAAAGCTCGACGATCATTTGCCAGGTGACGACCATGCATCCGTTATACGCAATAGCCGCGCCTCCGCGACTAAAGTTGAGCCCGGCGGATAAAATTTATTCGGAAAGCGGGGACTTCATGGAAAGACCCAATACGACCCGACATGCCAGGTGGATATCGGCCGGGACGGCGGCGGCGACCCTGTTCTTCTGCGTGGGCAAGCTCGCCGTCGGCGGATCGGCGGCAACTTCCGTCATCGAATCCGGAGTCGGCAAGAGCCTGCAAGGAAGATTGGTTTTCCCGGCCGCCGATCCGTGGAACAAGGACATTTCCAAAGAGCCGCTCGATCCCGATTCGGATCGGCTCATCGCGAGCATCGGACTGAAAAGGCCGCTGCATCCGGATTTTGGCGCCGACCATGACGGCGTCCCGTCCGGCATCGCCTATGTGATCGTCGGCGGCGACGCGCCAAAGGTAAAAGTGGATTTTCAATACGCCGGCGAATCCGATCCCGGCCCCTATCCGATACCGCCGGACGCGCCGATCGAAGGCGGTCTCAAGTCGACCGGCGACCGCCACATTTTGATCATCGACCGCGATCATTGGAAGTTGTACGAACTTTTCTCGTCGTATCCGCCCGCCGCCGGCAAAGGGTGGAGAGCCGGAAGCGGCGCCATATTCGATCTCACAAAAACAAGTGACAACCAGCGGCCCAAAGGTTGGACCAGCGCCGACGCCGCCGGCTTGCCGATCTTTCCTGGGCTGGTCCGCTACGATGAGGCGGCCGAGCGGAAAGAGATCAAGCACGCATTGCGATTCACGATCGTGAAGAGCCGAAAAGCGTACGTTCCACCGGCGACACATTTCGCCAGCGACAAAAAAGATTCAAATCTCCCGCCGATGGGTATGCGCGTCCGGCTCAAGGCCGGCTACGACATCGCCAGGTTTTCGCCGACCTGTCAGGCGATCCTGAAAGCACTGAAAATCTATGGCATGATCGTGGCCGACAACGGCAGCGACTGGTTCGTCTCCGGATCGCCCGATCCGCGGTGGAACGACGATGATCTCCACGCCCTGACGAAAGTGAAGGGGGCGGATTTTGAAGTGGTGAAGATGGGAGAGATAACGACAAAGTGAGACCGCGGAAAGTGTTACGCGGCTAAAGTGTCTCTCCGCTGAGTGGCCGTACTTGCGTTGGGTGTTCGGGTGCCGGCGGTGGGCTACGCATAGCAGAACTGTTTCGGCTGTGTCTCGGACAGGGTAGAAAGGCCAGACGCCGGTGCTAGGCGTAATTCAAAGTTCGATTCCAGTAAAACGGACTTGAATCGACTAATATGGGACTGTGCCGGATATCGTTCTTACAACGCTCAACGCCAAATACGCGCATGCCGCGTTTGGATTGCGCTACCTCATGGCCAACCTTGGCGCCCTGCAAAATCGCGCGCGAATTATCGAATTCGATAGTTCGCAAAAATCGCTGGACGTCGTTGAAGCTATTTTGGCGCAATCGCCCAGAATCGTCGGCGTCGGCGTTTATATCTGGAACGCCGAGCCGGCGTTGCGCGTCGTGGCGGAGCTGAAGCGAATCCGGCCAGACGTGATCGTCGTGCTTGGCGGGCCGGAAGTAAGCCATGAAACGGATCGGCAGGAGATCGTCGGCCTGGCCGATTATGTCATTACCGGCGAAGCCGATTTTGCTTTTGCCGGCCTCTGCGAAAAATTGCTCGCGGGGCGCGGGCCGCTGACAAAGGTCATCGCCGCGGATTTGCCGGAATTCGCCGACAAGTCCAGTGGCCCGCTCGAACGAATCGCGGCGTCGAGGACATTGCGGTTGCCGTACGATTTTTATGACGAACGCGATATCGCCCATCGGGTGATCTACGTCGAGGCGTCGCGCGGGTGTCCGTTTCGATGTGAATTCTGTTTGTCGTCGCTCGACGTGCCGGTGCGAAATGCGCCGCTCGACACGTTTTTGCCGGCGATGGAAAGCCTGTTTTCCCGCGGGGTGCGGCATTTTAAATTTGTCGATCGGACCTTTAATCTCAACCTCAACATCAGCCGGGCCATCCTGGATTTTTTTTGGGCGCGATATGAGCCTGGCTTGTTCCTGCATTTTGAAATGATCCCGGATCGTCTTCCCGAGGCGTTGCGCGAACCAATCCGGCGTTTTCCGCCCGGTGCGCTGCAGTTTGAAGTGGGCATTCAGACATTCAACGAAACGGTGGCCGAGCGCATCAGCCGGCGACAGGACAACGCCAAGCTTGCCGGCAATCTGAAGTTTCTCCGCGAAGAGACCGGCGTTCACGTTCATGCCGATCTGATCGTCGGCCTGCCGGGGGAGGACATCGACAGCTTCGCCTCGGGCTTTGATCGGCTGGTGAGTTTGGGGCCGCAGGAGATTCAGGTCGGGATTCTCAAACGGCTGCGCGGAACGCCGATCGTTCGGCATGACGCGCAGTGGGGGATGGTCTACAGTCCCCATCCGCCGTACGAGGTTTTGCGGACGAATCAGATCGATTTTGCGACGCTTCAACGGTTGCGCAGGTTTTCGCGATTCTGGGATTTGATGGCCAACAGCGGAAATTTCCGCGAAACGACGCCGATGATTTGGTCTTCGCCGCGCGAGGGCGAAGCGGGCGCCGATTCCTCTCCGTTCCGCCAGTTTCTACAATTCACGGATTGGCTTTACGCGCGGGTGGGCCGCAATCATGCGATCGCGCTTCCGGTACTCTTCGAATCGCTATTTCGCTACCTGGTCGATGAAAGACGATGGGAGCCAAAGAGCGTGGCGGTATCGCTTTGGCGCGATTATCAGCGCGGCGGCCGAAGTGATCGGCCGGAGTTTCTCAAAGAATACATTCCCGAGCCCGATCGTTCGGCTCGTAAGCGATCGCTGCAAAACGCATCGCCGCGCCGGCAATCACGACACCTCGCCTGAACTAAAGCGTGTTGATGTTGGTGGAGCGAGTTTCGATGGCGAAGCTCCCCCGCAAGCGGGGCCGCTAAACGAAGAAACACTACAGCGACGTGAAACTGCTCCAACGCCTGTCCGCCTCTCCATCTTCCACGTCGGACGCCGGCGCGGGTACAAAAGGCGTCAACTCCGTAACTTTTTTCAGGCGAGGATATTGGTATGCGAGGTTCCAGCTTTTTGGTTGTATTTGCGCTACTTGCCATGTTCGTTCCGAACGCCGGGGCCGACGTGAAGCCGCAGTTGTGGCTGTATTATCCGATCAACCTTCTCGTGAATGCGAATCTCGATAAGGCCGAAAAAATCTGGACGCGAGCGGCGGCGGCGGGATATACCCATGTCCTGATCGCGGACTCAAAATTCTCTCGCTTGGCGTTGCTGCCGCCCAGCTATTTCAAGAATTGCGAACGGGCGAAGAAAATCGCCGCCGATTTGAAGTTGCAGATCGTCCCCGCCCTTTTTTCGATCGGCTATTCGAACGATCTGCTTTCGCAAGATCCCAATTTGGCCGAAGGCGTTCCCGTGAAGGACCAGCTGTTTGTCGTCCATGACGGCAACGCCGAGCTGATCGCCGATCCGGCGGTTCGTTTCGATAAAATGGCCTTTCACGATCCGATCGTAACCATCGACGGACATATCGCCACGGTCAAGGCGGGCAAGGGACCTGCCCGCTTTGTATACAAGCTGACAGTCCCGGAATTCCGCTGTTATCACATCTCGGTCAAGATCAAGACCGACGCGCTGAACGGGCGCCCTGAAATCGCCGTGTTATCTGGCGGCGTCGGCCTCCAATATGAATTTCTGCACGCCAAGGCGGGCGAGTGGACACAATGCGACGTCGTCTTTGACTCTCTGAATCACAAGGACGTGAACGTGTATTTCGGTTTATGGAGCAACGTCACGGCGAGCTTTCAGTGGAAGGATTGGTCGATCGACGAAGTCGGGCTGGTCAATGTGCTTCGAAGGCCGGGGGCGCCGTGCGTCGTAAAAGACGAGAAAACAGGGAAAGTGCTGAAAGAAGGCTCGGACTATAAACCGATCGCCGATCCGCACATGGGTAATGTACCTTACGCGGGAGAGTATCAGGCATACCACGCGCCGCCCGTGATACATACTCATTTGCCGGATGGACAGCGACTGCGCGTGTCATGGTATTACCCGCCGATTATCTACGACGGACAGGTAGCGGCTTGTATTTCGGAGCCCAAGACGATGATGCTGCTGGCCGATCAAGCCAAAGGGATGAAGACAATTTGGGACGCGCCGCTGTACATGATGTCGCACGATGAATTCCGGGTGTTCGGGTGGGACGAATCGTGCGAGGAAAAAAAGCAGACGCCTGGACAGATGCTGGCGGAGAACGTTCGGCAATGCACGAAAATGCTTCAGCCGGCGCGGTCTGCGGTGTGGAATGATATGTTTGATCCGTTACACAATGCCGTTAAAGGTCCATACTATCTTGTCAACGGGCCGTGGCTGGAGTCGTGGGAGGGGTTGTCGAAAGAGGTGCTTGTGGTGAATTGGAACCACGGCAAGCGCGACGAGTCGTTGAAGTTTTTCGCGGAACGGGGAAACAAGCAGTTGATCGCCGGCTACTACGACAACGATCTCTCCCAGTTTCAGGAATGGATAGACTCGGCGAGAAAAGTCGCGGGCGTGGAAGGCTATATGTACACGACGTGGCGCGGGGATTATTCGATGTTGGAGAAGTTCGCGAAGATGGCGCCATGACAAAACCGGGCGGCTTGGGGCCGCCCGGTTTGATTTGATTCAATGCGATTGGTTCCGACGCATCAGAGACGGAAGCCGATGCCCAGCCCGTAGATGAACTCACCATTCCGGAAGACGCCGGGGGTGGTGCTGTGCTGGTCGAAGAAGAACTGATACTCGACGGACACATAGATGAAAGTGGTGGCGTTGGCGTAGAACTTCATGCCAGCTTCAGGCGCCGCTTCAAACGTATCATGAAACGGGTGGCCGTAGGCGTAGCCAATGTTGGCGCCGACGAACGGCACGAACTGGCCCTGGTCGCCGAGCGGAATATGCAGATCCGCCGCCACGCGGGTGGATGCGTTCCAGCCAACGCCGGCGGTGTCGTCATATTGAGCGTTTTGCCGGAGGCTTATTTCAAAGGCGTCACTAAAATAGTACCCGATGCTTCCGTCCACGGCCGCGGAAAACCCGTTGAAGTTGGGGCCGTTGGCGCCGCTTCCACCGAGTTCCAATTCCCACGGTCCACGAGCGGCTTGAGCATGCGCCAACGCCGGCAGCAAGCACACGGCCGCTATTACGATAACTTTCCGCAACATTCGATGCCTCCTTCTGGGAGTGTTGTGACGGTCAGACCATCTGAACCGTCTGTATGTTTTGACTTGTTCGGCACACAGCCACAAAACGCTTAAATGATTCCGATAAAAATTTGCTCAAGTAATGTGAGGCAAAGGTCCGATATTAGTAAGCCATATTTTCAGCTCGCTCGGAGACTATTATCGGTCCGAGGTCGTAGAGGCTCCGATCGTCCGTCCGGGAAATCCAAGCAAAGCCTGTGCTACCACGGACGCCAATCACCACTTCGCTGCACATGAACGAGATGTTATCCGCCGCCGATATATTACGGAACGGTGAATTTTTCGCAAATGGAATTGCGGGAAATTGGGAAATGAGCCGACCGCGGTTACACGCCGACGCCCTGGCGGACATGGTCAACCGCATTCTGAAAGATGCCAAGTCCCGCGCCGCGAGGCGCCAGGGGCAAACGGCGCGTCCACGCCGGGTGCTGCGTTGCATCGACATGGCGCTCAGGGTGCGGCATCAGGCCAAATACCAATCCGGAATCGTCGCAGACTCCGGCAATGTCATCGACGCTGCCGTTAGGATTATGCGGGGCGGCGCCTTGCGCCGGCGCGCCGTCAGGCGCGGTATAGATCAGCGCCACCTGATCGTTCTCCCACAGCGCCCGCCGGTATGTCTCATCGGGCGGAACGAATTTTCCTTCTCCATGGGCGATCGGCAATTCCAGCGGGCCGATGCCACGGGTCCAGATACATTTGTTCCCGCGCGGCGCCAGGTGAATCCAGCGGGCGATGAAACGGCCGCCGTCATTGTGCGCCAGGGTGCACGTCTGGCCGCTACGCCCGGCCAGCGGGCCAGGCAGAAGTTCGGTTTTGACGAGCACCTGAAAGCCGTTGCAGATACCGACGACCGGCTTGCCCGCATCGACGAATTTTCGCAAATCGTCGCGAAGGTGATGCGCGATCTGATTCGCCAGAATGCGACCGGCGGCAATGTCGTCGCCGTAACTAAATCCGCCGGGAAAGGCCAGCAATTGAAAACGATCGAGAATGGCCGGATCGGCCAGCAGGCGGTTGATGTGAACGGATTCGGCGTCGGCGCCCGCCAATTCAAAAGCGTAGGCGGTTTCGGCGTCGCAATTGGTACCGGCGGTGCGAAGGATCAACGTGCGGGGCTTCATGCCCCCGAGTGTAATGCCGGGCGGGCCGGATCGGAAGTGCTCACGTTCGCTCGCGCCGACGGCCGATAACCATCAATGGCGGCAAAGGCGCGGATCGGCGTCATTTGAGCGACACTCGATGCACGGACCCCATTATTACCCTTCGACATCCTCGTGGCGAAATCCCAGGCCCCGCTCCCGCCGTGGATACGGCGACCGCCTCGCCCTCTGGTCGGCGGCAAATCTCGCCGGGATGGAAACCGCGACGCTGGTTATCCGCGAACCGCTGTTGCGCCGATTGCTCAACAAAGTCAGCGGCAGGCGCCGCCGCCGGGTCCTGCGCGTTCCACGGCCGTCGCTCGAAAACGCGTTGCCGGCGCTTGCCGACGCCATTGTCGGGTCCACTAAACTGACGATTCACTCGGTCTTCGGCCCTCCGCGCGGCGCCGTTCTTCATCGTCCGGTCGGCGCCGGCGTGGGAATCACATTTTGGGATTCGGCAATTTGGTATTATCCGCTGCCGCGCGACGGCTTTCTGGCGATGTCGATCCTCTTCGACCATGAAAACGCCATGTCCGTCGAGTTTTTCGAGACGCCCGCCGGCGAGCGGGAAAATCAGACGGCCGCTTAAAGACGCCCGCATAAAGACGCCCGCTCGACCGGTGCAAATGCCCGAGAGCATTGTTCATGTTGGCGGCGCGCACCTTGGATCGCGAAACATGCCCCGCAAGCGGGGCCGCTAAACAGAAAAACGCTACCGGCAAGCTGAAAAAACGCTCTAAATCGCATACTTGTAGCATATCGCACTTTACCGCCCGGTGATTTGTCGCTCCGTCAGGGCGCCGTCCGTGACGACAGAACCGCGCCGCGCCCTTCCCCCATTTTTTCGCAAGCGTCGTCGTCAGGCTCGGCCCCCGCCTGCTCGACAAGACCGAACAGCAGCTTGGCGGCAACGAAAGCGATGATGCCCGTCGCCGTTCCTAGCACCACCGATCCGACCGTCCAATCAAGCAGAAACGGGAGCGCGCGGGCGAGAAAGCCGTGCCGGAACGGATTGAGTTCCGCCAGCGGCAGGCGCTGCCCATGAATCAGCAGGTGCCCGAGCCACGCGCCGGCAAGATTGAGGGCGGGGCCCAGCGGCGGCGTGGAGACCTGCGTCCCGGCGACCACCGCCACCGGGTTTAAGTGCAACCGCCGGGCGGCATAGAGCGCCAGGATCGTCTGAAATCCATAGGCCGGCAGATTGCCGATAAAAACGCCTGCGGCCACGGCGGCGGCCATTTCGCCGCGGGTGGCGCCGCCGCGGCGTAATTCGCGCCAGGCGCGCAGCGGATTACACCACTGCCAGAATCCGCGCCAAAAGGGCCGGCGCTGCGCGCCGCCTTCGTAATGCGGATAAGGCAGCCCGCTGAGTTCTCGCAAAAGCAGCCCCGCGTGAAGCTCGATCTCGCGCATTCTATATCGCAATTGTACCAGATACGACCGCCGCTGGGCCTTCCACGACGGAGTCCGCGTAAGCGGCGTCTCGAAGACCGGGCACCCGGCCCACGCCGCCCACGCAAGCAGCTCGGCATGGCCGAAATAATGCTTATGCTTCCCGTCGATGGTATCGATGAGCCGAAGCGGATAGACGCGCTGGCCGCACTGGCTGTCGCGAATGCGCAGCCCCGTCTGCAGCCAGAGCAGGCGATTGCACAGATGGACGAACGAACGGCGGGAATGCCGATCGCGGCGGTATCCGATCACGACGCCGCTTGGGTGCGCCCTTGACGCCGCGCACAGCGCGGGGAGGTCGGCCGGATCACAATCATCGCCGGCCATGATCGTCACGGCGTGGGTGCAGTGTAGCGCCCTGGCCTCGAGGAAACCGGCGGTTAACACGCGCCGCCGCGACGTAATGACGCCGCGCACCGGCCGGTCGGGATGCGCGAATTGCCATTCGGAAAGGACATCGGCCGTCGCCGTGGTTTGTCGCGACATCACCACCACGACCGGCAAATGCCCGTCCGTCACCGCGTCGAGAATCGCCGCAAGCCTTCGATCGGCGCCCTGGGCACAGACGATGACAGCGATCTTATTTCGGTTATCCTCCGGCTCCATTGAAGTGAGTGCATTGTGTGGGCTATCAGCCGCCGGTCAACAGTGCCGATCGCGCGCCGAGCGCGATCATTCGACCACGGCCATGACCGCGCCGCCGACGCCTCCGGGAAAAAATCAGAAAGGAACCGCCATGCGCCCGATCGTTTCGGCCTTCATTTTCATTATCGCCGCGGCAGGCGCCGCCCGCGCCCAGGACGCCGTCCCTCCCGCGACGAATTTTCCCAAGGGGACGTTCGATTTGACGTTGGAAGCCGATTACGCGCATAGTTTCCAGCTGAGCCGAGCGCGCGTCGAAGCGGTTTCGATCGGCGCCGGTTACTACCTGTTCGATAATTTCGCCGTCAACGTCGAGGCGGCCGGTTATGCGATCGATCAATCCGGGCCTGACTCTCTGGTGAGCGATCTGGATCTGCGCATCCGGCATCATCTGATCAACGCCGGGCGGCTTTCCCTCTTCGCCGACGTGAGCGGCGGCGTGTCGTACGCCACCGCCCGCACCCCCGCCACCGGAACCTATTTCAATCTCACCCTTCAACCCGGCGTCGGCGCCACCTGGCGCCTTCATGATAAACTGTTTCTCATCGGCGGCGTGCGATACTGGCATATCTCCAACGCCCGCATCGAAGGGCCGGAAAGAAATCCGTCGATCAACGCCATCAACGGATACATCGGACTAATGGCCACCTTTTGAGGTGAGGCTATTCCACGGTCACGCTTTTGGCCAGGTTGCGAGGCTTATCGACATTGCACCCGCGCGCCAACGCCGCGTGATACGCGAGCAATTGCAACGGCATCACGCTCAACATCGGCTGCAAAGGCTCCAGCGTGTTGGGAATGTAAATGACGTGGTCGCTATATCGGCGGATGTGGGTGTCGCCTTCGGTGGCCACGGCGATGATTCTTCCGCCGCGCGCCCGGACTTCCTCGATGTTGCTGATGACCTTGTCGTACTGCACGCCGCGCGTCGCGAGAAAGACGACCGGCATTCCCTCGTTAATCAGCGCGATCGGCCCATGCTTCATCTCCGCCGCCGGCATTCCCTCGGCATGAATATAGCTGATTTCCTTCAGCTTCAGCGCCCCTTCGAGGGCGACGGGATAGTGATAGCCGCGCCCCAGGAAAAGCCAGTTTTCCCGGCCGCAGAATTCGGCCGCAATGGTCCTGATCTTGTCGCTCTGGGCCAGCACCTGTTCCATCTGATCGGGAATGGCGCAAAGCCCGGCGATCATCTCCTGGGTCTGGGCCTGGCTCATGAACTTGCGGCGCCCGACGTACAGCGACAGCATCGTCAACACCGCGCACTGACAGGTAAACGCCTTGGTGCTGGCCACGCCGATCTCCGGGCCGGCATGCAAATAAATGCCGCCGTCGGTCTCGCGGGCGATGGTCGATCCGACCACGTTGATCACCCCGAGCGCCAGCGCCCCTTTCTCTTTTCCTTCGCGCAGCGCCGCCAGCGTGTCGGCGGTTTCACCCGACTGGCTGATGGCGACGATCACCGTCCCTTCTTCCACGATCGGATTTCGATAGCGAAACTCGCTGGCGTACGTCGCCTCGGTGACCACCTTGGCCAGGTCTTCCATCAGGTAATCGCCGATCAGCGCGGCATGCCAGGCGGTCCCTTGACCGGTGAAGATATAACGATGCGCGCGCACCAGATCGCGCGTGTGATCGGCCAATCCGCCCAGGACGATGCGCCCTTCCTTTTGCTCGGCTCGGCCGCCCAGACACCGCCGCACCGCCGCCGGCTGCTCGAAGATTTCCTTGAGCATGTAATGCTCGTAATCGCCGAGCTCGTACTCCTCGAGCTTGTTTTCCAGTTGCGACACGACGGGGCTGACGTCGATATCGTCGATCGTGGTCGTGCGGAAATAATCCGGCTTCAAAACCGCCATCTCGTTATCGTTCAGATAAATCACCTGCGTCGTATGTTCGACGATCGCCGAGGCGTCGGAAGCCACCACATACTCTTCCTTGCCCACGCCGATAATCAGCGGCGAACCCTTGCGCGCCACCACGAGCGTGTCCGGCTCATCCTTGCAGACGACGGCGATGCCATACGTTCCCTCGACCTCGCTCAGCGCCGATTGAACCGCGCGCTGAAGCAGCGAAACGCCGGCCGGCAGGTGATTTCGCGCTTTCAAATCGGCATATAAATCCCCGACCAGCACCGCCAGAACTTCCGTGTCGGTCTGGCTGGAAAAGGTGTGTCCTTTTTCTGTCAGAAATTTCTTAAGGGCGACGTAGTTTTCGATGATGCCGTTGTGAACCAGCGCGATTTTTCCCGAGTTATCCGAGTGCGGATGCGCGTTGATTTCCGTCGGCGCTCCGTGCGTCGCCCAGCGCGTATGCGCCATCCCGATCCGCGCGGGCGGAAGGGGATTGGCGACATTGAGCGAGTTCTCCAGAACGCTGATCCGCCCCACCGCCCGGCGAATGTGCAAACGCCCGGCGTCATCGATGACCGCGATGCCCGCCGAGTCATAGCCGCGATATTCAAGACGCTTCAATCCCTCGATCAGCAAAGGTTGAACGACCTTGCGGCCGACATACGCGATGATTCCACACATATATATAATCTCCATCAGCCGACGCGATGATTCCACGCATTATCGGACGATCAGCCCCGGCTTCCTAAACCCGGTTGGCCGACCAATCTGCCTGATACATCCATCCATCCATATACTCTACGATACGTCTATCCATCGGCCAAAAAAGCGAAAAGTGCGCGGCTTGCGGTTCCGTAATAGCCCCTCTTTCATGTTCGCGAGGAAATCGCCCTCTTGTTGATCCCGGAAATTTTTCCCCGATCTCAGTGAAACCCTGTTGTAGAACCCTAACCTCTACCAAACTTCCAATGCCCCTATAGACCGTAAACACCGAGAGATTATGGGACCATCAAAAATTGCCACCACAACTAATGGTAGCGCGGTCATAACGTCGATGCGACCAGCAGGAAGAACAGAGGTAATTTAGGTTTTTGTTAGGTTTTTCCCGATGAATGTTATATAGTCTGGGCGAGCGAGGATTTCTCTTTTACGGTGAACCGCCGAGAGGCGACTTCCGGAGTATAGAATCATGATGCAAATCGCAGTTCCTGATGGCTTTGAATTGATATACTTTTCGTGGAATCGGGTAGGGTCTGTTTTGGACGCGGACGCCAGGCACACACAGATGGAGTCAGGCGCGTCCCGCACGCGATTCGCATGCACGGCGACGAGAGCGGCCGAGCGCCTCTCGACCGAGGAGGACGTCGAGCGCTGGGACGGGCTCTCGTAAATCTTAGACTTACCTGTTAGCCGCTACACATTCATTGAATCGATCACTCTATACCGATCCTTGGCTATAGGAGTCGCACATGGATGTCATCATTGTCGGAGCGGGAGGGCACGGGAAAGTCGTTCTGGACATACTCCGCGCGGGCGGCCGGCATGTGCCGATCGGATTCATCGATGCCGACGTGACGCTGGCCGGCTCGAGTGTCGGCGAACTTAAAGTAGTCGGGCCGGCCAATATGCTCCCCAAGCTCCGCCAACGCAAGGTCAAAGGCGCCATCATCGCGATCGGCGATAACCGCACGCGAATGCGCTACGCCCGACTGCTTCAGGAGCAGGGCTTTGAACTGATCAACGCCGTCCATCCCACGGCCAGCGTTTCTCCCTCGGCGATATTGGGCGCCAATGTCGTCATTGCCGCTCAATCGGTGATTTGCACGGAGGCGCGCATCGAGGATTCGGTGGTCATCAACACCGGCGCCATCGTCGATCACGAATGTATCGTGCATGAGGGCGCCTTTATCGCGCCGGGCGTTTGCCTGGCCGGGCGGGTGCGGATCGGCGCGGGAGCGTTCGTCGGATTGGGCGCCAATGTGATCCAGTGCCTTTCGATCGGGCAGTACGCCGTGATCGGCGCGGGGGCGGCGGTCATCGCCGACGTCGCGGATTACGCCACGGCGGTCGGTGTGCCCGCCCGCGTCATCAAAATCGACGGGCCAACCCCGCCGACGCCGGCAGATTCGGATCTGGAGTCGCAAGTCGCATAGGCGAGATCAAGCCTGCCGGGGATGCGCGCGAAATAACTCCCGCATTTCTCGATCCGAAAAAAGATCATCCGCGAAGGACATCAAGGGCCACGACGAAGAGATAGATACTTCCATTCTTCGTACGCATTGCTGTTCTTCGTGGATCACAACGCGCGGCGATGATCACATGTTGCGCAAGCGTTCGACGATTTGGTCGCGCGGCAGGGTGTTTTGTTCGTGCGTCTTGAGGTTCTTCAAAACCACTTGCCGATTCTGCAATTCGGTTTCGCCGACGACGACGCTGAAGGTGGCCTTTTCGCGATCGCTCAGCTTGAACTGAGCTTTGACGCTTCGGCCGGAGACATCCATATCGCATGCAATACCGGCCGTTCGAAGCTCGGCCATCAGTTTCCAATTTTCGGCGCGGGCGGCGTCGCCGTGGCTTACGAGCCAGATCAGCCTGGCCTCGGATTGCGGGAGCGGAACGCCCTGGTTTTCGAGGGCGAGAAGAAGGCGTTCGATACCGCTGCCGAATCCGACGCCGGGCGTGGGACGGCCGCCGAGCTGCTCGACGAGGTTATCGTAGCGCCCGCCGCCGCCGATGGCATTCTGCGCGCCAAGCCCGCCCGCCGTCACTTCCCACAATGTTTCGGTGTAGTAGTCGAAGCCGCGAACGAGACTGGGACTGACGCGGAACGGCACGTTCCCCTCGGCCAGCAGTTTTTGCACGCGGGCGAAATGGATCTGGCTTTTTTCCGACAGGCTCTCCCCGGCCGGCGGAGCGCCTTGGCAGGCTTCCTGGTCGCGCGGGTCTTTGCTATCGAGAATCCGCAGAGGATTCTGCTCGAGCCGGCGCTGGGAGTCTTCGCTTAACGCGGCAGCCTTGGGAGTGAGATACGCCTTGAGCGCATCGCGATAACGATGTTTGCTTTCACGGTCGCCGAGGCTATTGATTTGCAGTTCCATGTCCTTCACGCCGCACCGGCGATAAAAGTCCATTTGCAAAAGAATGCACTCCACGTCCTGATCCGGATCGGGGGTTCCAAAGGCCTCGGCGCCGAACTGATGATGCTGGCGGAGACGCCCGGACGCGGGGCGTTCGTAGCGGAAATTGGCGCCGATGTAGTAGACCTTGGCGCGGGCGCCCTGGTCGTTGAAGGCGCCGGATTCGATCATGGCGCGGACTACGCCGGCGGTTCCTTCGGGCCGGAGGGTGATGGAGCGCTGGCCGCGGTCGTCGAAGGTGTACATTTCCTTGTTGACGATGTCGCTGGCCTCGCCGACGCCGCGGTGGAATAGTTCGGTGTGCTCGAAGACAGGTGTACGAATTTCGCCGAAGTGGTAAAGGCGAGCCGTATCGCGGGCGATGCGTTCCACGACTTGCCATTTCCAGCTTTCGGCAGGAAGCAGGTCTACGGTTCCCCTTGGCGCGTTGATGATTGACATGGTCGTTTCTGCACGTGTTGCGATCACCGCCGCGACAGCGCGCGTCGCAATCTAAAAGAGGAGATATCCACGAAGGACACGAAGGGCACGAAGAAGAAAATACTTCCCTGTCCTTCGTGTCCTTCGTGGAACATCGTCTCCCGAACGCGAATCGGAAAAGCTTGGCCGGGTTCAAACCTCAGGCTTGTTCGGCCGGTGCGTCAGGCGCGGGCGCGTCAGGCGATGACGCGTCGGGCGTCGGAGCCTCGAGCGTCGGGGTGTCGTTAGACGCCTGTGCCTCGGCTTCGCCCGCCGGGGCTTCGGCCGATGCGTGCTCGGCGGCGGCTTCGCCTTCCTTGGGGGTCATTTCGACTTCTTCGACCTGCGCCTTGGAAAGAATCTGGTCGATCGCCTTTTGATCACGCATCTGAACATACAGATCGGAAAGACGCCCATCCTTCTGCATTTCCGCCTTCAGCTTCTCCGGACGCTTGTCGTCTTGAGCGGCAAGCATCGCCACCCGGCCGTTCAATTCCGTCTCGCTCACGTCGACCTCAAGGTCGTTGGCGATCTTCTGGAGAATGAAAAACAGCCGAAGCTCACGAACCGCTTCGTCGGCGGCGCCGGCCCGAAGGCGCTCGATATTGGCGATAATCTGCTCCTGGCTCAGGCCGCGCGCGGCCAGATCCATCGCCCGGCGATTCACCACCCGATCCGCCTGACGGCTTGACATCTTTTTGGCCAGCACCACCGGCGTGGTTTCCAACAAATATTTGTTCACCTGCTCGCGCATCGCCTGCTGAACGTCGTAAGCGATCTTTTCATCCATCTGCTCGCGAAGCGCGTCGCGCAATTGTTTTTCGTCGGTAAAGCCGAGATCTTCGAGGAAGGCCGGCGTAATCTCCGCCAACTCAAGCCGCCGAATATCTTTCAGGGACACTTCGATCTCGACATCCTTGTTGCGCAGCGATTCGCTGGCATGCGTCTGGGGCGCCGTGACGGTAAACGAGCGCTTCTCGCCCGGCATCAGGTCCGCGAGTTTGGATTCCAGGTCATCGACCTGAATGCCGCCGATGCGACCCGGACGCACCACGAGATTCGCGTTGGGCTGCTGGCCGACCACCGCGCCGTCGAGCTTCACTTCCACGTCGGCCAGTAGATAATCGCCCGCCTGCACGCCGCGATTCTCGACCGGCAACAACACGCCTTGCTGCTCGCGCAGGTTCTGCATCGCCTGATCGATGTTCGCTTCACTAATGGTGATCTTCGGCTTTTTGACCCTCAAGTTGGCGAAATCCGGCAACGTGATATCGGGCTGGACTTCCACCTGGAACGCATACGTCAGCGGCCCTTCTTCGGGCAGCTTAACCGCCTCCTTGTCTTCGAACTCGGGATCGCCGATGACCGAAAGCTTATTTTTTGTCAGGGCCTGCTCGTAACTTTCGCGCACCAGCGTGCTGGCGACCTGGTCCTTCACGTCCTGGCTAAATTTCTTTTCCAGAAGCTTGCGCGGAACATGCCCGACGCGGAAGCCGGGAATCTGGGCCTTTTGGCGCAGTTCCTTGTATTGCTCGTTGAGCGCCTCGGTGATTCGCTCGCGTGGGATTTCGACCCTGATTTTTTTCTCGGCGGGGCCAATATCTTCGATGGTGATCGGATAGAGGAAGCCCTCTTCCGGTTGCACATCCTGATCCTGTTCCACGACGCCGGCTTCATTATCAGCCATAACAACCTCTGCTTCCGCTCAGTCTAAAAGAAACTTGCCCGCACAATGCGAGCCAAGTATGGTATCGCGCAGGTTGGAATTTGGGAAGCTTTCAAAAGGATCCATTCCGTGAAAAATCTTTTTGCCTTTTTCGTCGGGTTGGCGTTGCTTTGCGCGCCGTTCATCCATGCGGCGACGCCCGCCGCGACCCAACCATCCGTAGCGGATCATCCGTTGCCCGAGCCAATTGTCTTTAAACTGTGGCCGCATGGCGTGCCCTCGCCCATGGCTCCCCGGTCGGAAGCGACCCTCAAAATGCTGCGTTCATCGCCGTCTACCGCCACAAGCGTGACCGACGTGACCGATCCCACTTTGGCGGTCTATCGCCCCGAAAATCCGAATGGCGCCTCCATGGTCGTCGCGCCCGGCGGCGGCTATACCCGGCTCAGTTATGAAAATGAAGGAACCAAAGTCTGCCAATGGCTGAACTCCATCGGCGTCACCGCCGGCCTGCTGAAATACCGCACGCCGACGCGCGACGAAAAACTCCCGTTCGAGATGCCGGTGCAGGATGCCCAGCGCGCCATCGGCATCATCCGCCATCACGCGGGTGAATGGGGTTTGGATCCCAATCGCGTCGGGCTGCTCGGTTTTTCCGCCGGCGCCAACCTCGCCGGCCACGTCGCCTGGGATCGCGGCGAACGAACCTATCCGCAGGACCCGCAGTTGGACGACGCAAAAGGCCCCGATTTCATCGTCTTCATCTACGGCGGCGGCTTCGTCGAGACCAAGGGAACGATCGCGCTGAGGTCCGGCTTCACCATGCCGTCCGACGCGCCGCCGGCGTTCTTCCTGGTGGCCGGCGACGACCATACCAATCCGATCGAGGCGGCGATGTTGTATGTCGAGTACAAGAAGCTGAACATCCCCGCCGAGCTTCACATCTGCACGAAAGGCGGGCACGGATTCGGAATGCGGAAGGCGGGAAATCCGGTCAACCACTGGCCGGAATTGTGCGCGGAGTGGATGCAATCGATGGGGTATTTGAAGGCGAAGTAAAGAAATCAGGTTCAGCTACCCCGCCAACGCCGCTGCATCTGGCCGCCTTTTCTGCGATCGCGACAAGTCCCCCAAGCGCACACTTAGAATTTTCCCCCGACCCCTTAGAATTTTCCCGCGTCGCCGTCGAACCGACGCTTACAAGCCTCCCCCGAGAGTCACTCCCTTCCCGTCGCCGCCGGACGTCTTTCCCTCGAGCAGCTTATTGGCGTTCTCGTTTTCTCCATGGCCGATTCTTTATTTTTCAAAATTGCCTAACTCACGTTTCTCGGCACGGCCGAGGTAGATGAAAATAAAACAGTCTAAGGCACCAATGGAGAAGAACGAAAGAACTGTAATCCACCAATGAACACAGCCGAATGTAGATAAGATTCCGCCGACCATCGCTAGCGACGCAAACGCGATTACGACCACCAAAATGCGTCGTATGTAAAAGATAAATCTATTTTTGGGTACATGCATATCTTCTAAGTAACAGTTGCCCCTCGGCTTATTTAGAATATGCGCCACCGTTCACCATGGAACCGAGAAACGATAAACGGGACGGGTCCAATAACCGAAATGTTGCGTGAGAACGCGTTATTGGACCCGTCCCGGTTAGTCTTTCCGTCCCGGTTAGTCTTTCCCGGTTAGTCTTTCCGTCCCGGTTAGTCTTTCTACGCCGAGTTGATCCTGCCGGTGAAGAGTCGGAAAATCATCCGAGCCCAGACGCGCTCCTTCCCGATTCCAGGATATACCCAATCCCTTTGACCATTAGAGGGCTTGTCAGGTTGCCGTAGCGGTTGTTGGCCCCGGTTGCGTGGCCCCGCGCCCCCGATCGCTCATCAGATGAATCGCCAAAACCGTCACATCCGCCGGGGTAATGCCGCTGATGCGAAGGGCCTGCCCCAGGCTTCTCGGCGTAAACCTGGAAAACTTCTGGCGGGCCTCCGTCCGCAAATTTGTAATCGCGGCGTAATCCAGCGTCGGCGGAATCAACTTCTGTTCGTCCTTCGCCATCCGCTCGATCTGCTTTTGCTCGCGGACAATATACCCCTCATATTTGGCGAGGATCTCAAGCCGGTGGCCGACGTCGGCGCCCAATGCGCTCAGGGCGGGAATGGCGCCGGCCACCGATTCCCATGTCGATTCGGGGCGACGCAATAATTCAAACCCCGTCGTCTGGCCAATTCGCATAACCCGGAGCAAGGCGGCGCCGCTCTCGATCGCGGCGCGACGCGCGTCGAAGCGCGCCCACCGGCTGTCATCGACCAGGCCGATCTCCCGGCCGACGGGCGTCAGCCGCTGGTCGGCGTTGTCGTTGCGAAGATGAAGGCGATGCTCGGCCCGGCTCGTGAACATCCGGTACGGCTCGGTCGGCGGCTTGGTCACCAGATCGTCGATCATCACGCCGATGTAGGCCTGATCGCGGCGAAGGACGAAATCGGCGACGCCGCTGCCGACGTAACGCGCGGCGTTGACGCCGGCCGTCAGCCCCTGGGCGGCGGCTTCCTCGTAGCCGCTGGTGCCGTTGATTTGGCCGGCGAGAAACAGGCCCGAAATGTTCTTCACTTCCAGCGTCGCACGAATCTGCGTCGGCCAGACCATGTCGTATTCGACGGCGTAGCCATAGCGCAATACCTCGGCCTTTTCAAGGCCCTTCACCAGGCGGATGATCTGATCCTGCACGTCGGCGGGCAGCGAGGTGCTGATGCCGTTGCAGTAGATTTCATCGGTGTCCAGCCCTTCGGGTTCGAGGAAAATATGATGGCTGTTCTTGTCGGCGAATCGAACCACCTTGTCTTCGATGCTGGGGCAATAGCGCGGCCCAGTGGATGAAATCTGGCCGCTGTACATTGGCGCACGATGCAGATTCGCGCGGATAATTTCGTGGATGGTCTCGTTGGTGGCGCCCATCCAGCAATTGACCTGCGGCAACGGCGGCGTCCAATGTTCTTCCGGCGCCGCGGACGATACGGGAAGCGCGCCATACTCGTTGAGATACGAAAACGGCAGCGGAATCTCGTCGCCCGGCTGAACCTCGAACGCCGAAAAGTCGATCGACTGTTTCCTGAGCCTCGGCGGAGTGCCGGTCTTCAATCGCCCCAGTTCAAGGCCGAGGCGGGCGAGACATCCGGAAAGGCCGGCGGCGGCGGCTTCGCCGACGCGCCCGCCTTGGGTTTTGCGTTCGCCGGTGTGCATCAGGCCCCGAAGAAACGTGCCGGAGCCGACGACCACCGCCCGGCAGGAAATCCGCCTGCCATCGGCCAGCGTAACGCCGGTGACGCAAGACGCCGACCCACCGCCGGGCGAGTCGCATTCCGTATCGATATCCGCCACTTCTCCGGCGATGAAATGCAGATTCGGGCAGGTGGCCAGCAATCTTTGCACTTCGACGGCGTATTTATATTTGTCGGCCTGCGCGCGCGGACCCCATACGGCTGGGCCTTTGGACCGATTGAGCATGCGGAATTGGATGCCGGTATTATCGGTGGCGATTCCCATCAGGCCGCCGAGGGCGTCGATTTCGCGCACCATCTGGCCCTTGGCAAGTCCGCCGATGGCGGGGTTGCAGGACATCTGCCCGATGCGGGCTGGATCGAGGGTGATTATGGCGACCGACGCCCCCAGGCGCGCGCCGACCCACGCCGCCTCCGCGCCGGCGTGGCCGCCGCCGATAACGATGATGTCGAATTCCTGCTTCAAGGTGATCCGGTGTATGTTCTCGCCGACAACTTCACGGCGCCTGTACCATCTGGTATCATACCCGACGAACTGCACTAACGAAATCGAGCCGGTAGCGTTTCTCAGGTTGGTGCGGCGAGCAGTGGCGCGTAACACGCCCGCGAGCGGCGTTGCTAAACGTGGAGACGTTTCTGCTACTTGAGAAATGCTCTGGAGCGTCTTTCGCGTGGGTGGAAAGGGCGTTCCATCGCGCGACACGCCCCGCAAGCGGGGCCGCTAAACGTGGAGACGTTGCCGCTACTTGAGAAATGCTGAAATCTCTTCGCTTCTCGTCGCGGAGACCTACGATCGCCTGGAGGAACTTCATGAGCCTGCGCATCGCACTTGTTTTATTGACGTTTAGTTTGGTATCGACATTCGCGACCGGCACTTTCGCGGCCCCTCAGCCGCCTCGGCCGCCAAGCCCGGCGGTCGTCGCGACTAAAGCGCTGGCCGAAGCCAGAATCAAGCTCAACAAAGTCAAGGGCGAAGTGGACGTCATTCGCAAACGAATCGCCGTCAACTATGAGGCGAAACCCGATTGGAAGGCCGCCAAGGAGACGCTGGACGCGGCGAAAGCCGAGTATGAGGCGGCGTCGAAAAGAGTTCGCCTCGCGTTGGAAAATGATCCCGCATACAAGGAGCAGATCGCCAAGCGCGCCAAGGCCCAGGCGACCGTTGACGCGGGCGCCAAGCGGGAAGTCGCTTCGGCGGACGACAATGCCGCCAAGCTGACCGACGACGACGTCAACAAGGCCCAGCAGGATCGCATCGACTCGGCGATCGCCATGAAGAAGATGGAGCGCGAGTCCGGCGAAAACGACTCCAAATTCGTAGCCGCCCGACAAAAAGAGAAGGAAGCCCAGGCCGCGTGGGATGCTTTGCAGTCGCAGTTGGACGACGCGATGAAGCTCGATCCGGCATACCCGCCGGTCAAGATCGAACTCGACCAGGCGGAGGCCGCCGTGAAGCAGGCGCAGGAGCAGTACAATGCCGCCACCAAGTCGCAGGTCCATCCGCCGCGAAGATAAGCGGTCGGCCGCAAAAGCCTAAGCCCTGTGCGCTGCCCCCCTCATCATCGCGGCTGGCTAGAGTTCGATGGTCGATAGGCGCAATTCATTGACGGATAAGACAAGTAGTTAATAATAATAATAATTCCATGTCCGTTGAGTTGACGCCAGGCGCAGCCCGGGAGTTGGAGAAGCTGCCTCGCGTGATCCGCGCCCGAGTGACAGGCATCCTGCGGCGGCTAGCGAATTGGCCCGCGGTAAGCGGAGCCAAGCCGTTGATCGGAAATTTGTCGGGCAAGTATCGGATTCGCACCGGCGATTACCGAGTGCAATTTCATGTGCGCGGCGATGTTGTGCAAGTTGAACGGATCGGGCATCGCGACGGCTTTCACGAGGACTGAATACATGAGTGCATCGACATTCACCATGAACGGCAGGCGGTTTGTGGTTTTGCCGGAAGCCGAATATCGACTTTTGCGGGAGTCAAGGCGAAGCAAGGCGCCGCAAGAGGAATGGGGGTTGCCCCCGCTGCCAGCTAAGCTGCCGAACGAGAATTATCCGGCAATTGAGTACGCCCGCGCCGTGACGGCCCGCGACCTGATCCGAACGCGCCGGGCGATGGGCCTGTCGCAAGCCGAGTTGGCGCACAAGGCGGGCGTTCGCGTCGAGACGCTGAACCGAATCGAGCGGGCAAAGATCAATGCGAGTCCGGCGGTGATGGAGAAGCTTGACATGGCGCTGAACCCACAGTGATAGATAGCGGCGATAACCAGATAAGGAATATTCGTTGACGCCATTCGGTTACGCTTGTATCGCGTCTACCGTCAAACCGAATTCGACCGCCACGCCATCTTATTTTCCGGTCGGCGCCGACCATGAATACGCCTTTGGCTCATCGGGGAAGGCCAGCTTGTTGAAGTCCTGAGCCGCGGGTTTGCCGAGCAGCACATGGTCGGCGAAATCGAGCAGCGCGGTGAAATCTTCGGCCAACTGGTCGTGCTTGCCTTCACGATAGTGGATGCCGATCTTTTCCGGGACGCCGAGAAACGCATAGACTTCCTTGCTGGCTAAATAGGTGGCCTGGGTGCCGGGCCCGTTGGCCCAGATGTCGCCGAGGCCGTCGGTGGTAAGCAGAGCGCGGGGGGCGACCAGGGCCCGGACTTCATGCTGATCGAAGGGAAGTTGATCGACATGATCGATGAACTCGTGAAATCGCGGACCAAACCAGTTGGGAAAGGTCGTGACGATTCGCTGGAGGCTTTCGGTCTTGGGAGGCTGCACGCGGAAACATCCCGCGCCGCCCGCTCCTGAGCCGTTGGGGACGGTGAGTGCCACGCGCTCGTCGAGCGCGCCGGCCAGCAGCGCGGCTTTCCCGCCGCGCGAATGGCCGGTGACGATGATCTTGTCTTTATCGATAAAATCCTGCGTCACAAGATAGTCGATGACCCGGCTGAAGCCCCATGCCCACGCCGCCAGGTCTCCCTGATCGGCGTCGGGATACGCCGCCAGCACGCCCTTGTCGCGAGTTTTGTCGTCGGGGGCGATCTGCGTGCGGTCAAACTCGGCAAGCGCATAGCCGCGCTTCAAGATGTCAGCGACGATCGGCGGCTTTACCCGCCCCCAGCACAGATCTCCCTTGACGATCACGGGAAACGGCCCTTTGCCGGGCGGCAGCGTAAGAGCCACCGGCGTGGACACTTTGCCGTCGGGTCCCATCGTCAATACAAACACCTTTTCGATGCCGCCGGAGCCGTCGTTTTCGCGAATGGACCAGACTTCTTGGCCGACTTTGACGTTTCCCGGCGCGGGGGCCGGATGGCCGTATTCGTAATCGAGAATCATCCGCTTGATCTGCTCGCGCCGGCGCAGCCAATCCGCCTTGTCCTTGACGCGGGAGCCGCCCGGAAGAAGGAAAGGATCGGGAAGCTGCGGAATCGACGGCAGCTTATCCATCGGCGCCGGCGTCTGGTCGTCGGCGGCCGATGCGTGGTGTGCCATGCCCGCCAATATAAACGCGAATATCGTCGGCGTCCAAAGCGAGGCGGCGACGAAGCGATTCGACGACCGGCGGCTCGGAGACGGCATAAGATGGTGCGGAGGTTTCATGCGCGCCGATGATAAACCATCGCCCGGCGACGACAAAGCGGAATATCCGACAAAACAGCCGCCGCCGCGCTGGCTCGAATTGACCGCCGAGGCGTTCCTGGCGGATTGCCGTTTTGAAGCGTTTCGGGGATCGGGCCCCGGCGGGCAAAAACGCAACAAGACCAGCAATTGTATCCGTCTGACGCACGAGCCGAGCGGGCTTCATGTGATCGCCGGGGAGTCGCGTTCACAGGCCGAAAACAAATCGCGGGCGATCAGACGGATCAAGCTGAAGCTTGCCACTGACATGCGCCATCCGATCGATCCCCGCCGCTTCGAGCTGCCCGATTGGTTCGCGGCGGTCGTCATGCTTGGGCGAATCGCGGTGTCGCATCATAACGTCCACTACGCCCGCACGGCGGAATTGGTACTCGATCTGCTTGAATCGCGTCAGGGAAGCATTGGGGACGTGGCGAAATTGTTGGGCGTGACGACGTCGTCGGTGGCGACGTTTCTGCAAGACGAGCCGCAACTCTGGACCGCGGCAAACAAAATCCGCCGGACCGCGGGCCGCGTGATATTGACGACGCGAAAATGACGCCGCTCCTCCACGGCAGACGCGGGGACTTATCGGCGACAAAGTTCGATGGGCAACCACGGATTTTCACGTTTCGGAAAAATAACCACGGATTGCACTGATTTCACGGATACGTCTTCTGTTGCGCTTTTCCGTCGGGAATTTCCCCACCCATGACACACCAAGATGGATATCGATTCTACAGATCGTCCTCGTCGCTCTCCATCGTATCCTTCCAAACCTCGAGGTTTTCCAGATAGACGGCGGTTCCGCGCGCGACGCACGTCAGCGGGTCTTCGGCCAATCTCACTTCCAAACCCGTCGCGTTGCTGATCACCGTCGTCAGCCCGCGCAGCAGGCTGCTTCCGCCGGCCATGCAAATGCCGTTGTCCACCAGGTCGGCCGCGAGCTCGGGCTCGGCTTGTTCGAGGGTCTGCGTGACGGCCTCCACGATCGCGTTCACCGGCTCCTGCAACGCCTCGCGGATTTCCTCGGCGGTAACGGTGGTCTTGCGGGGAAGGCCGGAGATCATGTCGCGGCCTTTCACTTCCATCGTCGGCTCGTTGTCGCTAAATGGCGCCGCCGACCCGATTTCAATCTTGATGCGTTCGGCCATCTGCTCGCCAATCGCCATGTTATAAGTCTTTTTCATGTGGCTGACGATCGCTTCGTCGAAGTCGTCGCCGGCCGTGCGGACCGATTTACAGACGCTGATATCCGCCAGGGAGATGATGGCCACTTCGGTCGTTCCGCCGCCGATATCGACGATCATGCTCGCCGTCGGTTCGGTGACGGGCAATCCGGCGCCGATCGCGGCGGCCATCGGCTCTTCGACCAGATAGACGCGCCGCGCGCCGGCACGCTCGGCCGAATCGAGCACGGCCCGCTTTTCAACCGCGGTAATCCCCGACGGTATCGCGATCACCACCCGCGGTCCGATAAAATGTTTGCGACCGTGAACCCGGCGAATAAAATAACTGAGCATCGCCTCGGTTACTTCAAAATCGCTGATCACGCCGTCCTTCAGCGGACGAATGGCGGTGATGCTGCCGGGCGTTTTGCCAAGCATTTCTTTGGCGACCAGACCCACCGCGTTGCCGTTCTGAAGAACCCGGTTGGTCCCTTTCTTAACGGCGACGACGCTCGGCTCATTGAGTACGATGCCTTCGCCCTTCACGCAGACTAATGTATTGCAGGTGCCCAGATCGATGCCCATATCGATGCTGAACATCCCTAACAGGGAATCGAATATCACGCCGGACACTCCTTCGCTGGCTGCCCGAATAACGCTCTGGCCCTTACCGTTGAATTGCCCAGATCGCCGCGAGCGTGCGTAAAATAGCGGTTCGCACCTCATCCTGCAAATAGCGACGCGTAAAGTGTCAAGCTTGATGTGTCAGCCCTGTTCAGGGGCGCGGCTGAAATCATCGCGTGAAGTATCGGATTGTCGAAAAAATGGTCCGAAATGCTCATATATATAATGATCCGCAGCCTCTGCACCGCTCCCCTTCCAGTAGAAATTCGATCGCCGCGGCGCACGTTTTCGTAACACGGGCGCTTGCCGTTCAACCTGCAAATGCGGGCCATATTGACGCGATCTCGCGTCCAATAACGGATTTTACTTTTGCAGAGCGTCCATTATGATTCCAGTCGGACGATATACGGGGGTAACATCCCGCCGATTCTCGATTGTCCTGAACCGCGGGTCAAAAAACACGTTCTAAATTAGAGCTTGCGTAACTGGCGCCGGCCCGTCGCCCGCGCAAAACGATTCTGATCGAACGCAAGGCAAGGTGTGATCCGATGGCCGCTCCCCCCACTGAAACGACCTCCAGCTCGGCGACGCCTACGTTTGTTCCCCAGGGAAAACACGCCGGCAAGCCCTCGCTCCCGATCGGACGGGCCTTCACGCTTGTCGGCGCCAGACACCGGGCCCATCTGCATCTGCTCTCCTCCACCGTCAGTAAGTCGCACGCGATTATCGTTAACGACGCCGGTAACCTTTATATCCGCGATACCGCCAGCCGCGAGCATGTCTACGTCAACGATCAGCCGGTGAAGGAAACCGATCTGCGTCACGGCGACACGGTCAAGATCGGATCATTCTCATTTCGTTTTGTGGATATGTCCGGCAAGAGCGGCCGTGTCATTCCCGACCCGGCCCCGCAGGCGGCCCTGGAGATGGAAGGCGAAGCGCTCCCCATTCTGTTCGAGGGGCGGACCATTCTTTTTGGACGTCGGCCCAACTGCGACGTCATCTTTAAGGAAGAATCCGTCTCCAATGTCCATGCGGTGATCTTTGAGATTAACGGCCAGCATTACATTCGCGATCTTGGCTCCCGCACCGGCACGTTCGTGAACGGCGAGCAAATCCATAATCAGCCGCTGGCGTTCAACGACGTGGTGCGGGTCGGCGACAAAGAAATGCGTTTTGTCCGCACCGGCGTTCCGTCGAATCTGGACGAACTGGAACACCTGATCGGGACATCAAAGCTCGGCGCCGAGTCGCTGGCACTGGCGAGCATCGACGCCGCCCGCTACACCGCCGCTCCCGCCCCGGCGGCGCCGCAGCACCTCACCGCCCCGTCGATCACCCCGGCGGCGCCACCGCCGCAGCGATTTACCGCGTCGCCCGTCCCGCAAGCGCCGCAACATCTGACGGCCGCCGCCCCGATCGCGCCGGCCGCCCCGGCCCCACAGCGATTCACTTCAACGCCGGCCGCGCCGCAGCAGCGGTATTCGGCCGCCCCAGCCCCGGCGGCGCCTCAGCGCTCCACCGCCGCTCCTGCCGCCGCCGCGCCTCAGCGATACACCGCCGCCCCGGCGCCCGCCGCTCCGCAGCGCTACATCGCCGCCCCGGCCACCGCCGCGCCGCAGCGCTATACCACCGCCTCCCAACCTTCCGCCGGCCCGCAACGATACACGGCCGCCCCCGCCGCGCGGTCCCAATCGACCGCCGACCTGGATAAGCTGGATCTCGACTCCGATTCGGACGTCTCCGGTCCCGGCGACACCAAGGCCATCCCGCTCGAAGGTCCCGATGAAACCTCCCGTACGCCGATCCTCTCGTCGCGCGTTGTCGATACGGCCGACGAGATCGATCTGGAAGACCAGCGCATTCCGATAGCGGCCGCCCCGTCCAGCGCCCCCGCCGCGCCGGCGGCCGAGGAAGCCGAACTGGATTTTGCTTTCTCCGCCGCTGAATTGGAATCGGCGCCGGTCGATCCGTCCGATGCGCTGGCCGATCTTCTCGCGGAGTTTGCGCCGCACATCGAGGGCGCCGTCCCCGCGATCACTGCGCCGCTCATGCCAGACGAAAGCGCGCCGCACGCGACGGCCCACGAACCGCCCGGCGAAAGCGCGCCGCACGCGACGGCCAACGAATCCACCGGCGAAACCGAGACGGCAAACGATGAATTGGATTTTGCCGTGGACGATCACGCTTGGCCGGTTTCCTCCGATGAAGCCGGCGGCGGGGCCGATGCCGGAAACGACGAATTGGATTTCGCCGAAGAAGATGCGGCGCCATCCGTCACATCTCACGAACCCGCCGCGGAAATCCAGACGGACGACGACGAATTGGCCTTCACCGCCAACGAACACGCATTGTCCGCGGCGCCCGACGATTCAAAAATTGAAATCGCGACGGCCAACGCCGAATTAGACTTTGCCGTCGACGATGCCGTATTGCCCCTAATGCCTGCGGAATTCGCGGGCCAAACCGAGCCGGCGACCGACGAATTAAATTTGGCGGCCGCAACTCCCGCATCGCCTGACGCGACTGACGAAGGCGCAACCGAAGCGGAAAAGGGCAATGACGACCTTAATTTCACGTCCAATAAAGACGTCTTGTCCACCAATCCTGCCGACTCGAAGATCGAAGTTGACGCGGCCAACGCCGAATTAGACTTCGCCATCGACGACGTCGAATTGCCCCAAACGCCTGCGGAATCCGCGGGGCAACCCGAGCCGGCAAACGACGAATTCGATTCGGCGCCCGCGAATCTCGCGTCGCCTGACCCCTCCGACAAAAACGGAACCGAAGCCGACAATGTCAATGACGAACTGAATTTCGCGTTCGACGAACATGTGTTGTCCGCCGATCCTGCCGAGTCGGGAATCGATGCCGAGACGAGCAACGAAGGATTAGAGTTCGCCATCGACGATGTCGTATTGCCCCAGACGCCTGCGGAATCCGCGGGCGAAGCCGAGCCGGCGAACGACGAATGGGATCTTGCGGTCGATGATCATGGGGTTCTGCAAACCGCTTCCCACGGCGCGAACGAAGCGAATGCGATTCATGACGAATTAAGCGCCGCCGCCGACGATCACATTTCGCATGGCGCCACCCTCGATCGAGGCAGCGAAGCCGGGACGGCGAAATCCGAATTGGCCCTCGCGACAGATGAACTCCTTTCGCACGATCCAAACGCCGACGCCGAAAACGTCGCGACGACCGAACATGAACTGCACGTGACTGGCGTCGATTCCCTTTTACAGCCGATCAGCGATGAATCCGCGACGTCCGCTTTCGTGGCGCAAGACGACATGGCTCTTGCCGTGGAAGATGACATCTTCCGTGGGGCCGTCGCGGAATTCGCGGAGAGTGAATGGGTAGCCGGTGAAGATGACGGGCTGCCGATGGGCGTCGAGCCGATGGAGCATTCGGGGGTGGGCGTGCCGACGCCGGCATATGCCGACGAAGAGGCTGCCCGATTGCTGAATTTGCCGCTTGGCGCACCGATCCCGCCGGCGTTTGGCGCGGCCAATACGCTCGTGACCGAAGACGCCACGGGAACGGGAACATCGCCGGACGAGGCGCCGTTCCCGTTGATTTCGGCGGGTGGATCGAAACCT
This sequence comes from Tepidisphaeraceae bacterium, assembly GCA_035551995.1. GTDB lineage: Bacteria > Planctomycetota > Phycisphaerae > Tepidisphaerales > Tepidisphaeraceae > RYN-428. Next base: position 164,876 of record DASZME010000008.1, read on the forward strand.
TCCGATGGTTTTGCGCCCTTGGCCGAAGGCGAGGTTATCGCGCCGACCGATCCGTCGCCCGAATCGGCTCAGCAGTTGGAATCGCAACTCGCCCCGGCGCCGATTTCCGTGGGCGAACCGGTGAAGGTGGATGAACTCAGCGACTCCACCTTTGGACAAGCCGTCCAGGATTTTGCCGGCTCGGCGCTTGGCTCACTCGTGGAACAACACGAGGCCGGTTTGTCGGCGTCCGACGCCGGCGGCGATCCGGTCGTGGATGACGCCCTGGCGTTTCTCGCCCACGCGGGTCTTGCCGGCGACGATGATTTCGGCCTGGATTTCGAGGCCCTTTCCGCCGAGGTTTCCCCGGCGCCCGCCGCGCCCCAACCGCACGCCCTTACCGCCGCCGAAGCACTCGCCCCGACAGAGGATCTGCTCGACGACGAAGCGTTGGGATTGGATTTCGCGAATCTTGCGCCGCAGGAAACGACCGAACCGCTCTCGGCGGAGCGACCGGCTGTTTCGGCCGATGCGGCGATCTCCGACGATGCATTGCTGGACGATGAAGCGTTCGCTTTGTACTTTGAAAATCTCGCTCCCGAAGAACCGTCCACCGCGCTCGCGCCGGACCACGCTGTCACGGCCAATGAATGGCTTGTTTCGGACGAATCGGCGCCGGCCATCGAAGCGCCATTGGACGAGAGGCCCAACGAATCCGAGCTCGCCCCATTGACGCCGGACGAACTTGCGCCACAGGATGCGTCAGCGCCCCCGACGCCGAACGTCGGCGATGCGGTTGAACATTCATCGCCGACCGATCCGCCGGCGGGCGTCGAGATGTTTTCAGGGTTATCCTTCGAGGAACTGGTCTCGGAGGAAACGCCGCCGGAATCCAACGAGACCGAAGACGGATCGGCCGATGATTTATTCGACTGGGACTTCGGAGATCTGGCCGAACCGTCCGCGTCCATAACTGCGCCTCCCGCGGAGTGGGCGCCGGAGCCTGCCGTGGGCGACGCACAGGAGACTGACGCGCAAATCCTCAATGCCGACGAACTCGATTTCGGCGTCATCGAGACACCTGAAATCGCTCCGATCGCCGGCGCCGAGTTGTCCAGCGCGGCGGCGTCGGAAGATCCGGCGGCATTCGATTTCATGGCGACGGCGGCTGACGGACTGGCCGGGTTCGATGATCTGGACGTCTTTGCCGCTCCGCAAGACCAAGCGGCCCGCTCGGCAAGTGTAGACGAGGCGGCGGCGTTCACGGTCTCCGATGATGTTGATGTATCGCGGGCCGAGCGCGCGGACCTGTTCGAATCGCCCCAAACGACGGCGGAGCCGATCGAGACAAGCGAGCCGACACAGGCGCCGCTCCCCGCTCCACCCGCGCAGGTCGCGCCTGGCGCCGAACAACCGACGCCGAGCTTAGACGCGGCGGCGATTCCGCCGGATAACGGGCAATCCTCGACGGCCAACCGAGGGTCCGCGCCGGCGCCGGCGATCGATCCGTTTTTTGGAATGTCTCGCGATTTCGGGAGTTTTCTCGGCGGCGTGCCGTTGGCGTTGCCGGCGCAATCGTGGGTGCCCGCTCCGCCTCCGCCCGCCCCGCCGCGCGTCGTGCCGCCTCCGATGTTTGGCGAAACGCCGGTGTCGTTGGCCGCCAGGCATGACGATCGCTCCACGTCGCCACCGTCGCCGCCGCAAGCGCCGATCGCGCCTCCGCCACCGGCCCCGGCTCGGCATGAGCCGCCGGCTCAGGCGGTCGTTGCGGCTCCGATTCCGGTGGAAACGCCGCCCGTACAGGCCGTTGAATTTCGCCCCGAGGCAAGAGCGCAACTGTCTCCCGCGGAAGAGGCGGCGGTGTTGCCCGACGAGCCGCCGGCGCTGACCCATGAGGCGTGGGACGATGAGCTTCCTGAGTTGGCTGATCTGGCGCCGGATTTATTTGCCGATGAATCGGAGACGCCGACCAAGGAAGCCCAACCCGCCGCCCCGGCGCCGAACGAATCGGCCGTCGCCGCCCAGAAATGGAATCTCGCCCCGCCGGCCCCCATCGTCGAGCCGATGGTTCAAGACGAATTCACGGCATCCAATTCGTCGGCGCCAGAAACGATCGACGAAACTCCCGCGCCCGCGACATTGCCCGAACCGGCGGCGGCGATTGCGCCGCCTTCACGTCCGGCGGCGGCCGCGCCGGCCGCTCGGCCCTCGGCGCCCAAGACGCCGGCGCCGGTCGCGGCGAAGAAGCCGATGGCATCGACTGCGTCGCCGGCCGCTGGCCCGGCCGCGCCGACGGCGCCCCTCGCGAAAACGCCGACGGCGCCCGTGAAGAGCGCGGCGTTAAAATCGAAAGTGCCGGCGCCGCAGCAGCCGCCCGTGCGAAAGCCGCCGGCTCGCGCCAAGCTCGCGGCGCGAAAATCGCCGGCGGGATTGACGAGCATGGGCAACCCGGTGTTGCCGTCGGTGGATGTTTTTTCGCAGCTTCCGGTCGATCTCGCCGGCGGCGCAAATATTCCGCAAATCGCGCGCGTCGGTTTCGTGCCGCCCGGCTCGGGCGGCAACCGCCGTCCGCCCGGCGCGGGTCTTCGTCCACCTGCTCCGCGCAAGCCGGGCGATACACCCCCGCCCGCGCGGAGCGGCCGGGCGGCGCCCGCGCCGGCCAAGCCCGCCGGTCGACGGCCGGTGATCGCCGAGGCGATGGAAGACGTCGCCGAGGATCTGCCGCTGCCGTCGGAAGAATTGCTGCAGCAGGAGCCGCTGGAGCTTCCGCCGGAACACTTCGCCGAGCAGGACAAAAAGGCGAAAAAACGCTGGCGGTTCCCGTTCCTGAAAGTCGTGTTGCTGGGCGTCGCGGCCGGCGGTGGCGCCGGCGCGTGGTTCGGCCTCACGCCGGTCTCCACGCTTCAGGCCGCGATGAAATTCGACGGGATTCAGGCGTTGGACGCCGGGCAGCGCGGCAATTTCGCGCGCGCTCAGGCCCACGCGATGAACACGCCGGAATTTCGCAAGTCCGCCCAGGCGATTTACGAGACGGATTTCCACGGCGCCGACAATGGCTTCCTCTCCGGCGATTCTGAAGCCGACGCGCTGGCCTATCTCGCTATCATCGACGGCGTGCGGGCGCAGGGCGATGAACTGCTGTTGCATCGCGACGGCGCCCATGACGCCCAGGGCGACGCCGACCGACTTCGCGCGATGTTGAAGGCGCTCTATCGCGCCGACCTGGCGATCGCGCAAGAAGCCGCCGCGAAAGTCGCCGCCCACGAAGCCGCCCGGCTTCAGTTGAGCCAGACGACCCAGCGGATGGATCAGGTCCAGAAACAGCTGCTGGACGATCAACGCAAGAAGGCGGATTTCGACTTGGCGCAGTTGAAGGAGAAAGATCTGAGCGACCGCTCGGCCATGTCCGAAAAGATGGCGGCCGACGCGTCGGACGTCGTCGCCAAGCTCAAGTCGCAGGTGCAGGCGATGACGGAAGCCGCGGCGGTTGCCCCGCATCCGGTCGAGGAGGACGCCGAGGTGAGACGCCTGAGCGCCCGGGTCGCCGACCTTAATGCGGTGCTTGCTCTCGCCCAGCCGGCGCCGAACGGAACGCCCTCCAATCCCGCCGAGACGATGGATGTTTCGCTGCATCAGTTGCAGCGCGAGGTTGACGAGGTCAGCGCGGTCCAGGCCAGCGCCAAGCTTCAACCTTATCTGGGCGTCGTGCGCAAGGTCGAATCGGATATCATCGCGACCAACGCCGAGCGTGCCGAGCGTCTGCGGGTTGCGCTGCAGACACTGTCCGATCTGGAGCGAGCGCTGGCGGAAAAGACCGCGGCCCATCTGGAATCCACGTGGAAGATGGATGCGAAACTTATTCAGCTCGATCAGGATTTGGCCGTGGAACGGCATCGGCTTGGCGCGGCCGCGGGCGCGGGATTGACCGGCGAGGCCGACCGAATCCGCGGGCGGATCAATGAGTTGACGCAGTCGATTCAGGCTCGCCGCGAACAGGTCGCGCAAGTGACTCCGAGCACCGCCGAGATTAAATCGCTGCAAAAAGCGTTTGCCGACCAGATCGATCAAATGCGCGCCGACGCGTCGCGGCACGATCAGCGAATGGCCGAGCAGTTAAAGCCGCTGGACCAGGCCGCCCCGGTGGAAGGGTCGATACCCGCCGAGCAGCAGCCCCTGCTCAATCGGCTGACGACGAAAGTGGCGGCGGTCAACACCGCCCGCGAGCTTTTGGCGTTTTCGTCAGCGACCGGCGCCCCGGACATCAAGGTGCTTTCGGCGCAGGTGGCCGACGCGCAGGGACAGCTCGGCGCCCGCCGCAAACAGCTTGCCGACGAGGCGGAACGATCAAAGCTGGCCGCCGCCGGCGCGTTGGCGAAATCGCAGTCGGCTCTCGATTCCGCCGAGCGCGCCCAGTCCAAAGCCGCCGCCGACGCCGAGGCGGCAAAGAAGGATTTGGCCGGCGCCGATGCGTCGCTGGCGGCCGTGCAATCGGCGCCGGGGGATTTGGCTCGCGACAACGCCGAATCCGCCACCCTCGCCGACCAGATCGACAAACTTAAGGAAGGCATCAGCCGCCAATCAGCGGTCGCCGTCTTGACGCCGATGGACCCGCGGGCGGAAAATCTCGTCCAAATAACGACGTCGCCAAGCCATCGCGGCATGATCGCGGCGGGTTGCGCGGCGCTGGCCGCGATTGTCATCGGTTGGATTTTCGCCGGCGCGGCGACGGGCCTCAAACAATCGAAAGACGACCGCTATTCCGATCCGCCCGCGGGCGAAGCCGGCATCCCATTTCCGCAACGACCTGCGGCGGCATGAACGACAATGATCCCGCTCGCCGCTGTGCGATCGGGGTTGAAACTTTGCCGGAGTCGGCGCGTGTCTGAGGATGAAAGACCGGGCGAACTTCCAGACGCGCGGCCCGGCCCGGAGTTGCCGGACCCGGCCGCCACGATCCGCCTGTTCGAGCGGGCCTTGCGTTCCCACTCCCGGCGGCTGCTGGCGATCGCGCGGTCGATCGCCGGGAATCGCGCGGCCGCCGAAGATATCGTGCAGCAGGCGATGACCAATCTGTACGAGCACCGCGACCGCTATGACTGGCGCGAGCCGGGCGGGCTGATGCGACGAGCCGTGGTCAACGAGGCGCTTCGCGTCCTGCGGCAGCCGCGCATGACGATCGTCGGCGACGAGCATCCTTCGGCCTCGCGCGAGCCGGTGGACGGCATCGTCGATCGCGAAACGATCACGACGGTGCGAGCCGCGATCGATCGGCTTCCGGAGCATTTTCGCGCGGCGCTGGTCTTGTGCGAATACGAGAACATGCCGTACGCGCAGATCGCTGAGGTACTCGGGTGCAGCGTCCCGCAGGTCAAGACCTGGCTGCATCGCGGGCGCAAGCAACTGGCGCGGATTCTGGACGATTTCGTAAAGGACAAAAGCGTTTCATGATGAATGACGCCGATCTGGATCTTCTGGAGGCCTACCTCGACGACGCCCTGTCGGCGACCGAGGTCGAACGGCTCGATCGTCGGCTGACGAGCGAGGCGTCGTTGTCCGCCGCGCTGGATCAGCTCCGCCGTGAGCGCGCGGCGCGCATCGCGTTTTTCCACGCGCAGGCGCCGAACTTCGCTCAGGCGGATGAATTCGCCGACCGTTTCATTTCGTCGATGCGGCGGAAGGACCGTCGCGTGAAATTCGCCGGCGGCGCGCGCGTGGGCGCCGGGATCGCGGCGTGCCTGCTGGTGGGATTTACCGTGGGCTGGATCGGGCACGGACGTGCAACGCGCTCACAGGCCGTCGCTCCCGCCGCCGAACATTCGGACGTGAGACTTGCCGCGCACACTCCCAAGCCGGCCGAGGCGGGGCCGTTTCAAGTGGCCATTCTTGACGAAGATGGGAACGTGATCGCGCTGCAGCGGTTCAGCAAATTAGAAGACGCGCGTCAGTTCGCCGACGACCTGGCGCAATATCAGGTCCGTCGCCAGCAGGTGCAGGACGGGCAGGCGATGCTGGTTTCCGATAAGTTTTAGCATGATGAGCGATACACGACCCAAGCCCTCGTCAACGGCGCCCGCTCGCGAGGGCGTCATGGCGCCGGACGCACTTGCTCCGTCTTGCGGCATTCCGAGAGAAGGCTTTTGTGAACGCGAAAAAAACCCTGGCCCGCACCCTCCGGCGTATTGGGAGAGGGGATCGCAGGGCGCATCGTTTTGTCGCGATCGCTCGAACGCGCGGTCGCTCGCCGCCGGCTTCTTACTCTTGTTCACCGTTCTCGCGCCCGCGTCGCCGAGTCGCGCCGAACAACCGACCACCCGTGACGCCGCCGCAATTTCCTCCGCGTCGCCACAGCGGCGGCCGATGCTTGAGGCGCTGAATCATGAGACCGAAGCGCTGTATCGCGAGGTGAGCGCGAGCCTCGTGCGCGTTCAGCTTCCGCAGCCCAAATGGATGAACGACTACGCGATGGCGCCGATGAACCGGTGGGACAATCTTGCCCCCGACGTTCGCAAGCGTCTTGAACAACAGCGCCCGCCCGGCCAGGACCAAATCGCGGGCAACCCGAGGTTCAATTCCCAGGCGCTTGGCTCGACGACCCAGCCGACGGAGCAGAACGCACAGCCGGCGAAAATCGCCGACCAGGGAACGATCATTTTCGTTCCCAATCAGGCGGCGAATAATTTCGATGCGCAGCAGAAGGCGCCTCGCGACGCGGCATTGGGCGCGAGGCTGCAGATGGACGTGAATTCGGCCGTGCAGTTTACGCCGAACAATGTCGGCTTATTGCTTGACGACGACGGGCATGTGCTGGTGCCGTTGTACATCGAGCGCGAAGCGATCGGCGAGGCGCCGGTGCATGTTTCGCTGGGCGACGGGAAAGTGGTGGCGGCTAAATTTATCGGGTCGGATCGCCAGACGAATCTCACGCTGCTTCAAATCGACAAAACGTCGGGGAAGCCGGTCCAACTCTCGGGTCGCAAGCCGACCGACGGATCGCTGGTTTTGTCCGTCTCGACGATCGACGGGTCCGGGCGGCTTGGACTTTGGAGCGGCGGCCAGCAGGACTTCGGCATCATCTTCACCACCGACGGCGGCATGGCGGGAATCGCCCGGTACGGGCAATTTCTCGGCGGGTCGGCGTGCCACCTCATCGCCGAGCAGCTCATTCGCTTCGGCGCCGTGCGCCGCGCCACGCTCGGCGTCATCGTCAGCGAAATCCGACAGGACGATCCGCTTCGCGAGCGACTTGCGGTCCTCGGCACGCGAACCGCCATGCGGATCGACGTGGTTATCGCCAACTCCACCGCCGACAAGGCGGGCCTTAGGGCCGGCGATGTCCTGCTTGCGCTGGCGGGAGAAGCGGTGAGCGACATTCCCAGCCTCGCCGCCGCCATCGCGGCAAGAACCGGCGCCACCGAACTGCGGGTTCTTCGCGGCGGCGAGGTCTTGAAGATTTCCGTCGATTTACGGCAGCGGAAGTGATTCGCCGCCGTCCGCGGATTTATATTAGCGCATTTTTCATGTTGGCGGCGCGAGTTTCGGTCGCGAAAGACGCCCCGCAAGCGGGGCCGCTCAACGCCGAAATGCTGCGGTAATTTGAAAAACGCTTCAATTCGCCATGTCCGACAAATGCGTCCCGGCGGAAAAGGTTTGACTTATTTTCGGACTTCCGGCGCCCTTAATCTTCAACTCGCTTAACCTGATGCTCGATGGCGACGATGAACCTGATATCGCGTTTTATGGCGAGGTCCGCGCGTGCTTGGGTCATCGTAAGTGGATAACTTGAAACTTCTCATCATCGAAGACGATCCGGATCAGAGCGCGTTGATTCGCGAAACGCTGGAGGAACGTTTTGGCGCCGGCACCGTCGTCTGCGCGCCCGGACGATCCGAAGCGCTGACGCAGGACCTGGCGGCTTTTGACCTGATCTTGTCCGATTACAACCTTCCCGACGTGACGGGAATGCAACTGCTCGAGGAAATCAGGTCTCGTTGCGCCACGCCGGTGATTATGGTGACCGGCGAAAACGTCGGACGCATCGCCAGCGAGGCGATCCAGCGCGGCGCCACTGATTATGTCGTCAAGGTCGGCGACTACCTCTTCACCATCCCGCTGGTGGTCGAAAAAAATCTCGCCGTCGCCAAAGTTCGGCAGGAAAACGAACGGCTTCAGGCGGAACTGAAACTCGCGCTGCATGAAGTTCAGGAAAAAAACACGCAACTCGAACGATCGCTCAAGCGGATCGAGGAAGTGGCGGCCACCGATCCCCTGACCGGCTTGTATAACCGGCGCCATTTCGGCCGGGTCATCGAACAACTCTTCAACGAAGCCCATCGCTACGACGGCGACCTCTCCTGCGTCATGATCGATCTCGACGGCTATAAACAACTCAACGATAAATTCGGTCATCAGATCGGCGATCAGCTTCTGGTCGTGGCGGGCAAGGTTATCTCGGGAAACATGCGGAAAATGGACGTGGCGGCGCGGTATGGCGGGGATGAATTTATTCTGCTTCTGCCACGCGCGTCGGCCATGGAGGCCGAAGGGGTCGCCCAACGAATCCGCGATGAATTTCGCCAGGGGTCGGCCATCCTGCTTCGCCGCAACGAGGGCGTGGGGATGTCGATCGGCATCGGGTCGATGTTTAACGACAGACCCACCGCCACCGATCAACTGATCGCCGCCGCCGACGCGGCGTTGTACCAGGCCAAGGAAGCCGGCCGCAATCGGGTGGTCCTTTCGACCGTGTTCAAATCATCAAGTTAGGCCGATTCGGCCGATACACATGGCAATCGTTGCGCGTCGGCGTCCTTCGTCAAAATCCCAATCTTCCGAATTGGCATGGCTGAAACATCCGAAAACCACTAGATGTAGTACAGGACCTGTCGTGAAATCTATTTATATGTATTATTTTTTGACATATGGCGATATAGTGCATTCGAGAAAGGGCAGGCGATCGAGTGTGTTCCGGGTGATCGGATTGTTTTTGCCCTTGATCGAGTGGCCGCTTCAGGGCGCATCGGCGGGCAGCGACGCAGGAATGATTCGCTGCTGGTCGTATCCCGGCCGCCCTGGACGCGATTGTGGAGGAAGCCGTCACTTTTATGGATGATGACCCTTTCGCGGGGTACGGACTTAAGCCGGTGGAACTGGCGGATCGTTCCGTCCTCGAACCGTATTTCTCCTCCCTTGCCGAGCCTCTCTCGGATTACACTTTTTCCCAACTCTATACCTGGCGGAATTCCCTCCGCATCCTCTGGAAACAAATCGACGGCCATCTGTGCGTCTTCGCCAATGGATCGGGCGATCTCACCCTCCTCATGCCACCCATCGGCGAAACAGGCGGCGATCGATCGTTGCGCCAAGCCTTCGAGATCATGGACGATTACAACGTCGCCCACCAGGTTCCCGAACGCTCGCGGATCGAATACGCCAGCGACGAATTGCTGGGCCGTTTCGATCGCGGCGCATTGAAAGTCGAACCGATGGGCGCCGACTACCTCTACGACGTCGCCCGGATGATCGACCTTGCCGGCGGCGACCTGGCCAGCAAACGCCAGATGAAAAACCGATTCACGCGAAATTACGAACACCGCGTCGAGCCATATTCCGCGGCGTTGCATCGCGACGATTGCCTTCGGCTGCTCGATACGTGGAAAGAACATCAGGACGTTCAGCACGAGCGGGAACCGTGCGCCAACGCCATCAAGCGAGCCAAGGAATCGATCGCCACCCGGCTCTGTCTCGACACCGTCGAGGTGCTTGGCCTCAAGGGACTTGTCGTGTATGTCGGATCGGAGCTGAAAGGCTTCACCTTCGGCGAATTTCTCGGCGCCACCCAAAGCAGCATCACCATCGAAAAAACCGACTTGACGACCAAGGGTCTTGCACAATTCATTTTTAGCGAGTTCTGCCGAACATGTTGGGCGGACAGGCCGCTGGTGAATGTCGGCGACGATTGGGGTTTGGAAACGCTCGCCTGGACCAAGCAAAGCTATCGTCCGGTAAAAATGCTGCAAAAGTTCGTATTGCGCCGCAGCAAGGCGATCATGATCGCGGCCGCGTGAGCTCGAATCGCGGCGCCTTTCACGAACCAAGACGTTGCGTCGAATAACGGAACCGTTCGACTAGTTCCGAAATTGTCGACTTTCCGGTAGTGCTGAACCCTTGCGCGATTTTCACACCATTTGCACAAGCATTCCCGAGTCAGTCCGCATCGGGATGCACTACCGCGCGGTTGGGGAGCGCACGGCCGACAAAATGGCTTGGTCTTGGATCGGCTCCCACAACGATTTCGACAAACTCTTCGGTTGAGGCTCCATAAATCACGACTGATCGGGAGCGGCGGCCACGCAGTTTATTGATGTCGCCCCACAGAAAAAAATGCCGTCTGCCCCTCTCGCTATCCGACCCGCCCTTAGATCCGACCTCAAGGCGGCAGATGCGCTGGAGAGGGCCAACTTCACTTCGTTCCCTATCTCCGCCCGCCAGTTGCGGTATTTGCAAGACAATCCGCGCGCGATATTCCTGGTGGCCACAAAGGATCGTGAAATCGTGGGCGACGCCATCGCGCTTGTCCGCCGCAATTATTCCGCCGCGCCCTCCGGCCGGATCTACAGCATCGTCGTAGAGCCGGCTCACCGCGGCGAAAAAATCGGCGTCAGGTTGTTGGCTGGACTGATTGACGAACTAAAACGTCGTTGTGTCGGTCATATTTCTCTTGAGGTTGAGAAGAGCAATGTTCCCGCGATCGCCCTTTACCAACGCCTGGGATTTGCGCTCGCCCGCCCTCTGCCGCATTATTACGGCCGCTCGAGACACGGCATCCGAATGACGCTCGATCTCAATGCGCTATAATGAGGAATGGATAATGGAAACAATAGAAGCAATGGATAATGGATAATTGACAATGCGGGATGCACCGCATTTTGAACTATCCATTATCCCCAGGAGCTGACAGATGCCTTTTTCTCCGATCGCCGAGATTCTCGATGAGTTGAAGCTTGGCAAGCCGATTGTGCTGGTTGATGATGAGGACCGGGAGAACGAAGGGGATATTGTCTATGCGGCCGAGAAGGTTACGCCGCAGGCGATCAACTTCATGCTGACTTATGCGCGCGGCCTGATCTGCCTTGCCCTGACCGGCGAACGGTGCGACAAACTCCATCTGCACAGCCAGGTCGAACATAACACCGCCCAACTTGGCACCGCGTTTACCGTCACCGTCGACGCCCATCCAAAATTCGGCGTCACCACCGGCATCAGCGTAAAAGACCAGGCCAAGACGATCGCGGTCGCCCTCGACGAAAACGCCCAGCCCGGCGACCTGCTTCGCCCCGGCCACGTTCATCCCCTCCGCGCGCGCGAGGGAGGCGTGCTCGTCCGAGCCGGACAAACCGAAGGCAGCGTCGATCTTGCCCGACTGGCCGGGATGCAATCGGCGGCCGTCATTTGCGAAATCATGAAGCCCAACGGCGACATGGCCCGCCGAGATGATCTCAATGAATTTTGCGCCAAGCATGGCCTGAAGATGTGCACCATCGCCGACTTGATCAGCTATCGCCTGAAGCGCGAGCAGTTCGTCAAGCGGATTGAAAGCATCACGCTGCCGACCAGTTGGGGAAACTTCCGGCTGCATGCCTATCAAAGCTGCGTCGATACGCAGCCGCACCTGGCCCTCTGCCAGGGCGGCATCGGCGAGATCGGACCGGACGGCGCCATTCCCGTTCAAAACGATCCGATCCTCGTCCGGGTCCACAGCGAATGCCTGACCGGCGATGTCTTTGGCTCCAGCCGTTGCGACTGCGGCTGGCAACTCTCCACCGCCATGCAGATGATCGAACAGGAAGGCAAAGGCGTGCTTCTTTATCTCCGCCAGGAAGGCCGTGGCATCGGGTTGGCCAATAAACTTCACGCCTACGCTTTGCAGGAAAAAGGCCTGGATACCGTCGAAGCCAACGTACAACTCGGCCTTCCGATCGACAAACGAGACTATGGCATCGGCAGCCAAATTCTTCGCGATTTGGGATTGCGGAAGATTCGGCTGATGACGAACAATCCGAAGAAGATTTATGGAATCGACGGGTATGGATTGCAGATTGTCGAGGAAGTTCGCATTCAGAGCGAAGCTGGCGAGCATAATCGGAAATATCTGAATACGAAGAAGGAGAAGCTTGGACACAAGCTGTAATTGACGGTACTCGATTGGGAGTGCGGCCTCCTCGCTCGCTCGGTGACGCAAAAACGGGTGGGGACGCCCGCGCTCCGAAAAAGCAATCGATGAAGCGACACAGCGACGCCAAAGAGGCAGGCGTCCCTTCTACGACATTCGCGGCAGCAACTGCTTCGGATTATCCCGCGTCAACACCCACACCTTTTCCTCCCCCACCGCCTCGATCGCCCGCTTTAGCCCTTTCATTCGGAGCGGCATCGACACCGAGTTATGCAGATCGCTGCCGAACATGAAATAGCGATCTTCGCTCAAATAACGCTCGGCCACTTGCCGCGTAGACGCATGCGGCGGATCGCCGAGGCACTGTAAATTGCACTGCAACAGCAATCCGATTTCGCCAAAATAATCCGCTACATCCGGATCATCCTGCACGGCACGCATCCGCTCGGGATGGGCAAGAATAACCTTTAACCCGAGCGATTGCAGATGCCGCACCGACGGCTCGAAGAAAGGCGGCAGTTTCTCCGCCCATAAGTCGATCAGCACGTAGGTTTGATGGCGGCCATATGTCATCACTTCATCGAACTTCAGAGACGCCGTCGCGTCGGTCATGTTCAATTCGCCGCCGGGCAGCAAACGCAATGGAATGCGATTTTCATCAAGAACGCCTTGAAGCCGCGCCACGTTCTCGACGATCACCCGCCCGACGTTGTTCGGCAGATTGGGCCAAATATGCGGCGTACAGAAGCTGTGCGTATATCCCGCCTCCACCAGCATTCGCGCGCACGCCAATGAATCTTCCACCGTCTGACAACCGTCATCGACGGCCGGCAGCAGATGCGAATGAACGTCGATTCTTCCGGTTACGTCACTAAGCATGAACATCCTCACGATCGCGGCCGTCGCCCGGCTTCGATAAACAAACCGTGCAATCGCCTTGCAGATAGTCGTCTTTCACGCGGACATCGGCGCAAAATCGCCTGGCGAATTTCAGCACGTCTTCCCGACGCCGCCAGAACAGGTATTCGCGGCCCGCCAGATAATCCGAGCAGAGGAAGTTGAACGCCAGCGCCTCGCTCGCCGCATCATAGGCGGCGCGGATCGTCGAATAAAACGTCTGGTCGCGCAGCGTATTGAGCGATCCGCTGAATACAACCAGATCGGCCCCCGCGAACAGCCGAAGCGGCTCGCGCACGAAATCGGCCCGGACGATCGCCGCCCCGGCAAACCGTTTGGCTTCCGCGGCGGCCGCGAGTTCCTCGACCCCTTCGACGCCGACGTAGCTGTCGGGTTGAATCCCGCGTTCAACCAGAAATTCCAGAAAATCCGCCCGTCCGCACCCGGCGTCCAGCAGCCGTTTCCCGGCCGGATCGCACATCTGCGCGATCGCCTCAAACCGCGTGCGTTGCGTGCGCGGGCTGGCCCACAACAAAGACTGAAACCCCGAGCCGAATTTCCGCGCGGCTCGCAGGTAGGGCTCAAGATAGGGTTCGCCGACAAAGCTCAAGGTGGTCTCCGGTCGTCCTGGCGCCGGATTGTAGCCATTGACGTCGGACGTGAAACACACAATGCCGCCATGAAGAAAAAGCGGCGTAGATACAAATTCCGGGCGGCGATCGCGATTCACGCCCTGCAAGCCGATCCGCCAGGCGCGCGGACGTTGCGGCGACCTTCAAGAAACGCGTTCAATTTTGCCCGAGGCCGATTTCCGAAGATCACCGGATTGTGTAGCGCGTCAATTCCTGCCACTGTTCAATTGAAGCGGCGACAATTCGATTGCCGCGCGGCGTCAGGTGGGCGGCGTCGCGCAAAACGACCTTGGTGGAAGCGGCGGAATAGGCCGGCGTCAGGTCCAGAATGGGAACGCCGGTCCGCTGAGCCCACTGCTTGAGAATCGTCAAGGCGCCGTCCGGATCGGGCGCGAGATTGCCGTCAGCGTCGAGCATGGGGCTATAGACAATCGCAAACCGCGCGTGACTTCGCTCGGAAATCAAGCGAGCCTCATCCAGTTGCGCAAGCGTCGCGCCGACAGGTTGCGCTCCGTCGAGCTGCGGAGTTATGGTCGAACCGCGATCGGCGACCCGGACGTGAAAAATCATGTGTTTGATATATCGATCCCAAAGTTCGCTCAGCGCGCTTGGCGGGTTGTGGTCGGGGAACTGTGGGAAAAGGCCAGGCAGATCGGTGTTGAACGACTGCGTGAGATCGGCGCTGTTGATCACCATCACGACCAGATCGGCCTCAAACGTTCCGCGCGATTGGAGGTAGCCGAGCTCATTGGCGACGGCCCATCCCCCCGCCGACGCATTTAGCACCTCGACGGGCCGATGGAGTTGGCCCGGCAGCCGACGAGCCAGAATGCTCGTGAAAATATCGGCCTGCGTCGTAAAAGTCTGGCCGTAGGTCACCGAATCCCCGACGAACAAAACACGGAATTCGCCCGGCGGCTTCACAGCCAACACCGGCGGCGAGCGCATGCTCTGGGCATTCGTCTGATTCAGGCAAAACAATCTCCGTAGGTCCTGGTTTGGCGCCACCACATAGCCGCACGCGGCGTCGCGAGCAAACAGTATCGGATGGCCCAATCCAAGAACCAGGCGAAGGAACAGTTCGGCAAGCATCAGACAAATGACAAGCCATTTCAAACACCATAGAACGCGCGACGCCGCCGACCGTTTTTTGCGATCGGTAACGGCGGCGGTCACTTGCTCGGCCATATCAAGAACCTACATCGAAGCGAGAGGCTACGGAAGCGGTTCCGAAACAAAAGAATTTTTCCGGAACCAAAAGCACCCGCATCCATACCGCTGTGCGTCGGCCTGAGCTTCGGTCGCGTCGACGATAAGCCCTTCAGGAACGCCGCCGTCGGGTATCAGGGAGAACTCGACCAGGGACAGCGAGGAGAATGAATCGATGACCTGCCGATATGCATAGATTCGGTGGGCGTTAAAGCGGATCAAAGGGCGCCCGATCGGAACGACAAAAAGCAGCGACCCGCCGGGCGCGATCACGCGGGCGAGTTGGCTCATGGCCTTGCGGTCGCCGTCGGGGTCGAGCGGATCGCCGTATCGGCCCAGGCCGACATGCTCGACGACGTGCATGCACGAAAGGGAATCGACGGAGCCGTCGGGAAAGTGCAACGACGTCAGATCGGCGGCGGCGGTCGTGAGGTTATCGAGGCGCAGGTCGGCGGGACGAAAATCGTAGAATTTCAGCGGAACGAATGCGGAAATCATTCCGGCGAAAAAAAGCGACGAGCCAATGTCGACGTGAACCGACGGACCGATCCGTCTGATTTTCCTGGCGGCCCAGGCGGTGTGGTAGATGTAATGCCGGTCGAACCCGGTACCCGCGGTGCGGTCGTGAAGCATCGGAAGGCGGTTGGTCCACGAGAAATCGAACCTGGCCGGCGACAATGACGCGAGCCGCGAAAAACGCGCAAAATCCTTCCTGAAACGACGCGACGCGATTAACGCGGTCAGCCCAGGAATTCTTTTCAGACCAAGATCCATATCCGCCAAAGTGTAAGTCGCTCCGGCGGATCAAGGAAGTTTGTCGCGCGTCCAAACTGGTTGTAATATTCCGGCATGCACATTCTCTTCAGCCCCGCCGGCGACCATCCTGCGATTACGCCAAACACGTCGAACGTCATGCCCATCTTTGCTGGAGAGTGAATGTCCGTGGTCGTTATCACAGGCTCCGCCGGTCTCATCGGAAGTGAGGCCGCCCGTTTTTTTCACGGCAAAGGGTATGACATCGCGGGCGTCGATAACGACATGCGCGCTTACTTTTTCGGCGCCCAGTGCAGCACCGCATGGAATCGAGCCCGTCTGGAAAAAGACCTTCCCCGTTATCGCCACTACGGGTTTGACATCCGCGATTACGATCGCATCGAACGCCTGTTTCAAGACCTTGGACGCGACATTGCCCTGGTCGTTCACGCCGCCGCGCAGCCGTCGCACGATTGGGCCGCGCGCGAACCGCTTACCGATTTCGCCGTCAACGCCACCGGCACGCTTAACATGCTCGAAGCCACGCGGCGGCACTGTCCCGACGCCGTCTTTATCTTTACCAGCACCAACAAGGTGTACGGCGATACGCCCAATCTTCTTCCGCTGGTCGAGCATGAATTGCGGTGGGAAGTCGATCCGGCTCACCGGTTCGCCGAACATGGCATCGACGAAACGATGAGCCTCGATCATTCCAAACACAGTCTGTTCGGCGCCAGCAAAGTGGCGGCGGACGTGCTGGCGCAGGAATATGGGCGGTACTTCGGCATCAAGACCGGGGTATTTCGCGGCGGATGCCTCACCGGACCGGCGCAATCCGCCGCCGAACTGCACGGGTTCCTCGCCTACCTGGTTCTTTGCGCCGCCACGGGCAAGCCGTACACGATCTTCGGCTACAAAGGAAAACAGGTTCGCGACAACATCCACAGCCGCGATCTGGTCGGCGCCTTCTGGCACTTTTTTCAGAACCCCAAAGCGGGCGCGGTCTACAACATGGGAGGCTCGCGTCACTCCAACATTTCAATCCTGGAAGCGATCCAAATGATCGCCGCGCTTGGCGGAGGAAAGGTCGCCGCTACCGTTTCCGAGCAGGCGCGCAGCGGCGACCATCAATGGTATGTGAGCGACGTGCGCGCGTTCCGCCGGGATTACCCACAATGGGAATATACCTATGGCATGGAGCAAATCCTGCGCGAAATGATCGACGCCGCCCGAAGAGAACGCGGGTGATATCCGCGGCGATTCGTCGAAGGATGAATCGGTTCAAGTCCGGAGGGCGATCGTCCGATAACGAACAAGAGGAATGCTCGACCAACTGATCCATGCGCTTGTCCATTCGAAAAACGAGGCGGCTGACGATGTTCTCGTCGAGGCGCTTCATCTCGGGGACGCGCAGGAAAAACGAACCGTCGTCGAAGCCATCTTTCAGCGCAAATCGGTTCGCGCCCTGTGCGGCGCCATCGCCCAATATGACTTTCTGCCGGAGTCGCTGCAGCGCCGCGTGCTGGAGGAAATCAAAATTTTCCACGCGGCCCTTCGCGAAGCCGGCAGAAGCGACGACACGATACTGCGGCTGGCCGCGCTGAAACTTATTGCCCTTGGCCGCCAGGGTAAGCTCGCATACGTTTTGTCGGAAAACCTCCACGATTCCAACCCCCTGCTCTCCAAAGCGGCCACCGAGGCGATCGTGGCGCTGGCGCGATGGGTTTCCATCGAAACACGAAATCTGCAAAAAGGGATCACGCCGAAAACGGCGGGCGAAGACGAAGGGCAGCAGACCGCCGGCGCGGCGCTGGCGGAATTGACCGAGGAAATCGCCGCCGTCGATTCTTCGCCGGCTTCCACCCCGGCCCAGCGCTATGCCGAGCTTCTGGTTCAACGGCCCGAGATCGAGGCCGCCGTCGCTCGAGCGCTGGACGTTCATCGCGGCCGCCATGGGCAGGATCTGCTTCGGGCGGCGTTGTTGCTGTGTGACTGGACAGGCAGCAAAACGCTGGCGATCCTCCATACCGCCAAGCACGGCGGGCAGAGTCCGATGGTGCGGCGCCTGCAACAACCGCCGGCCAGCGAGCACGTCGAGGCGTTTCTGCTGGGCGCCAGCCACGGCCAGCTTCGATCGCATTTCGGCATCGTTTTCTCCAACATCAACGAGGCGCCGGTGCTCGACGCCCTGCTTCGCAAAACGCATTGGCTGCACGACAACCAGCTTCAACTTTGCATGCACCAGGTAACGCGCGGGGCGTGGTGGAGCCCCGGCGAACTGATGCGCGATATCGATCGGCGCACGGCGGGCGACGCGGCGAAAGTAGGCGAGTGGATCGCCGCCTCCGGCGCCCACGACGTCGTCCAGGACGAACGACTGCAGATCCTGCTCACGCACTGCGCCGGCAACTTCGATGCCCGCCTGCGGCTGCTGCGGATCGCCACCGGGCGCAAACGCGGCGCTTCGGTACAGTTGCTTCGGCTGATGCTCGGCGACACCGACGAACGCATCATGCGCATGGCCGCCCGCGAACTGATGCGGCGCCGGCCGACCGACTTTGAAAACATGCTCCTGCAATTGATGACCAACGCGCCGGCGTCGGTTCGGCGCGTGGCCAGCCGGGGAATCGGGCAGGTCGGATTCGATAATTTCTGGCGCCGATTCGATCGTCTCGATCGCCCGACCCGAAAAAACGCCGGCCGGGCCATGCTCAAGATTCTACCCGACGCCGTCCAGCGGCTTCGCCGCCGTCTCAGCAGCGGGCCGCCCGAACAGCGGATCAAGGCGATGCAGATCGCCCAGGAACTGAGCCTGGCCGACGAACTGCTGGATGTGATCGTCGCCGCGTGTTCCGACGCCAACCCGCGGCTGCGCAGCAAAGCGGTGATGGTGCTGGGCGAAGTGAAGCTGGTGCCGACCGAGGTACTGGTCGATCGTCTTCTCAACGACGCCGACGCCCGCGTTCGCGCCAATGCGATCGAAGTGTTGGAAAGCCGCCCACAAACCAATCTCGTGGCCGTCTTGAGCGCGCGGGCCATCTCGACCAACAGCCGCGAACGCGCCAACTCGATCAAGGCACTGCACGCCATGAAAGTGTCGGCGTCGGCGGCGCAGCTCGTGCAGATGATCCGCGACGCCCGGCCCGAGCATCGGATTTCCGCGCTGTGGACGCTGCGGCAGATCGGATGGTGGCAGCTTATCAATGAAGTCGGGCGCGTCGCCAAGGATGACGCAAACATGAAAGTTAGGCGCTATGCCCTTGGCGTGTTAAAAGGCGTGGCGGAACTGGCCAAAAGGCATCCTCAAAAAGAAAAGGACGCCGGCTGATGAAATCTTCCGGCGGAATCATCGTCATCGGCGCCATCGCGATGCTTTTTCTAGGGGCGGTCGCCGGTCCCGCGTCCGGCAAGCCAACGCAATCCGAAGTCTTCAAAAGCATCCAGGACAGCGTCAGTGAGTCCGACGGATCCAACACGCGGGTCGTTCCGTGGATATGCGGCGCCGTTGGTCTGATCCTGGTGGTTGCCTGGTTTGGCCGAAGGCAAACGCTTCAGGCCAATCCAAAACCGCTGAACAATCCAAACCGCCTGGCGAATGAAATCCTCAAGTCAACGACGCTAAGGCCCAGGGAGCTGAAACAGTTGAAAGTGGTCGCGGAAGAGACTCGTACGAAAGACGGCAAGAATCTCTCCAGTCCGCTGGCGCTTTTGCTGTGCCCGTCCGTCTTGACCAAAGCCGTCGCCAATCGCGCCACGCGAGCGGATCGGCGGACGCTGGCGCAGCTGCTCAAAAAGCTCGAATCGCCCTGATCGAGTATATTTGAATCGATGGCCGCCGAGCCTCTTTCACGACCGGGCGCGTTTTTGATCACGGTTGACGCCGAGGGAGACAATCTCTGGGCTAAGCCGCGATCGATCACGACGCGCAACGCCCGGTATCTTCCGCGCTTTCAATCGCTCTGCGAAAAGCACGGCCTGCTGCCGACCTACCTCACCAACTGGGAGATGGCCAACTGCCCGGCCTTCGTGGAATTCGCCCGCGACGCCATGGCGCGCGGCGCCTGCGAAATCGGAATGCATCTCCACGCCTGGAATTCACCGCCGATCGTGCCGCTGACCGCCGACGACGATCGCCATGCGCCCTATCTGATCGAATATCCCGAGTCGGCGATGCGCGAGAAAATCAATGTGATGACGGCCAAGCTGGAGGACGTTTTTGGCCAAAAGACGCTGAGCCATCGCGCGGGCCGATGGAGTTTTAACGAGATGTACGCGCGTCTTTTGATCGAGCATGGTTACGGCGTGGATTGCTCGGTGACGCCCCATGTTTCCTGGCGTTTTTGCAAGGGCGATCCGGCGCGCGACGGCGGAAGCGATTTTTCGGATTTCCCGGAGTCGGCCTACTTCGTCGATCCGCAAAACATTCGCCGGCCCGGCGAATCATCGCTGCTGGAAATTCCGATGACGATCGTAAAAACGCGCGCGTTTCCGCGGCCGGTTCAAGTCATTCGCCGAAGGCTTTCCGGCAGCTTTTACGGCACGATCATCATGCGCCGGCTTTTTCCCGACCATGCCTGGCTCATGCCCAATGGCCGCAACGGCCAGTCCATGCTTGAGGCGATTAGAACGGCAAAAGCACAGGCCCGGCCGTACATCGAGATGGCGATCCATTCGTCGGAATTGATGCCAGGCGGAAGCCAAACTTTTGCCACGGCCGATTCGATCGAGAAACTGTATGACGATCTGGAATCGCTTTTTTCAGCCGCGGCAACCGACTACACCGGATGCACGCTGTCCCAGTATCGCGAACGGATGGAGAAATCACCGCCGAACGATCCCTCCGGCCCCCGTTCCCTTGAACGGTTCTTTCAAGGAGAAAGGTCGAGGCGAGGGTGAAGCGCGAAGATGCAAGACGCATCTCACGCATCCGTCTTCCTGTTTTCGGGTCGCTGTTTCGTATGCGACCGAAAATTCAGCGCCGCTCGACGAGTGGAACCCGAAGTTATAAGTATGACAATACGCCAGCGGCTCCGTTTGCGGGGCGTTTCCCGCGGCTCGGTCGCTATACGAATATGAAAAGCTCCAACAACCACCAGCTCGGAACTAAAGTATTTATCGAGTTAGTGTGGTGAGCTTCGGTCGCGAAACACGCCCCGCAAGCAGGGCCGTTAAACATAGGATCGTACTTGAACCCGAAAAACGCTCAATGCATCACAACTAACAATTAACAACTCATTCACCCTCGAAAGACCATTACATGAAAATCACCGTCCACTCCCTGGCAAAGATGATCGACCACTCCCTTCTTCATCCCACGATGACCGACGCGGAGATCGTCAGCGGCTGCAAGCTTTCCCGCCAATATGATGTCGCCACCGCTTGTATCAAGCCCTATTCGATCGCGATGGCTCGCGAAATTCTTGACGGCTCGGACGTCAAGGCGTGTGCCGTTATCGGCTTTCCTCACGGCAACGGCACAACCGCCATCAAGGTCCGCGAGGCCGAGGCGGCCGCGCGCGAAGGGGCGCCGGAAATCGACATGGTCATCAATATCGGCAAAGCCCTCGGCGGCGACTGGAACTATGTCTCCGCGGAAATTAAAGCCATCAATGACACCGTCGTCGGCAACGACGGCATCCTGAAAGTCATCTTCGAGAACGACTATCTTCACAACGAACAAATCATCAAGCTGTGCGAGATTTGCACCGGCCACGGCGTCGCCTTCGTCAAGACGTCAACGGGCTACGGCTTTGTCAAACAGCCCAACGGGTCTTATTCCTACAAAGGCGCCACCGTCGAACATCTGAAGCTCATGCGGGCGAACTGCCCCCCCGCCGTTCAGATTAAAGCCGCCGGCGGCGTGCGATCGCTCGACGATCTGCTGATGGTGCGGGCGCTTGGCGTATCGAGAATCGGCGCCACCGCGACGGCGGCCATTCTCGACGAAGCAAAGAAGCGGGAAGACGCCGGTATACTGGTCGAAAAAACCGGCCATGCCACGGCTCTGGGGATCAACGCTTATTGAGTCCAAAACCGGGCCGCTCACAAGTGTGCCGCTGACGATGTGTCCGCGCCAAGAACGGCATCGCTCCAGGCGGTGTCTTTATCGGAGCATTTTCTCGCGTCGGTGTAGCGAACGGGGTCGCGAACGTAAAAAAGACGCTCAGCTTCCGCTTCGCATCGCGGCCAACGTAATATCCAGGAATGCCGACGCTCTGTCGACCGGATTACTACAGATACGTCAGGGCCGACACGAACGCCGAGATCACGCAGACCCAGATGACCGATCGCTTGATCGCCCGCGAGGCGGCCTGCGGCACATCGGTGGCGACGCCGACGTTAAGTCCTTCGGTGCAGCTGATCATTCCGATCGCCAGCGCCGGCGCCACGGTTTTCGCGATGACGTTCAGTACATCGGCCGTTCCGATCGCGCCGGCGACGCTGTCCAGAAAATTGAACGAGCCGGCCAAATCGCGCTGAAGCGCCACATGCAGGAGCCAGCCGCTGGTCAGCGACGCCGCGCAAAAATAGATCGTCAGGCACACGATCGACACGCACAATGCCAATACGCGCGGCATCACGAGATAAATTCCCGGATCGATCCCTTGAATCCGCAGTGCCCGGATCTCGCCGTGAATTTTCATCTGTCCAAGTTCGATCGCGATCGCGTTACCGCTTCGGGCGATAACGAAAATGTTGATCAGCAGCGGCCCAAGCTCGCGGATGACGATCGTCACCAGCAGCGGGCCCATCATGTCCGACGTTCCGAACTGCGGCAGGAGAACCTGGGCCTGAAGGACGATCGAGGCGCCGGTAAGCAGCGCGATGAAACCGACAAATCCCAGCGCCTCGACGCCGGTGAAAAGTATCTGCCTCACAAGGACGCTCCGCACCGTGCGCGGCCAATTTCGCGGCAGGCACGCCGACGCCAGCAAACCGGTAAGACATCCGAGGATATAAGCGAGCTCGCGAACCTACCCGATGATCCATTGCCCGATTGAGCGGACGATGATTCGGGGCCAGCGATTGGAATGTTCGGCCGGGAATTGCGTGAGAACCGATGTCTGCGAACTGGACAATCCATCACCCCGAAAATATTGGCGCCCTTGTGCCCGCGGCGAAATCGACGTATGCAAAGCTATCCGAAACGGTGGCCGATCGAAAGCGGCCGATGAAGATCGGACAGGGTTCTTCCGGATTTTTTTTTGGCGGTTCACCGGCTGGGGTAACAGCGATCAAGGCGGGAACATCTTCAGAATCGGCGGGCTGCAAACCGTCTTGGCGGGCCGTGGGGCGCGATGGGCGGGCCGCTTGCGCTTGCAGCCGGCGAAGCGGGAGGGTGTGGAGAAACCGTGACGGTCGATCGAATGGACAGGCCGGCTGTTATTGCCAGGTTACATCCTCACAAAACAAAAGCGGACGCCGATCCCTCATCTTCCGACGCCTTTTGAGGCTCAGGGGCCGAAAGTAGCTTTCGGCCCCCGAAACCCCGGTGGTTTATTCAAGCGGCTAATGGCTGGGTCGAAAGATATAAGCTCAACATGCCACGATCCATCTCTTCCATATCGACCAACTGGCCCGCCACTTCGTACCGGTTTTCTCCGACGGAGTGGACGCGGCGAACGGTCATCCAACCGGTCCATTCCCGTTTGGGTTGCGGCTGGCCCGCGTCGGTATCCACGAAGGGACTAATGCCCGCGTAGACCGGCAGCTCAAGCCGAACGCGAACCTGGTTATCCGTCTGAAATTTTTCGTCGCTGGTGCGAATGCGAACGCCGCCGGCGGAAATATCGACCAGTTGCCCGAGTTTCTCGCGAACGCGCCGAGCGGCGTCTACCCGATCCACGGTAATCCCCTGCGTCTCCAGATCGTGCCGGCGATGCTCACGGCGATCCGCGCCGCTCTTGCCAATCCGCATGTTATCGCCCTTGCCCGATAGCCGAAGTGAGCTCATTCGCTTCTCCTGTAAATTGATTTTGCCGCCAAACGTTCTATCGGCGCGAGCACCGCCGAACTTTTGTTAATTTAGGCAATCCTAAGAGCCGCAGAAAACAAGCGGTTATCGGGCGACGGCGAAGGGGCCGCCAAGCGACGGGAGGCTCATTTGGAGATCGGGGATCATGATTTTTCTGTTCGGTTTTTTATTCTTAACTTTCGTATTCCGGCGCCGGTGGTCCGGGCGTCCGGCTTGCCCTCGGCCGATACACGGATACAGTATCCGCCCACATGGCTGACCAATCGTCTCGTCCTTCAACGCCCTCCCCCGCAACTGTGGCACTGGCGGCATGGATCATTCCGGGAAGCGGCTATCTGCTCCTCAAGCAAAACGCTCGCGGGCTGACCGTCGGCATCTGCGTTTTGACCCTCTTTTTTCTCGGACTGCTCGTCGGCGGCATCCGCTGCCTCGATGTGCCCGGCTATAACACCCACGGACAAAAAACCTACTACTATCTCCTGCGGCGCCAGGAAGGATACGAGCCCCACAGCGGCGACCGAGTTCCCGAAGGCGCCGTCGACGTCGGGTGGACGTTGACCAGAACGCCGGTCGAGGAATTACGATCCAAGCCCTGGTCGATACCGCAGATTATGATGGGACCGATCGATGTGCTGTGCGATTGGTGGGCGATCGCCGTCTCGCCCCCGGCGGATATCGCCGGCGCGTCGCCCGATACTTTTGCCGCCCGGTCACACTCCCGCGTGAATGAGCTTGGCGTGCTTTTTACCGCCGTGGCCGGCATGCTCAATCTGATGGCGATCATCGACTCGTCTCATCGCGCGAGCCACACCGAGGAGTCTGCGTGAACAGTGCGCTCATTTTCGCCTTTTTGGCCGTCGAAGGTTATCGGCTCTTCAAAGATCCGCTGCCGGTCTGGCAGGAATCGCGGTGGCCGTGGTTGTTGCTGCCGCTGGTGATCGCGGTGTCGGTGGTTTACAAATCGATCCGGTGTAAATCGATGAAAAGCGTCCCCCGCGAAGCGGCGACCATCAGCGCGATGATCATTCTCGGCATGGGCTTGGCCGCGATCGCGTTGGCGGTGCTCGTCCGCGGACTTGAGCGATAAGGCTCGAAAATCGATGCGCGTCGCCGCAGATGAATAAGGCAAACGCATCTCAGGATTCGCGATGGCGCCGTCCTTTGATATTCGCATTGGTGGCCGCGAACATTCGCGCTCTCTCCTGATTACGGCGCCACTGCCGCCGCCCGGCGCCGCGGTCGAAGCTGCCCGATCATGTCCACGCCAAGCAGCCAACACACGCCCAGGTAAACCGCCGCCCCCACGCCCATGACCAGCGCAACCTGCGCCGCCCACGAAAGCCGCCCGTGCGCATGCGGGAAATAGGGCGCATGCTGAACCGCAGCACAAGCCAATCCCATGACCGCCGTCGCCGCGATCATCTTCAGCACCGGCGCCACGCTTTGCTTCAATCCCAGACCGCCGATTTTCCGGTCCAGCATCCAGACCATGATCACCGTCTGAACGGCAAAGCTGATCATCGTCCCCACCGCCATCGCCGGCTCCCCCAGCCACCAGAGCAGCGGAATTTCCACGACGAGGTTCAGCGCGATATTTACCACCGCCATCACGAACGGCGTGTAGGTATCGTGAAGCGCGTAATATGCCCGATTCACGATCTGCAAAACGCTGAAGGCCCAAATGGCCGACGCATAATAAAACAACGAGGCGCCGATCAGATCGGCGTCGTGGGCGGATACCTGGCCGTGTTGAAAAAGCAGGCGGATCGCCGGCATGCGGATGAGCATCAGCCCGACGCTTGCCGGCAAGCCTTCCCAAAGGGCGGCCTCGATCCCCTGGCGAAGCGCGGCACGAAATCGCGTGCGATCTTTCTCCAATGACTCACCGCTAAGATGCGGAAAAATCGCCGTCGCCAGCGCGATCGCGAAGATTCCCAGCGGAAACTGATAAAGAAACTGCGCCAGATCGAGTCGGCGGGGCGCGCCGATCGCCATCGGATAGCGAATCCAGTGGCCGAAAAATCGGAAGTGCGTGATCGACCGGCCCGCGTGATCGATGCCCTGCATGAGCGCCATCGAAATTCCCTTATCGAGCAAAACCGACAGTTGTAAAACACCCGCGCCCATCGCCACCGGAAGCGACAGCCAGAGCATTTTACGAATGGCCGGCGTCCAAAAATGCAGGATCGGCTGAAAACGAAACCCAACCTGTTTAAGCCCCGGCGTCAGCAGCCAAACCTGCATGCCCCCGGCCACCAAAACAAACGCCGCCAGCCAGTAGGCAAGCCTGGTTTGTATGGCCACGACTTGATCGGCCGGCGTGTTCGCTTGCAGATGGAGCATCCTGGCGCCGATCAGCAGGACGATGATATGAACCACGTTAAGAATAATCGGCGCGGCGGCGGGCGGGCCGAATCGTTTGTGGACTTGCAGGATGCCGCTGAGAAACGCGCCGCCGCAGATCAAGACGACATACGGAAGCATGATGGCGGTGAGTCTCGTGAGAAGCATTCCCTCCGGCCGCATATCGGGCGAATGAAAAGCGATCGCCGCGAGAATGAGTTCGCCAATGATCGTGATGGCCAGCAGCATCACGCAGAGGAGATTGACGGCGGCCGCTGCGAAAGTATTGGCGTTGATGAGATATCGCGGGGACGCCGGATCGACCTGTGGATTATTGTCGCGCTCTTGCTTCACGGCTTGCGTGTAAAGCGGAATGAAGGCGGCGGAGAGCGCCCCTTCGCCGAAGAGCTTGCGAAAAAGATTGGGAATGGTGAACGCGACCGTAAACGCCGACGCGACCAGTCCCGTCCCCATATAATGGCCGGCGACGATCTCCCGTCCCAGTCCGAAAATCCGGCTTGCGAGGGTCAGCAGCCCGATGAGCTTTGCGTGCTTGAGAAACGAACTCGCCCGCGCCGGCTCGGCCGCGGGCGGATAAGAAAGAATTTGCGATTGCTGGGACATCCGTTTCCCGTTCGGACATTGCTCCCGCTCCCGTTCAGGGGCGGAGGGTTGGGGTGAGGGTGAAACGTTCAACCTCATTCGCGGCGTTTTTTCGTAAGTCTCCGCCGCGCTTTTTCGAGAATGACGCTACGGGGGATTCGTCACGTTAGCGTAACGAGCGGGGGTCGCCGAACATGCCCCGCAAGCGGGGCCGCTAAACGGGGTGACGATACTAAATCACGACTCCTCTGATCGCGCGAGCATGACTCTCATCCAGTCCCTTTCCTCGAAAGGGAGGGGGATTCGGTGATTCCCAGCCTATCTTTTAGCAGCCTTGCCGCATCTCTCACGTTCGCGGCCGCGATGACCGCTGAACTGACGGCGATCGCCCGCAAACCCGTCGCCAATACCTCATCGACATTTGCCGCGGTGATCCCCGCAATCGCAATCGCGGGAATCGATATCGTTTCGGCCACCTCTCGTCCATACGCCGGCCCGGAAAGAATATCGCGCGGCTTGGTCGCGCTGCGAAACATCGGGCCCACGCCGATGTAGTCGGCTCCGTCGAGAACGGCCTGACGCGCCTGCTCGATGCGATGCGTGCTGACGCCGACGATTTTTCCCGGTCCGACGATTTTTCGAACTTCGCTGGCCGGGAGATCATCCTGCCCGACATGCACGCCGTCGGCGCCGGCGAGCATGGCGATATCAGGCCGGTCATTGATGATGCACCAGGCGTCATATTTTCGGCAGAGCGCGACGAGACGCCGCGCGCGGACGAGAAGTTCGCCGGCGTCGAATTTCTTTTCGCGAAGCTGAATACAGTCGGCGCCGCCGTCAAGGGCCTGCTCGGCGGTCGTCAGCCATGCGGATCGGCACAATTCCTCGGTAATCAAAACATAAAGCCCAACAGCGCCGAATCCTCCGGCGGGCTTGAGCGTGCGCGCCAGGCGTTGCTCGATATCGTAAAACTCGTAACGTGCCGATTCGACACGGGCCGCGTCGCCCGGCGAAAGTGTTTTCAAATATTCTTCGATCGATCGCAGCGCCTCGCCAAGCCGCTTGCCGGCGGCGGTAACGACGTGAGCCAGATCGTCGCGCGTTTGTTCGGCGCCGGTCTTATTTGCGGTTCCCACGTCGCCGGGCGTATCGCGATGCAATATCGCCTCGGGCAAAAAAACCGCCAGCGCCTCGGCAAGCGTATGGCGAATTTGCTTTAGCTGAGCGGACGCCGGCTGATCGTTTAATATGAAGCGGGTATAATCCTCGAGCACGCGCAGCGCCTCGCGCGCTCGATTTGCGTTGGCGTCGAGCAGACGTAAAACCGGACCATTCATGCAAAGTACCACCGGAGGCCGATTATAGGACGTGATGGCTTAGCCGCCACATGTAGACGAGGCTGCGCGTGCGATTGACGCAAGTGCCGCTAGATTTTTTCCGGAATCCACCGCGAAGGGTCGCAATGAACGGTCGCAGAGTCGCATTCGGCAAAGCATTGATCGATCTGCGCAAAAAACGAAAGGCCGGGAAATTCAATGCGCCTTCCGCGGGCGGGCCTGAGGCGCGTGCGTCGGCGGACGGGCCGCCTTATCTCGACGAACTCGTGTGCGGCGATTCGGTTCAGGTTCTCAACGACGGACCCGAGGCCTGGATCGATCTGGTTTTCGCGGATCCGCCGTTCAACATCGGGTATCTTTATCACGGCTATGACGATCGACTCAAGGCGGAGG
This sequence comes from Tepidisphaeraceae bacterium, assembly GCA_035551995.1. Taxonomy (GTDB): domain Bacteria; phylum Planctomycetota; class Phycisphaerae; order Tepidisphaerales; family Tepidisphaeraceae; genus RYN-428. Next base: position 193,166 of record DASZME010000008.1, read on the forward strand.
ATTACCTGGAATTCAGCCGAAATTGGATGAAAGCCGTTCATCGCGCGCTGAAGCCGACGGGTTCGTTTTACCTGGCGATCGGCGACGAATTCGCGGCCGATCTGTGCGTGATCGCCCGCCGCGAATTGGGCTTCACGATGCGGAACTGGATCATCTGGCATTACACGTTCGGTCAGCAGCCGACGCGTAAATTCGCCAAGAGCCACACGCATATTCTCTATTTCACGAAAGACCCGGCACAGTTCACCTTCAACGCCGACGCGATCCGAGTTCCCAGCGCCCGCCAGACGATTTATGCCGACGCGCGGGCCAATCCCAAGGGAAAATTACCGGATGACGTCTGGTATTTGCGACCGCAGGAGGCGACCGCTTCGATGTTCCTCGCCGAGAGCGACACATGGAACGTCAGCCGAATCTGCGGGACCTTCAAGGAACGCGAAGGGTGGCACGGGTGCCAAATGCCGATCGACGTTTTGAAGCGAATCATCGCCGCCAGTTCGAATACGGGAGATATGGTGGTCGATCCGTTCAATGGTTCAGGAACCACGACGGTCGCCGCTGCCTTGCAAGGGAGGCGCTACGTCGGCATCGACCAATCCGAAGAATACGTCGGCTTCGCCCGAGCGCGCTTAGCTCACGCCTGCCTGCAGTTGCCCGTCGCGAAGGAAAACGCGCCCAACCCGCACCCAAAACTGAACGATCCGGCTCGCGCTTCGCGAATCCCGACGTTAACCGACTCCCTCGGCCGGCCCCGCGTCGAGCGTGCCAGAGCGAAACGAACCGCCTGACGGCCAGAATGAAACATCTGATATTTGGGAGGCGCCGGGGACGCGCGCACCTCACTTGTTTACCGGAGCGATCAAGCGGCGCAAAATAGTGCAGTACTTCAAGGGAGCGTGGCCCAATGCCGCCGACCATCCAGGCTCCAGGGGCTAGTTGCGGGAAATTCGCAATCGTAACGCGTGCTTGACGCGCAGCGACGTGAAATTTGACGCTCGGACCCCATTTCCGCATGATGCCCGGCGGCATCAAATTGAAACACGTTACATCTGAAGGAACACGCTTGCACTATCCAGACATCCGACCGCCGGTGAAATGGCACGGCGGGAAATTTTATCTCTGCGAGTGGATCATCACTCATTTCCCGGCACATACGACTTACGTCGAACCGTTCGGCGGCGCCGCTTCGGTGCTCCTGAACAAGGAGCCGGCGCCCGTCGAGGTTTATAATGATCTTGATGGCCGTATCACGCGCCTGTTCCGCGTCATTCGCAACCACGGCGAAGAGTTTCATCGGCGCCTCACGCTGACGCCTTACAGCGAATACGAATTCAATCTCGACAAAAATCCGCCGGGCGATCACGAACCCAACGACGAGATCGAACTGGCTCGGCGCGATTTTGTGCGATGGCGCCAATCGATCGGCGGGCGGGGCAGAAGCTTCAGTCTCACTTTGCATCGCGTACGCCGACACATGGCGGATGTGGTTTCGGGTTATCTCTCTTCGATCGATTCGCAATTGCCGCTGATCATCGAACGCCTGCGATCGGTGCAAATAATGTCGCGTCCAGCCATCGAAGTCATTCAAACGTGGGATCACAACGATGCGCTATTTTATTGTGATCCGCCCTATGTTCACGAAACGCGCCACGAAGGAAGCCGAAATTTATATGGCGTCGAACTCACGGCCGACGATCATCGCGAATTGGCCGCCGCGCTGAACGCCTGCAAAGGCAAGGTGATTTTGAGCGGATATCCTTCGCCGCTCTATAACGAGTTGTACGGCTCGTGGCGGCAGTTGAAAATGGAGATCGTCAATCATGCGTCGTCGGAAGCCACCAAAACCGTCAAGGAGGAGACGCTCTGGCTGAATTGGAAATAGCGACTGTTTTGCGACTTGGCGCCGCCACATCGACATCACGCCCCATCCGCATATAAGATCACGGCAACGAAGGGACTTCATGCGGTACACGGGCTTGTTGTTTTACCCGCCGGGCGCAAAGCTGACGATTAACCAGGATGATCTCTCCCCCATTCAGGGCAAGACGGCTTACCGTCTTTACGCTCAATTCAAGAAGGAAATGACCGGCGAAGAATTCGAAGCCCGCGTCGATACCGGCGGGCTGACCGAACCGATCCTCCTGCGCTTCCGTCGCGTTGGCCAGACGGCGGCGTACGCCGCCTTTGCCCGCGCCGAACATGGCGCCGCCGAAAAGCTCGACGCCGTCGTGGCGTTCATGAGCGGCCTGGACGCCGAAGAGGACAAGCGCGTGCTGGAAAAACTCCGGGCGGCGCCGAGCCTTCGGATGATCCCCACCGACGATTGGACCAACGCCGACCAGACCGACGGCCCGATGTCCGCCGCTTTTTTCACCAGTGAACACTCCCTGAATAACCCGATTCTGCACGGTTTGATGAGCCTTGCCGGGGCGGCGTTTCTGGATTGCCTTGGGTTGCTGGATTAGCCGACTCATTCATTTCTGACGAAGATCGTGTAAGTTGTGAAAATCGCAATGAATTCACCTGAACGCCAACTTGAAGAAGAGCTTATCAAGACGCTTTGCGACTTGAAGGATGAGTAGAGCGCGGACATCCGGGACCGCGCTGCGCCGGAAAAAAATTTCCGCGGGAAATTCCAGGCGGTCAACCACGTCAAGCTCGCCGACGACGAATTCAAGCGCCCACTCGACGAAATCATCGCTCCCGACGTTTTCACCGCCGCCCACACGCTTCGTAACCGCAACAGGTTCACGCGCGACGACGGCACGCCGCTCAATTACATGCTCGTCAACATTAGCGACTGGTGCAAGAACACCTTTGAAGTCGTCAGCCAGCTTCGCATCAACACCGACAACAGCCACCACCGCTACGATGTCCTCCTGCTCATCAACGGCGTTCCCGCCGCGCAATCGAGTTGAAAACGCTCGGCATCAACCCGCGCCGGGCGATCGAGCAGATCGTTGCTTAAGAACGATCCCGGCAACGGCTACGGCGCCCATACAACCCGATGAGCAAGAGGATTATCATCATCGCAGGACCGAACGGCGCGGGGAAGACGACGTTCGCGCGGGGAAGACGACGTTCGCGCGGGCGTTTTTGCCTCACGAAGCTCAGGTCTTGCGGTTCGTAAACGCCGACCTGATCGCGGCGGGGCTTTCGCCTTTTTCGCCTGAGTCGGCGGCAATCAAGGCGGGCAGGTTGATGCTGGAGGAGATCGCAGGCTGCGTGCGGCGCGGAGAGAGCTTCGCATTCGAGACGACCTTATTATCCGGCCGAAGCTATTTGCGGCATATCCGGCGATGGCACCCGGAAGGGTATCACGTCAGCCTGTTCTTCCTGAGCCTGCCCAATGCGGAGACGGCAATCGCCCGCGTGGCGATGCGCGCGCCAAGGCGGGCACGATATCCCCGAAAAAATCATCCGGCGGCGCTTTGCCGCGGGCTTGCAAAATTCGAGCGAGATTACAAGGCCGCCGTCGATGCCTGGGCGGTGTATGATAATTCGGGAGAGAAGCCGACTGTCATTCCTGTTCCTGCGCTATCTGTCCAGCAATTACGACGCGGTCGCGGCGAAAGAGCTGGGACAAGATTATCCTGAGCTTCCCATCGACGACCGGCGCGCGCCCCTGGTCGTGTGGTACGAGCTAAACCCGGACGACACCGGAGAATTTGAAAAGCAGATGCGCCGCAAAGTGCATTATATCATCAAGGCGCAGAATCTTGGGGGGAGCATCGTCGAGCTGGCTCGAACGCAGGACGTCAAACTGCGGCTTCCATCAACCCGCCCGCGCCTCCCGGCGATTCATTGATTTTGCCGGCGGCTTTCCTTACCATTTCCCTTTTCCCGCCCAGATGGAATGGCTTTCGGCTTAGCCGGAGGTTTTGAACGGATTCATTCTTCAAGCGAGGTTGAGATGTCGGTCATTCGCCGCAAAACGCGCAAGGTCATGGTCGGAGACAGACAACATGGTTTCGTCGGCATCGGCGGAGACGCGCCGGTCGCCCTGCAAACCATGACCAGCACCTATACCTACGATATTGACGCAACCGTCAAACAAATCAACGCCCTGCATCACGGCGGGGCCGACCTGGTGCGCGTGGCCGTGCCGGACAAAGCCGACACGATCGCGCTCAAGGAAATCATCAATCAGGTGAAGGTTCCGATCATCGCCGACGTGCACTTTCATTTCGAGCGGGCGCTGGAATCGATCGAAGCGGGCGTTCATAAGATCCGCCTGAATCCCGGCAACATCAAGGATCGGCCCAAGGTCGAAAAAGTGATCGCGGCCTGCAAAGAGCGCAAGATCCCCATTCGCGTCGGCGCCAACGAAGGGGGCATCATCGAACGCGGAAACAAAAGCCAGCGTGCCGAAGAACAAGCCGCCCTCGATAAGGATTATCAGGGAACGATGACGGCCATCATGGTCGAGAAGCTGGAAGAATATCTTCGCATCTTCGCCGACCAGGATTTTTACGACGTTGTTCTATCCGCCAAGAGCGTGGACCCGGAAATCGTTTTGTCGGCGTATCGCGAATGCAGCCGCAAGTTTGATTTTCCGTTGCACCTTGGCGTGACGCACGCGGGGCCGCCGGAGACGGGGCGGATTCGGTCGGTCGTGGCGCTTGGCGCGTTGCTCGCCCAGGGAATCGGCGACACGATCCGCATCAGCTACGCCTCCGATCCGATACATGAAGTGGAGGACGGAAAGGAATTGCTCCAGGTCCTCGGGCTGCGGCTGCGGACCGAGCCGGAACTGATCGCATGTCCGACGTGCGGGCGGATCGAAATCGACCTGATCGCGATGATGTCGGAAGTGCGCCGGCGGATGAAAGAGATCGATGTGCCGGTGAAGGTCGCCGTGATGGGATGCGTCGTGAACGGCCCCGGCGAAGCCGAAGGGAGCGACGTGGCGGTTTTCGCCGGCAAGCACAAGGGCGTAATTTATGTGCAGGGCGAGCAAGTGGCGACGGTGGCCGAGCATGAGATTCTCGATCGGCTGTTTGACGAAGTTCGCGCCTTCGCCGGCCGGGTGCGGCGAGGCGAAGCAAAGCTGAAAAATGCCCGGGTGGAAATTAAGCCGCCCGACCCGATCGGGGAGCTCGGCAGTGGATGGGATAAGATCAGGCAGGAAAAACTGTCGTTGCCGGTCATGCGCATATAGAACGCTCTACCCGAAATGAGGACTGGCGATTGGCGGCGGGGCCGTCTCGGCGCGTTTGCTTCGCCTTTTTGCTGAATCCGCGGCCGCTCACTTGACGATGAACGGTCTTACATCCGGCGTGACGAGATCCAGCGATTCGCGGCTGTATTGCTTGGCCGCACGATCCACCGCTTTCATCATATTGGCAAAAACATCGGGATGTTTATAGCTCGGCGCCGCCCGCATCATCCCCAAAATCTGGCGACGATAATTCAGAAGGTTCATCTGCACCGGCATTTTGAAATCCTGTGCGACGGTTGAGATTTTCCGCGACAACGCGTCCAGATCGCCCTTGCATGACGTGATCAAAAGGTCGTAGAAAAAGGCGCCATGGCTCGCTTCGTCCGCCCCCATCCGCGCAAGGATCGTCTTCAATAACGGCTCGTCCACGTCGCGCGCCAATGCCTGGTAGTACAGATGGGTCGCCTTCTCCTGCAATGCCAGGTAGATAAACCCTTCGATGAGCTGGTTGTTGTGATCGTAGGGAAAGGTATAGGCGCTCTTGCGTTCACGCAGCATGTCGGCCAGCAGATCTTCCTGCTTGATCAATCCCATCTTGAGCAGGTACATCTCCAACACATGCGAGTGACGATCCTCCTCGCCAACCCAACGGCAGGTGAAATGCAACACCCGGCGATTGATGATCTGCTGATCGTCCGGCATGTCCGGATCGGTCATAATTCTCAGATACTCCGACAAATAGCCGGGTAAATGGTCTTCCACGAAGAGAACTGTCTTAACGGCGCCAATCTGCACTTCCGAAAGCCGCTCCGGCCGCCCTAATGTCGCAATGCGCTCATCCTCGACGAGATCGTAAGGTGACCACCCCATCCGATCCGCGCGGCGGAGATAGTCGTACAAAACCTCATCCACAGCGTTTATTTCAGGGAACGCAGGCTGCGCGATGCGTCGGGCGGCTGGAAACTCAAGCATTTTCTCCGGTCTCGCCCGGTACGGGCAGTGAATACCGAAGTCGATGCAGTTTTGGATTGATGCCGGTTGGGTAGCACTCCTTCGGTACTCTATTTTAACCATAAGTTCGAGGGGTTACAAGACCTTCGCACGCTAAATTTCCGAAAAACCTGAAGACAACTAATTGCTATTTAGGCGCGAGGCAACGCCGCCGGAGAGGGCTCCGGCGCCGGGAGATATTTCTCGACGTATTCAAGCAACCGCTTGCCGGTGAAATCGCCCTTGTCAAGGCATTCTTTCACGCCCAGCGTTTGCGCTTTCATATGACAGGATCGATCTTTAACGCCGGTGAACATGATGACGGCGATTTCCTTCCACTTGGGAAATCGCCGGATTCCCGCCAGAAAAGTCAGGCCATCCACTTCCGGCATCATTTGATCCAGCAGGATGAGGTCTGGCTTATTCTGCTTGAGCCGAACAAGACCCTCGGCGCCATTGTGGGCAGTGTCGGTCACATGACCCTGCCGTTGCAGCAGTCTTGCCATCGTGTCACGACTGACCGCCATATCATCGATAATGAGAATCCGACTCAACTTAATCTCCGTTAAAATATCTTAGTCGACAGGATGGGAAGTGATGGAGCAAAGCGTGTTCCACGTCGCGGCAACGCCCGAAATATTCATTCTGGTCTGGGCGCGGACGGCATGGCCAGCGCAGGATGAGCGCCACTCGATGGCGCCTTGTCCTAACCGTCGCTGGCGGCGGTGATCGTTTTGCCAATGCTATGAGGGGGCGCGTTTTTGGGTCACACCGATGTTCTTAAGACGCGTTTCGCGCGGGAAATTACATATTATCGCATTTCTCAAGTCGGTAAAGCGAACGTCGGTCGCGAATCACGCCCCGCAAGCGGGGCCGCCAAACACACAGAAACGCTGCAGCGACCTTTGAAAAATTTAGTTGTCGTGCAGCATCTCCCCGCGGGCAAATGCGGAGGGATGCTTATCGACGGGGATGGGGTCGCCCGCCGCCGCGAGGATCTGGATGCTCTGCTGGCGGATCCGCGCGACGCTCACAAAACGGCCGGGACAATCGGTGCTTTTGCAGTCGCGATGGCCGAGGACGTGGTCCGGGGGAATGTGATAAGTCTTCATCAGATACGCGACAAGCTTCGCGACGGCTTTTGTTTGCACATCGCTGGGGTGCGACACATCGAAGTTGCCGACCATGCAGATGCCGATGCCATGTTCGTTAAACTGGTTATCGGGGGTCTTTGTATGAGCGCCCCACTTTTGTTTTGGCCAGCGCGAGCCAACTTCCACTTGGCCGTCGCGGGTGTCGGTTCCGTTGCCGACGACGAAATGGTAGCCAAGTTCATCCCAGCCCTTGGCTTTGTGCATTTTGTCGAATGCATAGGCGCCGCCGGTCGGCGTTGCGCTGTGGTGAATGACGATCCAGGACCAGCTATTCAGTTTTCCGGTCGGAATCCAGCCGGCGGGAATGCCGTTGGCGCCTCTGACGTGTTCCGGCGCCGCCGGCTTAAACCCGGCCACCGCCACATGGGCCGGCTGGACATAGGCCGGCGTGCTGAAATAGCCGGGCGAACCCAGCTCTTCCTGCATATTGGGCCCGGTGAAACTCGGCGCCGGCATCGAATCGACAACCGTGCTCGGCGTCGTCGGCGCCGCACAACCCATGATCGTCAGAAGAGCCGTACAGATCAGCGGGAAGAATCGAGTAGCCATCCATGGCTCCTGGAGAAAAAGGTGAGCCGGTCGTCAGGGCTTTGCGCATCCGCATTGCGAACGACACTGCGGAATAGATCGCGGCCCCAGGTCAGAAAACAACAGGAGCAGCCCTTGCCCGGCAACTTCCATTGTATCGGACGGACAGGGCGATTACCAGCACCCGATTGATCACACTCGATTGACGCGCGAAGACCCCCCCGCCGCGTCGATCAATCCTGGTATTTCGTTCGCAGCCGCGCGCTGAGCCGAAGCATGAGCTGAACGCGCTCGAATTCTTCGAGCCAGTCTTTGATCGTCGCCGCCATTTCATCTTGATCGGGCGGCATGATGCCGATCGGGCAGGAGGCGCCAAGCTGCTTTTTCGCCAGTGCCCGGTATCGGTTGATCGTGCGATCCCCGAAAACGGCGCAAAGCTCAAAATCCTCGGCCATGAATATAGCGATCGGCACCCGATCACCGCCGTTCATTCTCACCTTTTCGGCAAGATCACGATGCTGATCGCGATCCAGAATGCGCAGATCGATCTTGCCGGGATTGCTGTCGGCGATGCGCTGTTGAAGCGGACATTGCTGCACGCAGTCGCCGCACCAGATGCCGCTAACGACCAGCACTTTCATTTCGCGGACAAAGCCACCGGTCAGTTGCGTCTGGCCGTCGGTCAGCTTGGCCAGATCGTATACCTGTTTCCACCGGCGTCGCTGTTCTTCAGTGCCGGTGAGGACGTACTGGGGATAAGGAAACGCCGCTGCGAATTTCTCCGCGAGGAAGTTGGGATTCATGGCTGATGATAGTCGTCGAGTTGGCGTCTTCGAACCGTGAACGTTTCGCCGTCGAATTTCCGTTGACGTGCGACATGATTCACGGCCTTTTTTTATCCTGACGCGAAGGTTGCGTTAAGCTGCCGTGGCGAGCGCTGGCCCGGCAAGCGGGAACCGCTAAGATAATTACAGACCACATTGATGGGAGATTGAACTTCGTTCGCATAAACCGCGGAGGGGTTTCAGCAATTAGCCGGTGGCTGAGCGCAGCGACGCCACCGGTATCATAACGGCGCCTCGCCGACCCTGGAGGGGTCGCAGCAGGCGCCCAACTGCGGCGGTTCCCCGCTACGACGAGCGCTGCGACCCGTTCAGGGCCGATGCGAAGATCAATCGCCGTCCGGGGGTGTCGCTATCGCTCAACCCCCGGCTAATCGCTGCCATCCCGGCGGGACGGGAAAAGATGACTCCGATTCAATGGAACGTCGTACTGAGGTTACTTCACCAGCATGAGAAAATCACAACGAATCGCCTTAACCGACATCGAATAGGCCTTCGTCTTCGCCGGCGATTCGCCTGGGATCGAATTTCACGCCCAGATGCTCATAGGCCAGTTTCGTGGCCCGACGGCCTTGCCGGGTTCTCGTCACGAAGGCGTTCTGCAACAGATAAGGTTCGATGACGTCTTCCAGCGTGTCTCGCTCTTCGCCCATCGTCGCGGCGATCGCCTCGATGCCTACGGGGCCGCCTTCATAAACGTCGATCATGGCGCGAAGAAACGCGCGGTCCTGGTCGTCCAAACCCTTTTCGTCAATCTCGGCCAGCTTTAGAGCGGACTTTGTTATCGCTAGCGTCACCTTGCCGTCTCCTTCCACGGCGGCGAAATCGCGCGTCCGCCGAAGCAGACGATTGGCCACGCGCGGCGTTCCCCGGCTGCGGCTTGCCAATTCCCATAACGCCTTGTCATCCGCGTCCAGTTTCAGCAGCTTCGCGTTGGCTTTAAGAATCTCGTGTAACGCGCTCGGCGAATAAAATTCGATGTGCTCTGAAATTCCGAATCGGCCGCGCATCGGGCCGGTCAGGAGGCCGATGCGGGTCGTGGCGCCGATGAGGGTAAACGGGTTGACGGGAATCGTCATGACCCGGGCATGGGCGCCATGATCGAGCGTGACATCGACTTTGAAATCCTCCATCGCCGGGTACAGATATTCCTCGATCACGGCCGAAAGGCGGTGGATTTCATCGATGAACAAAACGTCGCCGCGATTGAGTTTCGTCAGAATTCCGACAAGGTCGGCGGGTTTGGTGAGGGCCGGGCCGTTGGTGACGTGAACCTGTGCCCCGACCTCATTGGCGATCACGTGCGCCAGCGTTGTTTTCCCCAGCCCCGGCGGGCCGTGAAGCAGGATATGATCCACGGGCTCATCGCGTCCACGGGCGGCGTCGACCGCGATGTTCAGCTTCCGGATCAGCGATTCCTGACCGATGTACTGCGCGAACTTCAGCGGACGAAGGGCATAGTTATAATGCACTTCCTCCGCCCCCGATGATTCAGGCCCAACGATCCGATCGCGCGCCATGCCGATGTTTTAGCGATCGAGCGAGGCATCACAAGGCCCCCCGCCCACCCCCGCCCAAACGCGACGTGGCAGGCGCAACAATCCAATACGCCTGCCGCGTTATCGGACCTCCGGCGATTATCGCGCCACGAACGGAAAGAATCTTTTGGCTTTTCCTGCCGACGAATTGTAAGTCTGAACAGAACCAAAACGGTTCAAAGAACAAAGCACCCAACGAAACGAACGCGATGGCAATCGGCCACCGCAAGATCAGATCGGAAAGTGCGTGGAATCAGGGAACTTAGGAGAGATGCCATGTGGATGTCGAATATTTATATCATGATCAACTCGCGGAACTCGGACCAGAACACCCTGCGCGACCTCTGCTCGGCGGTATCGGAGACCGGCGCCACGGTGGTTGCCGTCGATGAACAGTCGAATCTGATCGAAGCCGCCATCCCGTCGCACGATGTGCCTGATATTTCCGCCATGGAAGGCGTTTCCTACGTTCGCTGCGTATTCAGCTATCTATCGACCGCGGCGTTCGCGCGGGCCGCGTGAATTTGAAATAACGATCGCGTGAAACGGGGAGAAAGCCAAACGAAAGCAAACGATCGACCGGCGCGGCAACGTGAGGCCGCCACGCCCGGTAACAAGGGTCTCGTCAGTCATTGACGACCTTGTAAACTTTCGATCTGGAGCCTCAATGATTCGGTTCATGCCTCGTGAGATTCGGCGATCTTCGCCGCATGCTCTGATCTGTCTTGCGCTTCTGCTGGCGTGCAATCCGTTGCGTGCCGGGGTGATCTGGGTCGAGGGGGAAAAGCCGGTCAAGAGCAACGTCAAACGCCATCCGTGGTGGTACGACAAAGTCAATCGCGATCTCCTCTCGGGCGGCGATTTCATTTCAAATTGGAGCGATCAGCCGGGCGAGGCCGAGTATTCCGTCACGGCTCCCAAAGCCGGGGAATATGATTTTTGGACACGGGCCAATCCCGTCGGCGCCGCCCTTTCCTACAAGATCGACGCCGGCGCTTGGACGCCGATCGATCTCGCCAAAGGGCAGCGCGACAACACCAACATCGCCGCCGACGCAAAACCCGACATTCGCTTCATGGCGTGGGAACATGTCGGGAAAGTCGCGCTCAGACAGGGGGCCAACACAATCGCCTTCCGGTTTGAAAGCAAGAATAGCAATCATGGCATGCTCGATTGCTTTGTGCTGTCCAGCGAAGATTTTGAGCCGAACGGCATCACGAAACCGGGCGAAAATCAAAAGCCCATCGCGGCGGCCAATGAGGGAAGCGGCTGGTTCGCCTTCGCGCCCAAGACCGATAAATTCGAAGCGTCGGCCATCGATCTTCGCTCGCTCAACGAAAAACAAGCCGGGGACGGCGGATTCATCGAATGCAAAGACGGCCAATTCATTCATGGAAAAACCGGCAAGCCAATTCGATTTTGGGGAGTGGACGGCCCGCCGGGAAATATGAAAGATCCCCAGGAACTTCGCCGCTGCGCCCGCCTTCTGGCGAAATACGGCGTCAATCTCGTTCGCATTCATGCCGGATATTACAGCACCGACGGCGAGATCGATCCGGACAAGATTCAGGTGGCAATTCGCATCGTCGAAGCAATGAAGTCCGAAGGAATTTACACTGACTTTTCCGTCTATTGGTTTAACTTTATCGCTCCCAAGCCCAATACGCCCTGGCTGGAAGGATATGACGGCAAAAAGGCCCCGATCGGCGCCCTGATCATCAATAAAGACTTTCAGAAAAAATACGAGTCGTGGTACACCGCACTTCTCACCACCCCAAGCAAAACCACCGGCAAACGCCTGATCGACGAGCCGGCGGTGGCGTCGCTGGAAGTGCAGAACGAAGACTCGCTTTTCTTCTGGTCGTTCAGCGATCGCAACCTTCCCGACGAGCAGATGCGGATCATCGAAATCGATTTCGCCAAATGGCTGATCAAAAAGCATGGCTCGCTGGACGCCGCGCTGAAGAGTTGGAAAGGGCTTCGCACGCCGCGCGATAACCCCGCCGAGGGTCGGATGGGCTTTCGGCAAATGTGGAACGTCTTTCACGAGCGCACCCTGCGCGATCAGGACGCCGTCGAGTTCCTCACCGAATTTCAGCGCGACTTCTATAAAGACATCATCAGTTTCCTCCGCAAGACCGGCTTCAAGGGATCGATCACCACCAGCGGCTGGACAACCGCCAGCCCCGAATACCTTGGCGCCCTCGATAAATACACCAATACCGCCGGCGATTTTATCGATCGCCACGGCTATTTCGGCGGAAAGTCCGAGGGGCCTAACAACGGCTGGGCCGTCGCGAACAAACAAATTTACGCCGACCGCAGCGCCCTGCGGTTTGATCCGGACGTTCCGGGAAAGGGCAGACTATTCGTCAACCCCGTGATGGACCCGCATTACGACGGCAAGCCGTCGGTGATATCGGAAACTTCGTTCGATCGGCCCAACCGCTATCGATCCGAAGGCCCCCTCTATTACGCCTGTTACGGCGCCCTGCAGGACAGCAACGGTTTTGATTTCTTCGCGATGGATGTCGATCGCTGGGACGTGAAGCCCGGCTATTTCATGCAGCCGTGGACGCTCATGGCGCCGAGCACGATGGCGCAATATCCGGCCGCGGCCCTGATGTATCGCGAGGGATTGATCGCGACCGGCGATCTGGTCGTCAACTTGAATCTCAAGATCGGCGATCTGGAAAAATTGCACGCCACCCCAATGCCGCAGGACGCGTCGTTCGACGAGTTGCGGGCGAAAGACGTGCCGACCGGCGCCCAGCTAAAGGCCAATAGCGTAATCGATCCGCTGGTCCATTATGCCGGCCGAACCAACGTCGATTTTTCCGAAACGGGAGCGCCGGCGAAACTTGAAGACCTGTCGAAGTATATCGATCGCGCCGCCCAGACGGTGACCAGTACGACCCATCAACTGAAGCTGGATTACGGTAAAGGCTTCCTCACGATCAATGCCCCGTCGGCCCAGGGCCTCAGCGGAAATCTAAAGGATGCCGGCACGACGGAAATGAAGGATATGACGATCGCCAGCGATCTGGAATTGGGTCATATCATCGCCGTGAGTCTGGATGGCAAGCCGTTGGCTACGTCGAACAAAATCCTGTTACAGGTGATGTCCGAAGATCAACCAGCCGGATTTCGCACGCAAGAGACCGGCAATGGCATGAAACAAATTACCGACATCGGCCACAATCCATGGCTGGTGAAAGACCTGACGGGGACGGTGAAGTTTAAGCGCGCCGACGCCGCGAAGCTGAAAGTGACCGTGTTGGATTTCAATGGATATCCATTGAACGCGATCGGAACCGCCAATGAAATAAAATTGATGCCGCAGTCGGTGTATTACCTGATCGAGCCTTGATTGGTAAAGCGAAAGCGCGCGGCCGCGACGTCATAGCAACGTATCCGGCGGAAAAACCGCCTGAAATATCGATTTCAAGGTTTCAACGTATCGAACATAAGATGGACGCATGAACCGGATCACGAAAGCCCCTCTTTCCCGCTCTTATCCTCTACATCCTGTCCATCCATGTCAAATCAATGGGGCTCACCGGCTCGGCGCTCGCCAATAATGAGAGCTGGGACTCGGCATCCGCCGGATCCCAGCTCTCATATGCTTCCATTAAATCTCCGCGACCGATTGCCCGAAGTAAACGGGCGGGGCGAGGAGGGGATTTATGCAGCGACCTTGCAGCCGCCCTGGCCCTTGCAGGAATTCTTGCCCTTGCAGCCTTGATCGCCGGTCTTGCAACCGCCTTGGCCCTTGCAGGCGTTCATGCCCTTGCAATCATGGGCGGCGGTGGTCTTATCCATGCTAGTGCCGGCGTTTCCCGAGTCGGATTTACATCCGACCAGAACTGAACCTGCCCCGGCGACCATGCCGGTCATTGCCGCAGCGGCCGCGAAACTTGCCAGACGTGACTTCCGGATCATAAATGACTCCTTCGTATACGAAGATCGGCCAAATGGCCCCGCCGACCGGCGACTCGCCGCCGCGGGCGATCTTCTTTGTTCACACAATCAGTATAACATGCCACACTTTGCCGCAAACGGTGAAAATGCCGTGGCCAAGCCGCGTCATTCTCCTCGTTGCGCTTCACGTCCACGCGAACGTGTCGGCATCCATGCGGTAACATACGAAACGAGAACCGATTCGGATGAGATTCGCGATGAATATAAATTTGCGGCTCGACGGATTGACCATCGCCTCACGCCGCGGGCGCGTGGCGATTGTCGCCGCGCTGTTGCTGCTGGCTGGAATTGCGGCCGAATCACTGCGGGCGTTTTCCGACGATGATCCCATTCACTACAGCAAGACCGAATCTCACGACCCCGTCGCCGCGCTGGCCGACCGCGTCGAACGCGGCCAGGCGCGCCTGGTATACGACCCACAGCGCGGCTATCTCGATTCGGTCTTGAAATTACTTCAAGTCCCGCCGTCGTCGCAGGGGCTCGTTTTTTCCAGGACAAGCCTGCAGCGCGAACATATCAACCCGCGCAAGCCTCGCGCTTTGTACTTTAACGACGACACATACGTCGGCTATGTGCGAGGCGCTCCGTTACTCGAATTCGCGGCGATCGATCGCAACCTCGGCGCCGTCTTCTACACCCTCAGCCAGGATCAAACCGCCAAGCCGAAATTCAGCCGCCAGAACTTCCAATGCCTGCAATGCCACGAAACCGCCGCCACTGAAAGCGTGCCCGGATTGCTTCTCAGGAGCGTCTATCCCGACATGGACGGCGATCCAATCCAGTCCGGCGGGTCGTTTATCACCACCGACCAAAGCCCGCTTTCCGAGCGCTGGGGCGGATGGTACGTCACCGGCGCCACCGGTTCTCAGCGTCACATGGGCAACACCCGATTTGACGATGAAGACCGGCCCGACCAGACCGATTTCGCGAGCCGGGCGAATCTTCTCGATTTATCGAGATATCTGAAGACGTCCCCCTATCCGCGCGACACCAGCGACGCCGTCGCGCTGATGGTTTTCGCTCACCAACAGCGGCTGCACAACCTGATCACTTCGACGAACTACTTCGTCCGCACCTGCCTCTTCGACGCCGACGTTCAGCTAAAAAGGCCCGTCGCGCCTCCGGCGAAAATTCGCGAGACGACCCACGCTCGAATCGACGGCGCCTGCGAAATCCTCGTCAAGGCGATCCTGTTTTGCGGCGAGTGCCAATTGTCCGACGCCATCAAGGGCGCATCCGGCTTTGCCGAAGAATTCTCCGCTCGCGGTCCGCGCGACAGCCATGGCCGATCTTTGCGCGATTTGGATCTAACGCATAGGCTGTTCAAGTATCAATGTAGTTACCTGATCTATGCCGAGCAGTTTGACTCACTGCCGCCCGAGGCGCTGAGCTGCATTTATCGCAGACTGTTCGAAATTCTCACGGGCAAGGAGGCGAGCAAGACTTTTGGTCACATTGCGGACAATGATCGAATCGCGATCCTGCAAATCCTGCGCGAGACGAAAAAGGACCTGCCGGACTATTGGAAACAGAATTAGAAAATCGCGAGATTGACCATGTAAATAGCCTCGACGCCCGTGATGACATGCTGCGGAATCGGCGCCGCCCGTGGGGCCTGCATTATCGAAGGTCATTCCAGATCGGAACTCAACGGTCTTGACGCCGGTGGTAACAAGAAGTGTTCAATATCTCAGCGGAGGACCCTTTATGCGCGCCTGCCATTTGATTGCCGCCGGATTGCTGCTCTCTGTTTTGATCGGCGCCGCTGCGGCGGCCGACGCGGATCTCGGCGTTTCCCGCGTCTTTACCGCGCCGGCGGTTTCGGGGGATGAACGGCTGCATGTCGTTTATGACGTCGATCATCCGACGATGTTCGAGCCGCACTATACCGACAAGGCGCAATGGGAACGGCGGGCCATCGAGCTACGCCGGCAGATCAAGGTGGCCGAGGGGCTGTGGCCTGAGCCGGCGCACACGCCGTTGAACGCGGTCATCTATGGCAGAATTGAGCGGGACGGATATACAGTCGAGAAGGTCTTCTTCGCGAGCATGCCGGGGCATTACGTCAGCGGGAATCTATATCGGCCGACGGGAAAGACCGGAAAATTGCCGGCGGTTCTTTGCCCGCACGGGCATTGGGCCAATGGCCGTCTTTATGAAGCTTCAGAGGCCGAAGCGAAGAAAGCGATCGCCAGCGGCGCCGAAAAGACGATGGAAAGCGCTCGCTATCCGCTTCAGGCGAGGAACGTGGGTCTCGCTCGGCTGGGATGCGTCGTTTTCGCTTATGACATGATCGGATATGCCGACAGTCAGGCCATCGCGCACCGCGTTGGATTTACCGATAGCGAGGCGGTGCTTCGGCTACAAGGTTTCATGGGCCTTCAAACGTGGAACAGCGTCCGCTGCCTGGATTTTCTTTGTTCGCTGCCGGACGTGGACCCAGCGCGGATCGCCGTGACCGGCGCGAGCGGCGGAGGGACGCAAACACTGCTGCTTTGCGGCGTCGACGACCGCCCCGCCGTTTCGGTCCCGGCGGTCATGGTTTCCGAATCGATGCAAGGCGGGTGCATTTGCGAAAATAGTCCCCTTCTTCGCGTGTCTACCAACAATGCCGAGATCGCGGCGCTGTTCGCCCCCAAGCCGCTGGCGATGACCTCCGCCAACGATTGGACCCGTGAACTCACCTATAAGGGATTCCCGCAAATTCGCGACATCTACAAACTGTATGGGGCCGCGGATAGCACGATCGCCTGGTATCGATCGTTCCCACATAACTACAATCAGGTCAATCGCGAACTGATGTACAACTGGCTGAACATCCATTTGAAACTCGATCAGGGAGCGCCGGGGGAGACGCTTATGGAAAAGCCGTTTGTGCCTGTCCCGCCGGCGGCGCTGCATGTGTACGATACGCAACACCCATTGCCGTCCGATTCAATGGACGCGGCGTCGCTCCGCGCGCGGATGACCGGCGACTCGGATCGGCAACTGGCGGCGCTGGCCAAAGATCCCGCTGAATACCACAAGATGATCGTCTCGGCGATTGCCGCGATGATCGGCGATCGATTGCCGACGGCGGGCGAAATTCTGGTGGGCGATAGTCGCGGTCCCGAGCCGGTGGGCAAGGATTTGGCGATCGATAAAGGGACGATCCGGCGATCGGGTCGAACGTCGCGAACGCCGTTCGTCGCGATCACGCCGCGCGATTGGAACGGCGTGGTCGTCGTCTGGGTTCATCCCGACGGGAAAGCCAACTTATTCGACCAGACCGGCCTGCCACAAAAAAATGTCCGATGGTTGCTTGACCAGAAGGCGGCGGTCCTGGGTATCGACATGCTGCTGACGGGCGAAAACCGGCCAGCGGATCAAAATGGCCGGGCGTCCGCTTCCAAGTACGCCGGCTTTACCTATCCGGGTTATCATTATGGATACAATCGCAGCGATCTGGCGGATCAGGCGGGCGATATTCTTGGTGCGATCGGCTTGGCTCGGGAATGGCATCGAACGCGGGCGATTCGGCTTGTCGCCATTGGCCGTTGCGGCTTGCCCGCCCTCCTTGCCGAAGCCATCGCGGGCGATGCCGTCGATCGGGCATCGATCGATCTCAATCATTACGACTTCAAAAGCAACGAGGCGGATCCTCAATACCTTCTGCCCGGCGGGCTCAAGTACGGCGGCGTTTATGGATTGATTCCCGCCGTCGAAGCAAGCCGCACGTTGTTGTGGAATGCCCCTGGGAATAAGCTGGTATCAGCGATAGGCCCCGTCGAATCGATTAAAATCGCCGCCGACCAACTTCCGCTCGACCTTGCCCTTGAAACGCTCTGGGTTAATTAGAACTTTGCGGCGAAGAGCCTGGCGCGATATATCGACGAACCTGCCCCAGCAGATCGTCGATACTATACCGCGATTTAACGAGGTATCCCTGTACGCCCGTCTCCCGAACCGTATTGGCGACCTCCAGATCGGCTACGCCCGACAGGACCAGCACGGGCACATTTGCCCATTTGGCTTCACCCCGCATGACGCGCATAAATGTAAGCCCGTCCATCTCCGGCATCATGAGATCAAGCAAAATCAAGTCAACGTCCTCACGGCGAAGCACATCGAGCGCTTCGACGCCGTTCGACGCAAGCACCGACGCATAACCAAACGCGGTTAAAATGCGCGAAGTGAGCCGACGGCAGCCGGAATCGTCGTCAACAACCAATATTTTCGCCATGTGCGGTTCTTCTTCTTGTGTGCGCTCCGACAAATTGACGGCGGGAGAAAAGTCCGCGATTCCATTCATGGCTCACTCGCTTGTCCGGAAAATCACGCAAAAATCCAAAAAATAATCCCAGCAGCCGCAAGAAGCCCTACGACGCCGGCGACAACTCGGCCTTTACGCCATGACACTCTGCGTCGCCCGAACGGCGTCACTTCGAATTTTCTTAGTTCGCCGAGTACGGTGTGTCGGGTTTGCGAAACCCGCCGTCTGGTTTTTCGGCTGCTCCTCGCCCCCGCCGACGGCCCGGCTGTTCGCGCGACCCCCGGTATCACGCGTTTAAGGCGAGTCAATGTCCCAATACCTAAGGTCGCTTTCATCATATCTTTGAAATAGCAGCAAACAGCGCGCCGATCCGTCCCCGCCAGCAAGAGCACGCTCGTCCGCCGAGAGGGTTGGCAGGGCCGCATCAAGATAGTGACGAAGGTTGGGGGCCTTGATCGTGTGAGAGACCCGCGCGTGGCGCATCGGCGTCGATGATATCGTAATAGGATGAAGACGAAGGTGGGGGCGCCGCTCAGGACGCTTTGGCGCGATATTGAGGCATGGGCGCGAAGTTTTGACTCGAAAGATTGATTTCGATCGGCAGGGGCTGCTCGCCACCGTCTCGCAGGATACGCACGAATCGGGCCCCGACTCCATAGACATTTTTCGCCAGCGGCTGCCAGCAGGCGACCTCGCACAACACAACCGCCGGCGTGTCCCCCGAACGGGGCAATAATAACGCGAACTGTTCGTCCAGGCTCATCGGTCGCTCATAAAGAAATCCCATCCCCGAGGGCGAGAGATCCCGAACTAACACCGCCAACGAGCCAGGGTGGCAGCTTTCGCGTAAGGGAATAATCGTCGCTCGAGCCCTCAAGTCGAATCGAGGCCGCCGACGCTGATCGCCGGTTTCCCCAATCCCGTTGTCGCGCTTCAGCGAATTCACGATTGCGCTGAAACGGTCGGCGGAAAGATCGCCGGAGGCGGCGATCGAATCCATGGCGTCAGTCTGCGTACCTTGTTGTGCGATGCCTGCTGTTACCGCCGCCATAGTGACCATCCTTTTCAGCTCGTTCCAGACTGCCATCGGCCAGGATGGGCCGTCGCTTAACTTCCGAAACTTTTTCCATCGGGGCGGAAGATGCAATGAATATATCGGACACCTCGCTTGGCTGATCGCCCTCCGGCGATTGGCCACTCCGTGGGCCGCGCACGCCCAGCGATTATCTACCTTCGCCAACGTTAGATGTATGGGTGCTTTTAACCCCCGCGTCGATGTCCGCTTCCCAAATGGCGGCCCGGAGCGCTTCTCTCTTTTCGTTTTCGATTCTACGATTCTCGCGCCCGAAGGATCGAATGAAAATTGTTTTTGATGCTAGAGCAGTTGTCGGGTCGCTCGCGCGTTTCCGCGTTTAGCGGCCCCGCTTGCGGGGCGTGTTTCGCGACGCAAGGCCGCTTCACCAACATGAGAAATGCCCTCAATCTTACGATGCAAAACGAAACCGCGAGCTTGCGCCGACGGCTATCAAAGCCACGGCGAGTTTGGCGGGCGATGGCTGACGGGCGCCCGGTGAATCGCTCGCCGGCGTTGGCTCCAGCGCACGTCGTCGGTATCCGCGGCTCCTATTCCACGATTGAGATACAGAGGCCCGCCAGGCACCCTCGGCGACGAACCGCTTAGCGATTTTCTCCGCTGCGCTCGAACATAGGCGGCTGATTTTCGTGAAAGATTTTATAGACAGCCAACTTCCCAAACCAGTGACGGAATATTTCATGGTAGGCATTTGGTAGGTTGCAGCGTCCATCATTCACTGCTATTCTTTGCTATATTGTTGGGGGATTAACTGGAGAAACAGACAGTGGCTACATCAATCCCGGCGGCGGAACTCACCAATCGTATTCAACACCTTCTCGCGCAGCGTCAGCAACATCTCGACGCGATCGCGACCATAGACCAGACGCTTTCCGGCGTCGGCGCCGCCCTGGGAGGCGGAGCGACGGCCAACGGCGCCAAGCCTGCGGCCGCCCCAGCCCCAGCCGCCGCCAAGGCGGCCCCCGCTCCGGCGGCGACAAAACGTGGTCGCGGCCGCGGCCGGGCCAAGTTCGCCTTGAGCGCGGAAGAATCGGTCCTCGCTTTCGTCAAACAACACAAGAATCCGACGACTTCGGAAATCAAGAATCACTATTCCAACGAAGGCCGTCTCGGCGCCGCCGACAATACCCTCAGCAAGATGGTGAAGGATCGAAAGCTCAAGCGCACGCCCCTGGGTAAGGGCATCCGCGGCAGCCGATATACCCTCCCGTAAATCCCTGCTTCGCTCGTGATAGCGGGCAGTTTTATATTGATATAGCGAGCGCTGGTCGCGGAACTCGCCCCGACCAACGGGTCGGCTATTATAAACAGAGCGACGCCAATAATGCGGAGACGTTCCAAGTCTCGCCGTCCCCTGCGCGTGTCGGATAACCTCGGTTAGCCAAGTCGCGCAGGGGAACGGCTACTGTTCGTGAACAATCGTCGGTGGAGTTTTTCTTTAAGCCAGCCACCCCGCAACCCGCCATCACGTCAATCACCCATTACCGTCACGTCGGCTCTTCGCCCCGCTCCCCGGATGGCATAACTGATTCTACAAAACTACACCGCGCCTACGACGAATGATGCAGCCGAGCTCTCAATGGCGTTTGAAGTATTGAACTTCCCGCTCGTGCTTCTCCGCGCCCTGGCGCGAGTCGAACGTCCCGAGATTTCGGCGTTTCCCGGTCGTTGGATCGGTCTTGCGCGCGTAAAGGCGAAACTTTCCCGATTTCAATTTTCGAATCATGGGACGAAAAGTCGCAAACGGGGCGCCCGGAACATTACACCGGTATCGGCGCCCCGAGTGCCGTCGCCATTCCATAGGCTATCGCATAGCCCAGAGCGATTCCGCCGAACACGTCGCTGGGCCAGTGGGCATCCATTAGATACCGCAGCCCGGCACAGACCAGCGCCAATGTCCAGAACGTCTCGGTGGCCTGTGGATAGTAGATCGACAACATCACCGAAAGGGCCGTCGCGCACGCGCTGTGGCTCGATGGAAAGCTCTCCTTGTAATTGGCGTGGTTCCAACTGGGTCCAAGAAACTTGCCGGCGTTTTCGCGCCCGGGCCTAACCCTGCTCACCAGTCGCTTCACGAGCATCGCGGTCACGGAAGTCGCGAGAACGGCCAGCACGACGACACCCGCCGCCCGCATCCGCCATGGATGCGGATCGAGTTGCACCATGAGCGCCGCGGCGACGGCCGTGCAAACGAACTGGCCATATTGGGCGAGCCAGCGCGATTCGCGTTTGACGTCGCCCTTGAACGACAGAGAGAGCGTCGTCGGCAATCCCCACGTTTCGAGGACCATCATGGCGCCGCTGGCGCCGAGCAGACTGATGAGAAATTTCAGGTTCATGGGTCGAAGAAGGTACGCGAAAGAGAGAGAATGTGAAAATCCGCCGGCCTGGCCGTGGCGCTATTTCGCGACACTCGCCGATCGATTTTTCGGATCTCATCCCGTATCTTTGCCCGCCCTCAATGTCTTCAGACGCCAAACGCACCGTTTTGATTCTCATCGCCGCGGCGATCGTCTATCTGGCGGGCAATGCGCGCATGGGCCTTTGGGATCGCGATGAACCACGATATGCCGAGTGCTCGCGGGAGATGCTACAGAGCGGCGACTGGGTCGTTCCGCGCATTTACGACAAGTTGCGCACGCAAAAGCCGCCGTTGATCTATTGGTGCCAGGCCTCGGCGATGTGGCTATTTGGAAGCCAGGGAAACGCAGGCGCCTTTTCGGCGCGGGCGCCGTCGGTGCTGGCCATGTTGGCGACGTTGGCGCTGCTGGCTGTCGTGATCGCCCGCCACAGCGGCGCCGAGCAGGCGAAGTGGACGGTTCTGGTGATGGCCAGCAGCGTCATGACGATCATGGCCGCAAAAATCTGCCTGACCGACAGTGTACTGATCCTGTTCATCACCGTCGCGCAGTTTTGCGTCTACGCGATCTGGCGCGGGAATCGTTCGTGGAAGGTCGCCATTCTCCTGGCGGTGATGCTCGGCCTTGGCGGGTTGACCAAAGGCCCGTTTATCATCGGGATCGTCGCGTGTACGGCCGCGGCCCTTGGCGTATTCCGCACGATAGACTCGATGATCCAACGGCGCCAAAAGACCTCCGCTATTCCCGCGGCGCCCGCGTTACGGCCGGCGACGTCGAGCGAATTTTCTCACGGCCGCGAACCTGCATCCGCCGAAAAACCGACGGCGGTTGAATACTATCGCGAAACGGGAATCCCTGTTCATCCAACATCAAGCTGGCTTGTTTCCGCGACTCAGATCGCCGTCGGCCTGCTTATTATCGGCGGGATCGTTCTCCCGTGGATTCTGCTCGTGCATCATCGCGCGCCCGATTTTCTGCCGAGGATTTTCAAGGAGGCGCGCGATCATACGATCTCCGGCAAAGAAGGGCACAGCTTTTATCCGGGCTATCACCTGCTGGTCGTGTGGCCGATGTTCATGCCATGGAGTTTGCTCCTTCCGCTGACGATCGGCGTGGCGGTGGCCAACCGCAAAATCGCCGAGATCCGTTTCGCGCTCGCGGCGGTGCTGGGCCCGTGGGTGATGGTGGAATTGATCGGCACCAAGCTGCCGCACTATTTTCTCGCCGCCTATCCCGCGCTGGCGTTCCTGACCGCCTTCACGATTCGGCGGTGCCTGCATACCAACGCCGACGACCTTCGCTCGAGGCCGTTTTTCGTCGCGGCCGGTCTTTGGGCGTTGGCCGCCGCGTCCATCGGCACGCTGCCGTGGATCGCGGCGTTTTATTTCCGGCCGTTGCCGTGGGGGACGATGGTTCTTTTGTCGTTGATCAGCGCGGCCTATGCCATCAGCGTTCTGACGCTGATGACGCGCCGCAAATACGCCGCGACGTTCTGGACAATGGGCATCGGCATGCTTGTGGCGGCGGCCGTTTTATGCTTGCTCTACTTTCCTAACGCCGATTTCTTACGGCTCTCGATCCGCGTCGCCGACGCATTGAAACGGCAGGGCGCCACCCATCCCGGCGACGTCCGCATGATCGACTATAAGGAGCCGAGCCTCGGTTTTTACCAGGGCGGCTCGATCCGTGAAGAATCCGATTCAAAGCGTTTTCTGGCGAATCCGCTCTCCCAATGGCCTCGGTGGACCGTCATGACCCGCGAGGTTTGGAATGTTACGCCCGCCGCCGACAAGCCATATCTTCGCGTCGTCGATTCTTTCCGGGGATGGGCGTTAAGCGCCCGCATTGAGGAGGTGATGGTGGTGGAGAAACGGGCGATGAAAGACGAAAACCGAATTGAGCAATCGGAAATCAACAATCCCAAACATATCGCCCGTTTGAAATAAGCGATCAAACTCACTCCCGCGGCATAATCCCGCGGTATGTTTTCAAACCCCCGCACGGGCGGGGAGACGGCACTACGGGTTTCAATGCCTCCATTTTGGATTTCGCGGTTGATTTCGCCCGCTCCATTTCAGACTTACCACATCGTCCGGTTATACTGAGCGCCAATGTCCTCGCCTGAAAAAATTCTTGTGGTTCAGCCGAGCTGGGTCGGCGACGCCGTGATGGCTACGCCCGCTTTGCGCGCGGTGCGCGAGCACTATCCATCGGCGCACATCAGTTATTTGCTTCGCCGGTATGTGAAGCCGCTATATTCGGGGATGCCCTGGGCGGATCAGTTGATCACCTATCGCACCGGCAAAACCAAAACCCGCACGGGCAAGGGACTGTTTGACGTCGCCGCCCGGCTTCGGGCCGGGCGCTTTGATCTGGCGATTTTGCTGACGAATAGTTTTAAGACCGCGCTGATGTGCAAGATGGGCAATATCCCTCGCGTGGTCGGCTACGACCGCGATGGACGCGGATTTCTCCTCACCGACAAACTGATCAGCACGAAAGACAACGGCCGTTTCGTTCCGACGCCGATCATTAAATCGTATCTCGGTCTGGCGCGATACCTCGGTTCGGAGCATCGCGATCTGGGAATGCAACTGTTCGTAACCCCCGCCGAGCGGCGCGAGGCGGAAGAGGTGCTGGCTCGCTGCGGGATGAACGGCGCCATTCACCGGCCCGCTTCGCTGGGAAAACCCCCGCTGATTCTTCTCAACCCCGGCGCCAACTACGG
Organism: Tepidisphaeraceae bacterium; assembly: GCA_035551995.1. Taxonomy (GTDB): domain Bacteria; phylum Planctomycetota; class Phycisphaerae; order Tepidisphaerales; family Tepidisphaeraceae; genus RYN-428. Next base: position 217,793 of record DASZME010000008.1, read on the forward strand.
GGCGGCCAAGTGCTGGCGCGCCGAGTATTTCGCGCAGCTTGCCGACCGACTGATCGAACAACTTCACGCGACGGTCGTCATCAGCGCCGCCCCCAAGGAACGAGACATCGTCAATGCCGTCAAATCGCAGATGAAGCGGTCGGCGATCGATCTATCCGATCGCGGCATCACGCTCGGCTCACTGAAGGAAATCGTGCGGCGATGCGACCTGATGATCAGCAACGACACCGGCCCGCGTCATATCGCCGCCGCCATGGACGTGCCGGTGGTGACGATCTTCGGGCCGACCTTTCCGGAGTGGACCGAGATTTACTATCCAAAGGAACGGCAAATCTCGGTAAAGGTGTTTTGCGGCCCTTGCCAAAAGAAGGTCTGCCCGCTCGATCATCGCTGCATGACGCAAGTGACGCCGGCGATGGTTTATGACGCGGCGATCGACCTGTTGACCAAAACCGCCTGATCCAAAAAAGGCCGCCGCGCATGCCCGGATTTTACGCCAACATCACGCTGAAAGGCCCAGCCGCGCCGGATGTCGCCGCTTATCTGAAAGAGGTCGGCGCCGTCGCTTATGTTTCGTCGGCGTTCCGCGGCGCCCTTGTCGTGTTTCATGAAGACCTTTCCCGGCAGGAAGCGTTGGCCGCCGATCTTTCAGCCCGATTCGCCTGTCCCGCGCTTCTTGTGATGGGGTTTGGCGAAACGGTGCTGCTCTATCACCTCTATCAGAGCGGGCAGAAGGCCGACGCGTATGTATCGTCACCCCATGGCGATTTGGACTTGGACGGTGATGCCCCGCCGGGAAACGCCGGGATACTTTGTGCCGCGTTTGACGCCGCGAGATTCGAGCGGCGCGTCGAGGCGATTCTTCGAAGAGAGGGAAAGCCGGGCCATCCCTACGCTTACGCCGCCAACCGGCACGGGGAACTGACCCAGGCGCTGGGCATTCCGACCTTCGCGGCGGCCGCGGGTTTTGAGGCGATCGAGCTCGGCGAAACGCCGATGGGCAACGGGTTTGAACTCACCGAGCTGATGAAAATCGGATGAGTTCTCCACATCGCCTGGCGCAGGCGGTGTGGATAAGCTGGTCCGCACGAACACGATTTCCGTTCATATCGAATATTCTCGCTATCCTAACTCTTGATTGATGTGCGAGTAAGCACGAAGCCCCCAGTTGGGTATACATCATCTGGAAATTTATTTCTTGAATACCACTACGGGTAGTGTATTATCCCCTTGGCGAGCAGGAATGGCTTCGCCGGGAATCAGCTCTTTGCGGGTATCGGATTTGCGGTTGGCACGCTCAGGATGTGGCGGCTAAGACTGGGATGATGGTCGTCAGGACGACGACGATTTCCCTTCGATTGGCATTCTGTTGCGCGGGTGTTCGTATGGGCGTGCTCTGTGATTCGCAAATTCGTGAATTGATCGGCATCGAGCCGTTTGCCGACAACACCAAACGTCTGGGCAAGATCAGCTTCGGCGTCTCCAGCTACGGATACGATCTGCGCGTGGGATCGGTCTTCAAGATCTTCACCAACGTCAACTCCGAAATCGTCGATCCGAAGAATTTCAGCGAACGATCGTTCGTGACGGTCGACAGCGAAGAAAACGGCAAAGGATACGTGCTGATTCCGCCGAACTCTTTTGCGTTGTGCGAGACGGTTGAGGTGGTCACGATGCCGCGGAACGCGCTGGCCATCTGTGTCGGCAAAAGCACCTACGCTCGGTGCGGAATTATCGTGAACGTAACTCCGATCGAGCCGGAATGGCGGGGGAAGATCACATTGGAAATCAGCAACACCACGCCGTTGCCCGCGAAGATTTACGCCAATGAGGGAATCGCCCAGTTGGTGTTCCTGAAGGCGGATCGCGTTTGTACGACAAGCTATGCCGACAAGCAGGGAAAGTATCAGGATCAGTCGGGGCTGACGTTGCCTAAAGTCGATTGAGAATAAGTTGCCAGTTGTTAGTTGCCAGTAAATACAAATGCGAATCGAGTTTTTTTCCTCACCGGCAACTGGCAACTAACAACTGGCAACTGGCAACTTATTCCGCATGGCAACTTATTCCTCAGCAGGGAAGACCCACACTATGAAAATTACACGACGATTTACCCAGGCCAATCAGGATGTTTTCGCGGCCGTCACGTTTGAAAAGCGCACCAGCCGGATTACCAATCCGGACGGCAGCGTGGTCTTCGAGATGAACGACGCGGAAATTCCGGCACAGTGGTCGCAGCTTGCCACCGACATCATGGTCAGCAAGTACTTCCGCAAAGCCGGTTGCCCACAGACCGACGCGGCGGGAAATATCCTCCGCGACGCACAGGGCAATGTCGTCACCGGGCCGGAAAAAAGCGTCAAGCAGGTCGTCAACCGCTTGGCCGGTTGCTGGCGGTACTGGGGCGAAAAGCACGGGTACTTTGATACCACTGAAGACGCCCAGGCATTCTATGATGAGCTGGCGTACATGCTGCTCAATCAGATGTGCGCGCCCAACAGCCCGCAGTGGTTTAACACGGGTCTCAACTACGCCTACGGAATCACCGGCCCGGCTCAAGGCCACTTCTATTGCGACCCCAAGAGCGGCGAATTGCTCAAGGGCCGCGACGCGTATAGTCATCCGCAGCCGCACGCATGCCAGCCGTACCATGCGCCGATATCGACGCCGCGCGGGCGGATGGCGATCGGCCGGATCGTCGAGCAAAATCTCGTCGGCCATGAAGTCTATGATGGGACGCAAGACGGCGCCGGGGTGACGCGCATCGTCGCCGTCAAGCACAATGGCAAGAAAATGGTTCTGCGGGCCGTGCTTGAGGGTGGAATCGCGATCGAAGCGACCGCCGACCATCTGGTTTATGTTCTGAACACCGATGGCCTTGGGGGCCGATGGGTGCGGTTGGATTCGCTCGACAAGGGGATGCAGCTTGTCCATGTGGCGTTTCAGCGTGGCCGCGAGCTTGAGGCGGCCGTTCGGACGCGGGCGACGACCTCGTCGGTCTCGGGAAATTCGACGACGCAGGCGGATGATATTTTGGATGGCGCCCCCACGCCGCTCATTCCGACCGATCGTTTGCCGAGCATCGAATATCTGAGCGTCGTTCGCATCAAGCCGGTCGGCGTGCAAAATGTCTATGACATTCAAACCGAATCGGGCCAATATCTCTCCAACGACGTAATCGTCCACAACTGCTTCATCCAATCCGTCAGCGACGACCTGGTCAACTCCGGCGGCATCATGGACCTGTGGACCCGCGAAGCCCGCCTGTTCAAATATGGCTCGGGCACCGGCAGCAACTTCTCGAAGATTCGCGGCGAAAATGAACCCCTCTCCGGCGGCGGAAAATCGTCGGGGCTGATGTCCTTTCTCAAGATCGGCGATCGTGCCGCCGGCGCGATCAAGTCGGGCGGAACGACCCGCCGGGCCGCGAAGATGTGCTGCCTGGACCTCGATCACCCGGATATCGAAGCGTTCGTCAACTGGAAAGTGCGCGAGGAACTTAAAGTCGCCGCCATGGTCGAAGGGATGAAAATTCTTCCCAAGGATCAACAGGAGCTGGCCAAAAAGCTCAACCTCAAGATCGATTACGATTTCAACGGCGAATCGTACATGACCGTCAGCGGCCAAAACTCAAATAACTCCGTCCGCATCCCCAACCGCTTTTTCAAGGCGGTCGAGGAAGACGGCGATTGGCATCTCACCTGGCGATCGAGCGGCAAAGTCTCCAAGACGATGAAAGCCCGCAAATTGTGGGATGAAATCGCCTTCGCCGCCTGGCGCTGCGCCGATCCGGGGGTGCAATACGACGACACCATCAACCAGTGGCATACCTGCCCCCGCAGCGGCCGGATTAACGCCAGCAATCCCTGCGTCACCGGCGATACCCGCGTTCTCACCCCCGGCGGGATCTGGCGGCGGATCGACCAGATGATTCATCTTCCCGCCCGCGTCGTCACCAACCTGAACGCCCAGGAAATCCACGTCACCGAAGGCGCCTTCCCCACCGGAACCCGCGAAGTCTTTGAGCTGCGGACCGTGGGCGGCTACACGGTAAAACTTACCGCCGACCACAAGGTCTGGACCCGCCTTCGAGGCTGGGTTGAAGCGAAAAATCTTTTGCCGACGGACGAAGTCCGCCTCCCGAGCAAGCCGGCGTGCGTCAATGAAATCGGCGAGCCGCAGGATCCTAAATTCTTTGAGCTTCTGGGCCTGATGGTTTCCGACATCAATGCCGGCCAGGAAAAAATCAAGCTTGATCATTGCCTGTTCGACGCCGACGACATCGGCCAGTTCTCTCAGTACGTCGCCGAAAATTGGACCGAGCGGTGCGATGAAAGCGCATACGCGGCCGGCGGACTTCTCGATAACGCCTATCAGCTCGACGGCGGCACCCTCACCGCCACCGTCACCAATCGCCGGCTGCTGAGCCGCCTCAACGCCTTCACCCGATTCGACGCCGGCGTGACCCGGTTGAGCGACGAGGCGTTCACCGCGGGCCTGGCGGCCCAGAAGCATCTTTTGCGCGCTTTGTTTACCGCCGACGCCGAGTTTGCCGATGGAACTCTTGCACTGTCGAGCGACAGTCAGGGATTCCTGGAAGACGTGCAGATGATTTTGCTCGGCTTCGGCGTTCAATCGTCGACATTCGTTTTGAAAACTGACGGCGGAGCCGTCACTCGCGGAGTGTTGCCCAATCGACCGGATGGCTCCACCAACGGCCCGCTTCACCGCGGGTACGCAAATTCCAGACGCCACGGCTTGCGTATCGATTCGGGCAGCCTCCGCTTTTTTGCCAATGAAATCGGCCTCCTTCCCGGCCGAAAATCAAACCAGCTCGGCGCCGCCACCCAGTTCGCCATCGCCACCGATCCCCGCGCCGGCAACTTCGACCGCTTCTCCTCGATCAAGTCGCTGGGCATGCAGCAGGTCTTCGACCTCACCGAGCCGATGACCAGTTCGTTCATCGCCAACGGCCTGACCGTTCACAACTGCTCGGAATACATGTTCCTCGACGATACCGCCTGTAACCTCGCGTCGCTGAACGTGCTGACCTTCTTCGACGCCGAGGCTCGGCGGTTTGACGTGGAAGGCTTTAAGCACGGCTGCCGAATCTGGACGATCGTGCTGGAAATCTCCGTCCTGATGGCCAGCTTCCCCTCCGAAGCGATCGCCCGATTAAGCTACCAATACCGCACGCTGGGCCTCGGGTACGCCAACCTCGGCGCCATGCTGATGCAGGCCGGCATTCCGTATGACAGCGAAAAAGGCCGGTCGATCTGCGCCGCCCTCAGCGCCATCCTGACCGGCGAAAGCTATGCCGCCAGCGCCGAGATGGCCCGCGAGCTTGGCGCCTTTCCGATGTACGACGCCAACAAGAATGACATGCTGAAGGTCATTCGCAATCATCGCAAGGCCGCCTACGACGTTCGCGGTAACGCATCGGCCGCCAAGGCGCTGGGCGATTACGAGATGCTCGACATCCCGCCGGTCGGCATCGACGCCGCTCAGTTTACCGACTCCGATCCGATGGCGCCGCGAAGTCTTCTGATGGCCGCGCGGGAATGTTGGGATCGCGCTTACGCGCTGGGCGAGCGCCACGGCTACCGCAACGCGCAAACCACCGTCATCGCCCCGACCGGAACCATCGGCCTGCTGATGGACTGCGATACCACCGGCGTCGAGCCTGATTTTGCCCTCGTGAAATTCAAAAAACTCGCCGGCGGCGGATACTTCAAAATCGCCAATCAATCCCTCCGCCCCGCCCTGGTCAATCTCGGCTACGAACCGGCGGAGATCAACGATATCCTCAAGTACGTCATGGGCGCCCTCACGCTGCACGGCGTCCCCATGGTCGAATACAACCACCTTAAGAGCCTCGGATTCACCGACGCCGAACTGGATAAAATCGAGGCGTCGCTCCCCGGCGTTTTTGAAATCTCGTTCGCCTTCAGCCCATGGACGCTCGGCGCCGACGTGTTAAAACGCTTCGGCATTCCCGAAGCCGAATGGCAGCATCCGAACTTTAATTTTCTCCGCCGGCTCGGCTTCAACAAGAAACAGATCGACGAAGCCAATAACGTCATCTGCGGCAGCGGCACCGTCGAAGGCGCTCCGCACCTTAAGCCCGAGCACTTGCCGATCTTCGACTGCGCCAACAAATGCGGAAAAATCGGCGTTCGCTATATCCCCGTCGAAGGCCACATCCGCATGATGGCCGCGGCCCAGCCCTTTATCACCGGCGCCATCAGCAAGACCATCAACCTTCCCAACGACGCCACGCTGGACGACATCAAGAACAGCTATGAGCTCAGTTGGAAACTCGGCCTCAAGGCCAACGCCCTGTATCGCGACGGCAGCAAGCTTTCGCAGCCGCTGAACGTCAAGAGCGACGAAGACCTCGACAGCAAGACCGACGCCGAGGATGAAGACGCCGTAGCCGACGCCAGGGAAGAAGTGGCCCGCGATGTCGCGAGCGCCGCCGGCGCGATTAGCGCGACGAATGCCGCCATGACGTCGGACAATCTGGTGGCCGTCCCCCACACGATCGAAAAGATCGTCGAGCGAATCGTCGAGCGCCCCCTGCGCCGGCGCCTGCCCGACACGCGCAGCGCCAAGACCCACAAGTTCGACGTCGCCGGCCATGAAGGGTATATCACCGTCGGCCTTTACGACGATGGCCAGCCTGGCGAGGTCTTCATCCGAATCGCCAAGGAAGGCAGCACCATCGGCGGCCTGATGGACACCATCGCCACCCTCGTTTCGGTGAGCCTGCAATATGGCGTGCCCGTCGAATCGCTCGTGCGAAAATTCGAGCATGTTCGCTTCGAGCCGAGCGGCATGACCCGCAATGCCGAAATCCCCATGGCTAAGAGCCTGGTCGATTACATCTTCCGCTGGCTGGCGATGGAATTCGTTCCCGGCTATCGCGCCACCAATGCCCCCAAGCGCACGCCCATCCTTCCCCCTTCCGCTCCTGTGTCGCCGGTCAAAATCGAAGCCCCGCGCAATGATGCCTCGTCGTCTGATGAAGGTGAAGATTCCGCAAAGATGACGACGTCTCTGCCGAACACCGAATCGCCAATCCATCCACCGGTAAAGAAGAAAACCGGCAACGGCCACGGCCCCCGGATCGAGCCTGACTCGGCAAAAAGCTTCGCGTATGGCTCCGATCCCGATTCACCTCACGCCCCCGCGCGTCGGGAATCCGCTACCGCTTCCGGCCCCGGCCTGCGATTAGCGTTGATTGCCGACCCGGTGAGCCAGCAAGGCTCCGAAATGCAAGCTGACGCCCCGGCGTGCGACGTCTGCGGCAGCATCACCGTCAGAAGCGGCACGTGCTACAAGTGCATGAATTGTGGGAATTCGATGGGATGCAGCTAACTGGCCGGTTGCGACGGCTTATTTTATTGCCCTTCCCATCCTCGGTAGACTTCCGAGCGGTGGCCGATGCGAATTACCAGCACGCAGATCCTCTTTGCTTGGAGTCTATAAACAATGCGGTATTGCCGACGCGGAGGCGGTGTAACCCAGTCCCCTTACCGCATCGCGATCGAATTCGCGGGCAGAGGATTGTCCGCCAACTTTCGAATAGCGTCGCGCACTCGATCCTGAATTGGCTTTCGCAGCGCCAAAAGCTCCCGTCGAGCTGTGGGCAAAATTTCGATATTCCAGTCGCCGCCCAGGCTCATCGTGGCGTCGAACGCGAAGCGGCACGGTTGGGTTTGGCCGCGTCCATTTCAGCTTCCACCTGCTCGAATGCGATCGGCTTCTCCCGCTTGGACCGCGCTTGGGCCTCGGCCTGCAACGCCGCTTGCGTCCAATAGTCGTCTTCGGTCTGTTGCTGTGCTTGCGCCGCCAACTTCTCGAAATCCCGCTTCGCGATGACGACGAACTCTCTATTGCCGATCTTCAGCAACTGTAGAGTCATAAATTCAGCTCTTTGTCCGCCGGGTAGTGGCACAGTTTGGAATTTTCGGTAGACCGAAAAGCGAATTCTCTCTCTGCCGCGCATTCCAAGGTCAATACCCTCAACCGAAGTAGTCGATTGACATTGACCCATCCGCCTTTGGCATAGTGCGTCACAAAGCTGGGCACGCGGGAGATCTCCGTACCCTGGACTACCATGCAAACTTTACCAATCATCCGTCCGAAACGCCTGCGCCGGCAGTCCATCCTTGTTGAACAAATTGGCCCACGGCGCCGCCGCGCTCCAGGCGTATCGCACCGCGACCGGCTTGGCGACCCTGTCGCTGTGCAGGACGATGGTGTCGCCGTCGATGGCCGCGTCGGCCCAGTAAAATTTCTTGTCTTCGCCGGCGATGGCAAAACCTTGAAGCTTCTCGCTCTGACCGGCCACGAGGCCCTGCCCGACATGCGTAAACTTCACCTGAATTTTGCCGCCGTCGATCTTGAATGATTCGTAGACGGGACCGTAATACTCGATCTTCTTTCCGTAGACGGCGCCGAGCGCCACGCGCGTGCTTCGGGCGCCGTACCCGGACTTATTCCAGGGATGCGTGTCGGGTCCGAGATCGCTGGCGGTCACCATGTATGTATTGGGATAGCCGCTGATTTTGATGTGCAGCGCGCGATAAGAGGCATCGCCGACGGGATTGGCCGGCTCGGGCGTGAACTTGTTCGACGCGATGGTTACCGGGTCGGCCGGATTGAGCGCCGGTCCGCCGCCGCTGGGCTTTTGAACATAGAGGAAGGGGAAATCGCCCTGGCCCCAGGTGTTGCGCCAGCCGCGGATCAGGGCGCCCATGAGGGTGTATTGATCGACGTCGCGAACTTGCGTTCCGCTCTCGCCCTGGTCCCAGAGGACGCCGCGGATGGCGTATGGGATGTACGGCTTCACGTAGAGCTCGTAAAGATATCCGGTCTTTCTGCCGCCGGGCATTTCACCGGGTCTGCCCATTGCTTCGGACTTGCGCGGCGCCACGAGCTTGGGGCGTAGGCCGGGGGCGGTGGGTTTGGTGGAAGCCGGATCGGCGGCGGCCGCCGCCTTGTACGCGGTGAGTTCCTTGTCATACGCCGCCATCGCCTTGTCCTGTTTTTCTTTCTCTTCCTCCGGCTTGTAGGTCGCCATCGCCTTTTCGACTTCGGCTTTGCAAGCTGGGTCGGCGTCGAATTGTTCCGGCGACAGCCACGCCCCCGACGGCGTTCCCCCGACCGCTCCAACCATCAATCCAACCGGCACATCCAATTCCTTCTGCAACGGCACGCCAAACGAAAACAGCAGTGCCGAAAACGGCTTGATCGTCTTCGGCGTCGCTTCGGTCCACTTTCCATTCTGATTGATAAGGTGCACCTTCGGGTACGATTCCTCCGCCAGCTTCTCCAGAACGGTATCCTTGCCTGCATACATCGAGACTGGCGTCTGCATATTCGACTGCCCCGATCCAAGCCAAACCTCGCCGACCAGCACATCCTTGATGGTGATGGAGTTGTCCCCCTTAATCGTCAATTCATCCGGCCCCCCCGCTTTCAGGCCGGCCAGTTTCACCTCCCACTTCCCGTCCTTCCCCGCCTCGGCCGTCTTCTCCTGATCGCGGAACTTGACGGTTACCTTCTCCCCCGGCGTGGCCATTCCCCAGATCGGCGCCGCCATCTCGCGCTGCAAAACCATGTGGTCGCTGATGACATTCGGCAGCTTCACCGCCGCCGACGAATATGACGCGAAAAGACATCCCGCGACGGCGGCGAATCCCAGAATACGCTTGGCGTTCAGCATCGACTATCTCCGGTTTGAAGCGGCCGCCCTCCCTTTCACTCTGCACGGGAGGGCGGCGTATAAGTCATCGACGTATCACTTCTTCTTCACGTCCGCGGCCCACTGATTCGGATCCGCCTCTGGCGTCACTTGCTTAATGTTCGGCGTCACGTCCACTTCCACCTGCCCGGTGATCCACCGCAAGGCGCCAACCACCAAACCCTGAAACTCAGGCTTCACCCACACGTCTTCGCGATGGCCCATCGAGGTATAGAAAACTCGGCCTTTGCCGAACATGTGGGCCCAGGTTTCCGGATATGGCTGCCGCTGATACATCGCGCCTTTCATGCTGTCGCAATGCTGCGTGATAATGACGTGCAAGTCAGGCGCGAAATTCTTCAGTGAATACCATTCTTCGGGAAAACTGGCGTTCTCGAACGCCTCGGCGCCGGGGAACTTGGGATCGACGACCTTCAGCAGCGCCGGCTGCTGGGCGCCGTGCACGATGAATTCGCCGCCGAGCATCCGAATGTACGGGTCAAATTCATCTTTTCCCTCGGCGTTCACGTCGCGCAGCAACTCGCCGGGCTTGTGAGAATGTCCCTTGCCGTGAAATGTGTCGCTGCCGCTGTGAAAGGCCATGAAGCCTTTGCCGTTTTGGATGGCGTCGAGAAACGCGGCTTTGCCCGCCTCGCCCATGCCCGGCTCCTTCAGCAGCGGACCTTTTTCCTGGATCACGTGACCCTTTGCATCCTTCTCGGGCTTCCCGTCGGCGCCCAGCTTCGGAAGCATGATGTTCTTATCCGAATCCCTGGTGAGATCGCCGGTGGTGTAGAACGCAAGCGCGTCGAAACCGGCCAGATATTGCGGCGTGAACAACGAGCCGTCCTTGCTGCACGTCACTTCGAACCCATGGGCGGCGCCGAGATCGGTCAGTATTTTTTCCGCGTACGCAAGCTCGCCCGGCGACTTGCGCGTGATCGTGCTGTGCTGGAATCCGGATGACTTCGTAAAAAACAGTATCTTCTTTTTCGCGCCCGTCGTCGCGCTTTCGTCGGCGGCGAGCAGCGACCCATCAAGAAATGGCGACATCGCCAGCGCCGCGGCGCCGGCGCCGACGGTCTTGAGCAAGTTTCGACGATTCATGGTGCGGTAATCAAACATGACGGCCTTTCGGGTAAAAATTCCAATTCAGTCCTTTTATCGCGCGCACCACGGCGCCGCAAGCCGGGGGAGCGCGGTTGCGCGCCTATCCAAAAGACTGACATGATCGTCGCGTGCCGAAGCGGCATCGTCGTGGGATCAGTGATCGCGCCTCACGCCGTGAGGTGGCGCAAAATAACGTCGAAGACCTCGACGGCGGCGATGTCGGGCGATCCCGCCAGATTCGGTTGATCGGTCATCAGCAGCGGCCCCTCCGCCGGCGAAGGAGCGGCTCGCCCGTGCGAGCCGCGCACGAGGGCGGCGTCGATCGGGATCAATTCCATCATCGTGCGAAAACCCAGCTTCTTGCGAAGCAGCGTCCAGGCGACGCGAGCCTTGACGGCCGACAAATCGGGGTTGATGAACAGCTCGGCGGGGTCGTAGCCGGGCTTGCGGTGGATATCTACGGTGCGGGCAAAATCCGGCGCCCGTGCGTCGTCGAGCCAATAGTAATAAGTAAACCACGCGTCCGGCTCGGCGATCGCGACCAGACCGCCGCTGCGCGGATGATCGAGATGCGCGTCTCGCTTGCCGGCGTCGTCTAAGACGCGCTGCACGCCGGGCGTTTTTTCGATGAGACCGCGCACCTCGTCTAAGCGACCGCGATCGTTCACATAAACATGGGCGATCTGGTGATCGGCCACCGCAAACGCGTCGCTGGCGCCGGCGTCCAAAAGTTCGTGCCCCATTTCGTCGCGCGTGACGATGAGGCCATGCTCGCGCAAAACTCGATTCAAATGAACGGGCCGCGAGACTGCGGCGATTCCATATTCCGACAGGATGATGATCCTGGCCCCGCGCCAGCGAAAATGATCGATGAGCTGCCCGCAGACGGCGTCAAGCTCTCGCAAATCAGCCGCGCTTTCGCTCGCGGCCGGACCGCGCCGCTGCATGCAGTAATCCAGATGCGGCAGGTAAACCAGCGACAGCGTGGGATCGCTTTGCCGATCGACCTGGATCGCGGCGTCGGCGATCCACTGGGTCGATTTGATCGTCGTGGCCGGTCCCCAAAAATGGAACAGCGGAAATTGTCCAAGCGTTTCCTGCAATGAATCGCGCAGCTCCGGCGGATGCGTCCATACGTCCGGCAGCTTTCGCCCGTCGGCGGGATACATCGGACGCGGGGTGACGGCAATGTCCGCCGTCGAATACATCGCATACCACCAGAACAGGTTGGCGCAGGTGAAAGTCGGATCGAGTTCCCTGGCTTTGTCCCAGATTTTTGGGCGCTGGACGAGGTGGTTGGATTGGCGCCAAAACTTGACCTCGCATTCGTCTTGAAAATACCAGCCATTGCCGACGATGCCATGCTCGGAGGGCCATGCGCCGGTGAGATAAGTCGCTTGCACGCTCGTCGTCACCGCCGGAAGTACGGATCCCACCGCGGCCATGGCGCCTGCGTCGCGGAATGCCTTTAATCGAGGCGTGTACTCTCCGATAAGACCGGGCGTGAGGCCCACCGCGTTGATAACGACCGTTTTATGCATCAAACCCTTCTCTTGCCCGCCGCATTATTCGTTCCCGATCATCGACGCGACTGAAACGATTCTATTGCTCGATTCATCCGCGCGTGCGGCCTGCGACGGCGCGTAATCGATCCTCGTACCCCCGCGCGGCGTTGGCGTTTAGAAGAGTGCGAGTCGCGCCGGCGCCCGCGAATAGTTAACGACAGGCGACGTCGATCTCAACGGCGCGCCGAACGCCATTCTTGCTTCGAGCACACCGCTCGCGGCGATCGGGGATCGGCATCAACAAAAAAACGCTCCGCTGCGCACCGCGGCTAACATTGTAGCCGCGATGCGAATTGGAGCGCGATTCGGGAAAAAGCCGTCGATCTAACGCGCGGGAGCATTCAGCTTCACGCCAGCAGTTCGGGGATCGGCGTTCCGTAACGCACGATCATGACGGGGCGGCCGCCAGGCGTGCGGTATTCCTTGGTGGGATTGATGCCCATCGTCTGGAAAAATGTCGCCGCCACGTCGTCGGGAGTGATGGCTTTGTCCTTGGGATTTTCGGCTTTGGCGTCGGATTCGCCGACCACCTGGCCGCCTTTGATTCCGCCGCCGCCCAAAAGGCAGAACATGCTGCGGGGGTAGTGGTCGCGGCCGGCGTTATTGTTGATCTTCGGCGTGCGGCCGAATTCGCCGGTGACGAAGACCGCCGTCGATGCAAGCAGGCCCTTGGCTTCCAACGCGCGGAAAAGGCCGGCCAGACCCGAATCGAAATTGGGAAGCACTTTGGTCTTCAGGGAATCAAAGTTGTTTTGATGCGTGTCCCATCCTCCGAGGGAAACGGTGACGAATTTTACGCCCGATTCGACGAGGCGCGTCGCCAGAAGACAGCTTTGTTGGAAGCCGTCTTTTTCGAACAGGCTGGTCAGGCTGGCGGATTCTTTGGACATGTCGAACGCCGTGCGGGCGCTGCTCGAGCGCATCATGGCGTAGGCTTTTTGGCCAAATTGGTCCATGCCGGCCAAGAGGCGGTCTTCCTGTGAGAGCTTGCCGAAGACGTTGTCGTAGCGCTTGAGCAGGTTCTGGCGGCGTTCGATTTCTTCGAGCGTGACGCCGTTAAGCGTCAGGCCGCGGATGTTGACGGCTTGGCCGGGTGTGGGCGTGGAGCCGGTCTCCAGCGGGCCGTATTCGACCCCGAGGTAGCCGGCGGCGTCATTGCCGAAACTGGGGAGGGAAACGAAGGCGGGCATGTCGGGCGCCGCCCCTTTTTCCTTGGCGACCACCGCGCCGTAGCTGGGGAAATGCAGCGACGGGATCGGCTTGTTGCCGGTGTTCATGTAGAGCGTGCCAAGTTCGTGGGCGGCCAGCGTATGGCTTACGCCGCGAAGGATGGCGAACTTGTCGGCGACCTGCGCGAGCTTGGGAAGGTGCTCGCAGATCTCCATGCCGGCGACGTTGGTCTTGATCGGGTTGAATTCGCCGCGATATTCCGAAGGGGCGTCGGGCTTCAGGTCGAACGTGTCGAGATGGCTCGGACCGCCGCCAAGGCGAACGAAGATGGCGGCCTTCCCCTTGGCCTCGGCGACCTGGCCGGCTTCGGCCATCGACAGGTAGCCCGAAAGCGACAATCCGATTCCCGCCAATCCGCCGACGCGGAGAAAATCTCGGCGGTTGACGCCGTCGCAATAAAAATTTCGCATCATCATAATGGTCGCCTCACTCTTTCGTGCAGGGCGGGCAATGCCCGCTTACGCCTTCGTTCCGTTCCCTTATGCGTCCTCAATTTCGGCGCCGAGTTTCCGCCCGGCCCCGGACAACGGCGCCGGGCAAAAGCCGATCGCCGCGCCGCTTCAATGATTCACCTTGAATTCCCGCGTGTTGACCATCACCCACAGCAGATCCCGAACGCCGTCCACCGGTGTTTTGGCGGCGGCGATGTCGGCCTTGGCCTCGGTTATTTCTTCGCTCGTCGGTGGCCGGCTCACCGTTCGCAGGAACACGTCGGAGATCACCGAATCGGTATCCATCGACTGGTTTTTGTCTCTGCGAAGCTCGGCGATGAAGCTCGATGATTTGCCGCCGTAACCCTCGATCTTGGCGAGCAGGGTCGGATCGTTGCGGGTGAAGAGGGTTTGCAGCAGCGTGGGATCGGTGGAGCGCTCGCAATCGCAATTTGTTTCGCGCGTCGGCTTGCCGAAGAGCGTCAGGAAATAACCGTCAGGTCCTCCGCCGCCCCCTCTCTTGGTGTAGTTGGATGTGCCGCCCGGGCCGATGGCGCGGGTGTCGATTTCGGTTTTGTACGTGTCCAGTTTCGCGGTCGGACCGACCGCCATATTGAGCGCGTCGAGAATGACTTCCGCCGGCATCTGTCGCACGACCGCGTGGCTGAAATTGCGCGAGTCCAGGGCATTGGTGGGATTGGTTCTCCAACTGCGCTGATAGGTATCGCTGTTCAGAATTTCGCGATGAAGCCATTTCATGTCGTAGCCGTGCTCGATGAAGCCGGTGGCGAGATAATTCAGCAATTCGCCGTTGCACGGGGCGTTGGCGATGTTCATGTCGTCGGGCGGATCGACGATGCCGCGGTTGAAATAAGTCGCCCAGACCCGGTTGACGATCGCTTTGGCGAAGTACGGGTTGGACTTGGATCGCAGCCAGTCCATCAGAGGACTGCGCGGATCGGAGTCAGACTTAAAGGTCTGCTGTTCGCCGCCGAGGATTTTGGGGGTGATGGACGGATCGAACCGGCCGCCCTTGTTTTTGCCACCCATCGGAAGGCCTTTGCTGTTGGCGAAGACTTCCGGCCAGGGAACCAATTCGTTGGCGTCGATCCTGCGCTTGATCTCGGCTTGGGTTTCTCGCTGGATGAACTGCCTTTTCTTTTGATCGGCCGTCAGCTCTTTCTTTTTCTTGACCGGCGTGACAGTCGTTTCCTTGGCGTCCTTCGCATTTTTCGCGGTTGCCGCGACGGCCTCTTTGGAATCCTTCGGCGCCTTGGCGTCGGCCGATTCTTTGGAGATCTTCGCATCGGTCCCAGCCTGCTCCTTGGAATCATTGGCGGCTTTGGCCACCTCGCCCTTGACCGCCTCGGCCTTGGCTTTCTTTTTTTCCGGCCTGGCGTCCATCATCATCGCATCGTCGGCTTCGTCGGGATATTGGGTTTTGAACGCGGCGGTGACCTTGGCCTTGATCTCTTCGTTGATCGTCTGATAGCTCACCAGTTGCGTTTTATCGGCGGGCCGTTGTCCGTTGGCGATCGGGCCGAAGAACGCGGTGAACTGCTTGAAGTCGGTCTTGGTCCAGCGGTCAAACGGATGCTTGTGACATTGGGCACATTCCAGGCGAACGCCGAGAAACGTGTGCGAAAAACTCAGCGCTTTTTCCTCGGCCGATTGAGCCGTGCGCCGCTGCCAGAAGTAAGCCAGCGTGGGATGCGTGGCATAGTTGACCGGATTTTCGCTACGAAAATAGGAATCGCTTTCCAGCGAGTAATCCTTATAGGTTTGATCGGGAGACGACCGGCTGGTGGACAAAACGATGTCTTGCACCATCTTGTCGTAAGGCGTGTTGTCGGTCACTCGCTTATAGAGCCAGTCGTACCATTGGCGGGAAACTTCGCCGTTGTTGCGGTTGATATTTCCGCCGATGTTTACGGCGCGGGGGCTGTTGCCGGTGTAGTCGCAGAATTTGGTGGTCCACCAGGCGGCGTAGGCGGGGGTTTTGAGCAATTCATCGATTTTCGCCGAACGCTTGCCCGCGGATGAGTCGGCCAGAAATACCTTTACCTCGTCCGGCGCCGGCAGCGTGCCGGTGAGATCAAGGCTCGCGCGACGGAGGAACTCGGCGTCGGTGCAAACGTCGGAAGGCACAATCCCGACCTTGCGCAGCTTCGCGAGGACCAGCTCATCGATTTTCGTCGATGCCGTGGTCGCGGGGAAACGGCTTCCGGCGAACTGCGAGACCGGCAGCATCACCGGAATCGGCACCACGCCGTTGTCGTAAGACGCGACGACATGCGTATCACCCTTGCCGGTACAGGAGACCAGCCCGGTGTCCGCGACATTGGCCACCGTTTCGTCGCTGGTCTTAAAGCGGGTAATTTCGGTGACGTCTTCGACGACGCCGTCGTTCCAGTGGGCTAGCACGCGAAGCTGAATCGATTCGCCCGGCCGCGAGAAGACCAGTTCGGACGGCGTGACTTCAAGCCGTTGCAATTCACCCGTAGCGGCCGAATCGTTCTTTGTGCCGCCCTGAATCCATTTCAGGAGCATGTTGTATTGCCAGGAATCCTTCTTGAATCGCTCCTTGCCCTTGTGCTTCATCTGCAGGGTGGGCTTCATCAGAATCAGGCTCTTTTCCGGCTCATTTGCATTGACGCGAATCTCGTCTTCACCCCCCTTTTTCTGGGTAAGCTGGACGTAATCCTGTTCCCATTCGGAGCCAAAGAGCGATAGTTGAAACCCGCCGCGACCCTGGAACGAGCCATGACATTCGCGGGCGCTGCAACCGGTCCGAGCCAACAGCGGCACGACATGACGGCGATAACTCGGATCCTGGGCCTTGGTCAAGTCGCCAAACCGCTGGCTGGGCGTCGCCAGATCGTTAACGGCGGTCGACGCCGCCCGGTCGACGGGCGCGGCAAACAGCACCGCGACCCAGGCAAGAGCGACGAGACACACGGAAGTTATCGCGGTTTTCAGGGATCGCATGGGCGCGTGACCTTCCCAAAGCATGATTGCGAAGAATTGCGTTCGGCGACGCCGGCGGCCCGACGTCGCCCGTTTCATCACTATATAGAAGCGTTATAAAATCCTGTTGAAAAATTCGCGATCGCTCGGCCTTTCATGTATCGTGGCTCGCGTTTCCCTCAATCCACGTTTCACGAGCAGGCGGCACGATGCGAATGAATATCCTGATAGCCCTCACCCTGGCGTGCATGATTCGGCAAGGCGCCGTCGCGTCGGCCCAAAGTCCGCCGGCGAAGCCCGCGGCGACGATCGTGTTCGATACGTCCGAAGCACCGGAAATGGCGGATTTCGCCAGGAAGGCCCAAGTCGCGGCCGACGAGTGGTATCCACGAATTGTCGAAAAACTGCCCAGCCCGAATTTCGTCCCCGCCGATCATATCAGCGTCGTTTTCAAGCCGGATTATAAAGGCGTCGCGGCGACCAGCGGCGACCGGATCACCTGCTCGGTAAAATGGTTCACCAGTCATCCCGACGACGTCGGCGCGATCGTGCACGAACTCACGCACGTCGTGCAGGCGTACAAAAAACCAGGGACGCCGGGCTGGCTGATCGAGGGGATCGCGGATTATATCCGGTGGTTCAACTATGAGCCGATAAGCGCCCGGCCGCATCCAAAGGCGGACAAGGCACGCTATGACGCCAGCTACCGCACGACGGCGGCGTTTCTCGATTGGGCATCGCGAACGTATGACAAAGACCTTGTGGCGAAGCTCAATGCCGCCGCTCGTGAAGGTCGCTATTCGGAAAACGTGTGGAAAGAAATTACCGGGAAGACCGTGCAGGACTTAGGGCATGAGTGGAAAGAAAGCCTCGCCGAGAAAAAGCAATAAGCAAAACGGCCGATGCGCATCCTACGCATCGGCCGCTTGGAGCCTGCGAGTCCTTTCGCAATCTTCCCTGAAAATCGGGTCCGTCCTCCAGGACGGCATCATATTTTTCCGGGCGCGGCCGCTCATGGCGGCAAGATTCAAAATCGCACACGCTGTGTTTCCGTAGCTCAGGCGGCGGCCTGCCGCTTCAATAATTTTCAACGCTCCGGTTTTTTCGGTTAGCTGCTCGGTCGCTCAAAATTCTTTTCCAGCGGTTCAACGACATGATTGGCGACCAGTTCATCGAGGAATATCGCCAATCCCTCGTCGGCGTTCGCGCCGATCACGCGCTTGGCCACCGCCTGCACCGCGGGCCGGGCGTTGCCCATGGCTACGCCGAGGCCGGCGTTTTTAATCATCGGAATATCGTTGACGTCATCCCCGATCGCGACGATCTGCTCGGCCAGCACGCCATGCCGGCGGGCGACGAACATGATGCCTTCCCACTTATTCACCGCCGGGTCAAATACCTCGAGCACTTCAACGCCATACGACGGCACCATCAGGTTGTGTGCGACGATGCGGCTGCCGAAACGTGCGGTTAATTCATCCTTCACCGTCGCCACTTCGTCGGCGCCCGCGCAGATGCCGACGCGGATCGTGTGATCATGCGGATGGGACGCAAGCCGATCGACCCGGGTGATCTTGGCCGCGGTCGCCTTCATCCACATTCGCGTCGCGTCGTTGAGCGGAAGGTCGCCGCTCATCAGGTAATTCACGCCGGCCGAGCCGGTCTCCTGCAACACCAGCACCGCATGGCCATGGCCTTCAAGGCATTGGCAGACTTCGCGGGCGAGGGCCGGGTCCATCATCGTGCGATGGAGCGTGAGTTCCTTATCGGTATCGACCACCATCGCCCCGCCGACGAAGACGGCGGTTGGCCAATGTTCGACGGTGTCGAGCACCGCGCGGCTTTCAGTCCAATTTCGACCGGTTGCGAAACAGACCAGCAGGCCCGCCGTCAGACAGTTTTGAACGGCCAGCTTCACTCTTGGCGTCACCTCGCCCGTGGGGGAGAGCAGCGTTCCGTCCAGGTCAATGGCGATCATTCGATACTGCGGCATCCGGTCAACAACTCTTTCCGTTTCGTCAGGAGGAAGCATACAGACTTGATCCGGTCGTGCAATTAATTCGAAAGTTATCAACACCACCTGTCGGGGGACAATACAGCCGCTATCCAATTCTTGGTGCTTCACCCTTATGACAGTCGGTGATAAAACAGCCGTATTGAAGACCGTGAATGTTACGGCAAGCGGACGGCTTTGGTCTTGCCTCGTTGATCCCCGTCCGATCACGGTAAGGCCGCCGACGAGGCCAACATCGTCCGGACGCGAGCGCATTTCGGAAGGATGTTGTTGTCTGGAAACCGAAGGAACCGCTTTGCATCCCGTCGGGGTGGGGCAGATTCGCCCACCGTGAGGTGCGCGAGCCAAAGGGCACAAAACCGCAGGCGGTACGCTTACCCTTCAAGTTCAACCCGAAAAACCGCTCACGCCCGGATCGCTCGGGTGCGTGGCGCTTTAGGGCGGCTGAGCCCACCTTACCTTCCCCGGCGTACCGTCGGCGGGGACAAAGGGCCGCGTAACGTCACGCGCCCTCGCCGTTACGGCGTTCCCACCGCCGGGCGCGTCGCGGGCGCCGGGTTCGCCGCTTTCAGATGCTTATCGAAGAACGCCTCGACGGAGGCGAGTACCGCTCGTCCGCCCAGCCCATGCCCGGCGCCGGGAATCACCTCCAGCTTCACCTCAACGCCGGCTTTTTCAAGCGCGTCGCGCAATATTTCACTTTGTGCGACGGGAACCAGCGGATCATTGGCGCCATGCATGATAAGAAATGGGGGACAATCTTTGTTGACGTAGGCGATCGGGTTGGCTTTTTCCGTCTTGTCCTTATTTTCCTGAATCGGCCCACCGATCAGTCGGCTCATGGGTGATTTTGGCGAATCGGGCTGGCCGGCGATTCCGGCTTCTTTTGCCTGCTCGGCGAATTTAAGAAAATCGGTTGGGCCGAACCAGTCGCAGACAGCCTGCACCCGGCTCGATTGATCCAGATTCCCGGCCGGACCCTCGAGGTCCGCCACGCCCCCTGTCGTCCCGAGCAACGCGACCAGGTGACCGCCCGCCGACGAACCCCAGGCGCCGATATGGGCGCCGTCAAGGCCATAAAACCTGGCGTGGGCGCGGAGCCAGCGGACGGCGGTCTTACAGTCTTCGATCTGCGCCGGGAAGATCGCTTCCTGGCTAAGGCGATAGTCGATGGACGCGACGGCATAGCCATGCGCGACTAGCGCGACGGCGGTTCGGTCATGCTTGTCGCCGCCGCTCCACGCCCCGCCATGAACGTAAAGGATCACGGGCGCCGGTTTGTCCGTCGGGTCGGGAAGATACAAATCCAGCAGCAGGGATTTTCCGTCCACGTCGGCGTATTCCAGGTTGGGAAGCAGGCGCATGCCCGCCGACGATGTAGTCGGGGATTTGGCGGGCTGCGTGTCGGCGGCGCGGGATATTACGCACAGCGCCAGTGCCGCGAACAATAAACACAAGGTGCGATTGATTGATTGGGGCATCGGCCTTTCCGGTTCTAAAAATCCCGCCGTTGCCGGGCAGTCGGAATGTTGAGGATCTTGCGGTATTTGGCGACTGTTCTTCGCGCCAGATCGATCCCCTGCTCCTTGAGCTTGGCCACGATCTCGTCGTCGTTGAGCGGGTTGAGGCGGTCTTCGTTTTCGATGATCGCCTTCAATTTCTCCTTGACGGCGTCCCAGCTCATATCTTCGCCTTCGGAATTGGTCGTTCCGCCGGAAAAGAAACGCCGAAGCGGAAAAACGCCGCGCGGCGTCTGAATCCACTTTTCGCTCACCGCCCGCGAAACCGTCGCGACGTGAATCCCCAGTTGATCGGCGACCAGGATCATCGGCAACGGCTTGAGAAATTCCGGCCCTCTGTCGAAAAAGTCGCGCTGGGCGTCCACCACGGCTCGGATCACCCGCATGATCGTGCTCTTTCTCTGCTCGATGCTTTCGATAAGCCAGCGGGCATTGCGAACGTTGTTGGCGAGAAACTCGCGGGTTTTCTTGTCGTAGGCACGGTCCTTCAGCATCTTGCGATACATGCCGGAGATGAAAAGATTCGGCGCCGGATCATTGGACATTTCGATTTCGTAGCGGTCGTTTTCCTCGTCGTAATAGATGATGGCGTCCGGCGTCACCGACGGCGAATCTTCGCCCCCGATTTGTTTGCCGGGATAAGGCTGCAGACGACCCAGCCGCTTCACGGCCGCCTTGATGTCGTCGATCGGGCGCCCCAGTTTCTTGCTGATCTGCGGATAGCGATTCATCTCGAGGTCTTTGAGATGCTCCGTAATCAGCGCCCGCTCCAACTCAAATTCGTGCCCGACGGCCCGTTCGGGCTCATTCTCGAGCATCGTCAGTTGCAGCAGAAGACACTCGTGGAGCGTCCGCGCCCCGACCCCGGGCGGATCGAGCGTCTGCACCAGGCTTAAGGCGTCGGTGAGTTCGGCGATCGTCACGGGCTTCTTCGAATCCTTAATAATCGTTTCGAAGTCGATCCGCAGATAACCCTCGGCATCGATGTAGTTGATGATCAATTCGCCGGCCTTGCGAACCTCAGGCGTGCATTCGACGAACGCCCACTGTCCCAGCAGATATTCCTGCAGGGTCATGCCGCGGGCGGCGGTATTGTTCATGGCGTCGAGCTTCTTGTCGCGCTCGCCGTCATAGCTGCCGCTGGAAACGCGGAAACTACTGTTGGTATTAAACTCTTCGTTTTCGAAATATTCGCTGAGCTTGGCCAAGCGATCGAAATCCTCGGCGCCGTCGCCTCCCTCCTTCACCACCAGCGCCTTTTCGTTCTCGCTGGCCTCGGGCCTGGCGTCGACCGCGTCGGCGATCACATCCGCTTCGGATTCTCCCTCGCTCATCTCCAGAACGGGATTGGCCTGCAATTCCTGTTCGATCCGCTCTTCCAGCTTCTGCAAGGGTAGCTGGAGAATCTCCATGCTTTGGATCATGCGCGGCGTGAGCACCTGCATGGTCCTCATCTCCGTCCGCATGCCAAGAGAGTGATTTAACTGCATAATGGACATTACCTTAAAGCAGCAAAGTTTCGGTATATCGTTTGCTGCGTCCCAATCATATCACTGAAGTCTTCGATGGGCCAACTGCAATTTTATTCGGCGTTTTTCCTGCGGTGTCGTTTTTGCGGGGGGCATTTTTTTTCCGGCGAAATGAATAGGCGGTTCGACCCCTGGTTCAACTTCCAATTTTCCGGCATTGAAATAGGATGGCGATCCGATGGCTCCACTGGTGAATATTCGCGGGCTGGATTTTTCCTATGGGCCGCAGGCGGTTCTTGAGGACATCAACTTGACCGTCGAGCCCGGCGCCGTCTTGGGCATGATCGGGCCCAACGGCGGCGGAAAAACCACGCTGATTCGTCTTTTACTCGGGCTTCTCCAACCCACGGCCGGTTCGATTACCGTCGCGGGTCTATCTCCCAAACAAGCGATCCGCCGGGGAAGCCTGATCGGCTATCTGCCGCAAAATCCGAACATCCCCGCGCATTTTCCCATCAGCGTGCGGCAAGTCGTTCATTTGGGACTGGCCGGTAAGACAGGCATGCTACGCCCGAATCCGCGTGATGATGTCTCCTTTGCCGATTCCCTCCTGGCCCGCGTCGGAATCGAAGAACTGGCCGACAAACCGATCGGCGCCCTTTCCGGCGGCCAACTTCAGCGGGCCCTTATCGCCCGCGCACTGGCCCCTCGCCCCAAACTTCTCCTATTGGACGAACCAACCACCGGCATCGACCGCGGCGGACAGCGCCAGTTCATCGAGTTTATTCTCTCGCTCAAAGCTGAACTGGGCCTGACGGTGGTATTTGTCAGCCATGATCTCCGCGCCGTGTCGGCCACATGCGATCGAATCGCCTGCCTGAATCGGACGCTTCATTATCACGACGTGCCGGACCATCTGCCGGCGGAGTTGGTCTATCGGATGTTTGCCTGCGACCTCGAGGCAATGGGAATCAAGGGCGGCCATGTCTGCACCCACGGCGCCGACGAAATGCAAATAATCCAGGCGGCGGTCGCTAAAACCCCATGACCCGGATCTTGCTGCCTTCGCTCATGAATGGCGGGAACGTCCTTTCCAAGAGCAGTTATCAGGTTGCTCCCGCGTTTCTGCGTTTCAATAGCGGTCCCGCTTGGCGGGCGTTCTTCGCGACGCAAGGTCGCTTCACCACCATGAGAAATGCTCGAACCATGTCAATCCGCGTAATCCGTGGCTCAGGCTTTGGTTGCGGTCGGAGGCCGCGCCGGGTCATCGGCGGGTCAGGCCTTTGGTTGCGCCCGGATGCGGCGCCGGGAAATCCGCCTCTTCCCCTTCCGCGCCGCCACGGGTAAAACCCCGCCGTGACAATTGTTTGGAGAATACTGGCCACGCTGGGGCTTGTGGCGTTGAATGCGTTTTTCGTCGCTTCGGAATTTGCCGCGGTGCAGGCCCGTGCGTCAAGGCTCGAAGCCCAGGCCGATCGCTCGATCTGGGCTCGCCTGGCCCTCAAGATTAAGCGCCGGCTCGACCTGTTCCTGTCCAGTTGCCAGCTTGGGGTAACGCTGGCCAGCCTGGGCCTCGGCGCCGTTACCGAGCCGGCGGTGGCGGCGGTGGTCGAGCCGTGGCTGCGGTTTGGGCATCTGTCGACCGCGGACATCGACGCCATCGCGTTCGCCGTCGCGATGGGAATCAGCACGTCTTTGCACATCGTCATCGGCGAGCAGGCGCCGAAAAACTGGGCGATCAATTACAGCGATTGGCTGCTGCCGATCGTGGCCGGGCCGCTGGTTTTTTTCACTTATGTCTGCTATCCGGTCATTTGGCTGCTGAATTCCGTGACGCAGGGGGTATTGCGTCTGACGGGCGTGAAGACCAACCTCGGCGGCGACGGAGGATTGCCGCACACCGAGCGGGAGCTTCGCGCGCTGCTCGCCCAGTCGGTGGCCCAGGGGACGATTGGCAAAGGCCATGGCCGGATCCTCGCCAGCGCGTTTGAAATCGGCGAGTTGAAGGTTCGCCAGATCATGGTGCCGCGAACGCGCGTCGATTTTCTAACGCTCGATCAGCCGTTGAGCGAGATGTTGCGCACCGTTCAAAAAGGCGGATACACGCGCCTGCCCTTGTGCGACGGCGACATCGATCACGTGATCGGCCTGGTTCATATGAAAGACCTGTTCAGCCATCTGAAATTGGTATCGGGAAAGCTGCGTTTTTCGGACGAAAAAACGCCCGACGGGCACGCGATCGCGATCGCCGACGGCTTGCCGGGATCGGCCATTCATGTGATCGGGTCGGGCGAGATCGACTTGCGGAAAATCCGCCGCGACATCCTGTTTGTCCCTGAATTAACGCCGGTCCTGAAGGTGTTGCGCCAATTCCAGACCAGCCATGTTCATATGGCGGTGGTGGTGGACGAATTCGGCGCGACCAGCGGCGTGGTCACCCTCGAAGACGTTTTGGAAGAAATCGTCGGCGAAATCGAAGACGAGTTTGACCCGGTCGCTCCCGCCGATTTTATTCGCGAAGGCGCCAACTTCCGCCTCAGCGGTCAATATCCGCTGCACAATTTGCGCGACCGCCTGAACCTCGTCAAGGAAGAGGATATCGACAACGGCGACGTCGACACCATCGGCGGCTACATCATCCAAAAACTCGGCCGGTGGCCTCGTCCCGGCGACACCGTGCCGATCGGGCAATATCAGGCCAGGGTCCTGTCGGTACAACAGCGGCGCGTGGGACAAATACTGCTGACAGCGGCGGCGCCGACGGCGTAGGTCGTCGGCGCCACCGCGAAAACCGCTTGCCGCGTTTCATGTATGCCGGTATTGTTTCGAAGTCCCGACCGGCGTTTTCTGGAGCCGCACCATGCGTCGATTGCGATTTGTTCTCCTCGCTCTGGTTGTCCTGATCTTCTCCGTCGTCCCCGCGCGGGCGCAGACCGCCGATGCCGACGAGGCGCCGCTGGGAAAACGGTTGCAGGAATACCAGCTTCTTGAGCAGCGCCTCACCGAACTGTTCAAGCAGAAGGAATATGACAAGGCCGCCGAGGCGTGCCATCGGCAGATGCAGCTTGTGCCGGAATCGCCCGAGCCGCACTACAACCTCGCCTGCGCCCTCGCCCGCCAGGAGCAGAAAGACGCGGCGCTTCTAGAACTTTCCGAAGCGGTCAGACTTGGATTCACCGATTCCGCCCACATGCGCGAAGACGATGATCTGGCCGCTCTTCATGAACTGCCGAAATTCAAAGACCTGCTGAAAGAAGCCCGGCAGAAAGACCTCGACGCCCCGCACGAAGTCGCCGCCGAAATCGACGGCGTCAAGACGATTGAGGGATTTCCCGAAGGAGGATTGCGCTATCGGCTTCGCATCGATCCAGCCGCCGGCAAGGATAAGAAAGCCCGGCTGATGATCTGGCTGCATCCGTCCGGCGAATCGATGGACAACGTGCTCGAACAAATGTCGCCGCGGTTCGCCCACGACGGCTATGCTCTCCTGGTCCTCACCCAGAAAAACTACGGCTTCTGGTCCGATCCGGACGTGACTGCATTGCTGGACAAGACCCTTCCGGAAGTGGCGAAAATCGACGGCGTCGACGCGAAAAAACCGATCCTCATCGGATTCAGCGCCGGCGGCCAGGTGGCGCTGCAACTGTGGCGTCAGCACCCCGACGCCTACGGCGGATTGGTCGTCGATTCGGCCTATCCAATCGACATGGAAAAGTACGCCGTCGGAAAAATCGAGCCGTTCGCGATCCCAAAAGACCCGGGAATCAAATCGTGTCCCATTTTCGTGCTGGTCGGCGGCGCCGACGGGGGAACGCAGATGTGGAAGGTCGTGGAAAAAAGCTGGCGCCAGGCGGAAATTCCGCTCAGCGTATATGTCGTTCCGGGCGCGGGCCACGCCTGGCTGTTCGACGGCGAGCATCTTGCGTTTCTGCACGATTGGCTGAAGCAGGTTCATTCCGGCGAATTGCCCAGCAGAGAAAGCAAGCCGAAGACATCGCTTCCAGGCGATGAGAATAATCAAACGATCAAAGTCTGAAGCCGCAAAGCCCATCATCCACTCAAATCCCGATGGCTGAATCCCGAAAGGTTTTTTGGTCATTGGGATTTTTAATGATTCGGTTTGGATCGTTCGATTTCGCGTCTTCAGTTTTTCTCGGGATAAAATGGGTATGAATGTTCGACCGGCGACGGCTGACGATGTGCCGCTGGTGCTTCCGATGGTGGCCAGGGAATGTGCGTTTCATGAACGCGTTGATCCGGCCAAATATGGTTTTCGGGCCGATCCCGCCGAGCGATATGACGGCTGGCTGCGGGCGCAGGCGACGAATTCGAAGAGCGTGTTTCTGGTCGCCGACGCGACGACCGCCGGAGAACCGGCCAGACTCGCGGGGTTTTTGATCGCCACGGTCGTGAAGGAACTTCCGATTTACCGCATCGTGGAGTTCGGTTTCATTCATGACGTGTGGGTAGAGGAAGATTATCGCCATGAAGGTTGTGCTCGCCAACTGGTGACGCTGGCGACAGAGCGCTTTCGCGAGATCGGCGTGAAGCAAATCCGCCTTGACGTGATCCACGGCAATGACGCCGCCCGCGAGCTGTTCAAAACGTGCGGGTTTCGGCCAAGCACGACGGAGATGCTCATCGAACTTTGAATCGCTTGCGGCCCCGGTTCCGCGCGCCCACAATCACGCCATGATTCTCTGCCTGGGTACCACGCCGACCGTGCAGCGCTCGATGACGTTCGATCGTGTGGCCATCGATGACGTAAACCGCGCGATCGAGGTGAAGGACTACGCATCGGGGAAATCGCCGAACGTCGCCCGCATCTTGCGCACGCTCGGCGCCGATCCGCTGGCGGTCGGTTTCGCCGGCGGCGATCGCGGGCGTTTTCTGCTCGACGACATGGCGAAAGCCGGGATTCGCCATGATTTTGTCATGATTCCCGAGCCAACGCGCCTTTGCACCACCGTGATCGACCAATCCAATTCGACCGCCACTGAATTGGTCGAAGAACACGCCGTCGTCTCGTCGTCGGCATGGGCGGAGATGGATCGCAAGCTTCTCGCGCTGGCGCCGCGATCGAAACTCTGGATTTTTTCCGGGTCACTGCCTCCGGGGGCGCCGCAGGATTTCTATGCTCGGTACGTTCCGCTGGCCAGAGCGAACGGCGCCCGTTTGATCCTCGACACGCGCGGCCAACCGCTGAAATTGTCGCTCATTCACGATCATTTTATCGTCAAGCTGAATCGCGACGAATTGGCCGCGACGCTCGACCTCGCCCTCGACTCCGAGACGGCGATTACGCAAGCCGCCCGGCGCGTCTGTCCCGCCGGCGGAGCGGCGATCGTCACGCTCGGCGCCGGCGGGGCGCTGGCTTGCGCTGGCAATCGCGCATGGCGGGTCACGGCGCCGAAAGTCCGGGCCATCAGCCCGATCGGTTCCGGCGACGCCTTTGCGGCGGGACTCGGGTGGGGATTGCTGCAAGAGATGTCGATGCCCGAAGCACTCGGCGTCGGGTGCGCCTGCGGATCGGCCAACGCGATGACGGCGCTTGCCGGGCATATGAGCCCTTCGGATTTCGAGGCGCTACGCAGGAAGGTCGACGTAACGGACATTCCGTGAGCGGGCTTGTCTAGACCTTAAACCAGTACGGCCCCCGCCGAAAATTTCCTCAAATTAAACAAAAAGACTCGAAACGCCCGCGTTTTCGGATATGAAGTGGGATAGTTAATGTCCAACAACTTCATACGCACGGAGGCGTTTCGAGTGAACGGCATCTCACAACAAGTATTGCGCAATTGCAAGCGGCGAATCCAAAATCGTCTGGCAAACCCGATTCTTGATCCACAGCCCCAGCCGATGTTCACCGCCGGCAGCATCCATTACGAAGTCGCCGAGCGCACGCGCGGGTTGAACTGCGGCGGCATCGGCGCCATTCACCAAATGGTCCGCAACGTGGGACTTATTGAGGCTCTGGACCAGAACGTGAAGTTGTTCAAGGTGCATCTGCCGT
>DASZME010000009.1:0-157809 GCA_035551995.1 Tepidisphaeraceae bacterium
TGCGGCGCGGGCTCGGCCGCGTATGCAGGGTACGACAGGGCGAGGGCCAATGCAGCCGCCGCCATCAACCGGGATCGATTACTCACTCGTGCTCCTTCTCTAACCCTGGGTTCGATTTGATCACGCGATCAAATCCGGCAAAAACGACCCGTCCTAGGACCTGTCGCTTGTGGTGCCACGCTTCCGCTATTTTAAGATCAGGCTATGGTTTTATTAAGATTTGACTAGCAACGCAACGTCTTGCGCAAATTTTCAGATTCACCCCAAGGTCCGAATAACAGGCGCCGTCGCGTGAGATAACTTACACGCTCGCTGGATGCCGGGAATGATAAATTGAGTGGCCACCGTATCCCAGTTCATTTTGGACGCCAACGCATAACCGCGGTCGATCGCCCGCTCAAACTCGGCCGGCGTACGCGCCAGGCGATTGATTAACGCGTCGGCAACGCGTTGGGCGACATGATCCTCGACGCGGTCGCGCTCCGATTGACCGATGTCCAATAATTCCCCCGGGCGCAGTCCCAGCCCGCGAATATCGGTGTAATCGGCAACGATTGCATTTGGCGTTGTCCCGCCGGCGGCGCGTTCGACGAAACCGGCGCAGCCGCAGACGCTGGAAAAAACACAAATTCCGCCGAACGAAATCGGTTCGATCTGGGCGATGCCGAACGGTTCATAAATGCTTTGGCCGAACTCGACATCGCTGCCTTTGCGAATATCCAGGAACTCCATGTCGATGGACATTCGAACGCCGCACCGTTTTTGTTCCCAGCCGAATTGATTGACGAAGACGACTTTGAGGTTTCGGTTCTGCGCGTTGAATTCCTGCACGCCCTGGTAATAGACCGCTTCACCGGCGGAAAGATCGGGATGGCCCTCGCGATGGACGACCGGCCAGTGATACCACTGCTCCATCCGGTAAACATCGTCGCCGCCGCGGGCCGGGGCTTCGGTGCTGAGGGTAAACAGGACGGCCGTTTCGTTGCGCGCGCGAAGGCGGCTCTCCATGTGTTCGAGCACCCGAAGATCGCGCCAAAGTCCCTTGCTGGGGACGAGGCGCGTGACGTGCGTAAAGATGAAATCCGGCTCGAATTTCAACAGCGCCTTGGCGTATTGTCGGAGTTTGCGCCGGCTGTTCGCCTTATCGCCGGGACTGATTTTGAAGCAGGGCACGCCGTTATAGGCGAGTTGGACGTCAACGTCGGCGAACGCCGGACCGAGAAAGTGAATTTCCCTCAGCGTGTAATCCCCGACGGCGAAGATGCCGTCGCAATGCCGGGCGGTTTCGATGAGGGCATGCTTATAGAAATCGGACTGATCGCCGAAAACGTCCTGAACATATCGACCCGCGGCCACCGCCTCATTCATGACGTTGTAAAACATCGTGTCCTGGCCGGGCGCGTTTTCGACGATGCGGCGCATGGTGGCCACTTCATGAGCATAGAAAATCGTGCGGAAGTTCGCGCGATCCGCTTGCAGTATCGCCGCCAAAATCGTCGGCATGCCCATGTATTCATGCGAAAGGATCACGCACGGTTCGATTTGGCTCGTGGCGCCAAGCGCGTGCAGGCATGCGATCGCCGGCTCGGCGAGGCGAACCCATTGATCGTAATCCCAGGTCTTTTCGTACCGGGCCGAGTCGATGCCGAAGGTTTTCCATAGATCGTATTTGAACGATCCGAGCGCGGCCGCGTCGTATCGGCTCACGTCGATCAGCACCACTTCCGGGGAGCTGACGATGCCGGTGGATTTATCCACATACCGCCGACGACCATAGATAATGCCGACGTCGAACTTCCGCTCGATCTCGCTAAACGCGGCCGCCAGCGGCGAACGATCCAATGAATCGAGACTGCTATAAAGAACTTCGCCGTCGTGGCCCAGGCGAAGTTCGCCGACGGCGTCGTTGTTCCAGTACGGCCCGACCAGAATATTGCGGCCGGACCCGGCGATGTAAACCGCGCTCGTCAGCAGGCCTTGCAGCACCGCGCTGATGCCGCCGATTTTTTCGATCGCCTCGTGAGTGACGTGAACAACCGTCCGCATGCGTTTGGCCGTCTCAAAATATGTTTGGCCGTCCGAGCTTTCGGCGAATCACCTGCACCTGGCCCAGGTGCATCGCATCGTGAACCGGCAGCAACGCCAATAGGTGTCCGACGGTGGGAATGAAATCACGCATCTTCTCGGGGCCAAGCGTTTCTAAATCAGCCGGCGTAAGCGTTTTTGCCCAGGCGATCGTCGCCGCTCGACCCTTTTCAAAAACGGCAAGCAATTCGGCTTTGCTTGCAAACGCCTTTGGATCGTCGTTTTTGGCTGTCTCTTTCGTGAACTTGTCGGAAAATCCAGCCGGCGGCGGAAGGATTGTGCCAGGCGCGCAGGCATTCACCATTCCAGCCTCAGATTGAATCAAATGCCCCAGTTGCCATGCCGTGTGATTCGCCGCCGGCGTCGGCCGCACGAACATGTCGGCATCCGAAAAGTCCGCGAGGTGACCGTTGAGCATCTTTTGACTTTGAGCCAGCGATCCAACCATTACTTCGATTGGCGTCATGAGCGTCTCCTTGAAAGGTTCCGCGTGATTGTCAAAACAAGTGGACGCATTGCAAGTCACACATAAATCACAAGCACGCGCGGCTTCTGAATGCATTTGGACCGCTGGCTCACGCCGCCGACGCCCCATCGTCATCGAGGAATACACTAAATAACCGCGGAAGATTCGTGTTGGGTCGTATCGTGGACCGTTCATCGCAACTCGCGGAAACGTGGTCCGCGTCGTGTTTCGGAAATTTTTGTAGCACAGGCGGCTCGCCTGTGCTACAAGAATGTTGCTTTGGCCCAAGCGAATGCAAGGCGAAGGGGCGGAAACGTCGGTGGCGAAAGGCGGAGTCGCAGGACGATACCGCATAAGACTGGTTGGCCTTGATGTCTCCCCCGCCGAATTAATTCTGCCAGTACACTTATATGTCTCCTCGCATGAAATTGCCCAACCGAAACTGCGATGATCTCAGCACGGCCGTTGTCACACATCATAGCGTAACGGGGAATCGACCGACAGACTTTGCGTACCCAAGTGATCGTGGCCGGGTTCGGCGTCAAGGCGTCGAAACGCTGGAATCTCGTACATTCCTCAGCGCCGCTTTCAAAGTGGTCGACGTGGGACTTTTGCCCGGCGGGCACACCTCGGCCGCTTATGGCCTCAATCAGGCGGGCGTCGTCGTCGGAAACGCCGACACGGGCAACGGAAGCACGCCCGGCTTCAAATTTTCCGGCGACGCCATCTCCAGCATCGGACCGCTAACCGCTGGCGCCTCCACGCACGCCTATTCGGTCAACGCCGGGGACGATGTCACCGGCGAAACGCTCGTCGGAAAATATGAGCAGGCATACTTCTACAGCCACGGCGTCATGCACGATCTCGGCACGCTGGGCGGCCATAGCAGCTTCGCCTACGCAATCAACGATTCGCAGACTATCGTCGGCGGATCGTATATCCGCGGAGACGCCGTCGTTCATGCCTTTGTTTGGACTCCCGCCGCGGGGATGAAAGACCTCGGCACGCTGGGCGGCGGATTCAGTCTCGCCTATGCCATTACCGCCGCCGGTAAAATAGTCGGATATTCCACCAATTCTCGCGGCCAAAACCACGCGTTTCTCTACGACGGCAAAATGCACGACATGGGCACGCTCGCCGGCGCCTCCCGAACCATCGCCTATGCGATCAACGCGGCGGGTTCGATCGTCGGTTCCGCCACGATCGGTAAAAACGAACACGCCTTCCTCTACACCGGCGGAAAGTTCGCCGACCTCGGCACGCTCGGCGGAGCCGCCAGCTACGCCTACGGCATCAATCGCTCCGGCACGATCATCGGAACGTCCACCATCAAAGGCTCCTCCACCACGCATGCCTTCGAATATCGTGGCGGGAAAATGTATGACCTCAACCAGGAAATCGATCCCAAATCCGGCTGGACATTACTGGCCGCGTCGGCGGTGAACGACGCCGGGCAGATCGTCGGCCTGGGAATATTCCACGGACAAACTCACGGATTTATTCTGACTCCCGTTTGAAGCTCCGAACCGGCCAGCGCAATGCCGCCGTGGCCTCACCACATCGATTTCCCAAGGCTCTCCCGTTTGTCCGCCACGAATTTCAAATGATGGTTGAGATGGGCGCTGGCCTTCTCCACGACCTGGCGAAGCGACATCACGCCCGCCTCGCTGTGTTTTCCCGTCCGATCAAAGGCGCCGTCCGGCAGCTTCTTCAGCACGCGCGCCAACTGCTTGCGCGTCAGCTCGATCAGCGCGCACGCATCCTCCGCCGATTGCTCGTCATAGTGCAGATGGGTCATCCACCGATCCTGATCGAACGCCAGCAGCGTGGGACTATCTTCGGCGATAAGGCGTTTGATCCGATCGGCCAAAACCTGCTCGGCGTCGGCCAGATGAATGACCAGCCGCTGGATCGACCATGTGCCGGGAACGGGAAACGCCAGCAGATCCTCGCGCGTGAGGCCCGCGATGGCCAGCGTGGTTCTGGCGGCGCCTTTTTCGTATTCGTCGATGAAAGAGCGATCGGTCATATGGGGCCTTGCTGTTGTTGGGTCCAGGAGATGCCTGCTGATTCCTTGCTCGGCCAGCGCCTCCAGCGTGACCGATTCGGCGATCGTGAAACGTCCCGATCGCGTGCGTCGCAATTGCGTAAGATGTCCGCCGACGCCAAGCGCCGCTCCGAGGTCGCGCGCGATCGACCGGATGTATGTCCCCCGGCCGCAATCGATCCGCACCTTCACGAACGGCCATTGGTAATCGATCATCTCGATCGAATCCACCCGCACGATCCGCGGCTGCATTTCCACGGCGTTTCCTTTTCGCGCCAGATCATATGCCCGCCGGCCATTCACTTTCATGGCGCTAAACGCCGGCGGACGCTGCGAAATGTTTCCGACGAATGTCGTCAGCGCGTCCGCGACGGCCTGGCGCCCGCACGGTTCAACGCCGGCGACGGCGAGTTCCGGTGATTCGGGATCATCGGTCGCGGTGCCGGCGCCAAGCTTGATGACCGCTTCGTATCGCTTGGCCGAATCCATCAATTCCTCGCACAGTTTCGTGGCTTTGCCGACGAGCAGCAAAAGGATGCCGGTGGCGAACGGATCGAGCGTGCCGGCGTGGCCGATCTTCACGCCGCGGGGAAGCAGTCTTTTCACGCGCGACACCGCCCGCGCCGACGAAATGCCGGCGGGCTTGTCGAGATTGATGATGCCGAAAGGCATGGTCATTTCGATTCCTGCATGGGGCGGTCGAATTTCAAGCGCGGCGTCGTGGCTCGCATTCGCCGGCGCCATTTTAATTTAAGAAGTAACTCGATTTCCAACGACTGGCGTGCTTGGTATGGTTGCGCTTTCTTGTTTCGCCGCCGCGGGTCGCGAGTCTACCGTAAAGGGCCATATGGTTTGGGACAAGCCTGAGATTTTGAAAACGCTCAAAACTCTACACAAGCAGGGCGCCGATCTATCGTACAACGCGCTGGCGTCGACCCACCAATCGCTGGTCTCGGCGGCGGCGTATCATTTCGGATCGTACCGTAAAGCCGTGGAAAAAGCGGGCATTGGGTACGACGTCATTATCCGAAGGCCGCGGTGGACCAAGAGCGCCATCATCGCGCTGATCAAAAGCGCAAAGCGGGAGCAGGAAGACCTTCACTGGTCGGCCGTGACCAAGCGGCGCGACGAACTGGGCAAGGCTGCGTTCGCGTCGCTTCAGCCGCGACTTTTTGGAAGCTGGGATCGCGCGTTGACCGCCGCCGGTCTCGACGCCGACGACGTCAATCGTTATCGCAAGTGGAACAAAGAGTCGATTGTTTTTGATCTCAAGCAGCGTGCCCGCGAGCATCAGGCGCTAAACAGCGGTTCTTTGCAGCAGGAAGACCCCGGCCTTCACGCCGCCGCCGTCCGTTATTTCGGCAGCTATGACCAAGCGCTCCTGGGCGCCCGGCTCGAACCGGAAAAACTTCGCCGGCGCCGCGCGTGGAGCAAGCAGATCGTAAAGAACGCCATCAAGACCGCCGCCAGAAATGGCCAGCATCTCAGCGACTCGGCCATTCGCGCGCAAGACCCCGGCCTCTATGGCGCGTGCGTCCGCCTGTTCGGCTCCTTCACCGCCGCCAGGTCGGCCGCGGGGATAAAGTTATTTTGACCGCCCCTGTTTCTTCGACCACGCCGCTGTTGCAATCGACCGCGACAAACCGAAAATCCGCCGCGTGATGTTTTCCGGAAAAAATTCAAAATGGATTCTCGCCGTCCTGTGGTTGATCGCTTTCATGTCGGCGTTCGCTCTCGATCAACCTCTCGCGCAGCACATCCACGACCATCCGCCCGTCGATAAGCGGGCCCATGCCACGCACATGATTCTTGAAACCGTCAAGCTTCCCGGCTGGTTTTGGACGACGCTTTGCATCGCTTTTCTCTTAGGCATTTTTCACCGCCGCCACTGGCTCGCGGCTATCGCCCTGACGCTCAGCGGCATCGCCGCCGGCGCCCTCTACAGTCTTCTCAAATGGATCACCGGCCGCCATCGCCCCGATCACGGCATCCATCCCCTTCAACTTCACCCCTTTTCTCAAGGCTTCCCCGGCTTGTGGCGCGAAAAAGCGCTCTGCTTCCCCTCCGGTCACGCCTCCCTGGCTTTTGCATCGGCCGCGTGCCTCGCGATTCTTCTGCCGCGATGGCGCGGCGCCTTCTATGCCATCGCGACCATTACGTGCGTCGAGCGGATATTGGAAAACGCACATTATCTCAGCGATGTGATCGCCGGGATCGGTTTGGGAACCATCGTGGGCGTCGTCGTGACCCGCCTTGTCCTCAAGGTACGCGATAACGATTTCCCGCTGGCCCGTGAAGACGCGGGTTGAGCGGCATTGCCGGCTAAGACATCAGAGCGAGCAACGCACGAAAGGGAGAAATCTACTGCACCTGTTTCTGTTGACGCATCGCCGACCGGCGATCAGAATGTCCTTGCGTTTTCGAGGACGGCGCCATGATTGTAACTCTCCGCGTTTCGCCGGACGCCGAGGCCCGGTTGACTGAGAAGGCTCGATCCGCGGGCATGGATGGGCCGTCATATGTCGAGCGAATTTTGGAAACCGAGGCGCGCCGGCTAACGCTGCGCGAGAATCCGCGGGCCTGTCGCGGAAGCATTCGGAATCTCACGTATGACGGAGGAGGAATTAGCCGATCTGCTCGACGAGGCAAAACACGACAAGCGCGCCTAGCGCCGGGTCGGCGAGGAGAAATGAATCAAACGCCGCGTCGAGTCGCGCTTCGGACGAACACCGCGATATAGGTATTGAAACTGCCCAACCCGCTACACGATCTCCGCCACGATGATGTCGCGTGTTTTCGGAAAAACCATACCGATGACCATCTCTTCCGCGATACCCACCGAATCCACTTGCCCGGACCGCGCCCACGCTCTGCACATTATCATCGTCGGCGGCGGCCTTGCCGGGATGGCGGCGGCGGTCGCGCTCGAAGAAGCCGGGGCTTGGGTCACTCTCATCGAATCCCGCAAATCGCTCGGCGGGCGCGCCAGCTCTTTTGAAGACCCGCAAACCGGCGAAACCCTCGACAACTGCCAGCACGTCCTGCTCGGCTGCTGCACCAACCTGCTCGACTTCTACCGCCGGATCGGCGTGGAAAATCACATCCGTTATGAACGGACGGTGCATTTTGTCGATCCGCAGGGCGGCGCGCATAACCTCACCGCCGTTCGCGGCCTGCCGGCGCCGCTGCATTTGGGACCGTCATTCGCGCGCTTTAGCGCGCTGACGCTTCGCGAACGCGTGGCCCTCTCGCGCGCAATGCTCGCGATGATGCGCCTCGGGAAAGCCGGGCGGCTGGCGCTGGCCGACGTATCGTTCGGCCAATGGCTCGACGAACATCATCAGCCGGCGTCGCTCGTCGAAAAAATGTATGACCCGATTCTCGTCGGCTCGCTGAACGAAGATTGCCGAAGGGCCAGCGCGGCTTATGCGATTCAAGTTTTCCAGGATGCCCTGCTGGCCAACGCGCGCGGTTATGTCATCGGCCTTCCGGCGTGTCCACTCTCGGAGCTATACGCGAAGCTGCCATGCCGCGACGTGCGACCGGCGACGCGGGTGTCGCACATCCGGTTTCAAAACGGCAAAGCGATCGGCGTCGAATTGAGCGGCGGGGAATTTCTGCCCGCCGACGCGGTCGTGCTGGCGACCAATTATCATGCCGTCATGCGATGGGTTCCCGGCGAACTTGCCGCGCGCGACAGCCGGTTTGCGAATCTCGATCGGCTCGAGAGCGTGCCGATCCTGGGGGCGCATATGTGGTTCGATCGGCCCGTACTTAGCGAGAACCACGCGGCGTTTATTCGCGGACCGCTGCAATGGCTTTTCAAGAAAGACGCCGACGGGAAAGCCGTGCATGGCGTCATCAGCGCCGCCCGGCAATGGCTCGACGTTCCGCGCGACGATTCCCTGCGGCAATTCGAGCGGCAAATCCGCGAAGTCTTCCCGCGCGCCCGCGAAGCAAAACTTATTCGCGGCGTCACCGTCATCGAAAAACGCGCGACCTTCGCCCCCACGCCGGGAATCGATCGGCTGCGTCCGCGGCAGGCGCCGCCGCCAGGCGGAATCGAGAATCTTTATCTGGCCGGGGATTACACGCTCAGCGGCTGGCCGGCGACGATGGAGGGCGCCGTGCGCAGCGGATACCTGGCGGCGGGCGCCATCGTCGATGCGATGGGGACAACGCCGTTCACCAAAGCCGGAAAATCATTTATAACCCCGGATCTTCCGGTCCAATGGCCGGCCCGATTGTTGGGGCTCTGACGGACATCGCTTCGGATACAAACGCGCCAGACACCACGAGCAATCGCCAGCGCCTTGAAGAACGTCATGAATCGCTTCAAGACGCCGGCGCGGGGGCGGAAGCGTTTTCGAGCCGCGTTTCATCCGGCCGACCCATCGGCTTACGACTGCCGCGATTTTTCACGAAATCCGTTCCATGCCGGCCACTTGCCTTTTCTCTCCCGGCGGGCTACTGACTTAGTGGAGATCGCGTCGTTCATTAGCAAGAGGTGAATGTGGCCGCTGAACCAGCCGTCGGAATCGTGTACCTTGTCGGCGCCGGGCCCGGCGATGTCGGTCTGATCACCGTGCGCGGCGCCGAGCTGCTGCAATCCGCCGACGTGGTCGTCTACGATTATCTTTCCAACCCACGCCTGCTGGATCATTGTCCGCAAGCCCAGGCGATCTATGTCGGCAAAAAGGCCGCGGCTCATTCGTTCACTCAGGAGAACATCAACGCGTTGCTCATCGAGCAGGGCAAAACGGGAAAGCGCGTCGTGCGACTGAAGGGGGGCGATCCGTTTGTGTTTGGCCGGGGCGGCGAAGAATGCGAAGCGCTGGCGGGGGCTGGCGTTCGCTTTGAAGTCGTTCCGGGCGTGACGGCGGCCATCGGTGGGCCGGCATACGCGGGAATTCCCGTGACCCACCGCGATTTTAATTCCAGTTTCACCTTCGTCACCGGCCACGAAAAAGAGGACGAATATAAAGATGATCAGGCGAAAACCCGCGAGGCCGGCGCCGGGTCGGACGTGGATTGGGCGGTGATCGCGAAGCTGCCGTGCGTGGCGTTTTACATGGGCGTCAAATCGCTGCCGAGGATCTGCGCCAAGCTCGTCGAACACGGAATGGCCCCCGACACGCCGGCGGCTTGCATCCGCTGGGGCACGACGGCCAGGCAGAAAACCATCGTCGGCGCGCTCTCCGATCTCGCCCAAAAAGTCGCCGACGCTAAGCTCGCGCCGCCGGCCATCACGATCGTCGGGAAAGTCGTATCCTTGCGCCCGGCGATGAACTGGTTTGAAACACGCCCGCTCTTTGGCCAGACCATCGCCGTCACGCGAACGCGCCAGCAGGCCAGCGACTTATCCGTGCGGCTCACCGAAATCGGCGCCGACGCGATCGAGGCGCCGACGATCGAGCTGGCGGCGCCGGGCGAGTGGTCGCAGGTGGATGAAGCGCTCGAACACATCGCCGAGTACGACTGGGTCATTTTCACAAGCCAGAACGGCATCAAGTTCGCCAAGCGACGCCTGCTGGAGACCGGCTCGGATTCGCGCGCTTTCGCGGGCGTGAAAATCGCCGCCATCGGCGACGCGACGGCGGCGGCGGTGCGCGACGAATTGTGTCTGCGCGTCGAGTTGTGCCCGAAGGAATTCGTCGCCGAGGCGCTTGCCGCCGAGTTTGAAAAACGCAATGAAGTCCGCGGGCGCCACTTCCTTTTGCTCCGCGCCGACATCGCGCGACCGCTGCTTCGCGAAAAACTAATCGCCGGCGGCGCCGCCAAAGTGAATGACGTGAGTATCTATGAAACGCGCGTCGCCGCTTCGCTGCCGCAGCCTCTCCTGGACGCGTTGGAAAGCCGCGGGCTGAATTGGATCACGTTCACCAGCAGCAGCACCGCCAAAAATCTCGCCGGCCTCCTGGGTCCCGACTATCGAGCGAAACTCGCCGGCGTGAAAATCGCGAGCATCGGACCGATCACCAGCAAGACGCTGCGAGACCTGGGTCTGGAGCCGACGGTCGAAGCGACGACGTATAATGTCGAGGGACTGGTCGAGGCGATTTTATCGCGGTCTTCCTCACGAAACGTCGTCGTGGATTGAAGAGCCCGGACGTATGCCTTGGGTGTACGCGTCCGGATGGGTAGGATCGTTTGATCGAACGCGCCACGGAACACAACCTAATGAAGCTCCCTACTCCCGCCCCCGACTTCTGGACGCGCCGCCGATGGCTTGCCCGGCTGAGTTTTTCTTTTCTCATCGTCGCGATTCTTCTTCTATATACAGCCGTCCGCGGCGCACAGTCTCACGCGATGAGCAACGCTCGGGCGACGTTCTATCTATTTGTCGCGGCGGCGGCGTTCGTTCTTTTTCTGATGGGAACCCGCGAAAAACATCGGCCGCGCGATCGCGGACCACAAGAGCCGCCGTAATTTATTTTCGTTGACTCCGGCTTCTCCGGTAGCTAGATTCGTAGTCCCATAGAACCCATGTTCCGTCGCGGCATCAATTTTCTCCTCCTCGCGTCGCTCATATTTTGGACGACCGGAGCCGCGCTGTTCTTTCATGAGCGGTACGAGCATGGCGATCATGACGAGGATACTGTCGCTCTCGCGCAGTCTGGGACGGCGGCCGGTCGTGTGGATGGTTCGCACGGCCCGGCACATAAGGACCCGCACAATCACGACGATTGCCCAACCTGTCACTTGCTGGCGCAGATGCAGGCCGATCATGGGACGGCGCCAGCGCCGATCTGCCTGCACGAACGCCAGCATTACACATTGCGCCTGCTCGATCGGCATCCGCCGATCGTCGAGACTCACACCTTCGCCCCTATCCGAGGCCCGCCTGCGGTAGCCTGATCTCCTTAACGTAGCTGATCGTGCGCGTACCCTCTCTTGCGCTGGCGCCTGCGCCGACGCAACAACCTCGCTAAAGCATATCTCGCATTGATATAGCGATCACTCCCTGCGGAACATGCCCCATAAACGGGCCTGCGCCGCAGAGAGTCGCTACAGCGACATGAGAGATGCCGCCGACGAGGCAGTGCGCGCCCGATTCGCTTCACGGAACGATCACCAAGTTATCCCAGGACGTGCACAACCTCATGAAACCGAGATACAACCGGGCGCTCTTCTACGGAGCGGCCTTGGCAATGCCGTTGTTCGTCATTCAGACGTCGATCGGAGAACAAGCGCCGTCACAGCCATTGTCCGCCACGAGCCCGGCGACCATTCCATCGACAAGACGCACGACCGAGTCGTCACGCGTTGACTCACCCGCGTCGCAACGTTCCTCGCCCGCGGCCGTTATCGCGCCAAGCACCGGGTCGGCAATTACAGAAATTCCGCCGCCCGCGCCGGCCCTTGTCGTGCCACAAACAGGGCAGGCCATGACAGAGGCGCCGCCGCCCGCGCCGGCCGTTGTCGCGCCAGGCACGGCGCCGGCCTTGACACAAATCCCGCTCCCGACGCCTGCGGTGGTGTCGCCGGGGACGGCGCCGGCAATGACGCAGCCCGCGTTGGAGTCGCCGGCGGTCGTGCCGCCGGGCGAATCGGGAATCGTGCGTCAGCAACTCGGGAAAGAGGTCGTGACCGCCAGTTTCGAACGGACGCGCGAGCAGATCGATCCCAGCATCGGCGCCGTCGCCTATACGATGGGGCCAAGCCAAATCCAAAATGTACCCGGCGGCGAAAACGCCTCGTTCCAACAAGTCCTTCTCCGCGCTCCCGGCGTCGTCGAAGATTCCTACGGCCAGGAACACGTTCGCGGCGAACACGGCAATCTCACCTATCGCGTCAACGGCGTGCTGCTCCCGCAGACGGTGAACGTGTTCGGCCAGGAGATCGATACCCGCCTGGTCGGCACGTCGACCCTCATCGACGGGACATTACCGGCAGAATTTGGGTTTCACACCGCCGGTATCGTCGATATCACCACCAAGTCCGGCGCCACGCTCAATCACAATGAGCTTTCGCTTTACGGCGGCATGTACGACACCATTCAACCTTCCCTCCAACTTGGCGGAACCAGCGGAAAGCTGGACTACTTCGTCACCGCCTCCTACAACCACAACGCCCTGGGAATCGAAAACACCACGGGCAGTCACTCGGCCATCCACGATGACACCAATCAAGAGCGGGTCTTTACCTATCTGTCCTATCATATCGACGACACCAGCCGACTCAGTCTTTTCGTAAACGCCTATGACGGCGACTTCCAGATTCCGGATCAAAAGGGGTTGCCGCAGGCATTCGCGCTGTTGGGGCGCCCGGCGGCGAATTCCGCCCAGACCAACGAAAATCAAAACGAGCAGGAATACTATACCGTCGTCGCCTATCAGAAGACCCTCGAAAAGCTCTCCTATCAACTCTCGGGCTTTACGCGTTACAGCCAGATCACGTTCAAGCCGGACTATGCCAATGATCTTATCTTTCAGGGTGTTTCAGGAGCGGTTTATAACAGTTACCTCACCTATGGAGTGGAGTTCGACGGTTCATACGTGCTGAACGACCAACACACCTTCCGCTGTGGTTTGGTCGCCGACTATACTTCGGAAAAACAAGACACGACGCTTGGCGTCTTTCCCGCCGATGCCGGCGGCATGCAAACGTCTTCGACGCCCATCACCGTCGGCGACAATTCGAGCGCCGAGGCGACCGAAGCGGGAATCTATGTACAGGACGAATGGCGGGCGACAAAACAGCTTACCGTTAATTATGGACTCCGCTATGACCGCTTTGACGCCAGCTTCGATCGTGAAGGGCAGTTGAGTCCGCGCGCCAATCTGGTTTATAAGATCGATGACGCGACAACGGTTCACGCGGGATACTCAAGGTACTTCGTTCCGCCGCCCGTGCAAGACGTGCAGGCGGGGACGATCGCGAAATACGCGAATACCACCAACGCGCCGGCAAGCCCCGGCAATAACGCGCCGCGGGTGGAGCGGTCGGACTACTATGACGTCGGCCTCTCGCGGCAAATCGCCAAGCCATTCCAGTTGACCATCGACGGTTTTTATAAACAGGCCCATCAACTTCTAGACCTCGGCCAGTTCGGCGACGCGGTTATTCTCTCTCCGTATAACTACGCCAAGGGAACGGTCGCCGGCGCCGAATTGAGCGGCATCTATAAGGAAGACGGATTTTCCGCGTTCGCCAACTTTTCCTGGGTGAAAACACTGGCGCATGACATCGACACACAGCAGTTTTTTTTTGCCGGCGACGAACTCGCCTACATTCGCGATCATAACATCAAGCTGGATCACGAATCGGACTATACAGTCTCGGCCGGTATGTCTTACGCATGGAAAGATAACCGCGCGTATATCGATATGCTCTATGGTTCGGGATTGCGGGCGGGCTTCGCCAATCTGATGCAGGAGCAGCAATATTATCCGATCAATATTGGCTATGAACATGTGTTCCATGGCGGGTTCTGGGGAACCAACAGCGTCAAATTCCGGGCGGACATAATCAATATCTTCGATCAGAGCTATCAGCTTCGGAACGGAACCGGACTCGGCGTGAACGCTCCTCAATATGGACAGCGGCGCGCGTTTTATGCCGGGCTGACCTATGAATTTTGAAAGGCGGGAATATATGGAAGGACACGCTAGATCTTTTCTCGCCAGCCGGCCGGCACATGCGGCGCACGATCGCATCGACGCATCGGCCCAGAGATTGGTCTATGCCGCCACGGCGGCGGCATGGGTCGGTTGTATGGCGATTGGCGTCGGCGGTTTGATTTTGAAATATCCATGGCCGCACCTGGCGGCGAAGGAGCCTCCGCCGGTCGTCGCCGAGCGTATACATGTCGAGCTTGCCGACAATCCGATTCTGACTAATTGGCAGGCGTCGGCGAGCCCGTCGCCTGCCGTCCCGCAGGCGCCGGAGCCGCAGCCGCCGGCGCTTGACACCGCGGAGATTCCGCCCGACGCGCCTCCATCGATTCCCCTTGCCGTCCCAAGCCCGGCGATTGCGTTCGCGATGCCACAAGCCGGGCGAGCGACGGCCGGGAGATCGAGGTCGGTCGGTTCGGCGCATCGGCTTGTGTTCGGCGCCGGCGAGGGCGCGCAGCCCAAGCCCGAGTATCCGCGAGCGGCGATTCTCGCCGACGAGCAGGGGACGGTCGACGTGCGATTCACC
The DNA here is from genome assembly GCA_035551995.1 of Tepidisphaeraceae bacterium. Classification (GTDB taxonomy): domain Bacteria; phylum Planctomycetota; class Phycisphaerae; order Tepidisphaerales; family Tepidisphaeraceae; genus RYN-428. Next base: position 14,742 of record DASZME010000009.1, read on the forward strand.
GTGGGCGCCGATGGAAAGGTGACGTCGGCGCAGTTGGCCGTGGCATGCCGGTGGCCTTTGTTGAATGAGACGGCGGTGCGGGCCATCCGCGACCGCTGGCGTTTTAGTCCCGGTCGAACTCGCTATTACGAGGTATCGATCGATTTTACCTTGAGTGAGCAATAATCATGCAAATAGAATTTGTCCCGGTTTTCGGCAACATCATCGTCGACTATTTCGATCAGGGCGGCCCGATCATGTGGCCGATCCTGATCGCGCTGCTGGCGGCCGTCACGGTGGTTTTGGAGCGATCGATGTGGTGGATGGCGCTTGCCCGCCGAACGCATTTAGGCCAGCGGAAAAAGACGTTTGACGCGATCGTCTCCGGAGAGTTCGAGCAGGCGCTCGCTCTCACCGGCGATCGCGACGATCCCTATCTCGCCACCATTCACGATGGGTTGGTGAACGCCCACAGTTCCCTTCTCGGTGCGATGCAGCTTCGCGCGTCCGACGAACTGGAAGGAGGCGAACGCCGGCAATGGATGCTGGGAACGCTCATCACGCTGGCGCCGTTGCTGGGGCTTTTGGGGACCATCACCGGCATCATGGGTTCGTTTCATTTTGTCGGCGACGAACAACTCGCGCCGACGAAAGTCAGCGGCGGAATCGCCGAGGCGCTAATCGCCACGGCATGCGGGCTTGGCATCGCCATCCTTTGCCTGATTCCATACAACTATTTCAACCGCCGGCTATCGCATTTCCGCGCCCAGCTTGAACGCACGATCAACCATGTCGAGCTTCTTGTCGAATCAGGAAAACACCATGGCCACGATCTGGAGGAATTTGCCCGGCGCCGCGCGGTCCGCGACCGCCCCGACGCCCATCTCGCCAAACCGGCGGCGCTTGCCGGTTAACTTGTGACGTCGAGACGTACATTCCTCAATTGGAGCGCGAACGATGCCCGTTAAACTTGGCGCCAAGCTTCCCGACGACAATGCCGAGGCGCGAATCGAGATCATTCCGTTGATCGACATCATGTTCTTTCTCCTCGCGGCGTTCATGCTGGTGAGCCTGAGCATGGTGAACCTCAAGGGCGTGAAAGTGAATTTGCCCACGGCGACGAGTTCCACGTCCGAGCCCAAGAAAGACTACGTCGATATTTCCGTGGATAAATCCGGGGCCGCGTTCCTGGACAAAAAGCCGATGGCGGATAACGAAATGGTCAGGGCGTTGATCGATCTGGCCAAAGCCAATCCCAATCTTCGCGTCATTATCAGCGGCGATCAGGACGCCCGCCATGGCAGCATCATCCACGTCCTGGATCTGGTGCGCAAGGCGGGCATCGACAAAGTCGCCTTTGAAATTCAACCCCCGGCAAAGGCTCAGCCACGATGAAATTCATTGGCTATTTCAATACGCTTGGTGTGTTCGCCCTCGCGATTCTGTGCGCGGTCCAATGGCAGGCGAATGGCCGGATTAATCGTCGGGCGATCGATCTGGAAAAGACGCGGCAGGAGCACCTACAAAAGATCGCCGAGGAGGATCGAACGATCAAAGGCGATGCTTCAGACCTGGAAGATTTTCGACGCCGGCTTGAACAGTCGGACGCCGCCCTGCGCGAGGCCGAAGGAAAAATCGTGACGCTTGGCATGGAGCGCGACCGGGCCGCCGCCGAGCGCGACGCCGCGATGACGGCGCGCGACAGGATGAAGGCGACTTTGGAGAAGTGGGTCAGCGCCGTCAAAGAGCGCGATGAATCGCTGAAAAAAGGGAACGACGAAATCCGCAAACTGGCCGCCGAGCGCAACGACGCCGTCGTCAAGTTCAACGCCCTTGCCGAAAGATACAACTCGGTGATTAAGGACCTGAACATGAGCCGCGGGAAATAGAGGGACCACAGCAGAAGCGAGGCCAAGCGGTCGCGCGCCTTATCGAAGCTTTGGCCTTCGACTAACAGAGATGCTCCAGCGAGCGCCGCTTCATCGCCATGGGCGTCGGCATGGATTTTTTCTTCCTAATCTCGTTTTGGCGCCGGCGCGAGCAGATTTTAGCGAGCTTGCCCGCGCCGCGCGCAATGTGAGGCCTCGTTCCGCGTCTTCGCCCGCAAAGTGTGCAACGGTAATTTCCGCGCCCGATGAAGAAAATAGGCATGGGGGTGAAATAGCCCGAAAATCGGCGGGAAAAGGCGGATTCTAAAAAATTCCAGACCGTGTCACGTCGTGGCGCCAGCTTCGCTTTAGGGGTTTGATGTAGTCGTCATGCTGATGGCTATGGAAGACCTTCGGGTTATCCACGAAATACCTATGGAGCGCGGTTGGTTCCCACGGACAGTACCGCCTGCAGACGGTCTGCAGGCGGTACGCTGTCCGGGACTTTCTCGAAAATGGAAAGATAGAACTATAACATTAATGGGAAGTGAGCGAGTGCAATAACATTCGAGCAACTTCGCCACGAGCCTCGTTTCCTCCTCCGCCAAGGCCGCACGGACTTAACCCTCCACCGTGCGGCCTTTTTTTGTTTTTGGAGAGGGAAATCGTCGCTCTTCATTTCCGTCGATCTATCGCCATTCCGTATCTCCTTATTATGCCGACAGGAATCGTGACTGCGGATTGTGCGGAGGATCGCGGATTAAGCGCGGCAACGGATTTGGCTTTATCCCGACCATTCGGGGTATCCGCGGTTGGCAATATAATTAGCCGAACTCGCCCGCGACGAGAATTCGACCGGTTCAACTCGGAGCGGGAGCCGCGATCCGGATTTTAGAAATCACGTCTCCCCGAATGCTTCTCTCTCAAACGGATTATCCTCATAAGGCCGGCGGTTTTGCATCCATAGGATCGCCATCACGCCCAAATATGCCGGGATGAAAAAAGGACCCCATCGCTCATATTGCCGGACGTGCACGCGTTCGTGCGTTCGTGTCAGATCGAGCAGGTCCGGGTCGCGGCCCAGAACGACATGTCCCAAAGTCATGGCGGAGGCGCCGCCTTTCAAAAGCGTGCAATGCGTGAGAAACAGGCGGACGAATCGGCCATGGAGTTCAAGAACGCCATCGACGACCTTCGCGCCTCCGTAAAGGAGCGCCAGAGGTAAAAAGACCAATCCCAGCATGGTGGCGGGAAACGCCCATGCGTAAATCAGCAGCCGGGATGACATGCGCATCAATCCCACTTATCCTCTAATCCGTGTCAATCGCTACTTTGTCCAACATCGAGAAGACTTTTGGCAAGCGTGTTATTTTTGACAAGCTTAGTCTGAATGTCGAACGTGGCGAGCGGATCGGCTTCATCGGATCCAACGGCTCGGGCAAAACCACGCTCTTCAAAATCCTTATCGGCCAAATGGCCATCGACGTGGGAAACGTCTCGATCGCCAAGGGAACGAAAGTCGGGCATCTTTCGCAAGATCCGACCTTCGACGAAAAAAACACCGTCATCGACGAAGCCGAGCTGGCGTTCGCCGGGCTTCACGAATTATCGCATCGCCTTCGAGAGATCGAGCATGAAATGGCCGGATTGACCGGCGAGCCGCTCGACCGGATCCTTCAGAAATATCAAGCCGTCCAGCACGACTTTGACCTGGCGGGGGGTTACGCGTGGCGGCATAAACTGGAAGCCACCCTGCAAGGCGTCGGACTGCTGGCCGATTCGTGGGAGCAAGCCGTTTCGACGTTATCGGGCGGGCAGCGGTCGCGGCTGGCGCTGGCTAAGTTGCTAATCAGTGAGCCGGAATTACTGTTGCTCGATGAGCCGACCAATCACCTCGATCTTGCGGCGATCGAATGGCTCGAACGATATTTGCTCGGATTCAACGGCGCGGTCGTGCTCATCAGCCATGACCGGTATCTGCTCGATCGCCTGGCGACGCGGATCGTCTGGCTGACCGCGTGCAGGTTGAAGAGTTATCCCGGCAATTATTCGGCGTTCATCGTGCAGCGCGAGTTGTCGGAGCTGACCCAGCAGCGGGCGTACGAAGAGCAGCAGGAGGACATCGAGAAGCAAAAGGAATATATCCGCCGGTTTGGCGCCAACCAGCGCGCAAGACAAGCCGCCGGGCGAAAGAAGCGCCTTGACCGCCTGCTGGCAAGCGATGAAGTGATTCAGCGCGTCGAAGCCTCCCGCGGCATCGGGCTGGCGCTCAGTTCCGATCAGCGGGCGGGCGATCAGGTGCTTTCGGTTCGCGAATTGTCGAAGGCGTTTGGCGCCAAGACGCTATGGCGATCGCTCAAGTTTGACGTTAAGCGCGGCGAGCGGATCGGCGTCATCGGTCCAAACGGCTCCGGAAAAACCACGCTGCTTGAGGTGCTGCTGGGCCGGGAGGAGGCCGACGCGGGCGCTATCAAATGGGGCGCGAGTCTGCGGATCGGATATTACGATCAACGCCTCGATGAATTTGATCCGGAGTCCACGGTGATCGAAGAAGCATGCGGCGATCGCGATGTAAAGGAGCAACAGGTTCGCAATGTTCTTGGAACGCTTTTGTTTCGCGGCGACGACGTCTACAAAGCCGTCGGATTGCTCAGCGGCGGCGAGCGGGCGCGGGTTCGCCTGGCGCAATTGCTGTTGGATAAGCCGAATGTGCTCGTGCTTGATGAGCCGACGAATCATCTGGATATCGCGTCGCGCGAAGCGCTGGAAGGAGCGCTTGCGGGATTTGACGGCTCAATCTTCTGCGTGAGCCATGATCGATATTTTCTGGAAAAGGTCGCGAGTCGGCTGCTGATCCTTCAACCGCCGGGCATGATCGATTTCGACGATCGCTACAGCGCGTGGGTGCAGAAGCTCGCGGACGCGGCCGAGCGCAAGGCGTCGGAAGCCCAAAGTCGCAACCGGGCAAAAAACGTCGCGGCCAAAGAATCGGCGCCGGAAACCGTCGCCGCGCGCGACGCGCGCAGAAAGGAAAATCCGTACCTGCGTCCTTTTGGCCGGCTGACGCTGGCGGAACTGGAGGGGCAGATTACCGAGACGGAAATTTCGATCGCCGAGTGTCAGGAAGACTTCGGCGCCGCCGGGAGCTTTAAGGACCCCGGCCGCGGGCGCAAGCTGCAAGAGCAGTACGAAGCCCTGGCGAAAAAACTCGAGCAGTTGGAAGAGGAATATTTTGCCAGGGAGCAGTAGGCACTTTGTCGAGTTAAAAAATCGAACATGGAAAGGGCATCTCGTCAGACGCGATCCAACCGCCAGTTGGGGATTCTGCTTCGTATCACGAAATCGTCACCCCCCAAGAATATGAAAGAAATCAAACGTTATGGCCCCAACCAATAGAGCGACGAGCGATCGGCGGTAAATTCACAGATCGATGCAAGTCACGAGTTCCCGGCGGCCAGCGCGTGCGCCAATATATTGGTCGGCGGTAATGCGTCGCTGCATCCCCCGACGGAGCCGATTCATTTTTCCGAATCGACCTTTGCGACGACGATCCCTTTCAGGAAGACGGCGCTGCCGATGGGCTGGGCTTGATTGGCCATCGTATCAAACTTGGAGAACTGTCCGATGACCGCCACCTTGACCTCTTGGCCCTGGCCTTGAAACGCGACCGTCACGTCGGAGGCCTGAAGGTGATAACGCTGACCGTCGATGAAGATACCGTCGGCCGAGTCGCGGTGGTCATCGATGCTGCCGGATTTGAACTGCCATTGATAGCCATCGAGCCTGAGCGGCTGATCCTTGTCCAGCGGAATCACCATGTAATAGCTGTTTCCGCCGTAGGTCGGTTTGATGGCGGCTTTGGGATCGTCGCTGTAGAGAACGGCGGTGTTATCGCTCTGATTAATATGCAGGCGAGCCCGGGGGAATTCGTAGAGCATGCCCAAATCGTCCGGCGTGCCACGCTCGAAAAGCCTGAAAGTGGACGTAACGACGACCGGTTGAGTGGCGGGCGGTTTCATCGCAGCCGTTGCGCTCGTCGCGGCGTCGGCGACAGGCACGGGCTGAGTTGCGGGAACCGAGGCGGTGTGATCCGCGGAGGCATCGGACGTCGAGGCGGATTCCTTCGGGTCGCCGCAACCGCACAAGAGCGATGCGCCCAACGCCGCCGATAGAATCCAATCATTACGAATCATGCCTTCCTCCTTCGGTCGGCTATGCCGCCGGAGCTATCCCGACATCGAAACGCGCCGGAACATCATAAGCGAGTATATCATAGTCCAATGACCCATGCGTTGCCAAGCAAATTCACCGAGCCCGACTTTCTATGCGAAGGCTGCGGCTACACCTTGAGCGGCCTGCGCGCCGGCACAAACTGCCCCGAATGCGGAAGTTCCGCCGCCATCAGTGCCGCCGCCCTGCGCGGGCCGTCGCGGTGGGATCGACCGGGGAGCGGCCTTTGGGGCTTCGTCTTGACCACATGCGAGGTTTTGTTTCACCCCGAACGATTTTATCGGTCGCTGGCGACGCGATACGGTCGAGAACGATCGAAGTGGTTTGCGATTATTCATCAGGGGATCGTTTCGCTCATCATGGGATCGGCTTTTTACATTCACATTACGTGGTTTTTGTACCTGACGACGTGGTACCGGGTTCAAGACTTGATTGGCGCCGTCACGCCTGGAATCCTCGCCTATTCCGCCGCGGTATTTGTCACGCTTGCCGTTTCGACGCGAATCGCCGCCCGATTAACGTCATGGGAAGCGGGTTATCGCGGATTGCGATTGCCGGTGAACGTGGTGATGCGCGGGCTGGATTTTCATGCCGTCCACTACCTGCCGGTGGCGATCGTCGCGTTAATCACGGTGGCGGGATGGCGCTCGTTGATCCAATGGCGCGTACTGGGCCCCACGACAAACCTGGATTATCTCTATTTGATCAGCGGCGAAGTGGTGGCCAGCGCGGCGTATTTGTTTTGGACGTATTGGATCGGGATGAGAAATATGATGTATGCGAATGCGTAGGTTTTGCCGGAATCTACACGACTCGATACGCCAGCGTGGGTATACGATCGCTCATCGGATCTCGACGATTCGTTGCCCCGAATCGAGAGCGCAAACGCACTCCTACTGTTGGTTTGGCCAAATGGGTGGCGACGCGCACGCTCGGCCACCGGAGAATAGCTCCAACCTCCTGCGCGATTCTTGCAAAATAAACGTGTTCCCATTCAATGCTACTGTGACACTACCGATCCCAAACGGTAACGCGGGCGACGCTGCATCGATGGCCGGACGTCGGATGAATCTCGATCGCGTCAAATCGGCATGTCTGAAAATCAAGGCTTCGCCATTGCAATCCAACGACGTCGACCGGTTCAGTCGTCAGATGCCGATCAATGCGCTGCAGCGATGGCTGCACGAAAGGCACGTTGGCTCCCTTCAGACTAAGCGTCACTTCAAAAACTTCCTCCGGCGGCGCGGCGAGAATTTCGATTCGGGCTCCGGAAATGGAAGCCGTGCGGCGATAGACGAGTTCTTTGCCCGGCTCGAGAATCGTCGTTCCCGGAGCGTCGGCGACGTAGCCGTTGGTAAGCCGGTGCGTGCCGAATTCCGCCGACAGAACCGATTTGAAATCACGAAGATCGATCAGTTTCAAAGGGGGGACGATTTCCGCCATGTCGGCCACGAAGCTGCGCGTCGGATTGAAACCTCGCCTTGACGAGAGCAGTGGGTAGATGAGCACCGTATCGACATTGCGCCTGCGGAGCTTGTAGCTGTAGATTTGCGGGCCGCACATAAAGTCGTTCTGCAGGACCTGTTCGTCTTCGCGCATCGCGATCGTCTGACGGGCGAGGTAGCCGACCAGGGAAGGCCGATGATGAAAAATCTGAAGCTGTTGCGCGTATCCATCCCCGCCGTCAAATAAGGGCAGGTTCGCGACCGGGGCGGCGCCGGGCCCGACTTCCGCCAGGGCGGGGGGAGGCCGGTAAGACGGCAACGGCTCGTGCGGCCGATAGCATTCGGCGATGATCCAAACGCCGATGACGGCCAAAATCACCATGCCGATCCCGCGGCCTCGCGCGCCGCGAAAACGGTCGAGAATCTGCTCGGCGCCCGCGGCGGCGACGACCGCCAGGAAAAACATCGCCATGACCACGGACCGGCTAGGCGTGCGCTGCAAACTAAAAAGCGGCGCCTTCATCAACACGCTGTAGGGCATCCACATCAACCGATGTCCCATGACGTGCAATCGAGGCCCCATGACGATGACATAGAAAAAGAGCGAGAGCAGTACCGCCATCCAAAGCCATCCCGCGCGCAACCGCAGGCGCGACAATCCGATTGCCGCCAGCAGCAGCATCGGAAACCCGATAAACACCTCGCAGGAAGCGGCTCTCGACCAGAGCCGCGCGTTGATCGAATGAAACAATCCGCCATAGAGCGGCGTCAGCGGATCGCCGGCAAAATCGTGCGTCGGCGTGACCAGCGCCAACAAATCAGCCGAACAAATTTCATGTTCGATCGGATTGGGCTTTATGACCGCGGGCGCCAGCGCGAACTCGACCAGATACGGCTGCGCGATGGCCAGCGCCGATGCGAGCGCCAGTAAAAAACCGAGCAATCCCATTTTGCCGAGCCGCGCGACAAAAGCCCGCCGCTGCGTTGGCCACAGGCAAATCGCCGCCGTCATCACGGCCATCGCCAGGAGACACCACACCACGAATTCAGAAAAATAAAGACTGATCGCCAGGGAACAAGCGAACGCGACCGTTCGCCATCGGGTTGGGTTCCTGAACCATCGAACCGCGAACAAGGCGTTCATCGGAATGATAAAACCCGACAGTAAGGTCAGATGGAGGTTCCTGCCGTAGAAACAAAAAAACGAATTACCGACGGCGGCGAGCGCCGACGGCATCGCCGAAAAACCGATCTCTTTCAGGAACAGGTACATGAAAAATAACAGCAGCGCAAAGCAAGCCCACAAGCCCAGATGATAAGCGATGAACGGATACATGGGCCCATGATCCGTCGCCGCGTCCACCAGAAATGTCAGTGGCAGGAAACCGCCGGCCAGCGAATGATGCGTAAGATTGGCGCCGGTCGGGTAATAGATTAGGTCCGTTTCAAACGGGGTAACGCCGTTCTTGACGTTTTCATTGACGACCCAGAGATTCCAGATCATCTGGCCGAGATCGCCGCCCGAAATCGAAGCGCCGTCGAGCGGAAAGATGCGTGGCCGCTCCATCGCGCCGGCGAGCAATACGCAGAAGGTCGATAGCCCGATGATGCGAAGCAGTTTTGTCAATGTGATTTGCCCCCCACGACACGCCGAGGTATCCGGATCCGAGACCTTTGAATAATCTGTAGCACGAACGTCCCGGCTCAACGCCGTCAATTTAACGTCTTTTCGCAACTCCGCGGCGCGCTTTATCGCATGGGCTGGCGCAAAGCTCGGCCTCCTGAGAAAATGGTGTCGCTGAACCCACCAATTTACAGGAGGCCACGGACGGCAAGCTTCTCCGCCATGCTCGGTCACGTCAAGGAACACGTCGAGACACGTCCACCAATGTCCGCCGCGTGAATTTCATCTTCGCGGCGCCGCCCCTTTGCAACAGGCCGTCCAAAGGTTCAAATGGCGGAGCACAAGAGAATCGTCCATCCTCTTTTACTCTTTACCCTTTACGCTTTACTCTTGCTTCCTATGTCCTCCACCACCATCGTCACCCGTTTCGCCCCTTCCCCAACCGGTTATCTTCATGTGGGCGGGGCGAGAACCGCGTTGTTCAACTGGCTGCTCGCCCGCCACACCGGCGGTAAATTTCTCCTGCGCATCGAAGACACCGACCTCGCCCGCAGCACGGAGGAAGCCACGCGTCAGTTGCTAGAAGACCTTCGCTGGCTCGGCTTTCATTGGGACAACGCCGAGCTGGTGTTTCAATCCAAACGGCTGCCGATTTATAACGCCGTCATCGATAACCTGATCTCTCGCGGGCTCGCCTACAAAGCCTACGAAACCAACGAAGAGCTCACCGCCCAGCGCAGCCAGGCCGAGCGCGCCAAACGACAATACCGCTACCGCCGGCCCGCGCTGACCGACGAGCAAATCCGCCAGTACGAATCCGAGGGACGCCCGCACGTGGTGCGCTTTGCGATGGCGGTGCATGAATACCGTTTTGACGACGCCGTCCTCGGCCCAAACCAGGGCTTCGCCGCCGGCGAGGTTCAGGACTTTGTCATCCGCAAGAGCGACGGCATGCCGACCTACCATTTCGGCGTCGTCGTCGACGATGAGGAGATGGGCATCACCCACGTTCTCCGCGGTCAGGAGCACCTGCTCAATACCTGTAACCACATCGCCCTGCAGGAAGCCTTAGGCTACCCGCGTCCGATCTATGCGCATCTTCCGGTGATCCTGAACCCCGAGACCGGCGAAAAACTGAGCAAGCGCGATCGCGACCAGAAAATCCGCAAACGGGCCGGCGAAGTGATGCGGAACACGAAGAAATCCCCCGCCGACCTGGCCGCGATAACCGGTTTGCCGCTGGATCGGCTCACCGAATGGCTGGCCAACGACAAGAAGCAGCTTGACCTGTCCGAGCAGCCGAAAGTGATGAAAGCCGTCGGCTTGCGCGAAGCGGATTTGCCGGAAATCATGGTGCATGATTTCCGCAAGAACGGCTATCTCCCCGAAGTCCTCAACAACTTCCTCGCCCTGCTCGGCTGGAGCCCCGGCGGGGACCGCGAACGAATGAGCATGGAGGAACTGGTCAGCCTCTTCTCCCTCGACGGCATCGGCAAAGCCAACGCCAAATTCAACCGTGATAAATTGCTGGCGTTCAACACCGAAGCATGCGCCGCCGGGTCAACGAACGCTCGGATGGTAGAAGCCATGCGGGATTTTTTGTCGGTCAATCCCGATTCGCCGTTGCGCGAGGCGTCGGACCATGATATCGAACAGGTTCTCCAGATGAACCACGGGTTTCACATCCTGCGTGAGCCGGACGATAAATCCCGGTTTCTATTCATTCCCGACAAGCAGGTGGAATATCAAACCGACGCCCTGGACAAGGTTTTAAGGAAGAACGAATCGCAGGGCGCGAAGGCGCTGCGGGAGGTTCGGGCCGCGTTGGAGCAGGTCGAGCCGTGGAACGCCGGGCAGGTCGAGCAGGCGATTAAAGCGTTTTGCGATCAACGGCAAATAGGTTTGGGAAAGGTCGCGCAGCCGATTCGGGTGGCCGTGAGCGGATCGGCGGTCAGCCCGCCAATCTTCGAAACGCTGGAATTTTTGGGTCGAGCCCGCACGATCGCCAGGATCGATCGATGTTTGTCGAGCCTTTGAACGATTGTGTTCTTGGAAAATCATTGTTCACCGCATATGGATCGGGCGCCGATTTCAATTTCGTTGATTCTGGTCGCGGTCGCGTCGCTGGCGGTCGCGCAATCCGCCGCGCCCGATACGCTGTTGCCCGTTCCAAAATATGCCGAGCAAAATAAAGCCGATCGCGCCGTGCGCGAAAAGTACAAAACAGAACTGGCCAGCCGCGCGCCGGCCGATCGACTTGCGCTCGCTCATCAATTTAATGAGATGGCGATCGCCGGCACTGACCCGGCGACCCAATACGTGCTGTTCCGCCTTGCCCGCGATTGTGCGGTGAACGCCGGCGCCTTTCCATACGCCATGTCGATCGTCGACGACACGGCCAGGGTGTTTGCGATTAACGCGCCGGAAATGAAAGCGTCCGCCCTCTCGATTGGCATCGACACCGCCCGCGGAGACCCCGCGACGCTGGCCGGCAATTACCTCAAGGTCGCCGACGACGCGCTGGCCAAGTGGGATCCGGACCTTGCTTCAAAGGCCGCTTATCTCGCTCATAAACTCGCCCGCGGAAATCCGGCACTGCTTGCCGACAGCGATGCGCGTGACCACGCGGCCCGTCTTGAAAGCCATGAAGTGCTCGACGTGATGAGCGCCCAAAGAAAGTTGGCTCGCGACGCCGACGACCCGCAGGCGAATTTTCTGATCGCCCGCCATTTATGCTTTCATCTCAATCGATGCGAAATCGGCCTTCCCTATCTTGCTAAATCGGCGCCGGGCAAGCTGAAGGATTTAGCCGATAAGGATTTGTCCGCGCCGAGCGACCCGGCCGCGATGGCGGCGCTTGCCGATGAATGGTGGGATTACACCGACCCCAAAGGCGATCTCCCCCTGGGCAGCGGACATCGCCGAGCGGCGTATTGGTATGCGAAAGCGCTGCCCGGCCTATCCGCCGAACGCAAGGCGCAAGCGGAGAAAAGGATCGCCGAATCAAAATGAGCCGTTTTCGGATCACGCCTCGCCGCGCGGCGGCTATGGCGCGCTCTCCTTTTCAGGGAACGGGCTGGGGTAAAGGCCGAGCGTGATTAGAGCATTTTTCAGTTTGGTAGCGCGTGCGACGATTGCTAGCGATCGCGTGGCTGGGCGTTTAATGGTGACGCCGGTTCTGAGGTACTCCGAATAGCCGGACTACGCCGCGCTTCGATCCGGCTCTTCGGAGTACCTCAGAACCGGCGTCGGGTGATGAAACTGATTCCCACGCACGTCGGACGCGGCAGCAATCTGAAAAACGCTCTCGGGCCGGTCGGCTTCAATCATGCAGGCCCAACGGAGATTTCCGACGAAGAACCGTGTACAAAATGAAAACGTCCACGCTCACCCGGCCCTCTCCCCGCCTGGGCAACGGAGCGCGAGCGGTCTTATCGGAGGAGCAAAAGTTAATGGATCCCCGCCCGTTTCCCGACGCCGCGTCGCCGCAATATCAGCTTTCGTTGCTGCGCCCGCTCGCCCGGCAATTCCCAAACGTCGATTCGGCCATGGCCGAGATCGCGCGCCTCTCGGCGGTCCTTACGCTTCCCAAAGGCACCGTCCACGTGATTAGCGATATTCACGGCGAAGACAAAAAACTCCGCCATGTCATCAACAACGCCTCGGGCACGCTCAGGCCCCTGGTCGAGAAACTCTTCAGTTCCAAAATGGCGCCCGAGAAATTTCAGGAATTTCTCACCCTTGTTTTTTATCCCGCCGAAGTGGTCGAACGGCTCGAACAGACGCTTACCGATCCATGCAAATTGCGTGATTTTTCCATCTGGGCGCTTCGGCATCAGTTCGAGCTCGTTCGCGTGCTCGCGGCCCGCTACAGCCTCAAACGCGCGATGGAAGTGTTCCCCGTCGAATTTCGAGAACTGCTGTCGGAGATGCTTTTCGCCCCGACCACCGAGCGCGGGAAGGCGTTCGAGGAAGCGATCGTCGATGAACTCCTGAAGCGTGGCCGAGTGCTGAATCTTGTTCACGTCACCGGCCGGCTTATCCGCAACCTGGCGATCTATGAACTTATCATCGGCGGCGATTGCTGGGATCGCGGCCCGCGCGGCGACGGCGTGGTCGAATACCTGCGGCGCCAGCCGAACGTCTCGTTCATCTGGGGCAACCACGACGCCGCCTGGCTTGGCGCCTGCCTCGGCCATCAGGCGTTGATCTGCAACGTGCTTCGTGTTTCCCTTCGTTATCGCCGGCTCGGGCAGCTTGACGAAGGGTACAGCATTCCGCTGACGCCGCTCGAGCATCTCGCGGCCACCGCCTACGCCGACGATCCGGCGCAATTTTTCCGCCCCAAATCACCCGGCCTGCGCGCCGATCTCCTCGTGGCGCGCATGCAGAAAGCCGCCGCCATCATGCAGCATAAGCTGGAAGGGCAGATGATCGCCCGCAATCCACAATGGGAAATGGGCCATCGCCGATTGCTGCATCGCATCGATCACGCGAAAGGAACGATCGAAATCGACGGCATCGCCTATCCGCTCCGCGACAAATACCTGCCGACCATCGATCCGGCCAACCCTTACGAGCTGTCGGCCGACGAAAAAACGTGCCTCGCCCGGATGCGGCATTCATTCGTCAACAGCCACAAACTGTGGGAACACCTCAGCTACGTCGTCGGCAACGGCTCGATGGCCCTGGTCCGCGACGACCACCTGATTTTCCACGGCTGCGTCCCGTGCGACGAGAAAGGCGAATTTCTTCCGATGATGATCGACGGGAACGCCGTCGGCGGCCGGGCGATGTTCGACGCGATCGAGAAAATCGTCCTGCGATCCCTCGAACGCAGACAGGAAAAAGACCTCGATCTCCTCTGGTATCTTTGGAGCGGCCCGGGCTCTCCCTTGTTCGGGAAAGATCGCATCGCCACGCTCGAACGCGATTTCATCGAAGATAAAGCCTCCCACCACGAAACCAAGGACCCGTACTTCGCGTTGATCCACGAAGCGTGGTTCTGCGAAAAAGTGCTCGCCGAGTTCGGCGTCGATCCCAACCGCGGCCTGATCGTCAACGGCCACGTCCCGGTGAAAATCGAAAAAGGCGAATCCCCCCTCAAACGCAGCGGCAAAGCCATCACCATTGACGGCGCCTTCTCCGAAGCCTACGGCGATCATGGCTTCACCCTCGTTCTCGAATCCGACCGTACGCTGCTCGCCAAACACCATCATTTCGAATCGGTCGAATCGGCAATCCGTGATGGCGTCGATATCGTGCCCAGCGTCGATGTGGTGAGGACATGGAATCAGCCGCGCCGCATGGCGGATACGGAAAGAGGCCAGGAGCTTCGCTGCCAGATCGATTTGCTGCAACGGCTTATCGAGGCGTATCGAAACAATGACCTGCGCCAACATGGAAATTCGGGCGTGTCGCTGGAAAGGCCGTTCAGCGGATGATGATTATCCGCGCAAGAGCCGCGGCTGTTACCGGCGAACGCTTCAAAACCGGGGAAACCGAAAGCGAAGCCCGGATTATGTGCTTGTCTCATCGAACCATGGTGTGGCTCTTGCCGGCGTGGCACTGACGGGACTTGCCGGAGCGGGAGCGAGGGAGGCGTACGAAATTGGCTTCGGCAACACCGCGGCAGGCGCCGGTGTCTCGGCGGGCGCTGGATCCCCGACTGAAGCATCCGATAGCTTATCGACCACCGCATGCAGTAACGCGATCTGGTCTCGCCTTGGCCAGGATAAGACCGTCTTCAGTATGTCGTCATAGTCCAGATATCCCGGCATATTCGATCTCCCATCCTCAATCGTCCGCCTCCAGAATCGCCATGAACGCTTCTTGTGGAATATCCACGTTGCCCACGCGCTTCATGCGCTTTTTGCCCTCTTTTTGCTTTTCCAGAAGCTTGCGTTTTCGGCTGACGTCGCCGCCATAGCACTTGGCTGTTACGTTCTTGCCGACCGACTTGATCGTTTCGCGCGCGATGATTTTTCCGCCGATTGCGGCTTGCAATGGGATCTCGAATAGATGGCGGGAAATTTCTTCCTTCAATCGGACCAGCAACTTTCGCCCGCGCGCCTCGGCATGGTCGCGGTGAACGATCACGCTCAGGGCATCCACGCGATCGGTATTGACGAGAATGTCCACCTTAACGAGGTTGCCCGCGCGGAAGCCAATCAAATCGAAATCCATGGTGCCGTAGCCGCGGGTGGCGCTTTTCAGGCGGTCGTGGAAGTCGTAAATCACCTCGGCCAGGGGCATCTCATAGACGAGAATGACCCGGCTGGCGCCGATGTATTCGGTTTTCTTGTAAACGCCGCGGCGGTCTTCACAGAGCTTCATGATGGCGCCGACGCCGTCGGCGGGCATGATCAAATTACACAGGATGTAAGGTTCGCGAATCTCCTCGACGATGGTGGCGTTGGGCAGTTCGCTTGGCGCGTCGATGCGCTTGACGGTGCCATCGGTCAGCTTGATTTCATAGGTGACCGTCGGAGCGGTTTGCACGACCTCGACGTTGAATTCGCGCTCCAGGCGTTCCTGGATAATCTCCATGTGGAGAAGGCCGAGAAACCCGCAGCGAAAGCCGAAACCCAGGGCGTCGGAGCTTTCGGGGGCGAAGGTGAAAGAGCTGTCGTTGAGTTGAAGCCGGTCCATGGCGTCGCGAAGGTCTTCGTATTGGGTTTTGCCGCCGGGGTAGAAATCGCAGTAGACCATCTGCTGGATGGGCTTGTAGCCGGGCAACGCTTCGGGGGCGGGATTGGCCGCGTCGGTGATGGTGTCGCCGATGCGAACGTCGTGCAGGTCTTTTATCGCGGCGACGATAAACCCCACCTCGCTGGTTCCGATGCGATCGACTTGCTTGGGACGCGGGACCAATTTCCCCAGATCGGTGATTTGATACAGTTTATCGACCCCCATGAGGCGGATTTTCTGCCCCTTGTAGAGGGCGCCGTCAAAGACGCGGACATAGGCGATGACGCCGCGGTAATCGTCGTAGATGGAATCGAAAATCAGGGCGCGGGTGGGGCCGGTGGGAGAGCCGGTCGGCGCGGGGAGTTGATCGCAGAGTTTGGTGATGAGTTCGTCGATCCCCTGGCCGGTTTTCGCCGACACCAAGATCGCGTCTTCGGCCTTGAACCCGAGCACCTGCTCGATTTCCTCGGCTACGCCGACCGGGTCGGCGCTGGGCAGATCGATCTTGTTGATGACCGGAATAATCTCCAGCCCCACTTCGAGCGCGGCATAGGCGTTGGCGACCGTCTGTGCCTGCACGCCCTGCGTGGCGTCGACGACAAGGATGGCGCCTTCGCACGCCTGCAGCGCCTTTTGCACTTCGTAGTGAAAATCGACATGCCCCGGCGTGTCGATGAAATTGAGCATGAACAACTCGCCGTGATGCTCGTGAAACACGGTGACGGCCGACGCCTTGATCGTGATGCCCCGTTCGCGTTCCAGATCCATGTCATCGAGCATCTGGTTTTGAAATTCACGTTCAGTGATGGCTCCCGCCCGCATGAGAAGCCGATCCGACAATGTGCTTTTGCCGTGGTCGATATGGGCGATGATTGAGAAATTCCGAATCTGCATAGGGTTATCGTCGCTAACTAAAAGTCGAAAACGCCGATTGTACAACAATGATACGCGTGTCACAAAGGCGGGGAATCCGCTTTGCCGAAACCGGCACCGGGCGGCATATGATTCGCCGATGGCTACAGAACTCATTTTAATCCGCCATGGCCAGAGCGAAGGCAACACCGGCGTTTCCAAAGACCCCGACTGCCGCCTGACCGAAATGGGCGTCGAGCAAGCCCGCACGCTCGGCGCCCGCCTCGCCGATTTCGATCTTACCGGGTTTACCGGCATCGCCAGCCCCTACATGAGAACCTGGAACACCGCCGCCGAGGTCAGCCAGGCCACCGGACTTCCGTTTGCGGTCGAGGAGCTTGTGCGCGAGTGGAGCGATGTCGCGGCCATCAAAGGGCGTCAATACCACAAGGAAACGATCGCCGAATTAATCACCCGGCTGGAGGAATTTCTGCGGATCTACGCAGGACGAAAACTCGTCGTGGTATCGCATGCCGCCCCCATCGCCTTGCTGACGCAATTGGCATGGGGGGAAACGCCGAATATCCAAGGCCAATTCTGGAACGGCGTCAACAACTGTTGTCTGCGGAGGTTGCAGACCACATGATCGCCGCTCATTGAATCCCCGTCGAAAGTCACGACAATCCGCCCGCATGAGTTTTTCCGCACTTGCAGGGTTTTCACGCGCCATCCAATCGCGATTTTTCGGCAAGCCAAACGCCACGCCGGCGGCCATCGTCGAATCGTTGGAGAATCGGACGTTATTGACCGGCTACGTCGAACATCTGGCGTTTTTTACCCAGCCGGCCAACATCAAGGCCGGCGCCATCTTGATCCCGCCGGTGGTGATCGATTTGGAAAATGATACCAACGGAATCGTCATGACCGACCAGTCGCAGGTGACGTTGACGCTGAGTTCCGGCGTTCTGGGCGGAACGACAACCGTGACGGCGATCAACGGCGTGGCCGCGTTCAACAACCTCACCATCGCCGCGCCCGGCGCCTATACGATCGTCGCGTCGGCCAGCGAGGAAAAACCGATTACCTCCAAGACGTTTGTCGTGACGCCCGCGCTTCATCTGGCGTTTGTCCAGCAGCCGATCGATTCGGCCGCCGGCGGCCCGATCGCGCCGGTGATCGTCGCGGTCGAGGATCCCGACGGCAACGTGGCCACCACGGACAAATCGATCGTCACCGTCGCCTCCGTCGCCGGGCCGCTGGTCGCCTCGGCGAAGGTCGTCGACGGCCAGGCCACGTTCAATAATCTTTCGCTCGCCGCGCCCGGCGACTATACCCTCAAGGCAACCGACGGCAGCGACGCGCCTGCCATGTCGAATTCGTTCAGCGTCAATCCCATTTCGCCGGCGGCTTTGGCGCTGGCGCCGGTTGCGGTGAAGAGCATGTTGCCGACGGAGATCGTCGTCGGAAGCACGATTCGCGGAGGGATCGCCGTCGGTGTCACGAACGATACGCAGGCGGCCGTGCAGGGCGCGGTCACGGTAAACGTCTTCGCCTCTTCGGACGGCGCCGTAGATGAATCCGCGGTACAGGTGGCGACGCTGGTCCGCCAGATCAATCTTGGCGCGGGAAAAACCGCGGTCGTGCATCTCGCGGTGAAGTCGTCGTCGGCCGCGCTGCCGATCGGCGCCTATTCGTTGCTGGCCCAGACGATCGGTCCGTCCGGCCAGGTCAGCGATGCGCCCTTTGGCCCATGGCTGCGGGTCGAAGCGCCCGCGGTACAGCTTCAGGACGCGGTGGGATCGCTCGCCGCCGCCAAAATTCGGCCGGGCGGCGGAGGGGGCGTCTCGGTTCTTGTCACCAATGAGGGCAATTCCCCCTTCGACGGGTTGGCCACTTTCGACATCGGCCTTTCCTCCGATGGCCTGACCGAACTCGCCTCGCTCGATACGCTGCGGCGCCATCTCCGCCTCAAGGCTGGCAAAGGCCTCGTCCTGAACGTGCGGCTGGCGCTGGGATCCTTCCAAACGCCCGGCGTCTATTTCCCCTTCGTCTCGATCACCGAGTCCGGCGTCACCGTCCCGGCCGTGGGGCCCATGTCCTTCACGATCGTCGGTTGAACCGGCCCGTCCAAGCGTCGTTCTTCAATCGCCAGCGTATTTCCAGGTTGCTGCAGCGTTCCCACGTTTATAATAGCGATCCCGCTTGCGGGGCGTTTTTCGCGATCGGGGCTGGCGACGCCAAAATGAGAAATGCTTTAAGAGTAACGAATAATCACCAGCAAAAGTGGTGGCGACGGCCTGGGTGGTCTTGCAAAACATCCCCGCTGGGCGCAACACTGGAGCCACGCCAAACGTCGAACTTCAGCGTCAACTCTACTTCGACGCGGGTATCGCGACGGCGACCGCGCCCTCTTTCAGCGGCGTCGGGGCGAATGTTTTGATCAGCTCTCCCTTTTTCATATCGAAGACGCGAATCCGCCCGTCGTATCCGCCGGTGAAAAGGCGCGTGCCATCGGGACTGAACGCAATCGCGTATACGGCGCCCTGGTGGCCCGTACAGATGAAACGGCGTTTGCCGGCCTCGGAAAAAACGCGGACCTCGCCGGCGCCGGCGACCGCCACGGATGTTCCGTCGGCGGAATATTCGATCGCGTTGACCGGCCCGGCCTGACCCTCCCATTCCTTGATCCGATTCGGCTCGCGCTTTTGCTCAGTGCTGTTTTGCAGATCGGTCAGGCGATAGAGCCGAACCTGCCCTTTGGATGTGCCGCAGAGAACCTGATCCTTGTTCGGATCGCGAGCCAGACACGTGAACGGATCGTTCGGGTCGGCCACCGGATCGATGGCTTTGTGGGTCTTGAGGTCCAGCAGAAAGAGATTCTTATCGCGGCCGCAGCTTGCCACCCGCGTTCCGTCCATTGTGAACGCGGCGCCAAGCGCCCAGTCGGAATGCACGCCGAAATTATCCACTTCCTTTCCGTCTTCCAGATCGATCACGCGCACCGTCTTGTCCGCGCAGGCGACCGCCGCCCGATCGGCTGTCGGAGAGAGACTCAAGCCAAAAACCGTATCGCTCGAAACGGCAAAACGCTTGACCCGTTTACGCCCGGCGACGTCAAAGACTTCGATGGTCCCGAATTCGCCCGGCGATCCCCCCGCCGCCACCAGCTTCGCGCCGTCGGCCGAAAATCGCATTGACGTAATCCGGGGCGAACAACTCGCCATTCGAGCCACGATTTCGGAGCCGTCGGCTCGATGCAGCAAAATCTCATGCCAGCCGCCGACCGCGAGCAACGCGCCGTCGGGGGAGGCGGCGATCGCGGAAATCACTGGCGCAATCGCATATTTCACCGGCGCCACGTCGGAATCCCCGACGGCGGCGACTTCACCGGGAACCGAGTCGTCCTTCGCCCCCTGCTTCACCCATTGGGTCAGAATGTTTACTTCGGTCGCCGACAGCTTTTGCCCCTTGTCCGGCATCTGCGGGTCATCGCCGCTGACTTGTTCGATCAGCGGACTTTTTTCCGGGTCGCCGGCGATGAACGCCGGGCCCGTCTTACCGCCATGGGCCAACGCGGCGTATGTCGTCAGGTCAAGCTTTCCCTTCATTTTCTGTGGCCGATGGCACCCGGCGCAACTGTGGCTGAGGATCGGCCGGACATCGCGCCGATAGCTGAACGATTCATCGCCGGCCCTAGCGACGGCCGACGCCGATATCAGCGCCAAGAGAGAGAGCAAGTGAATCGAAAAAGATCGAAATGCCATAATATCACCGAAGCCGCGGATCCTGATAACACGTCCACGAATGGTAGTGCCGGGAGGGTCCGGTGTTGATGATTCGCCGTTCGACTCCAGCGTAAAAGGGGGGAACCGGAGGGTTCGGCCCTCTGCTGCCGGGCAGCGGTCGCGGAAGAAGACTCGACAGCTGAAGACGGCCTGCGGTTTCTCTTGAGTCTTTAACGCAACAACTTCGGGTCCGCGCAATATGACTGAATGAAACCATGGAAGATGTTCCACATTTGCATTTTCGTATCCGATCCATTGGCCGTCATGCGGGTCTGCTCCGTGTCATGGCGGCCGGCGCAATGGTCTTGATTCTCAGCGCCTTTGCCCAGGCGGCGACTTCCGGCGCGAGGCTGGTCGTGCAGCCGGATCAGTTTAGCCTGATCGGCGCGGCGGCGGAGCATGGGTTGCTGGTTTCTCTGGTCGAGCCGGATGGCCGCACGACGGATGTCACGGCGAAATGCCGATTCACCAGCGACGCGCCGAAAATCGCCGGGATCTCGTCGGACGCGGTCTGCCGGCCGATCGCAGACGGGCAGGCGGGAATCGTGATCGAGTTTGACGGCCTCACGACAAAGGCCGCCGTGAACGTCTCTGACGCCACAAAAATTCTTCCCGCGTCTTTCCGGCAGGACGTGTTGCCGGTCTTGACCAAGACTGGATGCAACGCCGGGAGCTGTCACGGGAAATTAGCCGGCCAGAACGGGTTTCGTTTGTCGTTGCGGGGGTATGCTCCGGAGTGGGATTACGATTCGTTGACCGCCGAACTGGAATCGCGGCGGATCGACTTCGCTCAGCCGGACAAGAGCCTGCTGCTGCGCAAGCCTTCGGGGCAGGTTCCTCACGAAGGTGGACGGCGGTTCGTGGAAGGATCGCGCTATTATAAGACGATTTTGCAGTGGGTCGAGAATCGCTCGCCCGGCCCCGATCCCGCCGAATCGGACGCCGCGACGCTGGATGTGCTGCCGGGCAGCCGGCTGATGCGGGTCGGCGATACGCAGCAGTTGCTCGTCATCGCTCGCTGGGCCGACGGAACATCGCGCGATGTCACCTGGCTGTCGCAGTTTTTTTCCAACGATACATCGGTGCTTAGCGTGACCGAAAGCGGTCGGGTCAAGTCGCTTCGCAGCGGGGCGACGTCGGTTCGCGTTCACTTCCAGGGATTGGTTTCGGTCGTCAGCTTTACCACGCCGTTCGATAATCACATTGACCCGGCGATGTTCGCGCAGAAAAACAACGACATCGACCGGGATGTTTTTGGACTGCTCGAATCATTGCGTCTTCCCCCGTCGCCGTTGTGCGACGACGCGACGTTTATCCGCCGGGCGTTTATCGACACGATCGGAACGCTGCCGGCGCCAAACGAGGTTCGGGATTTTCTGGCGGATTCGCGGAACGATAAGCGGTCGCGACTGGTGGACGTCCTGCTGCGACGGCCGGAATACGCCGAGTATTGGGCGTTGCAGTTCGGCGATCTTCTTCAAAACCGGCGCGAGCGCGATCACGACGCCCGCGGCGCCAAGGGCGTCCGGGCGATGCACGAGTGGCTTCGCGAGCAGGCCGCTAAAAATCGGCCGTGGGACCAGATGACGCGCGACCTGCTGACCGGGACCGGCGATGCCGTTCACAACCCGCAGATCGGATATTTCATCGTTCTCATGGGGGAAAACCAGAAGGTCGAAGAATCCGACGTCACGGATTCGGTGGCCCAGGCCTTTCTCGGCACGCGGATGGGATGCGCCCGGTGTCACAATCATCCGTTCGAGAAATATACGCAGGATGATTATTACCATTTCGCCGCGTTCTTTTCGCGAACGACGCTTCGCCGGGCCGAGCCGAACAAGGGCGGCGTGACGTCGCTGCTGGCGTACAGCCGGGACGTGGAGCAGGTGCAGAAGCAGATGGATGACCTGGCGAAGAAAATCGCCGAGGCCGAGACAGAGGTTGTGGCGGGAAAACCGGCGGACGAGAAGAAACTGGAAGCGAATCTCGTTTCGCTTTTGGCTCGCGAGCAGGACTTATCGAAGGAGCGCGAACGCACGCAGGATCGCCCGGCCCAGGTGACTCAGCCGCGCACCGGCAAGCCGATGGCGCCCCAGCCGCTGGATCGGTCGGCGACGGTGATTCCGCCCGGCCAGGACGCGCGGCAGGAACTGGCCGACTGGATCACCAATCCGAAGAACGACAACTTCAGCGGCGCCATGGTCAATCGCCTGTGGAAGCATTTCATGGGGATGGGATTGGTGGAACCCGTCGACGACCTGCGGGCGAGCAATCCGCCGTCCGATCCGGCGTTGATGAAATCGCTGGAGGCGGAATTCGTCTCTCACGGCTACGACCTGAAGCACGTCATGCGGCTGATACTCAATTCCCGGACCTATCAATTGAGTTCGACCACGTCGCCGGAGAACGTAAAAGACCCGCACTTTTTCTCGCATTTTTATGCGCGCCGGCTGGAATCGGAAGTGATGGCCGACGCCGTGAGCGACGTATCGGGCGTGCCGGCCGTCTATCCGGGATATCCGACGGGCCTGCGGGCCGTCCAACTCCCCGAACCGGCGGTCACCTCGTACTTCCTCACCCTCTTCGGCCGCTCCGAGCGCGTGACCGCGTGTGCATGCGAGAAGAGCGCCGAGGTCACTTTGCCGCAACTGCTCCACCTGAACAACGGCGACGACGTGCTTGACCGAATCGGTTCACCCAATGGCCGGCTGGCGAAGCTGCTGGCGGAAAAGAAGGATGACGCGCAGACGACCGACGAAATTTTCCTAACGGCATTCGGTCGCCCGCCCACCGATCCCGAACGCGCGACGGTGGAGAAAACATTGGCCGGCGGTGATCCGCGCGAAGACGTGTATCGTGATTTGATGTGGGCGCTTTTAAATTCAACGGAGTTCGCGTTCAACCATTGAGCTTCGCTTGATGTAAAAAATGCGTTGGTCTTTCTTTGATAGCCGCGGGCGGAATCCCGTGGAGTTTTTCCGCCCGCGGCTATGAAACTTGAGAGACAACGTCCGATTCGGCTCGCGGTTTCGGAAAAAATGAACGCCCCGCTTTCAGAAGATTGGAACTCAACGATGTTTGACCTCTTTCTTAATCGATCAGCGACACGACTTTGCAGCGGCGCCACCCGCCGGGATTTTCTTCGCGTCGGCGGATTGGGCGTTTTGGGTCTTTCCCTCGCCGGCGCCCTCTCTCGGGAAAAAGCCGCGGCCGCGGAGATCAACGCCCGCCAGCCCCGCCCGCGCGCCAAGTCGATCATCATGGTTTACCTCGGCGGAGGAATGGCGCAAAACGATACCTTCGACCCCAAACCCGATATGCCCGAAGAAGTTCGCGGCAAATATAAAGCGATCCCCACCAGCGTCAGCGGCTTGTACATCACCGAACTGCTCCCGAAGATGGCCCAGGTGATGGACAAGATCGCCGTCGTTCGGTCCGGCGTTCACAACAACATCAGCCATGAGGTGGCCTCCAACTGGGTGTTGTCCGGCCGGTTTGGATCGCCCTTCGGCGATTATCCGGGAATGGGCGCCGTGGTGGCGCACGAAATGGGATTTGCCGGCACTGTGCCGCCCTATGTCGCCGTTCCGAAAAATCCGGCTTTTTCGTGGGAACTGGGAAAAAGCGCCTACCTCGGCGGGCGCTTTGAATCGTTCCGGGCCGGCGATCCCAACGAGCCCAATTACCGCGTTCCCGATCTGGGCCTGCGCCAGCCGCTCACTTCGCATGTGATCGATCGGCGCAAGACGCTGCTGCAAGCGGTCGATCATCTGGGCGCGCAGGTTCATGGCAACGACCAGATGGCCACCTACGACGAATTTCAGCGAAAAGCCGCCGAGATGGTCTTATCTCCCAAGGCGCAGGCGGCTTTCGACATCGAAAAAGAAAAGACCGAATTGCGCGATTCCTACGGCCGTCACACCTTCGGCCAAAGCTGCCTGCTCGCTCGCCGGCTGATCGAGCGCGAGGCGCGCTTTGTGACGGTCAGCTTCAGCGGCTGGGACCATCATAAGAAGATCTTCCCGAGCCTCGATAAAAAGCTGCCGATGCTTGACCAGGGCTTATCGAGCCTGATTACGGACATGCATGAGCGCGGCTTGATGGAAGATACGCTGCTCGTGATGCTGACCGATTTCGGGCGATCGCCGAAAGTGAACAAGGACGCCGGCCGCGATCACTGGGGCGATGCCGCCTCGCTGCTCTTCGCCGGCGCCGGCGTCCGCGGCGGAAATGTGATCGGCTCGACCGACAAGGAAGGCGCTTACGTCACCGACCGCCCCTGCCGCCCCGCCGACGTCGCCCACACGATCTACTCCGCGATCGGAATCGATCCAAGAAAACAGCTCATCACGCCCGAAGGCCGGCCCGTCGCGATATTGAACGAAGGCGCAATCATCGACGAGTTGTATTCATAATGAACGCGCACCGGATGACACCGCCCACCCTCCGTACTTTCTCCGCCACCGTTGTCATTTGCGGCCTCCTTCTCGGCAGCCTGTGGGCGAAGGACAAGGCGCCCGAACCGGCCAACAAGCCCCCCCGCATCGTGATGATCGTCCCGTTGGGCATCGCTCGCGGCGTCACCGCCAAAGTCATCATCCGCGGCGTCGCCCTCGATTCCGCGACCGAAGTTCATGCCACGGCGGAGGGCACGGACATCCCCATTCAGATCAAGTCCAAGGGAAAAGCGGAAGTGATTAAAGACGCCCCTCCGGAAAAGATGGGCGATACGCAGGTTGAAGTCGAACTCAAAATCCCCGTCGATAGTTCGGCCAACGAGGCGGCCATCACCGTCACCACGCCCAACGGCACATCCGAGCCTCACTCGCTGCGGCTATTCGACCCAGCCGACTTGACGGTCGAAAAAGAGCCAAACGGCGCCTTCGCCACCGCCCAGGAAGTCACCGCTTCCACCACCGTTCAAGGCTCAATCTCTCCCGAAAATGACGTGGACGTGGTGAAGATCACCGGCAAGGCGGGGCAAAAAGTGTCCGCCGAGATATTTGCCGCCAGGCTTGGGTCTGCTCTGGATTCGCTTTTAACGCTTTATGACGAACAGGGCCATGCGGTGGCGACAAACGACGATTCTGAAACCGCCGACTCGGCGATTCGATTGTCGCTTCCGCACGACGGCGTCTATTTCCTGAGTCTGACCGACGCCAACGGCAAAGGTGGCGTGATGTTTCCCTACCTGCTGAGAATTAACCTGAAATGACTCTGAGGTTTCGATCTGGCGTACCGAGCAATGAATGAAACAAACGCCCCGCACGCGCGGACGCGAAATAAAATAAGACGCTACGGCAAACTGAGAAATGCCCCAACTATAAACGCCATGGTGTGCTGTTGGATTCTGCTGGATTCGCGCCGAGCCTGTGAACTTTTTTCGTAATGCAGGCATCTCGCCTGGGGCCCCGGCGAAAGAGCACGGGCGCGGTCGCTGGGGTAGCGACACTTCGCCTGGGAATATGAACTCTCTTTTATGCACTCCTTCCATGTCAGGAGGCTCGTGCGCGCGCAATCAAACGCAATATTCGCCGCCGAAATGTTCGTCGCGCTGGCGGCCGCTTTCGCCGGCGGCGCGGAGCAACCGCCGTCGGCGAAAAATATAACGGCCACGTATCCGGCCACGCTCGTCGAACCGCTGAAATTTCATGATGAACGCATAGAGGTAACCGAAGCCGGCACGTTACGGCGGCGGTATCGCATATGGGGTGATTTTCCCGCCGAAATGGCGGCATGGAAAGCGGTGGCGGACGAGCGAAACAAACAAGCGCATGCGCCGCCGCGCACCTTTCGACTTGGATGCGTTTTTCTGAAGAACGCCGAGATCCTGTGTCCGGACCTGCCCGGAATGGACGGCAACGCGCTTGCGGCGACGTATACAACACCGGCGTACTTTACGACCGAAATGCGGGAACACACTGCACCGGAATTCGGCGATTTTGTCTATGCGTTTACCGGCGGCGCCGTGCGATGCGAGTGGGTTTTTCAGACGCTCGAAGGACTCAAGTGGACATCGCCCGGCACGACGCCGGAGTGGGGTTGCCAGCCGCGCGCCATCGGCGACCAACTGCAAAAGTCGCTCGTCAAATATGCCGACGCCCACATCGATATGTGGGTCTGGTGCGCGGGGAGGCCCAGGACGCTCAACGGGCCGCCCCGACAGCGAATTCCAGGCCCTCCCTTCGGCATCAGCTATACGCAGTGGCAATTGTTCGGCGGATATAACGTGGCCGTCTGCGCGCCCTCTTTGCCGCTGTTGGTGCACGAGGTAAACCATCGCTATCTCGATAATCTTAATGCCATCGAGGGGGTGCAACTGACGCAGTTTCATGGGCTGGCCAGAATGGGATATGAGCCGGGCGATCTTGGCTATGCCGACCTGCTGGCGACTTATCGCAGCGTCTATCTGCACATCATCCGGCCGTCGATGTGGCGGCGTTTCTCGCTCACGGGACCGCCGTCGACCAAGCCGGAGCCGTTTTCCGGGAAATTGTACCGCTGGGCGGATGTCAGCGACGACTGCTGGTTTCGCCTGCCATTGCTGGCCGAGGCCGATCTCGCCAAACTCACCGGTTTGCCCACCCTGAAGATCACGGCGGATCGTAACACGCGGCGCCGACAGTTTACCGTGTCGGCTTGCGATCGAGCGATGCTCCGCTCACCGTACGCCGAAAGCGCGGGCGACAAAGCCACTGCGCTAAACAACGTGCTATCGCTCGCCACCGAATCCTGCGCCGTCCTTCGCACGGCAACGGGCCATTGGCTGATCGTGCGGCCGGAAGTCGCCGACGTGTATGTGGAAATGCGAAGTCTCCACGGCCGAGGGGCGCCGCTCGATGTCGCGGGCTGGCTGAATGACGGCGTGTGCCCATTGCTCGTATTGCGGGCCCCGCCCGATCTTGCGATCCCGGCCAATGAGGTGGGATATTTTCGTTAGCGATTTCGATTGAGCACGCTTATCGCCGTCAAGCCGCTCGCTCTGAATTGAGGGGGATGGGCTGGGCCTGCAATGCCAATGCTCGGACCCAGGGGAGTCGTTCTTAAACGAGGTTGACCTCGGCGTCGATGTGGTACTTGCCGGTGAAATCCGCGAACTGTTATACGACGACTGACGTGCCGTCGGCGCCGTCGATTGAGCGGCGCCGGCGTTACATCAGCACCAGGTTATCCCGATGCACGACCTCGTCATACGCCCCGCCGCCGAGGGCGATTCTAACGTCGTGCGTTTTCTTGCCGCGGATTCGCTCGATGTCCGCCGAAGCGTAATTCGATAACCCGCGAGCGATCACCGCGCCGTCCGGCGCGTGAACGGCGACCAAGTCGCCACGCTCAAACTCCCCCGCCACGCTGATAATCCCGGCGGGAAGAAGGCTCTTGTTTTTCTCGACCAGCGCACGGACGGCGCCGTCGTCGACGACGATGGTTCCCGCCGGGCGGGCGCTGCCGATCCAGCGGCTTCTCGACGAGATTTTCTTACCGGCGGGGGCGAAGAGGGTGCCGAGTTCTTCGCCGTCCAATAGACGGGGAAGAATGTTTTCCGTTCTGCCGTTGGCGACGATCATCACTTCGCCGTAGTCGGTCACCTGCCGGGCGGCTTCCAACTTGGAATTAAAGCCCCCTTTGCCCAGGGCGCTTTTCTCGGCTCGCACCAGTTCACGGGCGGCGTCGACGTGTTCGATCAGGCGGACCGATTTTCCGGCCGAATCGAGAATGCCGTCGACGACGCTCAAGAGCACCAGTAAATCGGCGCGCAATGCGTGAGCGACAAGGGCAGCGAGGATATCGTTGTCGCCGAAGGTGATTTTGACCAATTCATCGGTGCTGACGGTGTCGTTTTCGTTGATGATCGGGACGGCGCCGAGCTCATGGATGGCGCCGATGGTGTTGCGGAGGTTGAGAAAACGGGTACGGTCATCGACGTCCTCGCGCGTCAGCAGAATTTGCGCTACGGAAATTCGATGCGGGGCGAACGCGGCCGCCCAAACATCCATCAACCTGCGTTGCCCGACGGCCGCGACCGCCTGCAGTTTGGCAAGATCGGTTGGACGTTTGGGTAGAGCGAGTTCTCGCACGCCCGCGCCGATAGCGCCGGAACTTACAACGGCGATGCGGATGCCGCGCTCGCGCAAAATAGCGACTTGACTGGCAATATTTGCGATGAAAGCGGCATCCAGCCACCCTTCCTTGTCGGAAAGCGATTGTGTGCCGAGCTTGATGACGGCAGTGCGGATCGATTGCAGATAATGATTTCGCGTTTGGTTCATGAATTTTCGCCCACCGTTTTGGGCCGGGACGTCTAGTTTACATTTTTCAGCCGCAAGATCGACGTTCGATAAAAGATTGCGCCTGGCCCTGCGATTGCCGTCTTTCGAATTTCGGTGAAAAGGGATTGACCAAATCCCCTGTGGTTGCAGGACTTGCCGCGATTTTGCGTTACACAATAACGCCTCTCGCTCATGTTAAAATGGATAAAGAAATTTTGGGGTCAATCCGATAGATGAAGCAGACGCAAGTTATCCAGTTTAACATGCGAACGGATTCAGTTGTGGCAGGGACGCCGCGAATTGTTAGAGGCGCCGACGTGCGGGAAAGCACGGCGCGTCTCGGAGAAGCGACCATGACACCTGCCAACGACCCGATCGTCAATCTTGCCCGTTTGTATCTTGAGCCGCTGCTGGCCGGCGACCGAAGCGCGTGCCGGAATTTAGTGGACGCCGCCGTCAAAGGCGGGCTGGACGCCCAGACGTTGCTCACGAAATTGGTATGGCCGACGATGGAGCTTCTTCAATCGCTCTACCGTGAAGATCGTGTGAGCATCGCGAGCCTGAATCTGGCCACCCGCTTGAATCGGTCGATCACCGATCAATTGTGCGCGAAGCTGGAACGCAGCCCGTCGAACGGCAAGAACGTGCTGATCTTCTGCGGCGACGATGAGCCTGAAGAACTTGGCGGCCAAATCTGCGCCGATCTGTTCGAAGCCGACGGCTATGTCGTTCGCTTCGCCGGCGGCGGCGTGCCGGAAGACGAAGTTCTCAAACTCATCGGCGATACCCGTCCCGATCTTCTGATCATGTTCGGCACCCTCCCCGCCGGCGTTCCGATGGTCCGCAAGCTGGTCGATTATCTTCGTGAGGTCAACAGCTGTCCGAACATGCAGATTATGTGTTGCGGCGGAATCTACAAGCGCGCCGAGGGCCTTGCCGAGGAGATCGGCGCCGACCTCTACGCCCCCGACGCCGCCGAGGCGGTGCAGGTGGCCAGGGAGCAATCGACTCGCAAGGCGACGGTCGATCAACAGACCGTCGGCCGCACCCGGCGGATTCGCAAAGCCGCCGCCCGCAAGGAAAAGCAGTTGGGCGGATTCGATGAGCCGCGAATCGCCGAAGCAGTGTGAAGTGGGCGGATGAATTTGAAATTTGAAATCCGCAATCCGAATCCGTATTCAAAGTGATGACTGAAACGTGACAAGTGAAGGCGATCTCCTGTCACGGTTCAGTCATCGCGATTGGGTCGATGCGACGCCGAGTTTTCGGAACTCGGCGAGCCTTCCGGAGTTTGAATTTCGAGTTTCGCATGGCGCCGCCAGGCTGGCATTCAGGTCTGCCCCGTCCAATTTTCGTTTGGATCGGCGGCTTCGAACGCCGCCTGGATCTTTTGCACGACGGCGTCCGACAACGCCCCCATCTGTGCGTATCGAGTGTTGGCCTGCGCGTTTTTCGGGTTTGTCGTTCCGATGATCGCGCAGTGAACGCCGGGCTGGCTGAGGGTAAAACGCATCGCCAATTCCGGCCACGCCTCGTCGGACGGGGCGGCGAATCCGAGGTCGGCCGGGTCCAGCTTCATTTGGCGCAGCCGGTCGTGATAGACCTTGGCGTAGCTCTGATAAAGGCCTGACTGCCGATCCATTTCTTTCCAGGCCGCATTGGCGATGGGGCGCTTGGCGAGCACGCCGACGTTATGTTTGATCGCCGCGGGCAAGACGGTGCGCAGATTGAGCTGATCGGCGATGTTGACCGACGTTTCCAGCACCGCCACGTCGGGAAGGGTGACTGCATAGGCTGCCGCTTCGTTGTCGCCGCTATAGCCGGCGAAGCGGATTTTCCCGGCGTCGCGGGCTTTGGCCAGGGCGCCGATCGCTTCGCCGTTTTTAAGCGTGGCCAGATCGCACGAGTGCAACAGCATCACGTCCAGATGATCGGTTTTGGTGTTTCGTAACGAGCGGTCGACGGTAGCGAGGATCAAATCCTCCGACCAGGCCTTTCCGGCCAGATCGCTGAGTGCCGGGCCGCATTTGGAGACGAGGACGAAATCGCCGCGACGATGGCCGACGGCTTTGCCGATCGATTCTTCCGAGCCGGGATAGTTGGAAGCGGTATCGATGAGGTTCATGCCTTCGTCGAGAAGAAGATCGAGGATTTTGGCGATGCGCTCCTGATCGGTTTTGAGATATCCGATCGGCGCGCCGCCGAAGCCGAGGCGGGAAACTTGATAGCCGGTTTTTCCGAAGGGGACTTTTTGCATGCGGGGATTGTAGGTTCGTCAGTTGTAAACGAGGAACATGGTTTTATCTGCGAATGTTGGGCGGTCTATTTCGATCGTCCACTCAAGTACACGAACATGCTCGTTGTGCGTGTCGATGCAAGCCTTGACGCGTCGTGCCGCGATCGAAGGCAAAAGGTGAAATCGGAGTTGCT
The DNA here is from genome assembly GCA_035551995.1 of Tepidisphaeraceae bacterium. Classification (GTDB taxonomy): domain Bacteria; phylum Planctomycetota; class Phycisphaerae; order Tepidisphaerales; family Tepidisphaeraceae; genus RYN-428. The sequence goes on from DASZME010000009.1 coordinate 45,912, forward strand.
GCTCCCTATAGTTAACCCATGAGCACGATTAAGGCGACAATGGAGCCTGACCCGGACGGCACATTGCACTTGCCGTTGCCGCCCGAACTGCGTCATGGTCCAATCAATGTTACGGCGACGCTCGAGCCGGCGGAGCCTTCCTCACCCGCGAAAGACTCGCCGGAGCCGCGAGCGAACCTCAAGGGATTTGGATGCCTCCGCGGAAAGATTTGGATGGCGGACGATTTTGACGAGCCTCTCGATGACTTCAAGGATTACATGGAATGAGGCTGCTGCTTGACACGCATGCCCTTCTATGGTTTTGCGAGGGAAATTCCGCGCTGAGCGCGCAGCTCACGCCGCAATGGAAGACAGTGCAAACGAATGTTTTGTCAGCCAGGCAACCGCGTGGGAAATCGCGATAAAACTTGGGCTTGGCAAGTTAAAACTCAACGTCGAGTTCGATGAATTATTCCCAGGGATTTTGGTCGCCAACGGATTCACATCACTCATTGCGAATTTCCGTCATTTTAGAGCGACCATTGCACTGCCTTTCCATCACCGCGATCCTTTCGACCGCATCCTCATCGCACAGGCAATCGTGGAGAAAATGACTTTGGTGTCGTGCGATCCAAACATGGCGCGGTATGGCGCGCCGATGTTGTGGTAGTAGCGCTCTCAATGAAACGCCGGATCTGACTTTCGGCGAATAAAACGCGCGATCACGAGTATAATCCTTCGTGCATTCATTCCAACGTCAAATTATCTCGTCGATGCTGGTCGTCTTCCTCGCGTTCTGCGCCGCGCCGATGTTCGGCGATACGCAGTCTGCGCAACACTGGGCTTATCGTAAGCCGGTCGAACCCGCCATTCCCGCCGTGAGCGATTCGGCCTGGATTAAGAATCCGATCGATGCCTTCATCTTGTCGAAGCTCGTCGACAACAAACTAATTCCCGCCCCTCCCGCCGATCGGCGGACTTTAATTCGACGGGCTTATTTCGATTTGATCGGGCTTCCGCCGACGCCCGAGGAGGTGGAGGCGTTTATTGCCGACTCGTCGCCGGATGCGTTTGCGAAGGTCGTGGACGCGCTTTTGGCCAATCCCCATTACGGCGAGCGGTGGGGCCGATATTGGCTCGATATCGCGCGGTATTCTGATACCAAAGGATACGTCTTTCAGGAAGAACGGCGTTATCCCTATGCCTACACCTATCGCGATTATGTGATTCGATCGCTGAACGACGATAAGCCTTACGATCGTTTTTTGATCGAGCAGTTGGCGGCCGATCAGCTTCAATTGGGCGACGACAAACGCCCGCTGGCGGCCATGGGGTTTCTTACGCTGGGGCGGCGATTTTTGAATCAGATTCCGGACATCGTGGACGATCGGATCGATGTCGTCTGCCGGGGAACGATGGCGATGACCGTCGGCTGCGCACGGTGCCACAATCATAAATTCGATCCGATTCCGACCAAGGATTATTATTCGCTTTATTCGATTTTTAAGAACAGTCCGGACATGAAGGATCCGCCGTCGATCGGGGCGCCGGAGCATAATGCCGGGTACGAGCGATTCGAGAAGGATCTCGCCAAGCGGCAAGGGGAGATCGACGCGTTTTTGGCCGAACAATATGCGGCCCTTGTGCCGCCCATGCGATCGACGGAAGCGATCGCATCTTATCTGTCGGCGACACAGCTCAAGACCGTCGACGCCAAGGCATTTTTCTCCGGCGTGGGGCCTAATCCTTATCTCGTGCAGCGCTGGAAAACATACCTGAACGCGTCGGCGCAAAAGCACGATTCGATTTTTCCCGTCTGGCGGGCGTTCGCGGCGATCGGGAATTCCGATTTCGCCGCGCGTGCGCCTGAGGTCTTGGCGAAGTTGGCGGCGCCGGAATCGCGCGGGTCGATTCATCCGCTGGTTTTGGCCGCGTTCGCGGGCAATCCGCCGACGTCGATGCATGATGTCGCCGACCGGTATGGGAAACTTCTGGCCTCTTTCGATAAGGCTGATCCGCTGGCGAACGCCGACGAGGAAGCGCTGCGCCAGGTATTGCGCGGCGAAGAGGCCCCGACGAACGTTCCGCCGGGCGATGTGGAACAATTATTCAAGCGGGATAGCCGCGACGCGCTGACGAAGTTACGCAATAAGATCGACGCGTTTAAGGCGTCGAGTCCGGACGCGCCGCCGCGGGCGATGGCGTTGGAGGACGCGGCGGTAATCGAGCCGCAGCGCGTTTTTCTCCGCGGCAATCCGCGAACCCCGGGCGACGAGGTGAAGCCGCATTTTTTGACCTGCCTGTCCGGCGGCAATCCCGTCCCCTTTACCCACGGCAGCGGACGGCTTGAATTGGCCGAGGCGATCGCCGGCAAGGACAACCCGCTGACGGCCCGCGTGATGGTCAACCGGGTTTGGCTGCATCATTTTGGCTTCGGAATCGTCCGCACGCCCAGCGATTTTGGAACGCGCGGCGATCCGCCGACCAATCCGGAGTTGCTCGATTATCTTGCCATCCATTTCATGCAAGGCGGCTGGTCGATCAAAAATCTGCATCGCTTGATCATGCTCTCGGCGACCTATCAAATGTCGAGCATGGCCAGCGCCGCGGCGCTTGAGCGCGATCCGCAGAATCTGCTGCTTTCGCATTTCAATCGCCAGCGTCTGGATTTCGAGGCGACGCGCGACGCGCTGCTGGCCGTCAGCGGAAAACTCGACGCCACGCTGATGGGCCGGTCGGTCGACATCAGCGGCGAGGCGCCCGTTCCCCGGCGATCGATCTACGCCTTTATCGACCGTCAAAATCTGCCCGGCCTTTTTCGCAATTTCGACTTCGCCAGTCCCGACGCAACCTGCCCGCGCCGGTTTACCACGACGGTGCCGCAGCAGGCGCTGTTCATGATGAACAGTCCGTTTTTCGTGACGCAGGCAAAGGACGTCTTGCAAAGGCCGGAGATCGGCGCCGAGAACGATGCCCGCCAAAAGATCAATCGTCTTTACCGGCTGCTCTTCAACCGCGCGCCCACGGCGGATGAAGCGGCGCTGGGGGCGGGCTTTGTGGCGTCCGAAGAAAACATCGGCCACGACGCGGTCGTCTGGCAATATGGCTACGGTGAATATGACGAGTCGAGCCACCAGCTTAAGCGTTTTACGCCCTTCGCTCATTACAGCGGCGGCGCATGGCACGCCGCCGTGAAGTTTCCGGAACCAACGCACGGATTCGCTTCACTGAACGCCAACGGCGGGCATCCCGGGGACGATCAAAAATCTGCGGTGATTCGCCGTTGGGTTTCGCCGATCGACGGGGTCGTTCAGATCAGCGGATCGATCGCTCACCATGGGAAAAAAGGAGATGGCGTTCGGGCTCGGATCGTTTCAAGCCGTGCCGGAGAGCTCGCTTCGTGGAATGTATTCCAGAGCGAAGCACAAACGGTTTTAGAAAATGTTGGAATTTCCAAGGGCGATACCATCGATTTCATTGTAGACTGTCGGGGCAGCCCCGAAAGCGATTCCTTTTCCTGGGCGCCGACGTTGCGGGTGGCCGATGCTCAATCGGCCGCCGGAACCGACGGACCGGAGGAATGGAACGCCGCGACAAGCTTCGGCGGGCCCGACAAGCCCGCCGGGTCGTTATCCGCGTGGGATAAGTACGTTCAGGTGCTGTTGGAATCGAACGAATTCGTCTTCGTGGATTGAAGGTAACAATGACAAAAGAACGGGATATCGACCAGATTGCGGCTTCGGTTCGCCAAAGCCTTCCGGATGTGCAGATCGACCAGTGGATCAAGCTGAGTCCGACGGACGACGACGGCCTGTGGTACTTCCGCCGGCCCGGCGCCAATGGCGAGATTCAACTCGAATCATCCAGCGGAAACTGCCCGTTTACCGTCGAATCCGACGCGATGAAAAATTCGACGCAAGCCGTTCAGGCCAAGACGCCCGACGCGGCGGTGCAGTTGATCACGCAGTTTTTAGCCGGGAGCGCGGCGACGCAGAAAAAAGGATAACCGAACACGAATCGCATCTAATCGATTTTTCTGATCACATGCGTTTTTCTTATGCCCTCACCCGGGACTACTCCGGGAGAAGGCAGGGTCAGGGTTTCTTTCACCGCTCGGATTTTATGCGACTTGGCGTCGTTTCAGAAAAACCCTTCGCCCGACCGTTCCCCGGATTAGGGCCTGTCGGTTTAATTGGGTTTTCCGCGTTTTCACCCTCATTTTTCGTGAGAACACGAGGTTTGTAAGACGGAAATTGTAGTAAATCGACAAGCCCATTACCGGGCGAGGGAGTAGAGCGCGTAGTCGCGCAGGTTCATTTAGAGGTGCAAACCGGCAAGCATCGCGACTTAATCCGCCACGCATGCTTCGCATGACGGTAATCCTTAAGAGAGCGAATCATGCAACATCCACCCATTCCCGACAATCTCTTCATGACCCGCCGCCAGATGCTCGGCAAATGCGGGATGGGCATGGGCGCGATGATGCTCGGCGGGTTTCTGAGCGAATCCGCTCCGGCCCGCGGGTCCGAAATCCATGCGCTCAATCCCCTCGTCCCGAAGTACCCTCAATTCGCGGGCAAGGCCAAGCGCGTCATTCATTTGTTCATGAACGGCGGGCCTTCTCACGTCGATACGTTCGACTATAAGCCGCTGCTTGAAAAATACGCGGGAAAGCCCGTGCCGACGCACTATCAGACCGAGCGGAAGACCGGCGCCGCCTTTCCGTCGATGTTCAAGTTTTCCCGGCACGGCAGATCGGGCATCGAAGTCAGCGATCTGTATCCGCATCTCAGCCAGTGCGTCGACGACATGTGCATCATCCGATCGATGAAGGCCGACGTTCCGAATCACGAACCGTCCCTGCTCCTGATGAACTGCGGCGAATCACGCATGATCCGCCCTTCCATGGGTTCCTGGGTCACTTACGGCTTAGGCAGCGAAAACCAAAACCTGCCGGGCTTTATCGTCATGTGCCCCGGCGGCTACCCGATTCAGGAATCGCAAAATTGGCAGGCCGGTTTTCTTCCCGGGATCTTCCAGGGAACCTATGTCGATACCCAGCACACCGACATCAATAAGCTGATCCAATACATCCGCAGCGGCTATTCCACCCCAAGGGAGCAACGCCGCCAGCTTGATCTGCTTTTGCAACTGAACCAGAAGCATCTTGAACAGCGGCAAAACGAGGCTCAGCTTGAGAGCCGGATTCAGTCGTTCGAGATGGCGTATCGCATGCAGTCCGACGCGTCCGACGCCTTTGACGTGACGCGCGAGCCCAAGCACATTCTCGATCTGTACGGTCCCGGCGTGCAAGGCCGCCAGATCCTGATCGCCCGGAGACTGATCGAACGGGGCGTGCGCTTCGTGCAGGTCTGGACCGGCGCCGGCCAACCGTGGGACAGCCACGACGACATCGAAAAAAATCACGGCCGCCTCGCCCGCGACAGCGACCAGGCGATCGCCGCCCTGCTGATCGATCTTAAGCAGCGCGGCATGCTCGACGACACGCTGGTCATCTGGGGCGGCGAATTCGGCCGCACCCCCACCGTCGAACTCCCCACGCCCGGCTCCAACGCCGGCCATAACAACGGCCGCGATCACAACAACCACGGCTTCACCATGTGGCTTGCCGGCGGCGGGGTCAAAGGCGGCCACGTCCACGGCTCGACCGACGATTTCGGCTTCGCCGCCGCGGAAAACCCGGTCCACGTTCACGACCTGCATGCCACGCTGATGGCGTTGCTCGGTTTCGACCACACGAAATTTACCTATCGATACGCGGGGCGCGATTTCAGGTTGACGGACGTGTACGGGGAAGTGGTGAAGGATATTATCGCCTGATCATTCGGGTGGAAGATTTTGCAAATCAAGCAAATCTTTCATACGCCCCGCCTTTTGTTTTAGCTTATGCAGCCAAGGAAGCGAAATATAACGAAAACCGTCGGCCTCCACGCTGGTTGCGCGAAGTTGCTCGACATCTTCGGTTGGGAAGCTCGGGATATAATCGAACAAATCCAAGAACCCGTCGTCAGTCCACAACATCATGAGGTGCGTTGACTGAATGTACGAAAGAGTCACCGGATAGTTTCGTTCAATTCGCGTGGCGGGATCAATTTCCTTGCCGATGTACACGGCACGGACTTCGGTCAGGGCGGCAAGAAGCGCAAGTTCCGATTCGGCGGATCGAAACCAGACTGCGTCGGCGTCCTCCGTGGCGCGTTTGTGGCCGTGAAAATTAACCGCATGCCCTCCGACTATGACGAACGGCACGCCATGATTACGCAACACATCAAAGAGATGAAAATCAGGAGCCATGCAACTCTCGAACATCGATGGCCCGGGCTTTAAAATTCCGCCTGAGAAAGTGGGCGTAACCGGCAGGATTGGATTTCAATACTTTCCACGAATATTCCTGTAAGGCGTCCATCTCCCGCATCCGCTGGGACGGCGTTTTCAGCATTTGCATTTTCCTGCGAAAGCTGTCCCGAATGGCGAATTGTTCGGCAATGTCGTCCATGGCGTGCGTGACTATAGCCCTTCGAGACCCATTAGAGATTCAGCGATTTCTTCAGCGCCGCCAGCGATTCCACTCCTGCGGGAAGTTGGGCTTCTTCGATCAGCATAACCGGATTCCCGTCGCGGACGGGATACGCCAGGCCACCGACTTCCGCGACGAGAAAGTCTCCTTCAACCCGCAACGCGCTGTGGGTCAGCGGACATCGCAGCATTTGGAGAAGCTCGGGATCGATCGAATGGGTTGGCGCGGTATTCATGTGATTGACGCAATATAGAACATTCGTCCATCAACGAGAAGTCGCCGGACAAACAGCTCACTGCTTTTTTTCAAACCCATGCCGTTCGAGCCATCGTGCCGCGTCGGCGGGCCAGGTTTTGGTGGTCGGGTCGTTGCCCAGGCCGAATCCGTGGGGGCCGTGCTCGAAGATGTGCAGTTCCACCGGCACCTTGTTCATCTTGCAGGCCAGCGCGAAGTTGATGCTGTTTTCAACCGGCACCGCCGCGTCGTCCATGCCATGGACCAGGAAACAGGGCGGCGTTTTAGGCGTCACCTGTTTTTCGCTGCTCATCAGTTCGATCAATTCGGCGCCGGGCGTATTTCCGAGGAGATTGGCTCGCGAACCGCGATGGGTGAAGGGATCGGTCATGGTAATGACCGGATAAATCAAAATGCCCAGGTCGGGCCGGCAACCGAATTTGTCGATTGGATCGGCGGCGTTTGGGTCTCCATCGTCAAAATGCGTGACGGCCGACGATGCCAGGTGCCCGCCGGCGGAAAATCCGAGAACGCCGACGCGCTTGGGGTCGATGTTCCACTCGCTGGCTTTGGAGCGCACCACGCGGATGGCGCGTTGCACATCGCCCAATTCGATGGGATGACGATACCCGTGCGATCCAAGGCGGTACTTGAGGACGACGCCGCTGATGCCGAGGGTGTTAAACCATTGCGCGACGGGCGCCCCTTCATGACCGGCAAGACCGCCATACCCGCCGCCGGGGCAGACGACGAAGATGGCGCCGGTGGCGGTTTCTTTTGGCGCGGGATAAAGCGTGAGGGTGGGGATATCCCAATCTTTTTCCCCGGTGGCGCCGGGGGCCTGGCCGGTCCAGAGGCGCACCACCTCGGGGGCGGCCGGCTTCGTGTCGGAGGCGGTCGTTTTTGCGGGTTGCGCGGGGGCGTCGGCGGCGCGGGCGGTCAGTGCGCCGGCAAGCACCGCGAGCATGAAGATCGTTGAAGCGAAAAGCGATTGATGCATCGAAAAGTTCCTCGTAATCCAAGCCGCTCCGGCGGCCGCATTGATACTACCCGGCTTTGCCGAACGGCGTTGTCAGTGAAAGCGTCACCGGCGATGGTCATCGCGATCAACCGCCTCGTTTAGAAAGGCGCGTCGCATCAGCGTATTTTTCATGTCGGTGGCGCGAGCTTCGGTGGCGAATCACGCCCCGCAAGCGGGGCCGCTAAACGCAGGAACGCTTCACCAACTTGACAAACGCGCTAGCGGAGCAGGGCTTTTGCCGCTGCGTCGGGATCATCAGTGATAAAGCCGTCAAGATCGAGGGCCGCGAATCGCCGGTATTCTTTCGACGGGTCGTCTTCGTCTTCCACCGTCAGGAAATAAGATTCACTTCGAAACGTCCACGCGTGAACGCTCAAGCCGATGCGATGCGCGTCGGCGATCAGCGACGTGCAGCCGGCGTACTTCTGGCGGCCGACAGTTCCCGCGACCGGCGCACGCGGCAGAATCAGTTCCTTCCACGCCCCGATTCCAGAGGCATAACCGGCGATTTGACCAAGGCCGCCGGGCGCGATCATGTCGCCGAACGTCAGCGACCCCCCGGCGGCGGCGACATCCGCCGGCCGCATGTTCGGCGCATCCACAAGCTGAATGATCGGCGCGGAAATTTTCCGCCGCAATCGTCGCAGCACGTCCACTTCAAAACACTCGATCCAGATCGGCGGCGGCGTGTCGCGATACCGGCCGAGCGTGTCGCCGATTGTGTCGGCCATGCTCTTGCCGACGGTGTCGAAATATGCGGCATGTTTAATCTCGACGACCAGACCCGGCCGCCGGCCCGTTTTTGCGTCGTCGCTTGCGACCAGGTCGATCAACTCGCCCAGTGTGGGAATGGCGAATTGTCCATCGAACGAACGGTCGCGAAAAGCAAATCGCTGACGCGCCCGCAACGTTTGAACTTCGGCCAGCGTGAAATCATCGATAAACCATCCCTCGGCTGTCTCACCGTCAATGCACTTGACGGTCTTGCGGCCGGCAAACTCCGCTCGCGACGCCACGTCGGTCGTGTCGGACAGTTCGCAATCGTGTCGGCAAACCAGTTCGCCGTCGCCGGTCAGGACGACGTCGGTTTCCAGGGCGTCGGCGCCGAGATCGAGAGCGAGGCGGTAGCCCTCGAGCGTATGCTCGGGCATCAGGCCCGAGGCGCCGCGATGAGCGATGATGAGAGGGCATTTAGGACCTCCAGCATCTCCGCCGGCCGTCCTTGCGGATTGTACATCAGGCATTGCATCACCAGTTTGGATAGCTCCGCGGGAATGGCGCCGTTCAGTTCCGTCGGCGAGGGGAATTCCTGAAACTTCACCACGTCATGCCGCGCCTTTTCCACCGTGAAATACGTCGGCGCCTTTTTCCCGGTGAGCGCCCAGTAGAGCGAGGCGCCAAAGCTGTAGATGTCGGTTCTCTCATCGACCGGCAAACACTTGACCTGCTCGGGCGCGATGAAATCCGGCGTCCCCTGCACGCGATTTTTACCGTAGCCGATCTTGCACGTCTGGCCGAAGTCGATCACCTTCACCTTTTCGCCGTGGCATCGCAACACGTTGTTCGGCTTAAAATCGCAGTGAACCAGCTGCAGGCGATGCATCGACGCCAGCGCGGCGCCCGCCTGTACGAAGATCGGCACGAGCGTCGCCGGATCGCGCGGCGCGCTTTGATCGAGCGGCGTGCCGTCGATCCATTCCAGCACCAGGGCGGCCTCGTCGAACTTGTTGCTGAAGAATCGCCGGGGGACTTTCCAGTCCACCGCCTTCCTCAACGCGTGATGGCGGAATTTCTGGCTGACGTCGTATTCGTTCTGAAGCTGATGAAGAAATCGATCGTCGGCCTCCGATCGCTTCACGACGTGCTTGAGCGCGAAGATCCGCCCCGCGCGATCGGCGACCCGATAGATCGTGCTGGCCGCGCCGTGCCCGATGACCTCCAGGACCTTGTACCCGAACAGCGCGGGGGGAAGGCCGGAGGCGTCGCTGGAAGTTTGCGGGTTTGATTCAAAAACGGGCGGCTCCGGCGTATAAGCCGTATTATAGCCGGTGTCCCGTCACAAAATGCAGCCGTCCGGACTAACGACGCAATATGAAAAGTGTCCGACCTGATGCGCCCACGCGCGCCGGCGGCGCCAGGAAAACGCCGTGCATGGAAAAGAAGCGGCGACGCCGATAATATCTCGCTTTCACGGACTGCTTTTCTCCGGTAATATCATGATCCGAAGCGGCGTGCATTTTTCGGAGGTACAGCGATGAAATTCGATAGCGCCCTGCGGCGAGCGACGCTTTGTGCCGGCATCCTTGGCGTGATGGCGACAGGCGGCCGTCTCTTTGCGCAAGCGGCCCCGGATGCCACGCGCCCGGTCGCCGCCGGCGGCAATTGGTGGGACGCCCCCGCGGCTCCCGCCGCCCCTCCTGCCCCCATGCCGCTGGGAAACGACCGCCGAATCCCCGAGCGCGACGATCTGGGTCGATCGCCGCTTCATCGCGAAAACACGGTCATGGATTATCCCGGACCTCAGATGACCGATTGGGTGATCGCTAACGCCCTGGCCGCCCGCGCTCGCGCGGTGCAGGTCCGGGCCGAGTCTGAGTTGAGCGATATTATTCGCCGCGTGCAACGGCGTTTTGAGCGTTCGGAAATGTACGCAAAAGCGGTCGCCGAAGACAAGCAGGCATATGCCGAGTATACCGCCGCCAGGCAGAAGGCGATCAACCTCGTCGCCGGTGATCCCAAGTATCACGCCCTGAGCATGCTCCGCGACGAGCTGGCGGAAAAGATCGCGGCCCGGCGGTTTGCGAAAGACGCCAATCGCGACGAGATCGCGGTGATGGCCACGCTGAAAATGCAGTATGCCACCGACGCCCACGCCATGGAAGCGATGGCGATGAACGCCGACGACAACGTGAAGATCGCCCGCGAGAAAATGGAGCAGGCAAGCCGTCGATTGCTCGATCTCAAGGCGCGTTTCGACGATACGATCCACGACAATCCAGAGGTTCTGGCCGCGCGGCGAAATCTGGAGGATTCCCGGATCGCGGTGGTCGAAACCAGTTCATTGGCGCGCGGCGCCAACATCGCGAGCGACTACGCCATCAACTACGCGTATTACCTTCATCGCAACGACACCGGCAGCCCCTACGGTCCATACGGCCCCAACGGCGCCGTCGCCGGATCGAGCTATTCCTCGCCCTATTGGCACTGAGACGTGTTTCACCGTTTCCCGCATTCGCCGAAATACGCCGCCCGATTCGTGTTCCAGAACGCCCGCCGTGCTTGCACGGTGGGTTAAGGCGCCCCTTGGGTGAACCGAGCCGCATCGAATGAGCGCGGCTCACCATTTCACCATCGCTTGCGCTATAATACCTCCATGGCAAGCGAGCATCTCATCTTAGACGCACAGCCCATGCTGCATGAAGGCACGCTCCTGCTGGCATTGGCCGGTTGGATGGACGGCGGGCTGGTATCGACGGGTACCGTCCGCAGCCTGATGGACGGCCGCACGCTCAGCGAGATCGGGCGGATCGACTCCGACCCTTTTTACATCTACAACTTTCCCGGCTCGATGGAAGTGGCCGCGGTTTTTCGCCCGCATGTCAAGTATGAGGAAGGATTCATCGTCGATTTGCAGGTCCCGGAGAACACGTTCCATTGCGACGAAGAAAACAATTTGGTTTTCTTCATCGGCCAGGAGCCCAACTTGAAATGGCAGGCGTACGCCGACGCCATCTTCGAGCTTGCCGGCCGGGTCGGCGTTACCCGCATTCTCTTCATCGGCAGCTTCGGGGGAACCGTTCCGCACACCCGCGATTCACGTCTGTTTGGATCGGTTTCGCACGAGCACCTGCGCGAACGGCTGCGCGATCATCACGTTCGCCTGAGCGATTACGAAGGGCCTTCGGGATTCTCGACTTTGCTGCTGGCCCAGGCGCCGAGGCATGGCATCGAGATGATGAGCCTCGTCGCGGAAATTCCCGGCTACCTTCAGGGTCTCAACCCGCTGAGCATCGAGGCGGTGAGCCGCCGACTGTCGGCGTTGTTGAATCTGCCGGTTGACTTCAATCGACTGCGAGCGGCCAGCAACGACTGGGAAGCGCAGGTGAGCGAGGCGGTCGACCACGACGCGAAACTCGCCGCCACGGTTCGGCGGCTTGAAGAACAATACGACAATGAGCTTATCGGCGTCGCCCCGCCGGAGGACGAAGAGGAAGAACTTGGCGAAGAGGCCGAAGAGGAAGAGGACGATTGACTACAAGCTTGAATCTCCGTCAAACGCGGAGGGCTCCCACAGCGCGGGATCGCGCAGTTGTTCGTTGAGACTTGAATCCGCCGCGTGATAGTAATACGGCCAAGCCACCAGCGCCCGCCGATATGGGGCGAATCGCTCAAAAGCGCGCATCTTCGGCAATCCGCAGCCAACGTGTTCAAGGACATGAATCCGCTCGGCGACGCATCTCTTGGCCGCCGCCTCGAGCAACGGCGGAAGCAGATCGTCGGCGCCGGCCGTCGATTGATAATCGACTAGCCGCATCCGAATCAGCCCCGACTGCGGATGGTCCTGTCGCTTGAGGATGCAATAGGCGCGGAGCAGGCCATTCCTCGTCGCCGACAAGACCCACAACTGACCGGCGCGCAGGGGGCCGGAAAAATGCCAGTTGAGCGTCTGGCGGTCGCGGGTGTTGAGAAGTTTATCCGGATTCTGGCCCACAAGCTCCGGCCAGAAATCGTCGAAACGGCCGTCGAAATGATCGGCGAATTCGATCGCGTGCGACGTGTCGGCGCCAATCGATCGGCGCGCGACCGCGTCTTTCAAGCTTAGGGCGGCACCGGCGAAAGGAGCGAGGGCGGATGCCATCGGAACGCCTTTAAGACCCAGGGCGGCGCGGGCGAAGCCGCGATAGTTGGTGATGCGATAGGCGGCGGATTCCCAATCGCCCGCCGGCACGCGCGTGGAGCCAAATGTGGCAAAGGTGTCGACGGCGAGGGAATTCACGGTCGTGTTGATGAAGAGATCGACCTTTTCCTGATTGAAATATTCATCCATCAGCCACAGAGCCGCGCCGCGATATTCCGCCGCCACCACCCACGCCCGGCCCGTGGCGGCGATAAGCCGCTGGCCGCGGAACGTGTAGAGCGTGGGGATATTGGCCAGCGATCCGACCACCTGACCGCCGCTATTTTCCAGCACCCAGCCAAACGGCCACGAATCGCCGAGGCGCGGGCGGAGCGGATTGTCCAGCCATAGGTTTCGCCAGTCTTGCGGCGATAGCGTCAGCAATCCGTGCGTCGATTCGAGTCGCTCGATCTGTGGATAATCCTCGAAGCGCGCCGGCCGCAGATTTGGAATGGCCGGCGCGGTCGCAGTCCCGGCCCCGTCTCCCTTTGAAGGAGAGGATTGGGGCGAGGGCGAAACCGGAAATGATCCCGCTCCGGAAAACTCCATGCCGACTCCTGCGATTCAGCCCGTTCATGCCGATGCGATCAACCCTCGCCCCATGCCTCTCCTTTGCAGGGAGGCGGAGCGTTTCTCATGTCTGCCTTGCGCGAGCGGCTAATCGCTTTGATCCGAGTGCGCTTTCGAGTCATGCTCCACGATCATTGACTTAAGTCCGCGCAGTCCCAGGTTTTCCCGCCAGACCAGCGTTTGATCGGCAAGCTTCAAATGCGGGAATCGGCGGAGCAGCGTATCGAACGCGATCTGGCCTTCCATGCGCGCCAGCGGGGCGCCGAAACAAAAATGGGCGGCCCAGCCGAAGGCCAGGTGGCGGTTGTCCGGACGATGAAAGTCCACGCGATTGGGATCGGGGAAGCGCTCGGGGTCGCGATTTCCCGCGGCCATGACGGCGATCATCGCCTGGCGCTTTTTAATCTGTTTTCCGCCGAGCACGGTGTCTTCCGGGCAAAGCCGCGCGGTGTGCTGGCTGGGGCTTTCAAATCGGAGCAGTTCCTCCACCGCGGCGGGAATGATCTCCATGTTTCCGCGCAGCTCGGCCATGCGATCGGGATTGCGCAGCAGCGTGAGCATGCCGTTGGAAATCAGGTTGGTGGTCGTCTCCAGACCGCCGACCATGGTAACGATGCAATTTGCGACGATTTCCTCGTCGGTGAGACGGTCGCCGTCCACTTCCGCGGTCATGAAGGCGTTCACCAGGCCTTCTCTGGGGGTGTGGCGCTGTTCGAGAATCGCGTTTTGGAAATAGGCGGTGAGTCCTTCGACGGCATGCAGCACGCCGGTCAGGCGGTCGGGATTGTGCTGAAAGTTGCCGAGCATCTCGGCGAAGGTCTGCGACCAGTCTTTGAGCTTGAGATGATCTTCGACGGGAACGCCGAGCATCTCGGCGGTAACGATGGCCGGGAGCGGCTCGGCGAAGTCGGCCAGCAGGTCGATCTTGCCGTCGCCTCGGGCGATGATGTCATCGATCAAGCGCGTGGCGATGTCCTGAATGTGCTGGCGAAGGACGCGGATGCGCGCGGGCGTAAACGAAAAACCGGCAAGTTTTCGCAAGCGGGTGTGAGCCGAGGCGTCCAGGAACAGCATCTGTTTGACCATCACTTTCGCGATGGGGCTGACTTCAGGCGCGCCCAGCGCCTCGAAGAATTCCGGAGACGGGGCGCGGTCGGCCGAGAAGCGATAGAGCACGGTGACGACGTCTTCATAGCGCGTGACGATCCATGCGTGAAGGTACGGATCCCAGTGAACCGGGTCGCTGGTTCGCAGGCGGGCGTAGAGCGGATAGGGATCGGCCAGCACCTCCGGATCAAGCAGGTGATAGAGACTCAAGGGAACTTCGGACGTTTGAACGGGGGATAACAATTCCGTTGGCTGCATGATATCTCATTTCGAAAGAAGCTGTTCCGTCAGCCGCGCGACTTCCGCCGACAGGGCGGCGACGGTGGGCGCGGTGAAAAGTTGCCGGAGGGTGAGCTTTACGCCAAAGGCGTCGCGGATCCGGGCGACCAGTTGCACGCCGAGCATGGAATGGCCGCCGATCATGAAGAAATTATCGTCGCGGCGTACCGACGGTTGCCCCAGCAGCGACGCGACCACGGCGGCGATTTTTGATTCCACCGCTAATTTGGAATCGGGCCCTTCGATCATCGCGGGCGCCGCGACGACCGGCGTCGCGCCGGGAAGCAGATTGTCGGCGTCGGGGGCGGGCAACGCGGTCTTATCCAATTTCCCGTTGGCGGTCATCGGCAGCTCCGACAGCGCGACGAATCGCGACGGAACCATGTAATCCGGAACCCGGGCCGCGAGAAACGCGCGAATGTCACCGGCGATCAATCGGCTATCGCGCGCGCCGACCACGTAAGCGACCAGCGCCGCGTCGGCCTCCACGTCATTCCGCACGATCACGGCGCTTGCTTCGATTCCCGGATAGCGATCGAGTAGGGAGATAATTTCGCCAAGCTCGATTCGGTAGCCGCGAATCTTTACCTGATCGTCAAGCCGGCCGAGAAAGGCGATCTCGCCGCTGGGCAACAGGCGGGCGCGGTCGCCGGTTCGATAGATGCGCATCGACGGACCGGACGCGGGGAAGTAGGCGACAAATTTGCTTGCGGTGAGCTCCGGCCGATTTCGATAGCCGCGCCCGACGAGGGCGCCGGCCATGCACAGCTCGCCCGCTTCGCCGGCCGGCGTTGGGCGCAGCGACTCGTCCAGGATCAGCGCGACGGCGTTCGCAATCGCTCGACCGATCGAGGGCGGGCCGTCGGCGGCGGCGTCGGGGACGACCGTTCCAGACGTCGAAACGACCGTGCATTCCGTCGGGCCGTAATTGTTCACCAGAACAAACGGCAGCCCAGCCGACGGTCGGCGGTGCAGCGTGTCGGCGCCGGTGAGAAGGCGGCGAAGCCTCGTCTCTTTCGGCCACGTCGAGTGCAGCAATTGTTCGGCCAGAACAGTCGGCACAAACGCGATCGTGATTCCCTCCGCCACAAGCCAGTCGCGAAGGGTTTGCGGCGAGCGGCGCGTCATCTCGTCGGCGATGTGCACGCTGGCGCCGGCGGTGAGATGGGGCCAGATTTCCCAGCCGGCTGCGTCAAAGCCAACGCCGGCGACCTGGCTGGCCTTATCCGACGCGGTGACGTCGAAAGCGTCACAGTGCCAGTCGATCAGGTTCAGCAGATTGCCGTGGGTGATTTCGACCCCTTTGGGCTGGCCGGTGGAACCCGATGTATAGATGACGCAGGCGAGGCAGGACGGATCGGGGACGACGGCGTCGAAGGTGGCCGGAGAGGTCGCGATCGACGCCGACGCCGAGGCGTCGAGTTCGATGACGCGAAGGTCCGCGGGGAGCGATTGAAGCACCGCGCGGCGATGCGTCAGCAGTATTTTGGCGCCGGCGTCGGCGAGAATGAACGCCGCGCGGTCGGCGGGCGTCGCCGGATCGAGCGGCAGGTAAGCCGCGCCCGTCTTAAGAACGGCCAGCGCCGCTACCACGAAATCAGCCGATCGATCCAGCAGCAACCCGACGCACTGTTCCGATTCCGCCCCGGCGTCGCGCAATAGCGCTGCCAACTGATTGGACCGGTCTTCAAGCTCGGCGAAACTCAATCGCATCGATCCGTCGATCAAAGCCGACCGGCCCGGATCGGTGATCGCGCGCAGGGCGATCCGCTCGCAAATCGACCCGGCCGGCGCCGATTCCGAAAACGCTTTCTCATGAGTCGCTGGCTGTAATTGCACGAGACTACTTTGCATGATCCCTTCCTCTAACGAACCATTAGTAGATTGGCGTAAAGCTGTTCCCACTGATCGACGACTCGGTCTGTTTCAAAAAGATCGCGCACCCGCGCGCGGCCCGCGCGCCCCATCGCCGCGCCGCCGAGCGCCGCGAGACGATCCATTGCGCGTGCAAAAGCGGCGGGGTCGCCGGGCGGAACGAGAAATCCGTTCACTCCGTCCACCACCACCTCGCCGATGCCGCCGACGTCGGTCGCGACGATCGCAAGCCCCACCGCCGCCGCTTGCAGCAGCACCAGCGGAAGGCCTTCGGAATCAGACGAGATCGCAAAAGCGTCGGCGGCGTTCATGACGTCGGGAATGTCGCTTCGCAGGCCGAGGAATTTTACGCGATGCGAGATGCCCAGTTGCCCGGTCAACGCCGTCAGCGCGTCCTGAAGCGAGCCTTGTCCGCAAATCAACAGGATAGACGATTGGTCGCGCGAGCGAGCGAAGGCGTTCAGTAAAGTCGAATAGGCTTTGACCAATTCCAGCCGGCCGACCGCGAGCCAGACGAATCGATTTTCGAGATTCAACTCGCGGCGCAGGCGATCGCGCGCGGCGGCGTCGGGCTGAAAGCGGGTAGTGTCGATGCCGTTATGGACGACTCTCATTTTCGACGCCGGCACGGCGCCGCGGCTTACATAGTAATCGGCGGCGGCGTGGCAGATTGCGGTCGTGCAGTCCGACAGGCGATCGGTCAGGCGATGCGCGGTTTCGAAGATGGCGGTGTGATCGCGCTCCACGCCGGCCATATTCAGCGCATGCAGCGTGCCCACGCCCACTGGATAAGGCTGAATCACGCGCACGGCCCGCGCCAGGAGATTGGCGTGGGTCATATGGCTGTGCAAAACCTGCGGGCGAAACTCGCGGATGATCCGGGCAAGCCGCCGGATGCCGAGAGGATTGGGAATGCCGCGTTTCATGCCGAGGTTGTCCAGCGGAATTTCGCCGCGATCGAAGCCCGGCGGCATCGGACTGGGCGGCAACATCGAGACGATCAGCGTGGACCAGCCGCGCGCGGTCAAACTCTGCGCAAGATGAATGACCTGCTCTTCGGCCCCGCCGCCCATTCCCATGTTGGTGGACAACAAAAGCAGCCTCCCAGGCTCAGGCCGGGACGGGCGTACAGAAGGCGCAATGAGACACGCTTGTGAGCTCATAAGTCCAAATCAATCGTAACTCTGGCTGACCCACGAGAAGTACAAAGGTACCGTAGTAATTTACGCGTTGGCGGCCGCGGCGACAACGAATCAATTCGACCACGGCACGGATCGGCAACGAATGGGCGATGGTCTGGGAGGGATATCCTATATGTGACGAATGGAATAAATCAGGTTTCCCCCCGCAAGCAAGCGCTGGTGAGCTGGAGAGGTAACCGCCATTACATATGGCGTCAGGCGATAATTTCCGGGATCACCCTTCCGTGTACGTCGGTGAGTCGGCGGTCGATGCCGCTATGACGGAAGGAAAGATTGCGATGGTTCAGGCCGAGCAAATGCAGGATGGTGGCGTGTTGTTCGTAGCACATGGTCGCGTTCTCGGCGGCGGCGTAGGAAAACTCGTCGCTCTGACCATAGGTCGCGCCGCCTTTGATTCCGCCGCCCGCGAGCCAACTGACGAACGTATTGCCGTTGTGATCGCGGCCGGACGATCCCTGGCTGTACGGCGTGCGTCCAAACTCGCTGGTCCAGTAGACGATCGTTTCATCCAGCAATCCACGCTGATGAAGATCCTCCAGCAACCCCGCGATCGGTTTGTCGCTGCGACGGCACATTCGCTCGAAGTCCGAGCCGGGGCGAATATCGCCATGGTTATCCCAATTCCCCGCCCCGCCGTTAAGGCCCGACCCGACCCAGACCTGCACGAATCGAACGCCGCGCTCGACAAGGCGTCGCGCGATAAGACAATTGCGGCCGATCGGCTCGGTCACCGGATCGCCGATGCCGTAAAGACGCTTCACGATGGCCGACTCACCGGCCAGATCAAGCAGATCCGGCACCGCAGTCTGCATGCGCGCGGCCAGTTCGTATGACGCGATCCGCGCTTCCAAACGCGAATCGTCGCTGGCCGTCGCGAACTGCCGGCGGTTGAGCGTATTGATTAGATCGAGACTATCCCGCTCGGCGCCCGGATCGACGAACGCCGATCCTTTCGGCGGAAATAAATCCGGCACCGGATTGACGGCCGACGGATTGAGCATCGTCCCCTGGTGCAGCGCCGGAAGAAACCCGTTCGTCCAAGCGGCTTTGCCCGTCCAGGGCAAGCCGACCGGATCGGGCAACGCCACGTAGCGCGGCAGATTTTCGTTCAGGCTTCCCAGGGCGTAACTCACCCAGGCGCCCACGGTCGGAAAACCCTGCATGACAAACCCGCTGGTCTGCATCGTCTGGCCGGCGGAATGCTCGCTCGTGGGCGCGTGCATCCCCATGAGAAACGCCATCTTATCGACGTGCCTGGCCATGTTCGGAAGAGCCGACGTCACCCACCGGCCGGATTCTCCATGCTGCTTCCAATCCCACGGGCTTTTGAGAACGGGACCGGGGCTGGCGGCGGTTCCGCCGGTGACGGTGAAATTCACTTTCTCGCCGTGACGTCGAATCAGCTCAGGCTTGTAATCGAACGTATCGCACTGGCTGGCCCCGCCGAGCATAAAAAGCTGGATGACCGACTTGGCGCGCCGGCGATGGGGAAGCGGACGCTGATTGAGTGAGGGAGCCTGGTTGCCCAGGAGCGGGTCGCCGCCGAGAAGATGGGCGAGCCCCATGAGGCCAAATCCGCCGCCGACGTGAGACAGGAAATCCCGGCGTGATCGGGGCGTTGGCTGACGGCGCGAACAAAGCGGCGTATTCATGTCACGGCCTCACGGAAGAAAAAGAAATTCGTTCGCGTTCACCAGCACCCGGCACGTTTGAGCCAACCCGTGCTTGCGGCAATAGTCGCCGATCAGGCTCGATT
Organism: Tepidisphaeraceae bacterium; assembly: GCA_035551995.1. Classification (GTDB taxonomy): domain Bacteria; phylum Planctomycetota; class Phycisphaerae; order Tepidisphaerales; family Tepidisphaeraceae; genus RYN-428. The sequence continues at coordinate 65,370 of DASZME010000009.1, forward strand.
CATCCGATGTCGCGGGGCGGCCGTACAAAAGCAAATATGCTTCATTAATCTGGGCGTCGATCCCGGCCGATTCCCGCGCCAATCGCTCGGCCAGGTGCTCGCACTGGCGAAGCACGAATTTGTTATTGAACAGCGACAGCGTTTGCAAGGGGGTGGTGGTGACGTCGCGCTTGGGCGTGGCAAGCGAGCAATTGGGGGCGTCAAACGCTTCAAGCAGCGGATCGTTGATGTTGCGAAACAAAAAGCGGTAGACGCCGCGACGATAACTCGCGGGGCTGTCGGGATCGAACGTGTCGTAGCTGATGCGCGGCGACACCTCCTTGTTGGGATCGTCATAATTGAACTGCATCGCTGACGGTCCCCCCATCGTCGCGTCCAACTTTCCGCTGGCGACAAGCAGGGCATCGCGCAGCTGCTCGGAATCGAGCCGATGGCGGTTCATCCGCCACAAAAGCCGATTATCGCTATCCTGCTTTCGGGCGGTTTCGTTTTGCGGGGAGGATTGCCGATAGGTTTCACTCGTGACGATCAGGCGGGTGAGGCGCTTGATCGATCCGCCGTTGTCGCGAAGTTCGCAGGCCAGCCAATCCAAAAGCGCCGGGTGCGACGGGGGCGATCCCATTTTTCCGAAATCGTTGGCGGTCTCGACGATGCCGCGATCGAAATTCCACAGCCAGATTCGGTTGGCGATGCTTCGCCAGGTCAGCGGATTGGCCGGATCGGTGAGCCAGTGCGCCAAGGCCGTGCGGCGCGCGGACTCGTCGTTTGCGTCGGCGAGCGTGAAGATCGCGGGCGGCGTAGCCACGGCCTGTAGCGCGCCCGGCTGCACCACGTCCGGCATCGGTTTGGTCACGTCGCCGCGTTGCAGGACATGAATCGACAGCGCGTCTTTCGGGAGCCTGTAGTTCTTGAACGCGGGTAAATCGTCGGCGACCGCGAAAACCACGTGCGGCGCGGGAAGCTCGGCTAATTTCGCTTCGACCATCGCGCCGCTCATGCCCGCTTCGATTTTTCGTTCGAGGTCGGCGTTGCGCCGGGCTTGCGGCGTTTTGAGCAGCGCCAAAACATCCGGCGAAACAACGTCCGCCGGCGATGGCGCTTCGGCGCAAGCCGACAGGCGCAGTCGCCCGATGAGATTCTTGCCGCCGGTCAGTTGTTCGAGGCGGATGGTAAAGAGCGTGCCGCCCTTGTTGGCGACCGGCTTATCGAAGATGAAGACCGCTTGGTGCGATTCCGTCTCGCGCGGGTGAATCCCCCATGCCGAGGCGGGCTGGCCGTCGATCGCCTTGGCGATATCCGATCCATTTTCGCTGAAATCCGCCAGGGCCGTCCGCACTTTCACGGAGGCGATTTTTTCCGGCGACGAAGCCGGGGCGGCGACGACGCGAAACTCGCTCAAGCGAAAGCCGCCCGTTTGCGGTTCGCGGCCGGCGCCGTGCGCTGGAAGAGCGGCGTCGGTCAGCGCTTCGAGGCGCAGGGCCATGATCGAATCAAGCGGGACTTTCGCCGCCAGCATATAAGTATCGTTCGCCGGCGCAGCGCCCTCGAAACGGATCGATCCGTCCGGGAGCGCGACGACCGTCGTCTTGCTGGAATCGCTTGTCGCGGAGACGGCGAGGGTCCGCCAGTTTTTTTCGGCGGCGATGATGCTTTGCGCGGCGGCGTCTTTCGCGCCGAGCAGTTCCCGCCTGTCGGTATCGGCCAGGGCCGCCAGCGCGACGCCGTCTTGAATTTGCCGTCGCACGGCCAGCCATCGATTTCGCGCGTGGGTGGTTTTGATTTCGTCGTCGTAGTCGCGGTCGCCACGCCGCACGCCCGCGAAGACCGATTGCATGCGGTAGTAATCCAACTGCGTGATCGGATCGAATTTGTGATTATGGCAGCGAGCGCAATGCAGCGTCACGCTCATGAAGGTCGAGGCGACGTTGCTGACCATGTCGTCGCGGTCGAGGTTCAGGGCGATGTTCCAGCAGAGCGTGCCGTTGACTTGTTCCACCAGAGCGCTCTCGTTGAACGGGCCGGCGGAAAGAAATCCGAGCGCCGGGATATTGGCCGGCTGATCCGGATACATCGCGTCGGCGGCAACCTGTTCCTGCACGAGCCTGGAATACGGCTTATCCTCGTTAAAACTCCGGATGAGATAATCCCGATACGGCCAGGCGTTCATTCGCGGCCGATCCATGCCAAAACCGTCGGATTCCCCGTAGTGAACGACGTCGAGCCAGCGCCGGGCCATCCGCTCGCCGTAACGGGGCGAGGCAAGAAGCCGGTCGACCAGATGTTCATAGGCATGCGGATCGGAGTCGCGAACAAAGCGATCGATTTCCTGCGGCGAAGGAGGCAAGCCATGCAGATCAAACGTCAGCCGCCGGATGAGCACGCGCCGATCGGCCTCGGGGGAGCGGGATAAGCCGGCCTCTTTTAATTTCGCAAAAATAAAAGCGTCAAGCGGATTGAGAAGTGCGGACCCACCGTCGGCGGAGTCGTCGGCCGGCACGGCGGGTCGCGTCAACGACTGCACTGCCCACCACTCGGTCTGGGCGGCCGACGCCAAAGCCGAAAAAAAGCATGCCCCAATAATAGCGATCGCGATGCCGACGGCGGCCGCGTCTGTCCGATGGGGGCATCGCGGGAAAGGCTTGGCTACTGGTCGTTCTATGAACAACATCGTTCGACAACCCTTGGAATGCAGGTGCAATAACTTCCGCGTTCGGTCGCGCTAACCAGCCCATTCAATGCGGACTTATTTTCGGACGCATTCCTTCGCACAAGCGGAAGATTACCAGTTGATTGACATAAACCCGCGTTAGGCGCAGTCATTAAGAATTACGCCCTCTCCGGCAGTGCGTTGCAGGAAGCACGCTGGCGCTTGACGTTGGTTGAACACGTCGGGCCGCTGAGCGGGCGTAGTGAAGAAATGTTGTGCATTGATTTGTCGGCAAGGCCGCTCCGCCCAGAAACCGGGCAAATCCGTGTGAAGGCGAAATTGTGCAACGTGACGCCGAATCTGAAAAAAACGTGGTTTCCCCGCGAAAAACGGCACTTTATCGAGGCCGTTTTTTTAAATTTACGGCTGGCGCCGAGTTCGCTTTAGAAGAATCCCAGAGGCCGTCAATGTGATGGCCGGGGCAACAAAGTAGTTGCCCTGAACATGGAGCGCGGTTGGTTCCCACTGGGCATTGCAACCCGCAGACGGTCTGCGGGTTGCGATGTCCGGGTTTTTCCGAAGCGAATGCAAACAAAAAATTAATACGCGAGATTCATCGAGATTCCCTTTAAGAAGCGACTCGTGAATCCGCAAAACAATCCTCGTTTCCTCCTCCGCCAAGGCCGCACGGACTCTAACCCTCCACCGTGCGGCCTTTTTTTGCGCGCTGTCATCGGTGAAGAGGCAAGCAAAAACGCGTTTGGGGTCGTGATTCGTCTACTCTGCGGATTTCGTGGGAGACGAGGCGGACATGGGGGTCGCAGGAATGAATCTGTCTTTCCGTGCGATGTCAAATTCCCGACCATTCACTTCTATCGCTATTGTTCTTTTTCCATCGGCGCGTTTTTCCGCCGGACGGCTTTGTCGGCTTCCTCGAACGCTTCTTCCTGTTTAATCGTCCCGCGGTCCATCTCATTCCAGAGGTTCAGCAATTCCTGACCGGCGCCGCTGACGCCGGCCTGGGCCATCGCGTCTTTATCCGATTGCGCGCCGAGATCGAGGATCTCGTTCAGCCGTTCCATGTAGATGTCTTGTCCGACGGAATCATCCTCGATCCACTGGCTGATTTTTTCGACGTCTTTGCCGGTGAGATTCAGGCGGCCCATCGAGCGGCCGCGATCGGTGTTTTCCTTCACCATACGAAGGCGGCTGACGGTGAGCAATTCCTTGCTGCGCAAATTGAGCTCGCGCGCGCTCATGAGCTGCTCTTGCGTTTTGAGCTCAAAATCCTGCGCCAATGCCTTGCGGAGTTCGGGCGATTTTTGCGTGGCGCCCTGCTGGAAGATTTTCTGTTTGTCCGTGCTGATCTGCTCGATTTTCTTGAAAAGCCGATCGCGCTGCTTCGTGAGAAGAATCTCCTCCTTGCGCAGCGCCTGACGATCGAGTTCGCTGAGGGTTTTCTTGTGCCCGAAGATTTTGTCGATGAGTGCCATGTGAGACTTAAACGATTATGACCAGCCCACGGCGCCGATACGGCGACGCCTGCAATCCGATCCAATTCGGAACGCGACTCAGGCGGAAGGTCGCGGATCAGGCGGATCGAATCCGTCTTACCCGGCTTCCGGTTTGGCGCGCCGCGCCGGATTGGCCGCCGCCTGCTCGCCGAGCGGTTCGCGGACGGGCGGCGTGCGCGATGCCGACTCGCGATGCGCCGGTTCCGCGGCCTTTGTTTCCGACTTCATCGGCGGTTCCGCTACTGCCGGACCGGCGGTCTCGCTTTCCAATTCGTCGAAAAGAGCCTTTTCCTCGTCGCTCATCGACGATGTCGCGATCTGCCCGACGGAACCGGCAAGCTCCGAATCGGCTTCCAACTGCGCGAGAATTTCCTCGGCCTTCACCGCGTCTTCGGTAATTTCTTCCGTGTCCGGCAACTGAGCCGCGTGGCCCTGCTGCACCAAACCCAGATTATGCAGATGCGTGCTCACCACGTTCACCTGCTGATTGAGCATCGACAACAACTGCTGGCGGCGTTCGAGGTCCTTGCGAAGCTGCAACATCTGGCTGGTCACCCGCCGCTTGGTGATCGCGCCGGCGGCCTCCTTGAATTGCCGCTTGAGCGCCGCTTCCTGCTCCTCCAGGGCGGTCATCTCCTCGTAGGCGCGGTCGCGCTGGAGACTCAGGGCCGCCTTGCGCTCGGAAAGGAAAGCGATTTTCTTTTCGGTCTCGCCCTTCCCGGAAAAAAGAATCCGAACTTTGTCCATCAGACCCATGGAACCTCCCGAGCCAAAACCCGCCGTTGACGGCGAACCGGATCCTTCCCGGAATAATACGAACCTGCCGTCAAGTTTCTTCGCGGAAAGCCCCGGATTTGTTTTGGCATATTCTTTCACCACGCTTTCGACCAACGCCACAGGAAGCTTCAATTTGGCCGCGAGCTTGTCGGCGGCGATGCCGCTGGTGAGAAGGTCGATCCGGCTTTCGCCGATCAGATCGAGCACGCGCCGGCGTTTGTCGGCTTCCACTTCGGGATCAAATAATTCGACGATGCTCCTGGCGCGTTCCGGGCCGCCGGCGCTCCATCCGCCGGCCTCGTCGGGCTCGACGAGGATGATCGTTTGATCGGGCCGTTTCTCCGCCGCCTCGCGCGCGTCGCGCGTGAAACCGGACGTGGAGACAAGCACGATCGTCGTCGGCGCCGAGCCTGGCGCGGGGGGCATCGCCGCCAGCGTTCGGCTCACGTCGCCGGCGTTCATCGGCTCAGGTTCGTCCCCCGCCACCAGCGCGCGGGCGGGGGAAACGCAAACGACGCGGATGCGCGCGACGGTCTGCGTGAAGATGAACCATTGCGTGCGCGTCAGGGCGATATCCAGCGTCTGCCCGACCGGCATTCGGCTCATCAACTCGCGGTCCGGCACGTTCATCTCGGTCATCAGCCGTTTGAGTTCCAATGCGTGATCGTTCCGCGCCACGTCGCGAACGAAGGCCGTTACCGGTCGCCGGCCCAGGGTCGTCTCGACGCGCAGGCGGTCGTCGGCCAGCAGCTTTTCCACGTGCTGGATCATCCGCCGCTCGCGTTGGCAATGAAGAGATGGATCGGAACTGATTTTCATTGTCGACGCTTTCTCAGTCGCACCGCCAGATACGCCAGGGCAAAGACGGTCCAGACCCATCCCCCGACGCACAAGATGACGTACATGGCTCTCATAAATTCGTCATCCAGATCAGCTTTGAGCCGCATCGCGTGCAGAACCGTGCGTGGGGATGCAGCGGCGCCAGGCATCGCGGATTGCCGCATCGTCGCGGCGGCGCGACCGCGGCAAAACCGGGCGATCGATCGGTCATCGCCACGTCTCTCATCCGCCGGGCAAGCTCCTTTCGCAGTCGCTTGGCGGTGAGGGTGGTATAGCGCCGCTGCGCCATCCCGGCCAGCACCATCGGGATGCTCCACCACGCGTGGTACATCGACAATATCACGGCCGTCATGATCCAAAGCGGCCGAAAGTAGACCCACCCGCGCGTGGAGACGCGCACCGCGGGCAGGTTCTCGGCCGTGATCACCGGATTGAATTGCGAAACGAATCGCTTGACGTTCTGGCCGTGCATGCGCACGTGAAGCCATTGAACGGCATATCCCACCGACAGGCCGGCCACCCATACGCGATACAAAAATTCAGGACGATCGAACGGCGACGATTGCTCGGGGCAAAAATCATGCGAGTACGTCGCGTCAAGCAGATTGTCCAGGGAGAACGGGACGTGCGTGAATTGAATCGCGAACACGCCGGCGATCAGTATCGCCAGCACGATCGCCAACACGCGCGGCAGCGGGCTTGGAACGGTTTCCTCGGCGGCGGCCAGCAGCGACCGCATGGCGGCGGGCTGGCGGCCGCGAAATTTGGCCCACTCGGCTAAATCACGGATCGCCTCGGAATCATCCCTGGCGTAATCGCGGAAGCGGGCGGACCATGCCAACAACGGAATCAGGCCGAAGCTGACGACGCCGAGAAAAACGGTCTTGAGCAGTCCCCACGACCCACGGTCCGAGGGGCTTTCGAGCCGACGAACGGCCGACGCCGCCAGCGCATCGCAATGATCGGCGACAGAAACAGCGGAGATTGGTGAAGTTGGCGCCGACATCAAATCACGACATTGCAACCCATGGCCATTCACGCCACACGCCGAACCCGCTCGGTTTTCAATCGCCGGCCGCATTTGCGGCAAAACTGGGCGTGAGCGGGATTATTGGTAAAACATTCCGCGCGGCTGCACTGGCGAACGCGCTGGTCGTCGGCGGCGCCATTCGCGCCGGCCGGCGATTTCGCCGAGCCGCAAAACAGCCGCGACACGCCCCGAAACAGCAGCATGATCACCCACACATAGACGACCACCACGGCCACCACGACCACAATGGCGAACATCATCGCGGCAAAAAATATCGGCATGGCCGCTCCTTCACATCGCCTCACACGCGGGTCAGATGAGCCGTCAGCGTTTGGCCGCAGAAGATACAGTATTGATCGGTGGCGTCGGGATAGGCGCCGCACATGGGGCATCGCCGGATATTTTCGACAAGCTGCATGCCGCACTGCATGCAGAATTGATCGTCCGCTTCGACCGGATGACGGCACTGTGGGCAAGGCGGACGCACGGCGTTCATCGGCAGGTCTGCCGAATGGCCGGCGATCCCCACGCCGGGAATCGCACGATTCACGTCGACCTTTTGTCTCGGCAGCAGCGGCGGCATGGTCGGCGCGAGCGCCGCGAGAAAATCGGTCGCCGACGCGAACCGCTTATCGAGCCGGGCATACGATCGGCGAAACGCTTCGTCGAGGCTCTTTGGCACATTGCGATTGATGTCGCTGGGGAGATCCGTCCCGGCCGGGCGCTCGCCGGTGAGAAGCTCGTACAGCACCACGCCGCACGCGTACAAGTCGGCCCGCCGATCGACCTCGGCTCCGCTGCGCTGTTCGGGCGACATGTAGTCCAGCGTGCCGGCGATCTCGCGGGCGGCGGGCGTATCCATCGACTGCGAATAGGCGATCGAGCCCATCGTCGTCGTGACGATTGCCTTGCCGAGTCCAAAGTCGGTGACTTTGATGACCCCTTCCGTGCCGAACCCTTCCTGAAAGCCGCGTTCGTGAACGAGAATATTTTCCGGCTTGATGTCGCGATGAACGATGTTCTGGCTGTGCGCGTAATTCAGGCCCAGCAGCACTTGCCGCATGATCGCGACGGCGTCGGGGATGGAGAGATTCCGCTTTTGTATGAGTGGCCGAAGGCTTGAGCCGGGCACATATTCCATCGTGAGGTACGGAATCTCGGCATACGGATCAAAGCCCATGGCGTGTACGATGTTCGGATGGGTCAGCCCGTGAATCGCAACCCCTTCGCGCTGGAGGTTTTGCAGGAATTGCGGATCGGTGGGGATCTTGACGGCGACGAGCTGGTCGATCCACACGTGGTGGTGCGCCTTCCAGACTTCGCCGAAGGTCCCGCTGTTGATCTTCGACTGCAGGACGTATTCGCCCACGCGTTGATTGACGTTGGCCATTACTTGCTCCCGACGGCTACTCTACCTTCTCGGCGATCCAGTCGCACGCCAGCAGATTATACGCACCCGCCAGCAAAACCGCCGCCGAGAAGACGACGACCCGGCTCGACCCTTGTATCCCCCACCCAAACAACCATGCCAGCACAACCGCCTCGACGGCGGTGTAAGCGACCACCAGCGCCGCGCCAGCCGCGTTGCTTTCCAGCGAGTTCACCCACGCCACGACAAAAAACGTCACGCCCGGCGTCAGGATGACGATCATCAGCCAGCCAAAAATCCGGCCGGCGCCGCTGACGATTGTATGGCGGGTGGAGGGGTCCATCTGCCACCATGAGATTGCGATGGCGATCACTGCGACCGCCACCAATCCTGAAACGATCTTCCCGCCGATGGTCTTCAGGAAATCCATTGGCCGAATTGTAGCGTAACGGGAGCCGGATGCGCGGTTATAAATCGGGACGGGAAGTGGAGCCGGGGAGGGCCGATTTGTGAGTCGGCGAAATATTCGCGACGCTCGCCGGCCTTTGTGTCAAGCGGCGGCGCGTTCTTCGAGCAACGCGTCTGGCGGAATCCGAACGACTTAGACCATGTTATAGATCGCTGCAGCGTTTGTGCGTTTAGTAGCCCCGCCCTAAATTCGCCACAACAGTATGAAAATACGCTAAATTAGGCGCCCGTCCCTCCGACGGGCGGAAGCATGACCTCGCTTCGTAGCAAGGTTCTTCGGGCGCCATGGCGCACACGCACGACAAAGACGACGTCCGAGCGGCTGATAAAAAGGACGCGATAGACGTGCGGCGACCTTCCGTAGAGCAGCTGCCGCACCGGTTCATCGAATTCTGCGCTTTCGCGGGCCAGCCCCCAGCGGGTCGGCATCTCCGACAGCCCTTCGATTGCGTCCACGACACCACTGAACCACGCAGCCGCTCGCGCGTTTCGCTCCGCATGCCAGTCATACGCTGCAGCGGCCTCCCGCTGCGCATTTTCGGTGAGTTCGACTCGATATTTCACGAGCGCGCGTTCCGTACCATTGCGTGCTTCTTACGAATCTCTGAGAACGCCTGTCGCGCCGGCTTCGTTCGACCCTCTTTCACATCGTCCATCCCGCGACGGACGCCCTTGACGGCTTCGCTATAGTCGAGAGATTCCATCAGCTTTTGGTACGACGCGGCATCCTGCACGACCAGCTTCGCTTTGCCGTTCACGGTCAATACCATCGGCTCGCCGGTCTCCTCCATTCGCTCCATTAATTCGCTCGTATTCCGCTTAAAATCCGACAACGACCGAATATCCTTGCTCAAATTCATGCCTACACCTCGCACTCAATTTGCGTCGAATTTGATGCTACCGAGTTTTCCGTAGCGTGGCAACGGCATCGACCGTTTCCATAGGATCCGATTTCCCGTTTTTCTCGGTTTATCGTCTTTTGTCGTCAAGCCACGCTTCGCTTATCTGGAAAACGCCCTGTTTTCGCCGCTTCGTCATTTCGATTTGATCGCCGTTTCGCCGAAGTACGCGTTGTTTACGCTGCGGCCGACCGTAAGCGTCACGGTATTCGCTCCGCCGTTCAGCGGCGTGGATTGCTTAAAGCCGCTGGGCGTTACCGCGCGCACGACATACACGCCGGGGAGAAGATCATCGAATGAAAAATTCCCGTTGGCGCCGGTGACGAACGATTGCTCGCCGGAATCACGCTTGCCGTTGTTGTTGGCGTCGAGATAGACGGTCACGCCGGCGATGCCGGGATCTTTGGGGTTTTTGCCGGCGCTGTCGTTGAGATCGTTGAAGACTTCGCCGCTGATGGAGAGGTTGGCCGGCGTTCCTTCGCCAAACGCCTGGACTTTGACGTTCGCCCCGGCGCCGGCGCTGACGTAAATGCCGGCGCCGGCGGCGGGAGTGGTTTGATACCAGCCGCCCGGTTCTACCGCGCGGATCGTGCACCCGCCGGTCGGCACGCCGGTGATCGTGTAGTTTCCGTTGGCGTCGGTGAGGGCTGTCGGATCGCCGGCGACGTAGTGTCCTTTATTGTCGACATCGACATAGACTTGCCGGCCGGCAAGAGGCGTATCGCCGGACTGGTAGGCGCCGGAAGATTTCCTGTCGAAGAATACGCTGCCGCTCACGCTCGCCAGAATGGGCTTGAGCAACACGGCATGCGAATTGTGATTGGCGTCGGTCGCGTTGGCGGCGATCCAGCCCGATGCGTTGACGGCGTTGGCCGCGGTGATCGTAAAACTACCCGCCGGGATTGTGTTATTCAGGTCGATCACCTTTCCGCCAATATCAACCGCACCGTGGTCGGCGTTGCCGTCGCTGTCGAGAGTCACCCCGACGATGACGCCGGCATCGTTAATTCCATCGGCGGCTTGGAGTCCGGCGATCGGCGTCATTTTGCCGTTGAGATACGAAAACGCGCCGCTGAAACTTCCATTAGAACTGTCGCCGGCGCCAACCGCTTTGCCCGCATTATTGATTGCGTTTAGCGAGCCTTGAACGGACGTGATATCCACGACCTTGCCGTTGACGGAAATAAACGGGACGTTGTAATCGGGGCCTTTGTATCCCGGCGAATTTTCTTCGCCGACAAAAACGCCGCTGTCGTTGACGGCATCGATGAAAAGATTCATCGCCAGATTGGGATTGACGGCCATGAGTTTGCCGTTGACGTCAATGAAGCCGCGCGTGGTGGCGGAAAGATACGGGTCGTTTGGATCGAATGGCGGAATCGCGGAAGTCGAATCGCCAACGATCTCGCCGGCGTTATTGATGGAGGTGGCCCCGCTCGAGACGTCGCCGGGCAACGCGCCGAGATTCGTTATTTTGCCGTTGGCGTAGACGAACGCATATGTGGTCTGTTTTGAGCCGCTGCCGACTGTGTATTCGCCGACAACCTGCCCGCTGTCATTGATTCCCAAGGCCTCGCCGCCGGCGGCGCTGAGATCGACCCGTGTTCCGTTGGTGTTGAAGAGCGTGGGTTGTTGCAGGACGACGGACGTGGCGTAACCGCCCGCGACCTGTCCCGACGCATTGATGGCGCTGGCGGAACTATAGTATTGGCTGGCGGCGCTTGACGTCGGAGAAAGATCGGTCAACGCATACGCGACCAATTGCTGTTCGGCGAAATTTTCTCCGCTCACGGCTTTGCCGAGCGAGAGCGTGACGACATGCGTTCCGTTGGCTGCGGGAAGGGTTTGGCGCCAGGCGTTGCTTGGCAGTACGTTGGCGACGGTGTATGTGCCTTCCCATAAGCCGTTGAACGCATAATGCCCGGCGGCGTTGGTGACGGCAGTCGGTTCGCCGGGGTTCGGGGCGCCATTGTTATTCAGATCGAGAAACAGTGTCTGGCCCGCAAGTCCGGGTTCGCCCGCCTGCTGCACGCCGTCGCCGTTTTGATCGTTGAAAACCGTTCCGGAAATGGCGCCGAGCGTTTTGGATTGCGGCGTGAGCAAAACAGAATGGCCGTTGCTCGTCGTCGCGACGATCGACCCGCCGGCGTTAATCCCATTGGCGCTTTTCAGCGTGATGTGATTTGCGGGGTCGATCAGCGTATTCAGATCCTGCACCAACCCATTTTGTTCGATCAATGCGTGGTTAACGTCTGGCGCGCCCGGAAAGCTGTAGCCGGATCCGACGATAACGCCCGAGTTGTTGATCGCGTTGCCGTCGTCGGAGGATGAATCGCCGTACGTGGCGCCGGGAATGGATAATTGGGTGAGAACGCCCTTTGGGCTGAAAAGCGCCAAGGCGTCGCCGTAGCCGGTGAGGGAATAGCCGGTGGAATTACCCGATGCGTTGATGGCTTGTATGGTGCTGGGGCCGGCGCCGTTGTTGCCGAGAGTGGCGATCACGCCGGCGGTATCGATGAAGTTGTATCCGCCGATGGTTCCCGCGTCGTTGATCGCATAGGGCGGATAGGCCACCGCCAACGGCTTGAGCGAATTGTTCTGATAGATGAAGGCGCTGAATTGATAGTTAGCGCCGCCCGGCTGGAAATACTCGCAACTTCCGACAATGGTATCGGAATCGTTCAGGGCTGTGGGCGAAATGCTGTTAAAGCCGGGCAGGTTCCCCAGGCTCTTCACGACGCCGCCGCTATACAAGTAGGCGCTTTCATACGACCCGTCGGAGGGCGTGGCGTCGATCGGCTTGCTGCCCTCGATTAAGACGTCGCCCTTGGCGTTAATGGCCACGGCGGTGGCCGAGGTGGCGCCGGCGGGGACGCCAAGGTCGATCATCCTGCCGCCGGTGTAGAGAAACGGATGCTGAACGCCGCTCTTGACGTTTGAGCCCCCCACAATCTGCCCGGCGCTATTGATGCCGGCGACGACGGTATTGCCGCCGCCAAGGCTGCCAAGATCGGTCACCGCATAGACGGTGGTCATCAGCAGTCGCGCTTCGATTCGCTCGACGATCGGACGAACCGGCCCTGATTGAATTTGCGAATTCTTGTTTCGGCGATATCGGCGGCGTGGCGGACCCATTCGTTGTTCCTCCCATGATGTAAGAAAGGCCGGGCGAGGGGGCAATTCCCTCCGCGACGGATTTGGACGAGCCGACTGCGGACGATATTGCCGCGCCGGTGAATACCCTTCCACTTATATATACGGGATAAACTGGCCAACACAAACATTTTCGGAATTTTTGACGGCGCGAAGTCATTGGCGCTTCGTCCGCTCGCTTCCGGCGCGGCCGGATCGCGTATACAATCCCCGCCGCGTGAATAGGAGTTCATCGAACGTGAGCGATCAAAACAAGATCTTGCGAGTCGGCATCGTCGGCATCAGTGGTTACGGCGGCGGCGAGGCGCTTCGGCTGTGTGCGTCTCATCCCAATTTCCGCGTCGTCTACGCCGCCGGCGAAAGCAGCGCGGGACAGGCCCTGATCGAGCGATTTCCCGGCGTATCCGCCCAACTCGCCGATCTCAAAATCGAAAAATGGGACCCCGCCGCCCTTCCGGAATTGGACGTGCTGTTCGCGTCCCTCCCCTCCGGCGATTCCAAACAGGCCCTGGCGATGGTTCGCGCGACGACGCGCATCGTCGATGTCGGCGGAGACCACCGCTTCGTCGAAGGTTGGACCTACGGCCTGGCCGACGTGTGGCCCCAGAAAATGCGCGGCGCCACCCGCGTGGCAAACCCCGGCTGCTATCCCGCCGCGTCCCTGGCGGCGCTGGCGCCGTTGATCGCCGCCAGGTTGATCGAGCCGACCGGCATCATCATCGACGCCAAGAGCGGCGTTAGCGGCGCAGGCCGCGGCGGAGGCGGGACCTTCGGCTACGCCGAGGTGAACGAAGACGTCGCCGCCTATGCCCTGCTCAAGCACGCCCATGTCCCGGAGATGACCAAGGCGCTGTCGCAGTTGCACGGATCGCCGGCGTCGATCACGTTTACGCCGCACCTGGTTCCGATGACGCGCGGCATTCTTTCCACCTGTTACGGCCGAGGCAACGCGACGACCGAGACTTGCGTCGAAGCCGCCAGATTATTTTACAAAAATCGGCCGTTCGTGCGCGTGTTGGATAAGCCGCCGCACAGCAAGTGGGCGACGGGATCGAATTTCGTCTATGTCTCCTACCACGGTGATCCCGATCGCGGCGTGACGACGGCGCTCGGCGCCATCGACAACCTCGGCAAAGGCGCCGCGGGGCAGGCGGTGCAAAACGCCAATCTAATGCTGGGGCTCGAGGAGACGGCGGGTTTGCAAGGGGCGCCGATGTGGCCATGAACGCGGCGCAACGTGGAAGTTCTTGCCGGGCTCGGGAGACAATGGGTTTGCAAGAAGCGCCTTCGCCGCGTTGACGACCAGATCGAGCATGATGTGCGGCCGCGAGCCGAATCGGTGGCGTTTACCACCGTCCGGCGCGGTTTGGGGCGATGGGGAGGAGCCGAGCAGAAAAATGCAGGCTGGGATCAACCCCACCTTTTCTGAGCGGAGTATTCCCGCGGAGAACGTGGCATCGTGGTTGCTGCGGATACAAGTCGAAGGGAACCTTTATGGAGACAAATCGCCAGTGCGTCGTTGTGCTCGGTATCGCCGCGATGTTCGGACTGGCGTCCACGCATACGCAGGGGGCGGAGGTGCAGAAAGCCGGCGTGGCCGCCGTCCCCGCCCCGTCCGCCGCCGCTCCGACGGGCGCCGCGCATCCAAACGGCGTCGGGAATGCGGCTCCGCCGGCGAACACGGCGGCCGAGCATGCCGGAGCAAATGGAACGGCCGGCGCCACGCGCATGCACGAGCGCCGAAATTCCGAGCGTGCGGCACGAACGGTCTATGTTCCCGGCTATGGCTATGCCAACTGGACCGGCGACTACAATACGCCGTGGTGGAACACGCCGGGAACGTGGTACGCCAACGGCGATTACCAACAGTCGCCGGACAACACGGGCGCCGCCGCCCCTGCCGTTCCGTCTCCTCGGGTTCAACAGGAAGAAGCGGCTCGCGCGGAGATGATGGCGGCTCGCGCACGACTCTCGCGCGATTTTGAGTCCAAAGATAACGTGCGATCGGCGCTTGGCGCCGTTCAACAGGCTGAACACGATTATGACGGCGCCGTCGCCGATTTGACACGCCGGCTCGCACAAGACCCTGCGTATGCCGAAGCGGAGGCCCAGAAGGAAAAAGACGCGCAAAAGGTCGCCGCCGCCCGCGCCGACGCCCGGCGCCCCGCTCCCGTTATCATTCCCGGCGCAGCCACTCAAGCGGCGCCGATTTCACAAAAAGTCGTGAATGCCGCCGAGCAGAAACTCAATGCCGCTTCGCTGGTCACGGCCATTCTGGCCGAGCGTGAACGATCGGATCCTGCCGTAAAGAATGCCAGGGAAAAGTTGGACGCGGCGACGGAGCGGTTGAACGGCATGAAAGACAATTTCGACGCGGCGCTCAAAGCCGATCCCCAGTGGCAGGCCGCCAGTCAAAAGCTCGATGCCGCCCGAGCAAGCGTATCGCCGTAGGCCGCGGACCGACGGAAACAGCAGCGATCTTCGTCGAGAAAACCGGCGGATGAGGGTCGGGGCCTCTGCGTCTCAGCCGGCAGACGCGCTGATCGTTTCTAGAAGACGTCGAAACCACTTGGTTAAAATGTCGGAATTTGACAGCACAAAAAATCCGCGCATTACGCTCATCGCGATCACTTGACCGGCACGCCGCGGAAGCTTAGCTTATCGCGGGCTGGTTCGGAGAACCGGCCACCAACTTGCACCTCCGCTCAAGCGGATCATATTAAAGTGAGGTCACGGATGGCCAGAAGTAAGCATGCCGCGGCGTTGTTTGAAGTCATGTCTGGACCGAAAAAGGGAAATACATCGCGAAGCCAGCTTTCGATGCGAACGCCCAATTGGTGGTTCAAAACCCACGCCGATCCGCAAACGGCCGCGGTGATCGATCCGAATGATCCCACGACCACGCCCATCAAATCGCCGTTGATTGCCCCGCGGATCGCCGCGGTGGAAGAGCCCGAGCGGGCATCCCCCGCCGCACGTCAGGCGACGCCTGTCGCTCGTCCCAAACGCGATTTAATCGATCCAACTCGTCCCGTCGCCGCGACCCGGAATCCCGCCGACGGCTCGCGGGCGCTGCAGTTCGATCGTGTTCGCCATGAGGTCAAACTTCGGTTGCCGCTGGCGCATGCGGTAGTCGGCGGCTTTGCCGTGGTTGTCGTTGTGGGGCTGGCGTATGTGATGGGAAAGCATCAATCGACCGCCGGTTTGGAGTTGGTCACCACCGAGACTTCGCCGGCGCTGTCGACCGACGTGCCACGCACGGCCTTGGCCCAGCCGGGCGTGCTGGACGTGAACCGTCCGAAGCTTCGGCCTTCGAGCGGCGGCGGGTCGGCTTCGACGGGCGGGCCGCACATATCCGTTGCCGCGACACACGTTCGCGATCATGATTTCACGTCCACGTTACCGGTGGCGAATAATGCCCAGGGGATGCACGTGGCGCCGCGACCGGCGTCCATCAACGGGCCGCGGACCATCGGGCTCAATTACGTCGTCGCCCAATGTTATCCGAGCGAGCAGGTCGCCAACGACGCCCGAGACTTCCTCGTGAAGAACGGCATCCCGTCCACCGTCGAGAAGGGATGCAGTTGGGCGCCGAAATGGTATAGCGTCGTCACGACCCGCGGCTTTGAGCATATCCACACCTCCGAGTGCGAAACTTTTCAAAGCCAAATCGAAAGGCTCGGCGATAAATTCGCCGGCAATGGACTCAAGCGTTTTGAGCCGATGCTGGTGAGTTGGAAATAAGTTTCCATTCGTCCACGAAATAGGTTTTTGATTTAGATCGCGCTTAAGAGAGGTGTGGTGGCGGCGCGGAAATTATGGGACGCTGGTTTTTCTGAATCCGCATGATTACAATCTGTCCGTTACCTCGCGGGCGAGGAGGGTCGATGTTGATGACCTCCAGGCCAACTGAACGATCGATTGCCGCCGCGGCTTGGCTACAAGTCGCTGCACAGGGAAGGTTCAGACAGCCCTATGAAGCACCACACCGCACAGGTTCCGCCTTCACTGGCCACTATCGGCCAAGGCATCGGCGTCACGGCGCTGAATGCCAACGTTCTTGTTCTCAATAAGTTTTACCAGGCGATTCGGGTTATTAATGTCCGGCGGGCTTTTTCGCTGCTTTGCCGCGAGCTGGCCGAGGTGGTCCACATCGAGACCGACGCCTCGGGCCACAGCAGTTGGCAAAATTTCGACTTCATCAGCTGGCAGGAATTGTCGGTTTTGAAGAAGGAGTTCGAGCCGGACCAGCACGATTGGATCCACACGGTGCGATTTCAGATCGCGGTGCCGCGGATCATCCGCCTGCTTGGCTACGACAAGCTTCCCCGGCAGGACGTCAAGTTCAACCGCCGCAACATCTACGCCCGCGACGGCAGCCGCTGCCAGTATTGCGGAAAGAAGATGCCGACGACGGATTTGTCGCTCGACCACGTCATCCCCAAGAGCCAAAACGGCAAGACCAGCTGGGACAACATCGTCTGTTGCTGCATCAAGTGCAACGTGAAAAAAGGCGGCCGCACGCCCGAGCAGGCGCACATGCACCTGATCACCAAGCCGATCAAGCCCAAGCGCAGCCCCGTCATCAACATCCGCCTGGCCGATGAGCGATACGGGAGTTGGAAGCAATTCCTTGATAACGCGTATTGGTCGGTGGAATTGAAATAGAGCGCTGCTCCTGCTCAGGTTGCTGGGATGGTTCCTGCGTTGAGCGGCCCCGCTTGCGGAGCGTTTTCTCGACACGCTCGCTACATCAGCCCCGGAAATGTTCGCACAATCCGCATCGCGACTTTTCCGCGTTGGATGATACATAAACGAATTTCGCGCGAAGCGGATCGTGATTCGTTGGACTAACGAATCCGGAGCGCTTCGCACCACATTTTCTTACGCTGAGTTCCCACTCCTAAACCGCGCCGCCAGTTGTTCGGTGTGGCGGGCAAGCAGATTTAAATCGCTTCCCACCGCCACGAACGTCGCCCCGAGACTTAGCCAATGCCTGGCGTCCGCTTCGAGCGGCGCGAGGATTCCCGCGGCTTTTCCCGCTTTGCCAATCCGGTCAATCCCATTTGCGATCGCCTCGCGAACCGATGAATTGGCGATGTCGCCGATATGGCCCATCGACGCGGCCAGGTCGCTGGGACCGATGAACAATCCGTCGACGCCGGGAACGGCGGCGATCTCCTCGAGACGCTCCAGAGCGGCGGCTGTCTCGAGCTGAACCAGCACGCACATGTCGTCATTGGCGCGCTGGAAATAACCCTTGTCGCGCGCCCATCGATTCGCGCGATGAATCGACGCCACGCCGCGCACGCCGGCGGGCGGGTAGCGCGTGGCGGCGACCGCGGCGCGAGCCTCCTCCGCGGATTGCACATACGGGATCAGCAGATTCCGCACGCCCGCGTCCAGGTAACGCTTGATGAGCACCGTATCGTTCCACGGCGGCCGAACCACCGCCGCCGCCGTCGCCGTGGCCATCGCCTGTAATTGGCCGATGATCGTCGGCAACTCATTGGGCGCATGCTCGGCGTCGATCAAAAGCCAGTCAAACCCCGCCCCCGCGCAAACCTCGACGGCGATGGCGCTGCACAGGCTGGACCATAAGCCGATCTGCGCCCGGCCGTCGCGCAACGCCTGCTTGAACGAATTTGTCGTTTGCGATTCCATGTTCTTCCTGGGGCGGTCGAAGCGCCTCTTAACGCTCGATCTTCTTCATTCCAAGCGCTCTGGCCTGCGGTTCGGGATCTTCATAGGGCAGACACTTGAGGAACGCGACCAGGTCGCCGATCTGCGGCCCGGAGAGTTGGCTGGTCTGGCCGTGACGGTCGTCGTGATTGGCGGTCGTCAATACGTCTTCCAGGGTGGCGGCTTTGCCGTGATGCAGGTAGGGCGCGGTTTTGTAAATGCCCAGAAGCGTCGGCGTGTCGTAAGCCGACCCCTTGAGTTCCGTAGGATCATCCGCGCCGGTGCCGACGTCGTGGCGGAGAATCGTTTCGCGCGGCGTGGAATCGGTGAGAAACGGGCCGCTATGACAACTGGCGCACATCGTCCGCTTCGAGAAGAAAATCTCGCGGCCGCGTTTTGCCGGTTCGCTCAAGCCGCCCCGGGCATAGGGGCTGATCTGAACCGCGTGCGTGTTGCTGTAAGCGGCCAGTGCGTCAAGCCCGGCGGAAAGCCCCTTGTTGGGCAGGCCCAGCGCCGGATTGATCAGCCCGCGAACAAGGCCGCGCCCCTGCATCAGCGGGCCGCGAATGGTGTGTTCAAATTCCTGCACTTCGTCGCGATCGGCCGACCAGTGCAGCGGATGCGTCCATGCCATGCCCGCCAGCGACGGCGTATTGCGAAGGCCTTCGGGATTCTGCCAGGTGCGGCCGTCGGTTTCGCCGTCGGGATGACAACTCGCGCAGGAAATCCAGCGCCGGCCGACCATCGGCTGAAGGGCCGTGTAAAACAATTTTTTGCCGAGAAGGATTTCGGCGCCCAGGGGGTTTTCGGCCACCTGAATCGTGGCCCGCCTGGCCAGCGTATCCGTGTCGTACGCGACCACGTTAAAGTCCAGCGCGTCGTAAACGTAAAATGTTTTGTTGTCCGGCGACACGCGCACGGCCCTCGGATTGGCGCCAAGCTGCAACGTCGCCCGATAGCGCAGTTCACGATAATCGTCGTCCACGACTTCGCACGCGAACAGATCGTTGGTCCCGCTAAACACGACGAAAAAACGCGTCCCATCCGGCGAAATCGCGACCTCCCACGGATTGGCGGTCACGTATGTGCCGATGAAACTATCCATCGGGAAACGCGATCGGCGCTTATCGCTCGAAGCACCGGCCGGCTTGGTATCGAGCACGGTTACGTAGGGAAAAATCGATCCTTCGCCCTGCGCGCGTTCGACCGCCGACCGGATGTGCGAAAGGTATGCCTTGCTTCGCGTGGGATGAAGCGTGATCTGACGCGAAAGATTATCGCTGGACGTGCCGGGCCAGCGGTCGATCGTTTTGCCCGTGGCCACGTCGATGGCCAAAACGGCGGCGGTATAAAACTCGGTGACATAGAGGCGCGAGTCGTCGCCAGCGATGGCGATCCCTCGCGCAAACGGCCCGGCGGTGAACGTTCGCCGTACCGCATGCGATGCGGCGTCGATCTCCACCACCTGGCCGGGATAGCTCAGCGTCACATAAACTCGCCGCCCGCCCGAATCGCCGACGACGCCGTACGGCTCATCGAAAACCGCCGTCTGCCCGAGCGTCTTTCCGCTGTCGGCGTCGAGAAAAACGACTTTGGCGTCATGATAAACCGCGACCGCCAGGCAATGGCCGGCGCCGAGAAAACTGACCCCCTCGGGGGCATGGCCGACTTGTGTTTCCCGCAATTTTTTGTTCGTCGCCAGATCGACGATCGTCACGCTGCCGCTGTCGCGATTCGAGCAGGCCAGCAAAGTTCCGTCGGCGGAAATGTCCATCAAGCTGTTGGACGAACCGGCGAAAAGGGCCGGCGCCCAAAACAGACCAACCACGAAAAACAGGCACGGGAGTTTCATCATGGATATCGGGAATCTTTGAATGACCGGTAGCGCCGCCGGCTGGCCCCTTCTCTCGTGGACGGACAGGGCGCAAACCCCCGCGCTACACGTATTTCAAAGGCTCTCATCTGAAAAAGGCCCGCCTTCGTCGCGAAGGCGGGCCTGATGCTCGGCGGGAAAGATCAAAATCAATTGAGGATTTTGCTCGTGTCGGCGGCGATTTTCGCCACATCGCCGTCGCTCAGCTTACCGGCCGCGAAAGCGTGATTCACTTCGACCCGGCTCTTGTTCCACATCAACACCGTCACGGCGGCGTCCTTGGAAATTTTGTATTCGGGAGGACCGGCGGCGCCGTCAAAGACCGTCAGCGGGACGTTCTTGATGTGCTTGTCGGCCGCCAGTTTCGTGAGCTGTTTTGCGCCGGCGTCGGCGTCTTCGGTGATCAGCACGACGAAGCCGCGCATGTTCTTGTCGGAGTTGCTGCCGACCGTCGCGTCGATCTTCTGCACCAGGCTCTCCACTTCCGGCGTGATCTCGCGCGTGAAGATGCACGTCACCGGCTTGGCGCCATAGGCGCAGCGGTAACAGAGGCTCGTGCCCTGGTGGGGACCGGTAATATCCTTGACGAGAAACGGCGATGTGCTGTCGCCGAGATCCAGGCCGGACTTCACGTCGGCGGCGATGGCCAGGCCGGCGACGACCAGCAGTGCGAACACAGGCGCGATGAAGCGTTTCATGGGCGGTCTCCAAAACAATGCGATGAACCGTTCAGCGGCCCGGCGGCGAACGCCGCCTCGGTGGCCACATGATCCGGCAAGGGATTCGTCCAATATTCAATACCAGAGCGATGACTTCACGTTATTCCTTTTTAACGGCGACGGGGATGGCGATTCCATGCCGATTGCCCCTGGCGTCTTTGTAAACCAGCACGCTGTCGATCTTTCCGCCGGGGATTTGATCCGGCTTATAGATCGTCGGCTTAAATGCGATACGCGTGATCGGGCCGTCCTGCTTGATATCGACGTTTTCGACGGCGATCGCCGCGGTGGCGACGGGAAACCATTCGAGCGTCGTCGGCGCCGCTTTCCACTGTACCGTCAGCGCGGGCAGCGGCGCCCCATCCGCCGCTTTGGCTTGAACGGCGTTCATTATCACCTGCGACGCGTCGGGATTCCCGGTCGAAATCGGCAGGCAATTCCGCCAGGCATCGAACAACGCCACGTTCGCCGGACCCGCCTTCGCGCCGATCGGCAAAACAATCCGCAATTTCGCCGCCCCTTCGATGCATGCGTCGCTGCACGAAAGCCAGTTGACGTCGGCCGTGATATTCGCCGCGCCGCTTATCGGCACGCCGGCGGCGACCTTGACGGGAATCATCAGCAGCACGTCATTTTCGTAGCCGAAGGTGACGCTTCCATCGTGCTCGATCCTCGTGGGCAGCGGCCACTGAATCTCACCGAAATCAAAACCTATTGGCCCGGCGATTTTGATGCGGGTCGGGTTTCCGAATTCGCCGGGATTGATCCAATAGGTGTGATAGCGCGGCGCGATTTTCAATCGTACGCCGAGGGTAAACGTCGAGCCGGGAACGGCGGCGTCGACGTCGGCGAGCAAAGTCGGCTTAACGATTTCATTGGTGGCGATACGCCCTTGTTCGCCGCGCCCCGACGCGACGAGGCAAAAGCAAATTGCGATGACCGCGAGGGTGGGCATGGCGCGTAATACGGGGATGGGCATGGTCGGTTCCTTTGGCCGCATTATAGATCGTGCATTCGAGAAACCCAAGAAGCGAACATGCCGCCGCCCAGGCGGAGTGAATTTTACCCGAATCGTTCACGCGCCCGCAAACATCGACAACATTTCGATCGTGCCGCGATAGATTCAAGCAACGGAGATCAACATGAAATCGAATTTTGCCGCCTTGGTTGTGTGTCTTTTCGCTTCGGTCGCCGGCGCCCGCGCTTTCGCGGCCGACAGCAAGCCCGTGATGGTTACGCCGGGCAAGCTGATTTTCGAGGATGATTTCGCCAGCGGGCAGATGAAGCCCAAATGGAATGTGGGGAAGGGAAATTGGTCGGTAAAGGACGGCGTCGTCACCGCCTTTGAGATTCCCGAAGACCACCATGGCGCTTATGCGTACATCAACCCAAACGTCGAGTACAAAGACGTGCTGGTGGAGTTTTCGTTCAAGCTTGACACCGCCAAAAACTTGCACCTCAACATGCGGGACAGCAAATATAAGGGATCGCATGCCGGGCATATTTTGCAGGCGATCATCATGCCCGACAAAGTTCAGCTTCAGGACATGAAGCTCGGCGGCATGAAAAACGAGTATTACGACGTCACCTCCAAGCCGACGGCCACTCCCGCCGAAAAGAAAGAAATTCAGGAAAAGGTGAAGGACAAGACCGCGACGTTCAAGGCCAGCTTCGACCCCGCCGCCTGGCACGAAGGCCGGGTCGAGGTCTTGGGCGATCAGATCGTCATCAGCATCGACGGCAAGCCGGTCGGATACCTTAAATCCGAAGGCATCGACCATGCCGCCAAGAATATGATCGGCTTCACCGTCGGCGGCAAATCCGCGGAGATCAAAAACGTAAAGGCATGGGACGCGACGGCCGCCCTGGACTGGACCAGCCGCAAGGATGAAGTGATCGGATCGCTGAAGAAGTAGAATTACCGCGGCCCGGCGTGAAACGTGAAGTTGGCGTCGGCTCCCTCGCCGGGAACGATGACGATCTGCTGTTCCTTCACGCCCAGCTGTTCATGCCATGCCTTGAGCGTGTAGGTTCCCGGCGGAAGTCCGCGGATGGTGAACAGGCCGTCGCGACCGGTCACGGCGAAAAACGGATTGTCCACCACCCGCACCCACGCCTGCATCCACGGATGCACGTCGCACTTCACGCGAAAAACCTCCGGCGATTCAAACGGCGCCGTCTGCGACTCGCTCGTTGACGGCTGACCCAGATTCGCCGGCGGATTGTTCACCGCCATCACGCGGACGTTATGCAAAAACGGATCGCTGTTGCGAATCAAAAGCTGCTGCCCGACCATCACCGGCACCACGTGAGGCACGAAGACGCACCCCTTCTGATCCAACACGGCAGGCGGCGGCGGCGGGTATTCCTCGCGCAGCCAGCCGGACAGTCCGTCGCTCACCGAAACCACCACGTTGGCCAGCGTCCCGTTGGCGCCGACCACCATTGATTCATCATAGATCGCGCCCCCATGCTCTCTAATACATTCGGGCGTCATGTTAACGCCCATCATCGGCCGGGGCGGTGAGACGGCGCCATCGAACACGATACGGCCGGTCAGGATACCGTCGGCAAGAATCGGAGCGGCCGGAGGCGGCGGCGCCGGGTCTTTTTCGAGAGCGGGGCCGGTGGTCGATGAATGACTCGGCGGGAGCGACGGGACCAGCGGGTTTTGCCGCGGTCTCGCGTCAGGAACGGCGTCCGGTTTGGATCGATCAGGCGCCACGTCGACACGAACCAGATCGGATTGGCGTCTCGGCCGATTCCAGCGCGCCGCCGTCCAATATCCCAGCGTGGATCCGCAAACAACGGCGACCATCGCGGCGACGCGGAATAGCGTAGGACGCAGAAACATGAGTCGCCCGGCGGGGATTTTCGTTTGAGCCCGGCGAAGAGCCGCCTGGGTTCGGGCGATCAACTCGCGCGAAGGACCGTTCGGCGTCGGGAGGTCGCGCAGCGCCTCGGCGGCGCGATTCAGAAGATCGCCGCGATCAAATCGATTTTCGGATTCGGAATTCTCCGGTCTCATGGTCATTCTCGTGTCTGAGTCGCGGGAAATTTATTCGGCGCCAACCTGCGACAACAATTGCCGAAGCCTGGCTCGTGCCCGATGCAGCAGGACGCCGACGTTGTCGATCGAGCAATTCAATTGAACGCCGATCTGCTGATAGCTGTATCCCTCCAGGTTAAACAGACAAAACGCCTCGGCCTGTTTCGCGGGAAGCTCGGCCAACGCGTTTCTGAGCCGCTCGGATAATTCCGCCGCCTCGGCGCATTGCGACGGCGACACGCCGCCGGCGGGATGAGATTCCCATTCGGTGGTCATTTCCCGCCCGCGCTGCCGATAGCGCCGTCGAAGCCGATCCATCGCCCGCGCCACCGCCAGGCGGTTCAGGATCGCGCGTGCGTCGCGCAAAGGCTCGCGCCCGGCCAAGCGAAGCGCCGCCAGGAATGTTTCCTGGAAACACTCGTCGGCGTCGGCGCGATTGCCCAGCAGCCGATACGCGATCCGCCAAACCGACGGACCTTCGCGGGCCACGATTCCATCCCAATCCTGCATCAATGCCCCGTTCCGCCGCCGGCTGATGTTACTGGAACAATAGTCGTCGCCAGGGCGGCGGCTATTACGCTTGTTTTCCGACGCTGCGTCTCATGTGACGACGTCCGCCATGGCATGATGGATTATACGAGGCGTGCGACACTTTTGACGGCTGGGCCCACTTTCCCTCCCCGGCCCCCCCGGCGTAACGGGTTTGCGGGCAAAGGCCAAAGCGTCACCCATGATTTTACGCGGCGGTCCGCGCATTCGTTGCAAGCGCGCCGTTCCCACGCTATCACAACGCCGCACGAATATCCGGTGTAACAACATTTGTCCGCACGAGCGGCCTAGCGGAGTCAACCGAAATGAAATGGTTTATCGCATTGCTGGTTTGCGTTCTGGTGGTGATCCATCAGGATTTCTGGCTGTGGAGAACGCCTTTCCCGCTGCTGCTTGGGTTCCTGCCGGTGGGGCTGTGGTATCACGCCTTGTTTTGCATCGCGGCGGCGTTGCTGATGGCGCTGTGCGTCGCGACGGTCTGGCCGGCGGAGTTGGAACAATCCGAGCCGGAAACGCCCGAGGCGCGCAAGGCCGAGGGTTATCCCGAACATTAAGCCGATTTTTCCACGCGCGGCGACCTACGACGACGCGCGTGGCGCAGGCGCCTGGCCTGTGTCCCCGCCGCGAAAAACAAACGGCCACGACGGCGGTCCCGCCGGCATTGAAGGTGTACCAATCAGGAGTAGCGCGCCATGCTTCCCGCCATCGTCATCTTTGTCTATCTAGCGGTCGTTCTTTACATCGGCATCTTCGCATTTCGCAAAGGACGCGAGACCGGGGAAGACTTCTTTCTCGCCAGCCGATCGATCGGCTCCATCGTCTTTTTCCTGTCGCTGTTCGCGACCAACATGACCGCCTTCGCCATCCTTGGATCGTCCGGCGCGGCCTATAAACAGGGCATCGGAATCTTCGGAATGATGGCCACCTCCTCCGCCCTGGTCATCCCCCTGACCCTCTTTTTCATCGGCACCCGTCTCTGGTCGTACGGCAAGCGCTTCGGCCATATGACGCAGGTTTCATTCTTCCGCGATCGCTGGGAATGCTCGTTCATCGGAACCATCATCTTCGTCGTCACCGCGTCCATGCTGCTCCCCTACCTGATCATCAGCATCGACGGCGGCGGGACCATCCTCTCGTCTTTGACCGACAATCGAATCTCCTACCCGGTCGGCGGCGCCATCGTCACGCTCATCGTCATGGCCACCGTCTTCTTCGGCGGCATGCGCGGCGCCGTCTGGGTCAACGTGCTGCAAACGCTGCTGTTCATCAGCTTTGGCGTGATCGCCTTTACCTGGGTCGGCAACCACATGGACGGCGGATTCCACGGCGCGGTCAGCAAGATGCTCACCGATCCGTCCAATCATCCGGTGAATCCGATCACGCACGCGGTGATTCAAACGCCGCCGCAGGCGAAAATGGGAACGCTTCTCACGCGAGAGCGCATTCCCTGGCAGGTTTTTCTCAGCTTCATGCTGATTCCGCTGTCGTCGATCATGTTTCCGCACATGTCGATCATGTGCTTCACGGCCAAAAAAGTGACGGCGTTTAAGAAGACGGTCATTCTCTATCCGATCTGCATCGCCGCGATTTGGCTGCCATGCGTCTTTCTGGGGGCGCTGGGACCCAGCCAGGATAAGGTGCGCGATTTGGTCGCCGCCAATTCCGAGCCGTTTAAGGAATGGCTGGAAGCCGGCGCCGGGACGAATACAAAGGGGGAGGAAGTGGCGCCGGACCTGACGGCGGCGCTGGAGAAGATCGCCGCCGGCCCAGCCAGGCCGGCGGGGATGATGGCGCACAATAAACTTGAAGGGATGGCGCCGGCGACATCGCGGGCGGCTGAGGTGTCGGAGAAACCGCCCGCCAAGCCAAAGCCCAATCCCGCCGCCGCGGCCGCCGCCGCCGCCCGGTCGATCCTCGCCGACGTTCGCGAGGACGCCAAACGCGACGATAAGGATAAGAAGCTGAAGGCGACTGAAGTCGCCCATCGGATCTACGCGATCAAGAATCCGATCCTGTCCAAGGAATGGAACAAGATCGCCAATAACAATTCCGACAGCGTCTTGCTGGAGATGCTGAAGGTGTATGTGCCGGCCGGCTTGTTTGGGCTGCTGGCGGCGGGCATTATCTCGGCGGTGATGGGTTCGGACTGCCACCAGATCCTGGCCCTGAGCACGATGTTCACCAAGGACATCTTCAGCTATTACGGCGGCGGAAAACGCCTGGGGGAAAAGAGCGTCGTGCACATGGGCCGACTGTTCATCGTCTTGATCAACGGAACGGCCTACTTTATCGCCTTGGGAAGACCGCCCATCTTCGATCTGGCGGTGACGTACGCCTTTTCCGGCTTCGCGGCCCTGGCGCCGATGATGATCGCCGCCCTGTTCTGGAAGCGCAGCACCAAGTTCGGCGCGCTGGCGTGCACGCTTTGGGTGGCGGGGTGGGTGATTTTTCTGGTTTACGCGGAGGGCTTCCATCATTACAGGCCGGAGGCGGTGCTCTGGCAAATGGGAACGACGAAAATCGTCTTTATGACCGCGATCGGCAAGCTCAGTTTCCTGAACTTCTCGCCGGTCGTTCCGATGACGCTTGGAGCGGCGGCGGTAACGGTGCTGGCCTCGCTGATCACGCCGGCGCCGTCCGCGGCGACGGTGGCGCGGTATTTTCCCGATCGCAAGATCGGCTCGAACAGCGGACGGTCTGCGGGACTTGCGATGTGATAAATCGCAAAATTTTTCAATTCGACAGCCCAATCCGTTGGGACAACCCACTTCGCCGTTGCGAATTATCCGTAAACGGGCGTCCGCTTGGTTTGAGACACAGCCGCGGCGGCTGTGCTACGAATGACCAAGGCGCCGATTTTTGAGGGCCGGCTAAAAATTCTTGTCTGGCGGATGGCAGGAATAAAACATCTCGACCCGCGTTAGATAGATGACGGCCCCAGGTTTCAACAGTTGAATGACCGTGCAAGCAGCGTCCCAGCCCGGCAAATCGGCCGTCGATAGCGACGAGGCGCTGATGCAGCGCCTGCGGAATGGAGACGCAATCGCCGGCGATGTGCTGGTGAAACGACATTACTCCGCTTTGAGCCGGTACTTGCAACGGCTGGCGGGGAATCATGTGGCCGAGGAATTGCTCCAGCAAACCTGGCTGAGCGTCCTCGACCATGCCGACAAGTTCGACCCCGATAACGGGGGCGGCGGGTTTAAGTCGTGGCTCTTTCGCATCGCGACCAATAAGGCCAACGACCACTGGCGCACACGCGGCCGCGAAAAAGCCGCCCATGCGGGGTTAAAGTTGGTTTATGATGACCACGCCCCGCATGCCGACCATCGCATGGAAGGCGTCGAGCAGGACCAGAAACTCGTCAAGGCCATCGCGCAGCTTCCGGATGCCCAGCGGCAGGTGTTGATGCTTCGCTATTATAGCGATATGAAGTTTGTCGATATTGCCGAATTACTGGGGTGTCCGCTCAACACCGCGCTCGGACGCGCCCACAAGGCGATGATTCGGCTCAAAGAACTGATGACCGACGGATCGTAACGGATACAATCGCCGGATCGAAGATCGGAAAGTTGATAACGTGTTTGGAAAATTGAACAATTCATCGCGGCTCAT
Organism: Tepidisphaeraceae bacterium; assembly: GCA_035551995.1. GTDB lineage: Bacteria > Planctomycetota > Phycisphaerae > Tepidisphaerales > Tepidisphaeraceae > RYN-428. The sequence continues at coordinate 93,554 of DASZME010000009.1, forward strand.
GATGTATCTGGCGGGCGAACTGGCCGCCGAGGATCGGGCACAGGTCGAGCGAATGCTGGGGGCCGACGCGGCACTGCGGGCGGAACTACAGGAGTTGGACGGAGCGATCGGGTCGTTCGACGCCGGTATGGCTCGTCTGGATGCGACGCCGTTGCAGGGTGAATCGGCGGCGTTGACGCGAATCGGGTCGGCCATGCGGCAACGGTTGGCCGATCGGTCGATGTCCGCCGATGCTCCGGAACGAATCGGGATTGTCCGGTTGCGGCGGTTCCCGGCGTGGGCCTATCCCGCGGCCGCGGCGGCGGCGGTGCTCATCGCATGCCTGGTTTGGTTCGATCGCCCGGCCGCCAACACGGGAATTCTGGTCATTCGAGGGCCAAATCCTCATACGAGCGACCCGATCTCGTCTTCAGGCCCGGCTGAGGAAATTACCCACGCAATGACCAACAGTTTTGACCAGGGGAATCCCGCCCAGCAGCCCAAGAGCGTCGCTTCGCTCGAAGCCGCCGAGGAGCAGATCGCGGAACTGACCAACGGCGGTTCGGATCCGGTCCGCTCATTTTTCGCCATCCCGGACGCCAATGAATAGTCGGCTGATGACATCCCGCCTGCTTGCGTTGTTCCCCTGGTCGCTATGTGCCGTGCTGGTGGCGCTGGCGGTGGTGCGCAGCCGGCCGGCCGTCACCGTTTCCAACGGCGATGGCGCCTTGTTCGATCGACCCGCTCACGACAAGAGCGATATCGAGAAATATCGAGCCGACCATCCGCGCATCGGCGCCACCGAACTCGAAAAGGAATGGGAAGCGGCCAAGCAGTTTCTCAGCGTTCATTCCAAGAACCGCTACGAACAGATCGAACGCATCCCCGGCGGCCCTAAGAAGCCCTTCGAGCAATTTCTGGTCGGACGCTATCGGATGATAAACCGTCTTAAAGCGCAGTCACCGGAGCTTTACAACTTGAAAGTGCGCGAGGTCGAACTGGACGACGACGTTTTCGGCATCTGCCTGAAGCTCAAGCGCAACACCGGAGATAAGGCCCGCCTGCAATCCGAATTGAAAGCAAGGATCACCGAACTGTTCGACCTGGGCATTTCGGAACGGAAACTGCGAATCGGCCTCGTGGAAACCGCCTTGGCGGATCAGAAGAAGATTCTCAAGACCGAGCAGGACGGCCGCGAGCAGCTTGTCGACGACCGGTATGGCGCCGTTCTATCCGAGGGCGTCGAAGGCGCCTGGATCGGTCCCAAGCACAACTCCCCGAAGCCAAAGAGCAATTCCAGCACGATCCCCAGCCTGGGCGATTCCGAACCGAACGTGCCGGCCAATCCGTAGGGACGCGGCGCCGTGACGAAATCGTTATTTCGGAATGGTAATTTCGATTCTCACCGTGTTTGAATCCACTCCATATCGGCGATCAACGGCCGATGCGGCGATCCGACGTCCGGCCCCACCCGGCACCGGCGGCAACGCCACTGCGAGCCGCTCATGACGTGATCGATCCTGATCGCGGCGCCTTCGGCAAAATAAGTATGGCCGATTCCGAGCCCGGCGGTGGTGAAGGCGTCGGCGAATTGCGCCCACGATTCGCGGTAGATGCTTCCCTCGCAGATCGTATTAAAATCGCCGCCCAGCATCATGTTGCCGCCTTGCGCCCGCGCGACGACGCTTAATTTCTGCGATTGTTGCGATCTCACCGCCAGATGTTCCTCCAGGATCTCCGTGCTGTCGGACTTCTGATCGATCACCGCCTGAAACTGAGTGTGCGGCGACGCAAGATGAATGTTGAAGATGCAGACCTCGCCTCCGGGCGCGGCGAGGTGATAGCGAACGCACGCGCCGCCCCACTTGCTCCAGCGCGGATCGCCGAAATCTTCGGCGCTCGAGATCGGATACCGGCTGGCGATAGCCAGTTCCCCGTCGCGCCGCCAATGCCATCGCACATCGCCGGCAAACGGCGCCACCGCCTGCCGCGCCACCCAGGCTTCCTGAAGCAAAATGACGTCCGGGCCGGATTGTTCGATCAATTGGCCCAACGCGGGCCCGTCGAATACTTTGCCGTGGACGTTGCAGGTGAGAATGCGCAGATGCTGGGTCAGGCGGTGCGGATGAATCAGCGGTCGCCAGGGAACGCAAACATCGATCAACAAAAAAAACGCGACATATGCCGCCAGCGCCAGCGCGACCAGCGACCGCCGGCTGACCAGCGCCGCCGTCGGCGCAAGCACGGCCAACGGGAGTGCCGTCACCCAGATGGGGCCGAACAGCATCAGGGTCGCCAGCCACCAATCGTCTCCCCAGATGCGCAGAAAGAAATAGAAGATGATCAGCACGATCAAATAGGTCCACGACACGCGCGCGATGGCCCCGCCAAGTCGATTCCGCAAGCCAGTCGGCCGTGGTTGCTTGTTCATCCGTGCCGTCGTTTATCTTCCACGGCAAGCCAACCCGCAAGTGGTGAACCTCGTGGTGAGGGGGTCAAGGGCCAACAAAATGTCATGCACCCAACTTCGTGTATAAAATCGTTCGCATGGCAAACGCGGTGAAAGACCTGTTGGATCGAACCTCCTATCTGGGCCTGCGCATCATCCCGCCCGAACCGGCCCACGACCTGGGCAAATGGGCCATGCGCCGTCGATTGCTCGCGCCCGGCCCGATCACGCTGCCGGACGAATCGCGCCCGCTTTTATTCGCCCATCGCCTCCCCAACCCGCTCGGCTTGGCCGCCGGTTTCGACAAGAATGCGCAGATTGCGGACGCGGCCATCGATTACGGTTTCGGCTTCGTCGAAGTCGGCAGCGTCACGTTTCGCGGCGGTTCGGGAAATCCTAAACCGCGCATGTTCCGCCTTGACGACCAGACGATCATGAACCGCATGGGCCTCAACGGCGATCCCGCCGAGGTCGTCGCCGCTCGGTTAGCCGATATTCAAACGCCATACTTCGGCGTCAACATCGCCAAAACCCATTCGCCTGACATTCTCGGCGACGGCGCCATTGAGGACATTCTCGGCAGCTATCGTCTCCTCTCCCGTTTCGGCATGTACACGGCCATCAACGTATCGTGTCCCAACACCCGGGAAGGCCGAACTTTTGAGGAGCCAGGTCCGCTGGCCGAGTTGCTCGCCGCCATTAATCCATCCCGCGCGGGCGCCCCCCAACGCCCGTTAATGGTCAAGCTTTCCCCCGTGCTCGATCCGCTCGACGCGCCCGGCGTCAAACGGCTGGAGCACGTATTGGACGTCTGCGAATCGGCCGGGGTCGATGGCTACATCTGCTGCAATACCCAACCCGTCGAACATGAAAAATTCGGCCGCGGCGGCTTGAGCGGAAACGTCGTCCGGCCCAAGGCGCAGCGCATGGCGGCGTTCATCGCCGACCGACTGAATCGCCCCGTCATCGGATGCGGCGGAATCTACGACCGCGAACACCTGCACGGCTACCTTCAACGCGGCTGCGTCGCCGTCCAGGTTTACAACGGCTTCGTCCGCGGACCGCTGGCCGGCGTTCGATTTGCGCATCGGCTACTACGAAACGGCTAAGAAAAACCATCCGCGAATGAACCCGGCGCGGCCCGCTGGCCGCGACCAAAGACTTAAACCACGGATTTCGCCGATCGACACGGATGGAAGAGTTCTCGCTCTTCATCAGTAAAATCGTCGCAACCCGTGGTTCGTTTTCCAAGGCGTGAAAAAATCTTGTCGCCACACAAGGTAATGAACGAATAGTGTTGCGGAGCGTTCAGCTTAACCCATGAATAAATTCGACTTCTACAGCGTTCCCCGCATTCTCTTCGGCGGCGGGCAGTTCTCGCGGGTCGGGGAACTGACCTCGCAGTTCGGCCGACGCGCGTTCATCGTTTATAACGGGTCGCAGGCGATCGCGGACCGGCTTATCGCGATGATTGACGCGGCGGGAATTGGCCACGAAATATTTCGCCAGCATGGCGAGCCGAAAGTTCAGGACATCGACGCGGCGATCGATCTCGCCCGCCGAGCGATGTCGGACGTGGTGATCGGGCTCGGGGGCGGGAGCGCAATCGACGCCGCCAAGGCGGTCGCCGGGCTTATTTCCAATGGGGGATCGGCGCTGGATTACATGGAAGTAATCGGCAAAGGACAGAAGCTGACGCGGGCCGCCGCCCCGTGGATCGCGATCCCCACCACCGCCGGCACAGGCGCCGAGGCGACCCGCAACGCCGTCATCGGCGCGCCGGAGCGGCGCTTCAAAGCGAGCATCCGCGGCGAGCAGCTTCTTGCCCGCGTCGCACTGATCGACCCGGAGCTCGGCGTCACCACGCCGCCCAACGTCACGGCCAGTTCCGGCATGGATGCGCTCTGCCAATGCATCGAATCCTACACCTCGACCGGCGCCCATCCGATGACCGATGCGCTGGCGCTGCGAGGAATTACGCTCGCCGCGCGATCGTTGCGACGCGCTTATTCGAACGGCGATGATGATCTTGACGCGCGCGAAGCGATGGCGATGACCGCGTTGCTCAGCGGCATCGCGCTGACCAACGCGGGGCTTGGCGCCGTGCATGGTTTCGCCGCGCCGCTGGGCGCCAATTTCCCGGCGCCGCACGGGACGATCTGCGCCGCGTTATTGCCGGGCGTCATCGCGGCAAACGTCGCGTGGCTTCGGGCCGAATCGGAAGATCATCCGGTCCTTGGCCGGTATGCGACGATCGGCCGAGCGCTTTCGGCCGAGAGCGGATTAACCGATCCGCAGGCGATCGACGCCGCCATTCTTTTCTGCGTCGATTTATCGCAGGAGCTTCATATTCCGCCGCTGGGGCAATTTCGGATCGCCGAGGCCGACGTGCCCGCGATGGTCGAACTGGCGAAAAAAGCCAGCAGCATGCGCTTTAATCCGGCGACGCTCTCGGACGCGGCGCTCAACGGAATCCTCAGTGATGCGTTATAGCGGCGCTCGTCGATTTATATCCGTGGCGCTTTGCGCCGCGCGATCGGCTCGGAATTCTCGACTGGAGCATTTCTTGCGTTGGTGAGGACCTCGGGTCGCGAATCAACGCCTCGCGAACGGGGCCGCTAAACGGAGAGACGCTTTAGCAATCGGAAAAATTCTCTACATTGCTCGCCACGTTTTGCGAGTATGACTTAACGCATCGCCGAACGTGGAGTATCCGCTGAATAAGCATCTTCTCAATCATGCAGAGGTCTCAATGCACTATCCGCCCCGATCCCCAGCGCCGGTCACTTATTTTCTTGCTTTGGTGGTTGTTCTGTTGAATTGTGATCTGCGTCATGCGGACGCGCAGACGATCTCGGGGGCGCGAATGCCGGGGTATGCGCAAACGCTCGGCGTTGTGCTCAATCAGAAGAGCTACCCTTATTCCGCGCAGCTGATCGGCAGTTCCGTGCCGGGAAATATTTTGAATCCGGGAGAAGCGGCCAGCTTTACCTTTCAGTTGGTCAACAACACCGATAAGCCGATCGTCGCCAAGGCGAAGGTCGATTTGATTCGATACGCGACGCGAGGAATACCTGGCGATATCTGGACGCCGCTGATGTACAAGATCGCCGATGCCGGTTCGACCCCGATCGACGTAAATCTCGCCGCAGAGGGTTTTGAGGATATTACCGTGACGCCGGCGGTTCCCGCTGAATTTGGGGCCTATGCGCTGGTGGTCGATCTTGGAGGCGATGGGCGGGCGATGGTGAGCACGTTCGTGCGGACATTCGCGGTCTCCAATAAGCGCGTCCAATATTCCAAGCTCTGTCTCGATTCGATGCCGCTGGACGTGCTCAAGCGGCTTGGGGTTCATGCGATTCGATATGAGGTCAGCTACAAGCCGACGACCGACAAGGATTTTCCCGAGTGGCTGGAGAAGCATGCCGAGCGGCTCAAGGCGCTGCAAGACGCCAACATCACGACGATGTTCATGGTCGGCGGTCCCGCGTTCTTCGGAGACTGGGAGCCGCTCAAACAGCCCAGGCCATGGCTGGATGAAAACGCGGTGATGAAGGAGACGAAGTTTGATCTGGCGTGGGTTCCGTCGTACGACGCCGACTACGAGAAATTCTGCCACACGCTGGCGGCGAAATTCGGCTGGCCCAAAGGCCCTTGCACGGCGTTTTATCTTTGGAATGAGCCGTGGGAGGGTTTGTCGATTTCCGGCTGGGGCGCGGACATGCTTCGTTATCGTGAGATCTTCACCCGCATGTGCCGGGGCGTCGAAGAGGCTCGCAAGAACGACGGCGTGCAGATATTGCTCGGCGGTTTTGATTCGACGTCCAACGCGATGGATAAAATGTTCGGAGACGGGTCCGACGAATTCCTGAAATGGTGCGACTTCATCAGCATTCACTACCAGGGTCTGGACGCGCATACGACGGTGAAGAAATGGGTCGATCGAAAAAGCCCCAACGGCCGGGTGAAAATCTGGGACACCGAAAGCTGGATCGCCAACACCGACGATCGCGTCGCCGCCGCCATCGCGGCCGACCGGGCGGCGGGATATGACCGCGCGATGGGCATCTACGGAGGAGATATTTCCGACGCCCAGGACGGGGTCGTCCGAACCGCCGACGGCAAGACCCTGCGCGTGAAGGTAACCGAAGCGTGGCCGGTCGCGGCTTCGGTCGGCGCCGCCAACCATTTCATCGGCGAACGCCCCTTCCGCGAACTGCTCTTCAAGAACGGCCTTCCCTGGGTGATGGTATTCGATGGCGACGCCATGGACGATGGCGCGGCAAATCCCGAAGACGCCACGGTGGTCGTCGTCGGCGATCTTGGCGAAGAATTCAAACCCGATGATCTTCCATTCCGCACGGCAAGAGGGTTTGCCGAGATCGCCCACAAGCGCGACCTGAAGAAACAACTGGCGGCGATGCCCGCCAACGCCCCGGCCCCGGACCGCACGGCTTTGGAAACGGCGATCGCCAAGCCCGAGGTTCTCAGCGGCGCCACGATGACGATCGCCGCCGATCCCCGGTTCAGCCTGTTCGATTTCTACGGGAATCCGGCGCCGGCCAAAGATGGCAAGATCGTGATCCCGCTGGATGGCCGCGGTTTTTTCCTTCGCGGCGACGGCAAGCCGGGATCGGTCGCGGCAATGCTCGCCGCCATCCGCGCCTCGCGCGTCGAGGGGATCGAGCCGCTTGCGATTGTCGCCCATGACATGATCGCGCGCGTCGAACAACGACCGGCTCTCCGTCTGTCCCTGACCAATATTCTGAATCGGCCGGTGACCGGAAAACTGACTGCCGCGCTCGGGAAGTTGACGCTCCAGCAACCGGCCCAGTCGATCGCGTTCGCGCCAAACGAGGCCAGGGAAATCGAAATTCCCATCACCGGCGGCGAATCGGTTTCGGACAACACGTATCCGCTTTCCGTCGCCTTCGACGCCGGCGCCGACGGTACCGCCGTTCATGAAGAGGCGATGCACGTGAACGTCATTCCGCGCCGCACGATCGTCGTGGACGGGAACCTCGACGATTGGAAGGACGTTTTGCCGCAGATTATCAAGAGCGCCGGACCGGGTGGCCCCACGCTCACCGAAGCGGCATGGCTGCCGTTCAAGAAATTCGATCAGACCGTCGGTAAAGGTTTGGCCGCCGGCTACATGGCATACGACGACAGCAATTTTTATTTCGCGGCCAAGATCGCCGACGACACGCCTGACGAGGGAATGCCTCGATTTGAGACGCTGAATCCCGACGAGTTTTTCTATCCGGAGGTCTGCTATCGGGTCGATCGGGAACACGCCCTACAGAAAAAGGACGTGACATGGGCCGAATCGACCCAGGACGCGCGGGCCCTGCAAAAGCCGCAAGGCGACGGCAAGGATCGCGTGGCCGCCGCCTGGCAGACAACGCTTCAGTCATTCGCGATCGACGTGAAGTTGCCCGAGGGCCAGCCGCACCGGGTCGCCCTTTATCTGCTCGATTGGGTCCAGCCCGGCCAGCGCGGCGCCGTCGTCGAGATCATCAATAAAGCCACCGGACGATCGCTCGCCCGGAATGTTTTTACCCGACTAAGCTACGGCAAATACGCCGTCTACGATCTGGCCGGCGACGTCCGTATTAAAGTCAGCGGCACGAACGGCGCGGGCGGCGTCGTCAGCGGAATCTTCTTCGATCCGGCGCCGGCCAGTCCCAAGGCGCGCGGCGTCTTTGGAAAATATCTGAAAACCGACGAGGAAACCCAAGGAAACTGGAAAGGCGTCTATGGCGCCGAGGGATATCACGTCATCGGCGCCGACGCGAAGTATCCGCAATATGTGACGGTCGATTTGCCGGACATAGTGAACACGCAGGAGCTTCACTGGCCGCAGGGCGTGCGGCGATATTCGTATCGCAAAACTCCGCAGCTTCCCGCCGGTAATTCCCCCAGGCACGACAACGTGCAGATCGCTTTCAACGTGCTCGGCGCCGATGAAAAGCCGTGGTATCCCTATCCCCCCGGCACGCTGCCCGGCTTCACCACTTACGCCGACACCGATTATGAATACGCCTTGAACCCCATCGCGGAAAAATATGGCGGCGGAACGGAAATCTGGCGCATGCTTGTCCCTGGCATGCCGCGAAAAAATTTCTACGCGCGCGAACCAAAGAGCCCGTTCGACGGCCCGGTCAAAGGCGGCAAACTCGTCATTCATCACGAGTCCGGCACGCGCCTCGTTGAATGCTCCATTCCCTGGACCGAAATGCCCGCCGTAAAAAAACGGCTCGACAACGGCCAGACCATCAAGTTCTCATTCCGCGTGAACGACAACGCCGACACCGGCTGCATGGAGCTTTCGCGTGATCGAAGCGTGGCCAAGCACAATGGATCTTTTCATGTGGATTGGGTGGAGCATTGGGCGAACGAGTTGGAATTTGGGTTTGAGAAATAAAGGAAATCAGACGGAGGGGTGCGCAGTCATTGGCCGATTAGACAACGGCGAGCGGACGGACCGAGAGAATTTCGTCGGCGCGAAGAAGTTCTATGGCGGTCTCGGGAACAGCGACCACCGCGATGGATTCGCCGACGGCGTTGAAAACCTCCAACACGCACCCGCGGACGCCATGTGCCGGATGAGGCACGTATTCGAGGAGCGTCGAAACGTCGCCGGCTTTCAGATTGTGTCCGGGGATCGCGATTTTCAACGAGACGCGATCGTAAAGTCGGGTTGACATTTTCTACTCCTTGTGCGGCTTGAGCGTTACAAAATGAAACCGCGAAAAACGCCCCGCAAGCGGGGCCGCTAAACGCAGAAACGCGCGAACAGCCTGACGACTGCTCCAGATCAAACCGCCCAGCGTTCTCCCGTGAGCTTCTCGTATGCCTCGATATACCGCCGCCGCGTTCCTTCGACCACCTCCTCCGGCAGCGTTGGCGCCGGCGGGGTTTTTGACCACGGCTGGGATTCGAGCCAGTTGCGGACAAATTGTTTGTCATAGCTCGGCTGGTCGCCACCGGCCGCGTACTGATCGGCCGGCCAGAATCGGCTGCTGTCGGGCGTCAGGACCTCGTCGATTAAAATCAACTCGCCGTTGTAGAGGCCAAATTCAAATTTCGTGTCGGCGATAATGATGCCGCGCGTGGCCGCATAGTCGGCGGCCTGCGCATATAAGGAGAGCGTGCGTTCGCGAAGCGTCGCCGCCGTTGACTGGCCGACACGATTGGCCGTCTCCTGAAAGTCAATGTTGATGTCGTGGCCGCTTTCTTCCTTGGTGGCGGGCGTGAAGATCGGCTCGGGGAGTTTGTCGCATTGTTTGAGGCCGGGCGGAAGCGTAATGCCGCAGACGGTTTGCGATCGCTGATATTCCTTCCAGCCCGAACCGGCCAGATAGCCGCGCGCGACGCATTCGATCGGCATCACCTGCGCCTTCTTGACCAGCATCGATCGATCGACCAGCTGATCGATATACGGGTCTAATTGGCTCGGATAATCGTCCACCGAATATTGCAACAGGTGATTGGCGAAGCGGTCGCGGAACTTGCTAAACCAGAAAAGACTGAGCCGGGTGAGAATCTTCCCCTTGTCGGGAATTCCGTTTGGCATCACGCAGTCGAACGCGCTGATTCGATCGGACGCGACGATCAGCAACTCGTATCCCAGATCATACACGTCGCGCACCTTTCCCCGGCGGCAGGGAAAGGGAAGATTACTTTGCAGCAGAGCGGTTCCCATGCCGCGAAAGTACGGGAAACGCGTCAAAAGTAAAAGGCGCCGCCGTCGCATGTGCGACAGGATGGACGGGCTGGGCGCAAGACGACGTTTTTATTCCGAATGCAGGATGTCCAGCAGCGAACCGGTGGTTTGATCGGCGACCTTTATTACCGCGGCGTTGGCGTCGTACAGATGGCGGGCCTGTGAAAGATCGACGAGCTGGGTCGCCAGGTCCACATTGGAACCTTGCTGGCCATCGGGTTGGATCGGGCCGGCGGAAGGGTTCTGCGAATAGCCGCCGACCGCGACGCCGCCGCCGGAAACGTCCACCAGATCGGCGCGAGACGACTTGTATCTCGGCGTGTCGAGATTGGCGACATTGCGGGCGGCGACATTCACTTGCGCCTGTGCCGCTTGCAGACCCGACACCGCGACATCGTAAAGATTCATAAGACGCTCTTTTCGCGGCGCCATGGGCGCGCTATGAAGAGAGTCGTCGCGTCGACGGGGGTACTTTAGGTGCCAGGGGATTATGAACATCGATCGGCCGTTTTTTTCCGGGCGGCGGATCGGTCGCGGTAGCGGCGCATGCAGGATGGGCCGACGATGCCGCAACAATTCGTGAATGAAACTGATATATTGAATGACGCACAGTCTTTTCAACGCCGGCGGGAGCGATCGCCATGAAACCATTTCCGGGAGTTGGATTCATCGTCTCAATGATTCTGTTCTTTGGCGCGCCGGCCAGCGCCGCGGAATTTTTTGTGGCGCCCGCGGGTCGCGACAGCAATGCCGGGACATTGAAAAAACCGTTCGCCACGGTGCAGCGCGCGCAGTTGGCGGCCGCTCCAGGAGACACCGTTTCCATTCTTGGCGGAACGTACGCCATGCGGGAAAGCCAGATCGCGCGCAAGGAGGGAATCTTTGCCTACGTCACCGACCTCGACAAAAGCGGCACGCCGCAACATCCCATTACCTATGAGGCATATGCCGACGAGCAGCCTGTTTTTGATTTTTCGGCGGTCAAGCCGGCCGGGCTGCGCGTCGATGCGTTTCATGTTTCCGGCTCGTGGATTCACATCAAGGGGCTGGAAGTCGTCGGCGTGCAGGTAACGATCAAGGAACACACGCAATCCATCTGCTTTGCCAACGACGGCAGCCATAATGTCTACGAGCAACTCAATATGCACGACGGCCAGGCCATCGGCATTTACAGTCTCAAAGGCGCCGACAATTTGTTTCTCAATTGCGACGCCTTCCGCAACTGGGACTACACCAGCGAAGACGGCAAAGGGGGAAACGTCGACGGCTTTGGCTGTCACCCGCCCAAGGGGGCGACGGGCAACATTTTCCGAGGATGCCGAGCCTGGTTTAACAGCGACGACGGCTTTGATTGCATAAACGCCCACGAATCGGTCACCTTCGATAACTGCTGGGCGCTCTACAACGGCTTCTCCACCCAGTTCAAACGCCTCGGCGACGGCAACGGTTTTAAGGCGGGCGGTTATGGCTCGACGCCGGCCGACAAACTGCCCGATCCGATCCCGCGCCATACCATTCGATTCTGTCTTGCCGCCGGCAATAAAGACAATGGCTTCTACGCCAACCACCACATCGGCGGCTGCGATTGGTTCAACAACTCCGCCTATCGCAACGGAACCGATTACAACATGCTCGGCCGGCTGGCGGACAACCGCACCGACGTCGATGGCTATGGACACAAACTCCGAAACAACCTTGGCTACAAAGGCCGTTTGGAAATTTCCAAACTTGGCCCATCCAAAAGCGACTCGGCCAAAAATTCGTTCGACCTCGGTTTGAAATTGAGCGACGCGGACTTCCTCAGTCTCGACGAAAGCGGACTTTTCGGCCCGCGAAAAGCCAGCGGCGATCTTCCGGACGTGGCGTTTCTCCATCCGGGGCCGGATAGCGCGCTGATCGGCAAAGGGGCGAACATCGGTTTTCCCTTCCGCGGCGCCGCCCCTGATTTGGGCGCGTTTTCCGAGACGCTCGACGGCGACGCGAAGAAATAACCCGTCGCGAACACACGCCATCGCGCCATCAATGTTCCGGCAACACCCGAATCAGCTTATCGATCTGTTCATCGGTGTTGTAAAAGTGCGGCGAAGCCCGCAATCGGCCTTCACGGAAGGCGATTTCGATGTGATGTTGTTTTCGTAACGCGACGACCAGTTGCTCGTGATTGTGCTTTGACGACGTAAAGCTGACGATGCCGCTCCATTCCAGGCCCGTGCGCGGGCTGATCACCTGATAACCCTTGAGCATCAGGCCGATGATCAGCCGATCGGTGATGGTCTTAACGCGCTGTGAAATCGCCTCGATGCCGAGTTCCCGAATGAGGCTGACGCTGGCGTTGAGCGCGAGCAGGCCGGGGATATTGTGGGTGCCGCATTCGAATCGGCCGGCGTCGGGGCGAAGGGTGTAGTTATAGTCGCCGTATTTCTGGGCATCGACGACATTCATCCAGCCGATGAGCACCGGGCGGGTTCGTTCGATCAATTCGCGACGGCAATAGAAAATTCCCGCTCCCTCCGGGCCAAGAAGCCATTTGTGGCCGTCGGCGGAAAGGAAATCGATCTTCATCGCCGCCACGTCGATCGGCAAAACGCCAAGGCTCTGAATGGCGTCGACGGACAGAAATTTGTCGTTCTTCCGGCAGAAATCGCCGATGGCGCCGATGTCGATCCGCTGCCCGCTGGCGAATTCGACGTGCGATATCGCCACCAGGCGGCACTTGGGATCCTTCGCCGCCTCGATCAGCTTTTCCGTCGAGACAAACTTGCGGCCATGGCCGTCGTCTTCCTCGGGAACCATCTCGATCTTCACGCCATGGCTGCGGGCCTGCTCCATCCAGGGATAGACGTTGGCGGGATACTCCACCGCCGTGCTGACGATTTTGTCGCCCCATTGCCAATCGATTCCCTGGGCGACGATGCTGATTCCTTCGCTGGTGTTCTTGACGAAAGCGATCTCATCGCGATGGGCGTTGATGAGGGCGGCGGTTGAAACGCGCAGTTTCTCCACGTCGGCATACCACGATTGGCCGAGGTAGGCCGATTCCTGAGCCCCAGCGGCATAAGCGCACATCGCTTCGGACGCGACGTGCGGCAAGGGCGTTACGCCGGCATGATTGAAAAAATGCCATTTGCGAAGTACCGGGAACGCGACGTCATTTCCGATGTAGGAATGAATGGTTGTCATAATAAATGTTCTTCGACTGCGAGGGACGCAGTCTATAATACTCTCCGGTGGCCGCCAAACCGCAACTCCGCGTCCGACGCCTTCTCAACTTTGCCGAAAGGCATCGTTGTTGCTTGCGGGAGACGACGAGAAGGAAAGGTATTACCGATGATGCGTTTCATCCGCTCCGGATGGCATAAGTCGCAAGTGGCGTTGAGCAAGTTCCGCACGCGAGCGGTGTTGTCGGCCGTCGTCGCGACCGCCGCCGTGGGGACATCGGCCACCCGAGGCGATTCCGCCGATGATCTTCTTAAGCAGACGGCGCCATATAAGTGGATCGATCCGCTCATTCCGGAAAAGCTCCCGCCCCTCACGTTCATCAAGGATTCCAGCGATCTTGAAAAAGCGAAGGTCGAAGTCTTCCACGGCCGCTACAAGCAAACGCTGATTACCCTCTCGAAGGTTCATGCGGAAAAGCCGCAGGATGCCGTCGATTTTGCGCTGACGCGCGCCCAAGCGCTCGATGCGCTGGGCCGCCAGGAAGCGGCGCTGCGCGAGCTCAGCGACGAAAAAGTCGCCGCCGATCCGCAGGTGCAGGTTCGCCGCGCGACGCTGCTTTCGGCGATGGGCCGGCTGGATCAGGCGGTTTCGCTGCTGAAGGAGGTTATCGCGGCCCATCCCGATTCCATCGCGGCGCATTATGAACTGGGCGCGGTCAGCGAGCGGATCGGCGATACCGCGTCGGCCAAGGCGGCGTTTGGGTGGTTCGTGGAAAAGCCGCAGGATTTCCTCGAACGCTGGCAGATGCACGAGCGAAACGCACCGTTCGACAATGGCCGCGACGTGACCACGATCGGCCGGGCGCTGGACCGCTGGGCGACCCTCAATGAAAAGTACCGCAACAATTCCGAACTGGATAAGACGTTCCTGAATATCTTCGTTCGCTCGTACGACGTGATCGATCGCGGATATTGGCCGGCCCACGTGGCGGCGGGCGAGTATTTCATGTCGCACGATCAGGCGCAGGAGGCCGCCGGGGAATTCACCGCCGCCCTCAAGGCGAATCCCAACGACCTTCGATCCGCGAAAATGATGGGCATGATCGCGCTGGAGCATTTCAGTTTTGAAGGCGCCGAGCAGGCGATCGCCGCCATTCGGGCGGTGAATCCCAATTCGATTGACGCCGATATCCTCGAAACCCGCGATCTGCTTTTGCAGCGCCGGCCCGAATTTGCGTTTGCCCCGATTCAGCGCGTGCTCGACGCTCAGCCGAAAAATCTGGAAGGCATGGGGCTTCTAGCGGCGATCTACGGGTTGCAGCTGAAGGACGCCAAGGCCGCGGAGGTGTTGCAGCAGGTCGATCAAATCGACCCAAACAACGCCAGCGCCTACTTTGAAGTGGCCCAGCAATTTTCCGCGATGCGGCAATACCCGCGCTCCGCCGCCATGTACAAGAAGGCCATCGAACGCGCGCCGTGGTGGACGGCCGCGCGCAACGGCCTTGGCCTCCTGTATACCCAAAGCGGCGACGAAGACCTCGCCCACACCGTTCTCAACGAAGCCCGCCAGCTTGACCCCTACAACCTCGCCACGACCAATTACATCAAGCTGCTCGACGACATGGATCACTTCGCGCGCAAGGAAAGCGCCCATTTCATCGTCATGTATGACCCGAAGCTCGATCCGGTGATCCCCGAATATTTCAACGACTATCTGGAAAGCGTTCACAAGCAAATTTGCGAGACATTCAAGTTTGAACCGGCGGTGAAGACCTATATCGAAGTCTTCCCGACGCACGACGCCTTCAGCGTCCGCACGACCGGCTCACCCTGGATCGGCACCGTCGGCGCCAGCACCGGCCGAGTGATCGCGCTGGTGTCGCCAAGGCCGGGCCAGGGAACGATGGGGACATTCAACTGGGCGCAGGTACTCCGCCATGAATACACGCACACGGTTACCCTCGGCGCCACCGACAACCGCATTCAGCACTGGATGACCGAAGGGCTCGCGGTTTATGAAGAGCGCACGCCCATGCGCTGGGAATGGGTGCCGATGTTGTACAACGCGGTGAAGAAGCACGAGCTTTTCCCGATCGATCAATTGACGTGGTCATTCGTTCGCCCCAAGCGGCCGATCGATCGGCAACTGGCCTATGCCGAGTCGTATTGGATCTGCAAGTACATCGAGGAAACGTACGGCCACGACACGATCCTGCGGATGCTCTCCGATTTCCACGACGCCGAGCCGCAGGAAGTGGCGTTTCCGAAGGAGACCAAGAAATCGCTATCGGATTTTCAGAACGATTTCTTCGCCTGGTGCGAAGCGACGGTAGCCAAGTGGGGTTACGACCCCGACACCAGCAGGAAGTATAAGGAGATGGTCGAAAAGGCCGACGCAATGTTGAAAGGTCGGGATTACAAGGAGGCGGTCGATCTTTGGGAACAGATCGCCGCGATGCGGCCGGTGGATGAATTACCGCACAAGCGGCTGGCCGGGCTTTATTTGTTGCCGTCGATCAACCAGCCGGAAAAGGCGGCGGACGAGCTGGTCTTGTTGTCGAAAGTCGAGTTAAAGGACAACCGTTACGCCAAGCGCGTGGCTCGCGTTTATCGCGATATGAACAAGATGGAGGAGGCCGCCAACTATGCCCTGCTGGCGGTTTACACATCGCCTTACGATTTGAGCGCGCACGAGTTGCTGAAGGAGATCGACGAAAAGGCCGGCGATCACCCCGCAAGCGTGGAGCGTGAAACGCGGGTGATCGAAGTGATTAAAAAAATGCAGGCCCGCACGGCGGCCGAAGACAGGGCGGCGGAGAAAAACGCGGGAAGGTAAATTCGCCCACGGTTAGACCATTTTTCGGATTGATGTAGCGTTTCTGCTTTTAGCGTCCCGCTTGCGGGGTGTGTTTTCGCGAACGAAGCTCGCTCCGTCAACACGAAAAACGGAGAGCGATTTTCCGGCGCAGGCTATCGAACGCGCACGACCAGCGCCGGCGGAATCTGAGGTCGTTTGGCCCATGAAAATGCGCTCTTTGCTTTTGCGCCAGGCGCAAAGGCGGGCTCTTCCAAACCATCTAACGTGAAGCCGGCGGCGAAACATTCGCCAATCAACATTCCCATCGGCCGGTGAAACAGATAATGCGGCTCGGGCTGATTAATAATGCCGGTTGAGAGAGCCGCGGACGATCGAAGATACTGCGTCACCTGCACGCCATAAACTTGCGAAAGCTTGCCGTCGTTTTCGACAAGCTCCGCCGTCATGCGCAAACCACATGAATTGAAACAGGGGTGCGGAACGGAAAATACGAACCGCCCGCCGGGCTTGAGCGAACGTCGCACCGCGGCAAGCAGCGGCGCGATCGCCGGCAGATCCATCATGGCCATGCTGCACACGGCGGCGTCGAATCGGTTTTCGCCAAGCGACAGTAAAGCGGAAGGATCGGTGGCGTCCAGAACGCCGTATTCGACGTCGCCGTCGTCTTTGGTCGTGCGGGCGTGTGCGCGGTCGATGAATGTCGGGGCGCCGTCGAAGGCGATCACTTTCACGCCGAGCCGGGACATGCGGCGGGCGTAGTTTCCGTTTCCGCAGGCGGCGTCGAGAACAACCTCGCCGGCCCGCAGCGCCAGCAGCCGATCGGTCGCGGGCATGATGAGTCGGCGCTGGAATTCGTTGCCTTCGCCGATCGAATCGTCCCACCAGCCGGCGATGCGCTCCCAAGTCGCGCGAACGTCATGCGACGAAAGTGGTCCACAGGGCATGATTATTTCACCGCGTTGACTTCCCACTCGCCTTCTTCAAGGTAGGTGCAGGTGTTTTTGTACCACCCGCCTTCGCGATCGCGGCCGTACATGACCACCTCGAACGGACAGACGCCTTCGAGGACTTCGAGTTCCTTGCCGCCGGCCTGCTCCTTGAGATGCACGCGCATCGTGTAATCGCCCATGAATAGATGCAGTTTGGGAATCCGGCAGACCAGGCGATATTTCCCCGCCTCGCGGGCAAACGGATATTCCGAATCGTGACGCCAGAAATAGAGGATCGCCTCCTGCATCGCGTTGCAGGCATGGAAGCTGATTCTCGCGCCGTCGATCGGCTTAGGCGTGCTCAGTTCGATGTGAACCTCCATCGGCTTGCCGTTCATCTGCACGTTGTGCGGCTCGCTGGTCTTCAACTCGACCCGGGTGATCTTCGGCTTGTCGTCCGACGCGGGGGCGACGTAAACATGATCGGCGGTTTGCCCGCCGACCAGCTTCAGATATTCCTCGATGACCGCCGGCGTTTTGTCCACCAGGTGCACCCGGCCCTTGGCGAGCAAGACGCAGCGCTGCGTCAGCGTCGAAACCGCCTGCATGTTGTGGCTGACAAACAGGACCGTTCGCCCCTCGCCCGCGGCCACTTCCTTCATCTTCCCCAGGCACCTTTTTTGAAAAGCGGCGTCGCCGACGGCAAGCACCTCATCGACGATCAGAATCTCCGGCTCCAGATGGGCCGCCACCGCGAACGCCAGGCGCACGTACATGCCGGAGGAATAGTGCTTCACGGCCGTATCTAAAAACTGCTCGATCTCGGCGAAGGCGACGATCTGGTCGAACTTGCGTTTGATCTCGGCGTGTTTCATGCCGAGGATGGCGCCGTTCATATAGATGTTCTCGCGGCCGCTGAGTTCCGGATGAAAGCCGGTGCCGACTTCCAGCAACGACGCGACGCGTCCGCGGAGCCGGGCATGGCCTTCGCTGGGTTCGGTGATTCGGCTCAGGAGCTTGAGCAGCGTGCTTTTGCCGGCGCCGTTGCGACCGACCAGACCGAGCACTTCGCCGCGATTGACGTCAAACGAAACGTCCCGGCACGCCCAGAACGCGTCGGGTTGTTTCGACGGCGGAGCGAATCGGCGCTTCCAGCGCTCGCCCGGCGCCCTGGCGAAATCCATAATGGCGTCGCGGAAAGTCGCATTCTTGTTGACGGTCTGGCCGAGCGTATAGGCTTTGCCGAGACGTTCGACGGTGATGATCGGGCTGGCCATTTTCTTTTTCCGGTTCGCAGTCGCGGGGGAAGAGAAGTTATCCACGAAGGGCACGAATGGGCACGAAGAAGAAGGAAATTGCCGATGTTCTTTCGTGTTCTCCGTAATACGATCCGCTCATTTCCTTGTGTGGCGACAAGATTTTTTCAGGCCTCGGAACAGTAGCCGCGGATTGCACTGAATTTCATGGTGAAGCGGACGAACTTCCTTTCCCATCCGTGTCCATCCGTGTAATCCGTGGTCCAGGCCTGCGGTTGCAGTCGGAGGCCGCGCTGGGTTCTTCGTGTCCTTCGTGAACTTCGTGGATAATCCTCTTCTTCGGATTTCCGATCATGCGATATCCGCAAACGTCCGCTCGGTTCTTCTGAAGACAAATATCCCCAGGAAAAATAAGATCGTCCCGCCGACGAGCGAGCTGGCTACATAACGCCAATCGAATCCGGTGCTCTGGTCCGGCAGCGGCAGGATGCACTTGCGAAAACCGGCCACGACGCCATACATCGGATTAAATAGCAGGGCCCATTTCCATTTTGAATTTCCGAGCAGCGACGGGGGAAAGACTACGAAGCTGGCGAACATCAGAATCTGCGTCATGAATGGAATCAGGAAACGAAAGTCGCGGTATTTGACCGTCAGCGCCGCAAGCAGATACGCCGCGCCCAGGCCGTTGAGCAGCGTCATCAGGGTTAAAAAGGGAAGAAACAACAGCATCGGCGAAATCGGAACATGGTTCCAAAGCACAAGGATCATGACCATGACGAACGAAATGCCCATATCGACCAAGGCGCCGCCCACGGCGGACGTGGGGACGTAGAGCCGCGGGAAATAGATTTTCTTGACGATGTTTTGCTGGTTCACGAGGGACATGCCGCCCGAGCTCATCGCCGATGCGAACAGCTGCCACGGCAGCAGCGCGGAATAGACAAAGACGCCGTAGAGTTCGGGGTGTCCCTGGAGGCGTTTGTTGAATCCCGCGGCGCTTCCGAAGACCAGCGTGTAGAGGATCATGTTGGTCACCGGCTGGATGACGACCCAAAGCACGCCGAGGATAGTCTGCTTGTAGCGGACTTTCAGATCGCGCCAGATGAGGAAGAAGAGCAATTCTCGCCCGTCATAGAGTTCTTTCCAGTTGACGCCGATCCAGCCGCGCGTCGGCTCGATGACCGTCTCATGGATGGATGGCGCGGCTTCGACGGACGTCCGGGCGGCTTGCGGCGCGAGACGATTCATCGGTGATTCGGCGATTTCGGTGGCGGTTTGTAACATTTTAATCGGCGCGGAACATGCCGCGCGAACGGATTCAGCGGCGCGGCGGAATCGTTATTCGCTACATCGTCAACATCGGCCGTCGCCCGGATTCGCTGAAGAAAATTCAACCGCGTCCGGATAACCGATGCGCCGCCAACCTAACGGCTTGGGTCGTGTCGTCAAGACATTTGCATGGATTAACCAAACAACAATCGCTATCCTAGGCGCCGGCGTTGGATCTTTTCCCGGCGAGGCAGGGTCATGCGATTAATCATCTGGGTATTGGTGGGTCTGCTCTCGGGGTTCCTCGCCAGCAAAATACTTTATAACCGCGGCGCCGGCCCTCTCATCGATCTTCTTCTCGGTCTTGTCGGCGGGTTTGTCGGCGGTTTCCTGTTTGATTTGCTCGGCTTCAAGGGTCGCGGCGTGATTTACCATATCGTCGTCGCGACCGTCGGCGCCATTATTGTGCTGGTGCTTTACCATAATCTGATGCGATAAGGCTCTTTTTTGGGGACCGCGATGCGAGTCGTCTTTCCTCTCCTGTCATTATTGCTCGTCTGCTTGAACGCGCCCACGCTTCAGGCGGCGCCGAGCTCAGGCTTGATCGACGCCAAGCAGATGCGAAAGTACGAATCGCCGTACTACAACATCTTTACCGACGTCGATCCCGAGCAGGCGCGCGGCGTCGTGGTGCGAATGACCAAGATGGCCGAGGAGTATCACGATCGCACCAAGGACCTTTTCAGCGGCACGATCAACCAGAAACTGCCGTTCTACCTGTTCAGCAATCCCGAAGATTATTACAACGCCGGGGGCCCGCAGGGAAGCATCGGCGTCTTCATGCCCGGCATCGCCCGACGCGGCAGCAAGCTGATGGCCATGACCTCAACCACCAAGTCCGGCGATATCAGCGCCGAAACCTGGCATACCATTCAGCACGAAGGATTTCATCAATTCGTTCATTTCGTCGTCCGCGGCGATATTCCCGTTTGGGTGAACGAAGGAATGGCCGAATATTTCGGCGAAGGACTTTTTACCGGCGACAGCATGATTACCGGCGCCATCCGCCCGGCGCGCTGCCGTCGGCTCAAGTCCGAAATCGAAACCGGCTATTTCAAATCGCTGGAAGCGATGATGCGCACCAGCCACCTTCAGTGGAACATGGAAATGAGCGGCTTGAACTACGACCAGGCCTGGTCGATGTGTCATTTCCTCTCGCACGGCGACAACGGAAAGTATCAGAACGCCTTCGCCGCTTTCATGCAGGGCATCGGACGGGGTCAGGATTGGGAAACGTCCTGGGTCAACAATTTTGGAAGTGCCGACGGGTTTGAAGCCAAGTGGAAGACGTATTGGCAGAACATTTCCGAAACCTCGACCGACGATCTTCACACCAAGGCCGCCGTCTCGACGCTCACCAGTTTTCTGGGACGCGCGTACTCGCAAAAGCAGACATTCAATTCATTCGAGGACTTCATCAAGACCGACGCCAAATCGTTGAAGAGCAACGAAGTGGATTGGCTTCCGCCGGACCTGTACCGGCACGCCGTTCTGGTCGCCAAGCGGATGCAGCAGTTCGGCTACACAATCGCGCTGGGCTCGAGAGGCGCCAATCAGCCGACCATTATTTGCATTTCGCCCACGGGGCAAAAATTCGTCGGAACCTTCAAGACCTCCGGATCGCGCATGGCTTCTCCGCATCCGGTCACCGTTGAAATATCCAAGACGACCGTTCACGAATGAGCTCTCGCGGGTCGGGGACTGCCCTCCCCGCAAGTGCTCGGCGAGCCGTCGGAGGTTCGCTTCCGCTTCGCGTTCGTGCCGTCCGGCCGTAAGGTCATCCACGCCTGCCGAGCCCTTGTTCTCCGCGACGTGACACCACGCGGACCAAAGGTTGTCGAGGGTTATAGACCTTGTCGATTAAGCTGAACCACACGCCTCGTTTCACTCCGTTTTCCAGGGTCGCCAACATGTGATTCTTCCAGATCGACACTTCGGCCCAACCCCAGCGGCCGCGTCGCTCGATGCGTTTGATCGGCGACGCGTTCGCGATCGTCACACGATGTGGATCGCCTTGTGGTCCGCGACGCCGGCGGCTTCCATCACCGCTTCGGACATCGTCGGATGCGGATGCATGGCCGACAGGATTTCCTCCTCTGTCGCTTCCAGCGATCGAGCCAGCACAAGCTCGGCGAGCAGTTCCGTGACGTTTTCGCCGATCATGTGGACGCCGAGCAACTCTCCGTATTTTTTCTCGAAGATCAGTTTCACGAATCCCCCCGTCTCACCGGCCGCCTTGGCGCGGCCGCTGGCCGCGAAGGGAAATTTGCCGACCTTGATCTCGTAACCGGCTTCGCGCGCTTTCTGCTCGGTGTATCCCATGCTCGCGACTTGCGGATGCGTGTAGGTACACCCGGGAATGAATTTGTAATCGATGACATGATGGGAGACGCCGCAGATGTGCTCGACCAGCGCCACCGCTTCGTGATGGGCGACGTGAGCAAGATCGGGATGGCGGTAGCCTCCCATCGAGAGTCTTTCCGGCCAGTGAATGCTGACGCAATCGCCGACGGCCCAGACATTCTCCAGATTGGTGCGATACTCGTGATCGACCTTCACGCGCTTGTTGGCGATTTCCAGCTTCGCTTCAGGCGCGGCCAGATTTTCGATATTCGCGCTAACGCCGACGGCGACCAAAACCAGGTCCGCCTCGATGACGGCGCCGCCGGAGAGCGTGAGTTTGACGCCGGTATCGCTCTTGTCGATTTTTTCGGTTTTCGTCGCCAAATGAACGGCGATGCCGCGAGTTTCAAAACTTTTGCGAAGCGTGCGCGACACTTCTTCTTCCTCGATCGGCAGAAGATTCGGCAGCGCTTCGATCAGCGCCACCTCCGCGCCGACGGCGTTATAAAAATCCGCGAACTCGCATCCGATGGCGCCGGCCCCGATGATCGCGATTTTTTTCGGGAGCGACGGCAACGTCATCGCCTCGCGCGAGCCGATGATTCGCTTGCCGTCAAATGGAGCGAAGGGAAGCTGCGTCGCGCGGGCGCCGACGGCGATGATTACATGCTCGGCGGTCACGTCTTTATCCCCGCCCTGGCCCGCGATGCGAACCTTGTGCGGGCCGAGCACTTGCCCGACGGCGATCTCGTGCTTGACGTTGTTCTTGGAAAAAAGAAAGCCGATGCCGTTCTTCAGCTCGTCGGCGATCTTTCGGCTGCGGCCGATGATCTTCGAGAAATCGACCGTCATGCCAGTCACGGTAACGCCATGTTTGTCGGCGTCATGACGAATCTTGCGAACAAACGCGCCGTCTTCGAGCAGCGCCTTGGTGGGAATGCAGCCCCAGTTCAGGCATGTTCCGCCGAGATTTTCTTTTTCGACGCACAGGACCCGTTTCTTAAGTTGCCCGGCGCGAATCGCGGCGGCGTACCCCGCGGGACCGCCGCCGATGACGATGATGTCCCAGTCATATTTCACGCCCGGCTTGCCCGTAGTGGCCGACGGCGCGGGCGATCCGGCGGGCGCGGGTTTTTGCACGACCGACATCCCCGTCGCCGGCTGGGGAGCGGCGGGCGCGGCGGCAGCGGCGGCGGGTTTCGCGGCGGTCGGGGCGGCGGATTTGCCGGCGGCCTGTTTCTTAACGTCCTCGGCCTTCTCGCTGCCGCGCGCCAGCACGGCGATCGACGTCCCGACCGGCACCTTCTCCCCTGCCGCCACGTTGATGACGGCCAGGATGCCGTCTTCGGGCGCCTCCATTTCCATCGTCGCCTTATCGGTTTCGATCTCGGCGACCACATCTCCCATCTTCACCTTATCCCCTTCGTTCTTCACCCATCTGACGACCGTTCCTTCAGTCATGGTGTCGGTCAGTTGCGGCATCGTAATCTGTGCGGGCATCTCTTTCGGCTCCTGTCTGGTTGAGAGTCGGACGATTCTAGGGGTTTCAATCGCCTCGACAAGAATTGCTGAAAACCAGGCAAGACGTGAAGACGCAAATATTATTTCACCGGCGGGAGTGAAACCGCCGGCGCGGGCTCGGTTGTCGGCACGGCCGAAGGCGCCTTTTCGGCCGGCCTGGTTGACGGCTCGGCACGCGAGCCAAAAGTCCGCTCGGCCGACGGCGCGTTCCGCACGACGACGACGACATCGACAAAATAATCGGTCTCCGCGTCGGTCGCCGCCGACCGTGTCGCGGCGACCAAAGCGGGCCGGGACGAGCTATCCAAGGCGCGGCGCCGAAGCGCATCGGCGCGGGGCAATTGCGGCGCGGGCGCCAGTTGCGAAGAACCGCCGGATGGGCGCGTTGTCGTTCCGGCGGCAATTGCAGCGTCGCCGGCCTCGTCGGGCCCTTTGCGGACCGACGCCTTGTCCACGCTCGCCGGCGCGGGAGCGGCCCCGATCGACGGTGAAGCCGGATCGGCGCCACGTGCCGCAATTCCATTGGCGGCGGCATTGGGGTGCGTATTTGCCGCGAGAATGCTCGCTCCGTCGCCCAGTTTATTTTCGTTGGCGACGCCGCCGTCGAGCGATTCGACGGCCGCCTCGCGAACCTCGCCGCCGCGCGCGAGGTAATCCGTCAACTCGCGCGCCTGGGCGCGCGACAATCGGCGTGCGATGAAAAAGCTGTTGACGGGAGCGACGTATGCCCCGCCGGCGCCTGGCTTAGCCGGCGCCGAAGGGCTACCGGAAGGCGCGCTCGCCGCGTACCTGGAGGCGCCATCGATCGCCGGCGCCGACGCCGGTGCAGATGGCGAATCGTTTATGTGGGATGCAGGCGCTGCCGCGGGCGTCGGCGGCGCGGTCGACACACGCGCGGCCGATGGCGAGCCGACGTTCCCTACCGAAGGCGACGCCGCGCTGGGCTCGGAGCGGGCCATGGCGGGGCTGGCGGTCCGGGGGCCGGGTTCCTCGGCCAAAACGCGATGATCGGGCATCTGCCCCGGGCGCGACGGCGGGTTTGCGGTCAGTTTTGCCGCGTCTCGCTCCGGCTCGGAGGGGCGCGCGACGCTATCGGTTTTGGCCGCTTGTTTTTGCAGTTCGGTTTTGATTCCGTTGGGGCCGGCCAAGTCACCCGATAACGCCGGCCGCGCCACAACGCCCGGCTGCGATTGCGGCTGGCCCAGCGCCGCGTTCAGCGCCATTTCGACCGGGCGCGAGACCGGCTGCACAAAAATGTTTTGCGAGATAAAATACGCGTTCAGCTCCCTTTCTATTTTCGCCGGTTCGCTCGATCGCACAGCCATGACCACGGCATTGGCCGAAGCGCTCGGCAATGCGTTGGCGGCGACATTGGCGCCGGTGGATTCCAGGAGCAAATCCTTCACGCGCGGTTCGCGCGAGACGGCTGACGCCAATTCTTTCAGCTCGTCGTTTCCCGGGGCCGGCGCGTCTTCATCGCGATGTTGCGACCCCGGTTCCGCCCGTGCGCGGTCGCCCGCGGCGCTTCCCTTGCCCGAAGACTCTACCGCCTTCGTGGCCTCAACCGGCTGCGGCGCTCCCGACGCCCGCGCGGCCGGTTCGGGGGCATTGCCCGCCTGCGGAATCTGATTGACCGGGGATGATTCGTCGGGTTTGGCGGAGCGCGATTCGGTTTCGCCAATAGCGTCGGGAATGGGCTTCGGAATGAATGCAACCGTGCGAACCTGGTGGCGCGGCAGGACGAAATAAACGATCGCCGCCAGCCCCACCGTCAGGAAGAGAACCGCCGCCGCCGCGACCCAGCGCGGCCATGCGTCCAGCCGCAGCCGCGAGGGCGACGGACGGTTTTCCCCGTCCAGTAACCCCGACCGTTCGAGTTGCAAAAAAAACGCGTCGGCGAATTCCGTCGGCGCCGACTCGCGCGGCAACGCGCGAAGCATCTGGCGGCCTTGCCGCAAGTCATCCAGCAAGCGGCGATAATGCGGATTTTGCTGAAGGAACCGTTCGATCTCGGCACGTTCGCCGATGTCCAACTCGTCGTCGATGTAAGTCGCCAGCCGGGCTTCGATGATTTCCTGATTCGGGTTGGACATTGCGTATTTACGACAGATAACTTTTCAACTCGTCCCGCAGCGCCAATCGCGCGCGAAACAATCGGCTTTTAAGCGTTCCCAGCGGCAGATTCAGCACATCCGCCATCTGCTGATAATCGAATCCCTCGATATCGCGCATCACCAGCACCGCGCGATATTCCGCGTCAACCCGGCCCAGTGCCGCCAGCACGGCGTCGCCCTCTTCGCGGCGTTCCATGCCGCGCAACGGCGATTCGTCCCCCTTTTCCCTGGCGACTCGGTCCATCAGGCCGGCGGCCTGGCTTTGGCCGTCATGGCTGTCGGGGTCGCCCGAACCATCCAGCGAAAACACGCGTTTGCGCTGGACCTTTCTGAGCTGACTGATCGCCAGGTTCACCGCGATTCGAAACAGCCATGTGTACGGCGAAGCATCGCCGCGGAAACTCTCGACGCTGCTCAGTCCGCGGGTAAAGGCTTCCTGTGTCAGCTCGCGCGCTTCCTCGCGATCGCCGACGATGCGGACGACGGCGTTGTAAAGCCGATCCTGATAAAGAACCACGATTTGGCCAAAGGCGGCGCGGTCGCCGCGTTGGGCTCGCTGGAGCAGAGCGACATCCGGACGCACGCCGCGCCCGACGATTTCGGGCCGATTCGACGCCTCGTTCTGGATTCCGCTCAGGCTCGACATGGTGTTGGACGTTGAAAGGCCGGAGAAGTTCCCAGTGGTTCGGCGCGGGAGAAAATAATTCGCCGCGATGAATTTCCGGCGGGTTACGGCGACGGCCATCCGTGGCCGTATTTCACAGGCCACTATGCCAATTCCCGGCGGCGCCGTCAATGTTATTGGACGCGACAAAGATCGGATTCTTAGACGGGGCCGTCGAAAAAATTTCGCCTTCATGGAGGAACACGGTTGGGGTTTGGCGACGCTAACGCCGCCGATTTCTTTCTTGAAGGTCGGCGGATGCGGCGCATCGGCGCGGGCGCAAATACCCAATGCATTGGACGCTGAACGAAAACTGGCGAACGCGCTTTAGCGACGGAGAGCCGGGAATCAGAGGCCGCGTTTGTCAGTTAATTTTTCTTCCGGCGCGATCAGGGCCTTGTTTTCGATTGACTATGCCCTATCTCACGATATATTAAGTTCAGGCGGAAGCGGTCGCGAATTTGTGTGGGTCGCAGAGCATTGGGTTAGTCGATCGCGAAGAAACCTAATAAACCACGCGGGTTCTTCGTTCGTAGTGTAGATGTAAGTTGTGTCAGGCGGATCCCTCTCCAATCGAAACGTACACGAGGATTGTTCATGGCTACTCAGCCGATCGCCCCTGCGAATGTGCCCGTAGGAATGAAATCCGTGGCGCCTCCCCCGGCGCCGCCGGCGCTGGGAAAAGCGGGCGCTCCGCCATTGCCTCCCGCTATCGGCGCCAAGGCCACTCTCCCGCCCGGCGTGAAGGCGCCGCCCGGCGTACCGCCGGTTCCCGGCGAGGCTGATCCCAATGAGCATGTACATCCCGTGGGGTTCTGGCAGCAGCCGTGGGTGCAAAACATTTTGCCGTTCGTTACGTCCCTGTCGGTTCACGCGGGGATTTTGATTATCGGACTTCTGGTGTGGGGCGTGGCGAAAGTCGTCGCTCAGATTCCGCATCAGGACCAGACGATCATTCCCGATTCGCAGATGGTCGATAATGGCCCGCCGGGCGGCGTGCCGAATGTCGGCCTCGGCGGCGATCCGCTCCGCCAGGCCATGCAGGATAAAGATCCCACCCAGGGGAGCAAAGACGGTTTTTCCGACCACAAAAGCCCAACGGTCGATCTTTCCGCAGCCGGCGGGGGCAGCGGAGACGACGCCCAGGTTATTGGCGCCGGCCAACTGAGCGGATTCGGCAGCGGAAAGGGCATGGGGGGCGGACACGGCGCCGGCGCCGGCGGCGGCAGCGGTGACGGCGGCGGACCAATGGCGATGTTCGGAACGCCGGGCGGCGGCGGCATCGGCCCCAAAGGTCCGGTCTTCGGCAACGGCGGAAACGCTCGCGAGATCGTCTTCCTCTGCGACGCCACCGGTTCGATGCTCAACAAGATGGCCACGCTCAAGGACGAACTGAACAAAGCGGTCGTTGGCCTGCGTCCCATTCAATCGTTCGACATCATTTTCTATCAGGACGTTAAGGTTGAAGAGTTCTCCAAGAGCATGGTCGCCGCGACGCCGGAAACCAAGCGAAAGGCCGGGACTTATCTTGAGGGCGTTACTTCCGAAGGCACCACCGACCCGATTCCCGCCTTGACCGCGGCCTTGAAATTGCATCCTCAGCTTCTGTACTTCCTGACCGACGCCGCCGACTTCCCGGACACCAAGGCCGTCACGGACTGCATCGCCCAGTACAACAAAGACAATAAGATCAAGATCAACACGATCCTGTTCGTGGAAGACAAGACCGAGCACGAAAAAAACCTGGATTCAGAAGGACTGATGAAATCGATCGCCGAAAAGAGCGGCGGGCGATTCCGGTGGGTTGAGATGGACGCCATCCAACAATAGATTCGGCCTTTGGGACTGAAAGGCGCGTGCCGGAAATCTGAAATCTAGGTTTTGAGATTTGAAATAATTTGAAATCTGAGATTTGAGATTTGAGAATTCAAGTTTGTAATCTGTAATCTAAAACCGAATTCCGAAATTGATTCGGAAAGATCTCGACGGCGCCAACGCCAAGCTCCGACATAAGTGACCATCCCCATTTGGGCTTCGGACTTCTTCGGATCTCGATTCTGATTTCGGAGTTCGCAAGCTGTCCAAACGCGATGCTCGCTCATTAAGAAGAATAACCCGGATCCGCCCAACGCCCCCGCGATCAGACGCGCCAGTGCCAGAGACTCGATTCCGGCTGTCGCGGCACGCGGGCAAGCCTGGTCGGACCCAACCCTAAGATCGGCCGGGAGACAGAGAGATCGGCTCCAGTCCCCGAGCTTGACAAGGGCAAACCCAGCTTCCCCTGATTGGGGAAAGGATCGCTCCCATGCGTCGACGTTCAATGTTCAGATTCTCTCGTGTGGCCTTATTCGTCGTCCTGATGATCGCCTGTTTTTTCGCGGCCGGCGCTTATGCGCAGGACGCCGGGGCGGCGGCGCCGGCGGCTAAACCGCAAGGGCTCATGACGCTCATCATGGGCAACATGGACTTTGTCTTTTACACGATCGTGTTGCTGTCGATCACGGGCATGACCCTGATCATTCAGGGGTTCATCAAGAACCGCGCGTCGGTCTTTATGCCGGAGGTCAGCACCGAGCAGATTCGCGAGATGATCAACCAGCGCAAGTTCAAGGAACTGCTGGAATACACCCGCGATGACCCCAGTTTCATCAGCAAAGTCCTTCACCCCGCGCTCAACCGGGCGCCGGCGTTTAACGCCATGAAGGAAGCGATGGAAACCGCGATCGGCGAGCAGACCGCCGAGCGTTTCCGCTCGATCGAATACTTGAATATCATCGGCAACCTTGGGCCACTCCTGGGCCTGATGGGCACTGTGCTTGGCATGATCGCGGCGTTTAGCGCGATGAACGCCGCCGGCCCTGAAGGCGCCAGCCCGGCGACGCTGGCGCTGGGTATTTCCAAGGCGTTGTGTCATACGTTCCTGGGTCTGATGCTGGCGGTGCCGTGCCTGGCGTCGTTTGGCGTTCTTCGCACGATGGTCGATCGGCTGACGGTTCGCGGCGCCCTGTTGGCCGAAGAACTGCTGCTGTTGATCAAGCCCCAGCAGGAGACCAAGCCCGGCGCCGCTCCCGCCGCCGCCCCCGCTCGTCCGGGACTGGCGACGCCTCAGCCGGGTATGCCTCAGCCGCCGAGCGGAGTCCGCAAGGCGCCGATGCCCGCGCCGCTTCCGCCGGGCGCGCCCGCCTGAGTTTGGCGTTCGGCGCTTTCGCGTGGGGCTCGCGCGTCGTCTTCAGACCGATCACGTTTCCGCTTCGTGCCGCGTCCGGCGAATTGCCGGTACCGGCACGAAGCGGGCGGACGATGATGAGATTTGAAATTTGAAATTCCAGATTTGAGATTTCAATTTCAGATTGCAAATTTCAAATTTGAAATCTCAGATTTCGAGTTAAAATTTTCGGTTTGATTTCCCAACCGCCCGCCATCTATTCCCCAATGCCCTTCCCTCCTTTTTCCGTCCACCCCGACGGAGGCGAATCATGAAAAAGCATTCAATGCCCGAAATGAAGGAAGGCGGCGTCAACGTGACCCCGCTGATCGATATCGTAATGTGCCTGATCATCTTCTTTATGCTGGTCACGAAAGTCGGCGTCGCACGCGGCGTCGACAAAGACATCAAACTCCCCAACGCCATCCTCGGCGCCAAGATCGAGAACATGGGCGATACCCTCAGCCTCAACATCCACTACATGCCCTCGGCCAGCGTTCCGCAAGTGACGGCGATGGTCGATAACCAAAACAAGGAAGTGAAGATCATCGAAGGCCGCGACAAGCCGCTCGAACGGGTTCTGACGGCATTCAAGAAAGCCCACACCGACAAGACCAAAATCATCATCCGCGGCGATCAAAATCTAACCTACGAACAGCTGGAAAAGGTGCTGATGGCCATCTCCAACGCCGGTATCGCCGACACCGCCTACGAAACCAAACCGGGCGATCCGAATGCCGTCGCGGCGGCAACGCCCGCTCCATAGAGCGCTCCTTCCGCGTCCGCCTCGGCCTTGGTTCCAGCGTTCGGCATCATCGACAATCAACGTCTTCGGAGATTCCAATGAAAATGAAAGGCGCCAAACAGGTCCACTACGATTCGGGACCCAACATGACTCCGCTCGTGGACGTCGTGATGGTGATCCTGATCTTCCTGATGCTGGCCGGCAGCTTCGGCGGAACCACGCAGTTCCTCCTCAGCAAGCAAGGCATGCATAAGAAAGGATCGAGCGCCGCCAAGCCCGATCCCAATAAGCCGATCGATACGCCCGTGGAAATCCACGTCGACAACATACCTGATCCCTCGTCCCCCGACGGCGGCGGATTCCGGGCGCAAGGCACCGGGATCAAGCCAACCTCCAGCGGCGAGATGCTTCGTCAGGAACTTGCGGCCAAGCTTGAACAATTCAAGGCCGCCGGTACGTCGCCGGATCAGTTGGAGATCGTGCTGTATCCTGGCCGCAACGTGAAATATCGCAACTTGATCGAGGTGTACCAGGCGGCGCTTCAGGCCAAGTACACGAAGGTCGCTTTCGCGACGTCGCATTAATTTGCGATCGTCCGCGGCGGCGATGATGAGGAAATACCGATGAATAACCCAACCCTTTCCTTTAGGTTGTCCGGCCGTCGCGGCGCCGCCTTGGCGGTTGCGGCCGCGTTGGCTTGCGTGCCGTTGGCTTTCGGTCAGACGCCGGCCCCGGGCGCCCGCGCCGCCAAGCCGGCGGTCGCGGCCAGACCCGCTCGGGCGCCGCGCGTGGTCAAACCAAAGATGGACGGACTTGATGGCCTGGACGACAGCGCTCTTGGCGCGGAGCTCAGCGGGCGCGGCATCAACAGCCTGCTCGATTACTATTTCAAAGCCAATCACATTTCCCTCGAACAGCAGCAGGCGATCCGCACCTTCGGCGCCCTGGGCGAGCTTGAACGCAACGGCAGCAAAATTCCCTATCAGGAAAAACTGCGCCGCGTGAAGGAAGTCGCCGACGGAATCGACGCCGTCCTTCCGTCTCTCAAAGACCCGGCCATGATGCGGCGCACCGCCGGGACGCTGATTGAGTTCGGCGTCAACCGCGACGTGAACAACATCGAATACTGGGGAGCCGATCCCGTCACGCAGGCGCATCTAAAATCGCTGGGCGATGCGGTCGTCAAGTTGCTTGGCGCGGCCGCCGAGATGGGCAAGCAGCAGGCGGACGACTTGTCGAATCGCCTGGTCGGGGGCGCCAACGATCCCAACGCCAAGCGATGGGAGGCGCTGGACAACGCGGCCAACAACGCCGCTTACGAAAAGAGCATGTCGATTTATTTCGCGTGCCTCGGGTACGACGCCAAGGACCCCGCGCGCAAGGCCATGGCCGAAAAAGCCATCACCGCCCTGGGCGATTACGACACTGACGGCAGCGGCATTCAGCCGCGCGTTCGGAACATGATCGCCAAGCTGCAAATGGCCGCCGGTCTTTTCGAGGATGCCCACAAAAGTTTCCAGAGCGTGTCCGACCCGAAATCGACGCTGATCCCCGCCCCCAATCCGTTCGAGCAGTACGAGGCCCGCTATTTTACGGTGGTCGACGACGTGCTGGCGCAAAATTTCGCGGCCGCGACGACGGACAAGGCGGCGCTCGATACATGGCAGAACACCGAACTGCCGAAACTGCTCGCCGGCGCCAACCTGGACGCCAAAGCCATCGCGGAAAATAAGAAGGGAATCGATTCGGCCGGGCAGATGCTCGAATGGCGAATCGACGTTTTGCAGGGGGATCTGGCCAAGCTGCCGGCCGACAAGAAAAAGGCCGACGACGCCGCCGAAGCGGTGCTTACCGCCCTTCGCGTCACCCGCCCCGATCTGGCGCCGATCATCGACGAACAGCTTGTCAAACGCATGCCGGCCAACAAGGTCATCGACGATAAAATGCCTTCGTCGCTGTTGCTCGCTCTTCTGAAAAAAGGGATGGTCGAATCCTACAAGCAACTTCCCGATAAGCCCGATCCGGTCGTATTGGACAAGGCGATCGAGGCGGCGGGATTCATTATTCGTCGCCAGGCCGGCCCGACGAGCGGAATAACGCCGGCGCAGGTGGACGAAGCCACCCTTTCCATACCGCTCCTGCAGGATCGCATGGGAAAGTTCGTCGAGGCCGCCAACGGGTATCTCGATTATGCGGTCGCTTACTCGAAGGTGAATCCCAAAAAGGCGAGCGACGCGCTGGACCGCGCGGGGTTCCTCGTCTTTGATCTCAAGAAGGCGCCGCCGGTCGGATGGCAGGATCTGTACGCCAAATTCTTACCCATCGCCATCGGACCGCCGTTCAATCATAAGGAGCTTGCATATGCATACGGCGAGCAATTGCGCGGCTTGAAGAACCTGCCCGAGGCGTTGAAGTTCCTGCGAATGGTGCCGGCGACGGATCGGTTTTACGCCAGCGCTCAATATAAAATCATGCTGGTTCTCGGCGACGTGCTCGACACCAAGCAAGACCCCGCCGCCCATAAGCAGACCGTGGCCGAGCTGACGGCGGCCGCCGAAGAGGTGCGCAAGCTCGGCGAAAATCCGAAAGACGCCTACGACCGCTCCAAGGCCGTGCAGGCGACGCTTGTGCTGGCGGACCTGGCCCGCATCGAGGAAAAAAATCCCGCTCGCGCGCTGCAAGTTCTCCAGGGATTCGAAAACCTGGTCAAGGGTCTGCCCGGCGAGCCGGAACTACTGCGCGGCGCCATGATCGCGCGGATCAACTGCGACATGGCGGTGGGCAGCACGACCCAGGCCGTCGATGAACTGACCAAGCTGATCGCCAGCTCGAAGGAAGGCGAAGGGATCGCGCTGGTCCGACAACTTCTCGATCAGCTCGACAAGGAATTCGCACAGGCCAATCTCGCCCACAATATCGCGACCGAGCGCGTGACCGCCAAGAACGAGGCGATGCTGACGCATTACCTGGTCGATTGGTCGAAGAAAACGCCCAGCGTGGCGAAGTTCTTTTACGCGTACGCGGTTTATGACGCCCGCACACAGCGTCTGGCCGGCTCGCTCGCCGAGGATCCAGCCGAGCGAAAGAAGCTGCTCATGGAGGCGTCGGATCGCTTCCGCGCGCTTCAGTCCAAGGAAATGCATGCGTTGTATATTTCCCAGGAAGCCGTGAAGAAACAGATTGACGCCGGCGCCGTCGCCGCCGAGGACGGCGATCCCCAGGTCGCCACCGGGCTGGCGCTGACGGAGTTCGATCTTGGCAACTACAAAGGCGCCAAGGAGCAGCTTGACGGCTTGATCGCCAACAAGAAGCTCGGCACGCCGCAGACGGAAACCGTCGATCCAGCCACCGGCGAAGTGAAGGTCAAGGACAACGACCTGTATTGGGAAGGGACATTGAAGTCGATCAAGAGCAGCTATGAAGTCGCCAAGGCCGCCAACGACGCCAAGGGTGAGGCGGTCGCCGCGCAAAGCCTGAAGAACATGCTCGTCCGCGGCGGCATCCCCGATCGCTGGCAGGATGACTACGAATCGCTGCGTAAAGAAGTCGCGCCGGACTATAATCCCACCGCCCCCGTCGCCGCCCAAAAACCGGCCACGCAACCGACTGCGACGGCGGCAGGATCGATCAGCGCAAAGTAGCGTGGATCGAAGAGCGGGGTCGTTGATGGATGCTGCGGTTTAGCGGAGGTTTATTATAGCGGGCGAGCTTACTTGCCTTTTCGCGTCGCCGCGGTGAGCGCACTCGCCCGCCAAACCAATTTGATTCGCGAAGACCGCAGAGCGCTTTTTTCATATCGGTGAAGCGAACCTTGGTCGCGAAACATGCCCCGCAAGCGGGGCCGCTAAACGCAGAAACACTACGGCAACCCGACAAATGTTCCAGGATTCTAAAAGTGCATAAGAACTTTTAGACAGCAAGGCAGCCAAACGCTTTTCAACGCCATCCATGAATTGCTCCCTCCCGAACCGTGCGCTCATCACCGGCGGTTCCGGTTTCTTCGGCGGTCTGCTGAAACGCCGGCTTCTCGAACGAAGTGTCCCGTGCGTCAATATCGACCTGGTCAAGGACGACGATGTTCATCCCCTTCTGACGACCGCGCAGGGGGATATTTGCGACGCCGCGCTGATTAAATCGATCTTCGCGGCACATCGATTCGACGCCATTTTTCACTGTGCCGCCCTGCTGGCTCACGACGTGAAGGACAAGAAGCGTCTGTGGGCTTCCAATGTCCACGGCGCCGAATTCATCGCCGGCGCCGCGGCGGCGCATCACGTGCGGAAAGTCGTTTATATTTCGACCAATTGTCTTTGGGGCCGAGGCTTCAACCGCCCCGTTACCGAGGACGATCCCCCCGCGCCCGTCGAACTTTATGGCCGTTCCAAATGGGAGGGGGAAAAAATCTTCCAACGTCACGCGGCCGATTTTCAGTCCGTGATCCTGCGTTGTCCGACGATTATCGACGTGGGCCGAATGGGATTGCTCGCGATCCTGTTCCAATTTATCGAAGAAGGCCGCCGGGTATGGGTCGTCGGGCCCGGCGATAACCGCTACCAATTTATCTATGCCGGCGATCTGATCGACGCCTGCCTCGCCGCCGCCGCTTATGCGGGTTCCGCCACGTTCAACGTCGGGTCCGACGACGTTAAATCGCTTCGCGAGGTTTACGATTCTGTTATCGCCAAAGCCCGGACCGGCGCCCGAACGGCATCGCTTCCAAAACAGCCGACGCTCTTCTTGATGCGCGTCATGCACGCGCTCAAACTCTCTCCGCTGGGTCCCTATCACTACAAAATGATCGCCGAGGACTTCAGCTTCGACACCACCCGCGTCAAGGCGGAACTGAATTGGAAACCGACGCTGACGAATGAGCAGATGCTCGATCGCGCGTATCGATATTACCGCCAGCACGGCGCCGCCCTCGCCCTTCGCGACGACGTGTCGGCTCACCGCAAACCCGCCGACATGGGAATCATCCGCCTGCTCAAGTGGATATCCTGAGCTGCAACCCGCTCACATTTAGCCAAGTCGGCCCTCGATCCCGTCGATGAAGATTCAGCGGAATATTCCACCGGCAGCGCCGGCGCCGCTAAAAGTGGCATGGAGGATCATTATGATGAATCGTCGTGACCGTCGCCGAGGCTTCACCCTCATCGAAATTTTGATCGTCGTGATCATTCTTGGAATTCTGGCGGCAATCGTCATTCCACAATTCAGCAGCGCCAGTTCCGACGCCAGGAACTCCAGTCTCTCCAGCACGCTGGCGACACTGCGCGTCCAAATTCAATACTATAAGCTCCAGCACAACGACACCCTGCCTGATCTGACCAAAACCTGGGATTGCCTGACCCACAAGACCGACATTCATGGCGCCATCGATCCCGTCAATGGGCCCACCTTCGGCCCATATTTGCAGGCGCCTCCGATCAATCCACTCACCGGAACGCCGATCCCTCTCGTCGCCGACGGCACCGCCTTCATTCCCGGCGCCGACTACGTTTACGATTACAGCGGCGGCGGCGGCGTCGGCCGCATCTGGGGAACCACCAGCGTCGCCAACACCGGCGCCCTGGCCAGTTATTGATCCGTCATGGTCATCGGCAATCGCCCCATCTCCCGTGGTTACACCCTGATCGAGATCATCGCGGTCGTCGCGATCCTCGGCATTCTTTCGTTGATCGCCATCCCGCAATTCGGACCGAACGACGATCAGAAAATCGCGTCGGCCGCGCGCGAAATCACCGCCGACCTGCTCTACGCCCAAAGCCAGGCGATCGCCACCGGAAAGACACATTACGTCGTCTTCGATTCCGCCGACGGCTATCGCATCATGGACAGCATGATCCCACCCCATCCCATTCCCCATCCGGCCTCGGGCCTTCCGTATGAGATCCACTTCACCGTCGGCCCCCTCCGCGGCGTAACCGTCACCAATATCGACTTCAACGGCGCCGGCACGCTGGCCTTTGACCCCACCGGCATGCCGTGCTCCATTTCCCCGGAGACAGGTTCATTGTCCCCCCTCGTCCGCGGGTCGGCCGCGTTGAAAGTCGGACAATCTACATTGACGCTAACCATCGAGCCGCTGACCGGCGCCGTGAACATTCATTGATCGCGACGAATAACTCCAGGCGGCGCCAATCCTCCACGCCAAGAACAGACGCCGGGGAAGCATGCGATCGGCCTCGCTTGGGCCTATAATTCCGCGATGCCGCTCACAGGGTTTCATCCGACGATCCAGCGCTGGTTCGCCAACCGATTCGGCGAACCCACCCAACCCCAGCGCGTAGGCTGGCCGCGCATCCGGGCCGGAAACCACACGCTGATTTCCGCCCCCACCGGCATGGGCAAAACCATCGCCGCCTATCTCGCCGCCATCGACGGGCTCGCCCGTCAAGGCTCGTCCCTTCTGGACCAAACTTACGTGCTTTACGTCTCGCCCCTGCGGGCGCTCAGCAACGACGTGCAGAAAAATCTCCAGGGGCCGCTTCGGGAATTATCCGAGCTTGATCCCGGCTTGCCGAAGATTCGCGTCCTCGTTCGCACGGGCGATACGCCGCCCGGCGAGCGCGCCGCGATGCTTCGCAAGCCTCCGCACATTCTGGTCACGACGCCCGAATCGCTCTACATCCTCCTGACCAGCGCCGGCGGCAGAGCGATGTTGCGCACGGTGAAAACCGTCATCGTCGACGAAATTCACGCACTCGCCCGAGACAAGCGCGGCTCGCATCTGGCCCTTTCGTTGGAGCGTCTTGAAGCGTTGGCCGGCGCCTTTCAGCGCATCGGCCTCTCCGCGACGCAAAAGCCGCTGGACGAGGTCGGGCGATTTCTGGTTGGCGTCGGCCGGACTTGTACGCTGGTCGATGTGGGGCACCGCCGCGAGATGGACGTGGCCGTGGAAGTTCCTCCGTCGCCCCTGGAGACTGTCTGCTCGCACGAGCAATGGGATGAAATCTATCGGCGAATCGCCGCGCTGATCGAAGCGCATCGCACCACGCTGATCTTCGTGAATACGCGCAAGCTTGCCGAGCGCGTGTCGGCGAGATTGTCCGAAACGATGGGCGCGGACAAAGTCACTTGCCATCACAGCAGCCTCTCGCGCGAACGTCGCCTAGACGCCGAGGACCGGTTGAAATCGGGAACGCTTCGGGCGCTTGTCGCGACGGCGTCGCTCGAACTCGGCATCGACATCGGAGACGTCGACCTGGTGATCCAGGTTGGCGCCACGCGATCCATCGCGACGTTTCTCCAGCGCGTGGGCCGATCCGGTCACGCCATCCGGCGAATTCCCAAGGGCCGGCTTTTCCCGCTGACGATCGACGAACTCGTGGAAGCGGCGGCCCTTCTTCGAGCGGCCAAACGCGGCGATCTGGACCGCACGCCCCAGCCCAGCGCGCCGCTGGATATCCTCGCCCAGCAGATCGTCGCGGCGTGCGTGGCCGAGGGTGAGCGGGGATGGAGCGAAGATCTCCTGCTTGAAACGTTCAAGCGCGCGTGGCCCTACCGCGATATCACCCGGGAAGATTTCGATGCCGTCATCAAACTGCACATCGACGGCCGCCATGGTCTGCTGCATCGCGATGCCGTCGGCGGCCGCATCATGGCGCGCAAGCGCGCCCGCATCACCGCCATCACCGGCGGAGGAGCGATTCCCGACGTGGCGGATTATCGCGTGGTGAAAGAGCCGGAGGGGGTGTTCGTCGGAACGCTCAACGAAGATTTCGCCGTCGAATCCAACGTCGGCGATATCTTCCAGCTTGGCAACACGTCATGGCGCGTGCTGAAGGTCGAACGCGGCGTCATGCGCGTCGCCGATGCGCAAGGGCAGCCCCCCTCGATCCCCTTCTGGCTCGGCGAAGGCGCGTCGCGAACGGCCGAACTGTCGGCGGAGATCGGATCGCTGCGCGAACAATGCGCCGACCCGGCGGTTTTGCAAAACGAAATCGGCCTGTCTCTCGAAGCGGCCACGCAAATCGCCGAATACATCGCCGAGGGCGTCGGCGTCCTCGGCGCGGTTCCCACCCAAAAGCGGGTTATTCTCGAACGATTTTTCGACGAGAGCGGCGGCATGCAGATGGTCCTGCACGCGCCGTTCGGCGGGAAAATAAACCGCGCCTGGGGATTGGCGCTGCGAAAGCGCTTCTGCCGGGGCTTTGGCTTTGAGCTTCAAGCCGCCGCCAATGAAGAGGCGATCATCATTTCGCTCGGCACGAAACATAGTTTCTCGTTGCCCGAGGTCTTCGATTATCTGCATCCCAACAGCGTGAAGGAAATTCTCACGCAGGCGGTTTTGGATCAGCCGATGTTCGAGTCGCGATGGCGATGGAACGCCACGCGGTCGCTGGTTCTCAGCCGGTTTCAGAACGGCAAGAAACTGGCGCCGCAGATCCTTCGTATGCGCGCCGCCGATCTGCTCGCCCAGGCCTTTCCGGGGGCCGTCGCCTGTCCGGAGAATCTGCCCCCCGGCGACTTGCCGATCCCGATGGAGCATCCGCTCGTCCGACAGACCATCGGCGACTGCCTGAGCGAAGCGACCGACATCGAGGGCTTGATCCAGGTCCTCAAAGGCCTTCGCGACGGATCCATCGCTCGCGTGGCCGTCGATGTTCCCGAGCCGTCGGCGTTTGCCCGCGGCATCCTGAACTCCGAGTTGTATACGTTTCTCGACGATGCTCCATTGGAAGAGCGCCGCACACAGGCGGTCTACTCGCGCCGCGGCCTGGACGCGCGCGCGCTGGACCAGATCGGCGCGCTCGATCCCGCCGCCGTCGAGCGGGTGCGCGAAGAGGTTTGGCCGCAGCCGGAAACCGTCGAAGAAGTTCACGACGCGCTGCTCTGGATGGGTTTTGCGACCGACGCCGAGGCGGCGCCCTGGCTCGATTGGCTGATTGGCTTGGCCGCGCAAAAGCGCGCCGTGCATCAGGACCAGCGATGGCGGGCGGTCGACGCGCCGGTCGAGCCGGCGAAGATTTTGCTGGGCAGACTTGAAGCCCTTGGACCGGTATTTGAAGACGATCCGCGCATCGCGATGCCCGGCTCCACCCTTGCCGTCCTGATGGAACTGGAGCACCAGGGCGCCGTCATCCGCACCCGTCTGGATGGCCGCACCGCCTGGTGCGAACGACGGCTGCTTGCCCGCATCCATCGCTACACGCTGGACACGCTTCGCCGGGAGATCGAGCCGGTGAGCGGCAACGACTTCCTTCAATTCCTTGCCTGCTGGCAGCATGTCGATGAAGGCTATCGCCTCGAAGGCCCGCGCGGCGTCGGCGAAGCGCTCCGGCAACTGGCCGGGTTCGAGTTGCCGGCATGGGCCTGGGAGGCTCATGTGTTGCCGCGCCGCGTGCGCGACTACAAACGCGAGTGGCTTGACGACGTCACGATGATGGGAGAATTCGCCTGGGGCCGGATGTGGGGCGGCGCCGCGACGGCCATCCGCGTGACGCCGATCACCTTCATTCCCCGCGATCAGCTTGAACCGTGGCTCGCAATGACGGATCAACCGCCCTGCGAAGGACTCTGCGGCGCCGCCGGCGATCTTCTCAAACCGCTTAAAGCGCAGGGCGCGATGTTCCCGCAGAATCTTCAGAAAGCCGCCGACCTGGTGCCGGCGCACGTCGAGATGGGGCTGGCCGACCTGGTTTCGCACGGCATGGTTACATGTGATTCTTTCGCCGCGTTGCGGCAAATGATCACGCCACCCTCTCGGCGCCGCGCTCCGCTTCGTCCCGTGGGGCGCTGGAGTTGCTTCCGGACCGCCGCCCCGGCCGCCGCGTCGGACGAACTGAACGAACTCGCCGCGCGTCAACTTCTCAGCCGCACCGGCGTTGTCTTCCGAAGAACCCTCGAGCGGGAAAAGATTCCCGTCAGTTGGTCGGCGCTTCTTCGCGTCTACCGCAGGATGGAACTCCGGGGCGAACTCCGCGGCGGCAGATTTGTGGCGGGTTTTTCCGGCGAACAATACGCGCTGCCCCAAGCCGTCGAACTGCTGCGAAGACTCCGCCGGGAGGGACCACGCGAGCCGGTGTCCGTTGTGTCGGCCGACCCGCTCAATTTTCAAGGAATCCTCACGCCGGAAAAACGCGTGGCGCCGACCGTTCGGCAGAAGGTGCTGGTCGGATAAACTCCAGGTCTCTATCCGTCACAAACAGCAACAAGTTTCCGCTCGCTTCACATCAATCCCGAATCGCGTCAATGATAGCTTCCCGGCTGTCCCGGATAGTTATCGATACGCGGCGACGGATGGCCAGGCGGAGCCGGTTCGACAATGTAGTTTGGCTCGCCTTTGGCGTTAACGCCCGGCGGATGGTTTCGCGTGAAATAGTCGCTCATCGTCAGCGTCAACATAATGCCAAGCCATACGACGCCGGCGGAAGCGAAGACCCACGTCAGACGACTGGCATACTTCAGGTGCATAAAAAACAGGGCGATCAAGGCGGCTTTCAACATCGCTATTAATAGTGCGACCACGGTATTCCAGCCGGCGCCGAGGTGATGGGCGGTTGTCCAGGCGTCCAGATCGATAAACGCCGTGATGATCGTCGCGACGAGCAAAATCATCAGCGCGATCAGCACGCCGATATACATTCGGGGCGCGGCGATATGTTCTTTGACTTCCGCCATGGCTAAGGGTTTCGCAAAAGGTAGAGAACCGGGAAGAGGAACACCCAGACTGTATCGACAAAGTGCCAGTAAAGTCCGACCACCTCGACTGGATTGTGCCACGCGGCGGAGAAAGCGCGCCGCCGTGCGAGCATCATAAGCCAGGTCATCAGCCCGATTCCGATCAACATATGCGTGGCGTGAATGGCGGTCATGATGAAGTAAAAACACATGAACAACTGCTCGCGACGGGTCCTTTGTCCATGCTCGTCGGCGTTGGGAACGTACTTCCCCGTCCATCGCTCAAACGATCCCATGCCGCGCGTTAAAGCGCTTTCAGATGACCTCGGCGGCGGTTGCAGGCGAAATGATTCTCCGGGGACCAACCCCTCATCATATTCGAGATAGTATTCCATACCCTTGACCCCTAGAAACGCGACGGCAAGAGCGATGGTCGCCAATAAATGGCGAATGACCCGGCGGTTGTCCCCTTGCTGCGAGGCACGAACTCCAAGTGCCATGAAAAAGCTGCTAAGAAGCAGGATGGCGGTATTCAATCCGCCCAGGTACCACTTCAGATCCAGACTCCCCTCCCTGAAATCGTCGGGCCAGCGAACTCGGTAAATGGCGTAGGAAACGAACAACCCGCCGAAGAATAAAACCTCCGTCCCGAGAAACAGCCACATGCCAAGCGTGGCGCTCTCGCGTTGCTGGTCGGCGTTCTTGAACTGATGCTGCAAGTGCGCATCGCCCGAGTTCGGCGGGGAATGAATATTAGTGGCGGTTGCGCTCATGGGTCGTACTCGCTAATTTTCCGGCGTCGGTCCAATTACAACCGTCACTGGCGCCACTCCCGCCGACGTAACGGCGATGGATGCGCCATTCTGGGCCTTGCGAAGGTGATACGCATAGGCTTCTTCGGTCACGACCGGCGTGACCTCAAAGTTATGCTCCGGCGGCGGAGAGGCGGTTTGCCATTCCAGTCCAGTTGCGCGCCACGGATTGTTGCCCGCAGGCTTTCCCCACCGCAATGACCAGGGTAAATATGCAAAAGGAAGCAAGTATCCCACGGCCAATATCGACGCACCGGCCGTCGACAGAACGTTATACACCTGAAATTCCGGAGGGTAAGAATGATATCGCCGCGGCATTCCCAAATAGCCGAGGATAAACTGCGGGAAAAAAGTCAGATTGAATCCCAGGAAGATAATGCAAACCGTAACCCGGCCCCAAACTTCCGAATACATCCGGCCAGTCGCTTTCGGCCACCAGTAGTGCAGCCCGCCGAAATAGGCCATCACCGTCCCGCCCACCATGATGTAGTGAAAATGGGCGATGACGAAGTAGGTGTCGTGCATATGCACGTCCATGCCCAGGGTCGCGAGCATGACGCCGGTCAATCCGCCGAGCGTGAAGAGTCCGATGAAGCCCAATGCGCAGAGCATCGGCGTATCGAGCTTGACGGAGCCTTTATACATGGTCGCCGTCCAGTCAAAGACCTTGACCGACGACGGGATGGCGACAATAAAGCTGAGCAACGAAAAGACCGAGGCGCTGTACACGCTGATCCCCGCCACGAACATATGGTGGGCCCAAACCAGGAAGCCGA
Source organism: Tepidisphaeraceae bacterium (assembly GCA_035551995.1). Taxonomy (GTDB): domain Bacteria; phylum Planctomycetota; class Phycisphaerae; order Tepidisphaerales; family Tepidisphaeraceae; genus RYN-428. The sequence goes on from DASZME010000009.1 coordinate 136,007, forward strand.
CGAGCGCGATCGCGACGCTGGAAAAAGCGATGAATTCGTACCCGAAAATTCGCTTGCGCGAAAAACAGGTGACCAGTTCCGACACGACTCCCATGCCCGGCAGCACCATGATATAAACGGCGGGATGCGAGTAAAACCAGAACATATGCTGGAAAAGAATAGGATCGCCTCCAAGCTTCGGATCGAAAATGCCGACTCCGAAGATGTGTTCGATGCCGACAAGTAAAAGCGTAATCGCGAGAATGGGCGTCGCAAGCACCATTACCACGCTGGTCGCATACAGGCTCCACAAGAACAACGGCATCCGGAACCAGGTCATTCCCGGACAGCGCATCTTGTGAACTGTCACGATAAAATTAAGGCCGGTCAGGATCGAACTGAATCCGTTGATAAAGACGGCGCAGACGGTGAGCGTCACATAGTTATTGGAAAATGCGGTGCTATACGGGGTATAAAACGTCCAGCCGGTGTCGGCGCCGCCCAGGGTAATCATTATGAAGGCGAAGATGCCGGAGAAAACGAAGAGATACCAGCTCAGTAGATTGATCTTCGGGAAAGCTAGATCCTTGGCGCCGATCATGAGGGGAATGACGAAGTTTCCCATGGTGGCTGGGATCGAAGGAATGAGGAAGAACCAGACCATCACCACGCCGTGGATGGTGAACAGTTTGTTATAGTCGGCCCCGTCGACGATCAGACCGCTGGGGGTCAGTAGATTGAGACGAATGAGCGTCGCGGCGCCGCCCCCGATAAAGAAGAAGAGCGTGATCGAGAAGAGGTAGAGAATGCCGATGCGCTTGTGATCCGTCGTCAGTAGCCAGGAGCGGACCGTGTGCTTGACGTTCAGGTAGTTGGGATGACGCGCGACGGCCCCTTCACTGCCCGGAGGCGCCGGCGTAATTGGAGAGACGATCGGATTTAGAGCCGGATTCATGCCCATTACAGTTTCCTTCGCTCGGTCGGACCGCCCTTAGTCAATCCCTTCTGCTTCCATGACTACGGAGAAGGCGCCGGCACAGGCTGCCGGGCCGGCGGAAAATTCGGTAGATAGTCCGGGCTCTGCCCGTTCACCGGCCGCGTGGACGGCGTCGTTCGCACGCCCGACGGCGCCGCCGACGCGCCCTGCGATTTAATGAACGCCACCAGCGCCATCAGTTGCTCCTCGCTCAACTGGCCACGGTAACTGGGCATGATCGCCGGGTATCCAGCCACGACCTTCGCCGAGGGCTCAATGATCGATTCGCGAAGGTAGTCGTCATCGGCGATCACGCTGCTGCCGTTATCCAGCGGCACCTTCGTCATATAAAGCCCGGCCATCGTGGGAGCGCGTTCTCCATGGCAGGCGTTGCAACCCCAACTGACGAACAGTTGCGCGCCCGCCGCCGCCGGAGGCGTATCTTTCGGCACTCCGCTCAGCCAGGCCGCATAGTCTCCCGGCTCCATCGCCACCACATGCCCGATCATCTCCGCGTGCTCGGTTCCGCAATACTGGCTGCAAAACAGATGGTATGTTCCCGGCTTGCTCGCGATAAACCATTCCATCGCGAAGCTACCGGGAACGACGTCATGCTTTATCCTGAAAGCGGGAATAAAAAAGGAGTGAATTACGTCCTGCGACGCCAGCATCAGCTTGATCGGCTGGCCGATCGGCACATGCAGCTCGTTGATTTCGCGCACGCCTTCGGGATGCTGAATTTTCCACATCCACTGTTTACCGACGACGTTAATGACGATCGTGTTTTCCGGCGGCCGCATCATTTGGCCATACAGGCTCGCGCCCCAGAAGAACATCACGAGCATGAAGAAAAACGGAGAGATCGTCCAGATGATTCCTAGCTTAAAGTTTTGAACGTCCTCAGCGGGAAATTCATTGTCGTCCCGCCGCCGATACCGGACGGCAAGGTAGATGACCGCGATCATGATCGCCAGCGTGAAAAAAATTAAAACGCCGAGCAGATAGTAGAACAGATGATCCACCTGCCGGGCCATCGTGGAGGCTTGTTCAGGGAACAAGCGGAAGCTGGTGTCCAGGCTTGATGTCATGGCGTCACCCGCTTTCGATCGCGCCGAACGGTCAGCCAGATTGAACCTCCCAACAGAACCAAAGTGATGATGCCGCCGGTTTGAATCATCCGCATTACGGCCAGTCCATATTTGCCGGTGCTCGGATCGTAATGAAAGCAGTAGAGCAGAACGCGCGTCGAGACGGATCGGGAGATTTTTTTCTCTCCCGCCTCGGCCAGCGCAAGCCGAAGATCGTTCGGGGCGTAGTCGATCCCATAAAAATACCGTGAAATATGCCCATCGGGTGTCAGGATCACCAGGCCGCTCGAATGCGCCCACTGCTGAAATTTTGGGTCCCACGCGTATCGGAATCCGACGGCGTTGGTGAGCCGGGAGATCGATTCCTGCGGGCCGGTGAGAAAGTGCATTCCCTCCTCGGCATGCGGGCGACGATACGCTCGCTGGTATTGCTCCTTCTTTGCCGCGGCGAGCGCAGGCGTCTCGGACGGATCGAAACTCACGGCCAGGACGTCGAATTGATCTCCCGCCTGCATGGTCAGACTATTCATAGCCCGGGTCAGATCGTTGAGAACCATTGTGCAGAGCATCGGGCAACGATAATAGACGAGCGCCAGAATGATGGGTCGTCGTCCGAAATACTGGGCGAGACGAACGGGCCGGCCCTTCTCGTCAGTGAACAGCAGATCAAATGGTATCGAGTCTCCTTCATGACTAACAATGCCGACATCCCGCAAGATGGGGGGACCGCCGACAGGCCCCGTCTTTATGGGAGCGGGAACCTGGGCGCTCGCCAAGCTCGCGCATAACAAACAAGCGGCGGCGAGAAAGTAGCGGCACATCCGCCGCCGCACGGCGCCGGCCATCCGCTTCGCTCTGTAGAAATCGAAGGATTTCATGGCGGCATCGCTCCTTTAATGCCCTGATGAACGTCGTTTTCCGGAGGCGATCCCGGGACGATGGAATTGCTGTTTTTGCCTGTCGTCGTCGGTGGAACAAACGGCGCCGACGCTCGCGCCCGCGCTTCTTCGGCGACCTCTCGCGCGATTTGCGGCGGGATGCCGATCTCGTGCGTGGCCGGGTCCACGCGCCAGCCCATCTTGATGAATATCGCGTCTTCGGTTTGCCGCAGGGTCTCCATGTCCTGAACGTCGGTGACGTCGTGGCCCACGCTCGGCTGCAGGTTCGGCGGCGGAGGCTCGCGCCCGGCGGTTTGTGCGATCGATCGGGGAGAATCAAATCTCATGTCGCGCGCCTCTAATTTTTTCATCAGCACCCACAACAACGCATGCAAAATAGCCGCGCAGGCGATGAACAGGACGAGAAAGATCAGCAGCCCCTTAGCCGATATGGCTTCGGGTTGATAGCCGAGTTCCAGCGCCTCAGGCGATGCCGGGTTGTGCTCCGGACTGTGAGCCATGGTCGATCACTCTCGGTTGGAGAATCGGTTCATCCGACGCAATCACCTCGATCGGCACGGCATCCCCGGCGGGAAGCAGAGACGGCCCGTCGAGCAACATCAAAAACGCCGCTATCCAGAGTCCGCCGATGCCGATCAGGGCGACGGCGCTCATCAAGACGTTAAACCAATGTAGTTTCGGGTATAGGTCGGCCCCGCCCGGAGCCACGGTCCAAAACAACTCGATGAGGCGCATCAACAAAAGCCCTGCGCAAAGCCACGACATCGCTTTCGGTTTCTGCTTGACGCCGCGTTGCAGCAACAGCACGAATGGCGCCCCGAAGCCGAATAAAATGAGCATGTCGGCCATGATGCGCCACGGGCCTACGGTGCGCTTGACATACCAGGGAATGTCGCCCTGGATGTTTCCCATCCACACGATCAGCAGCTGCGAGAAAGCGTTGTACGCCCACAGGATCACCACCGTTACGAGCAGCGTGGCCAGATCGCGCAAGTGCCGGGGGCGCAGACGTTCGACGATCGGCGAAAGATGAGCGGTCGATAGCAGGACGATGATCAGCGTCGAAATACCGGCGATCGCCTGGCCCATGCACATGATGAAGCCGAAGACGGTCGAATACCATCCTGGCTCCATCGACATGATCCAATCAATCGCCGCAAGGCTCATCGTAACAAAGTAGATTGGTATGCCGGCGGCGCTCATCGCGTAGAGTCGGCGTCGGGTTCGCTCGTCGCCGGTATGATCGTAACGCAGCGACAGCGTGCGAAGCAGCCACGCCATGACGATCCACACGGCAAAATAAGCGATATACCTCCCGACGAAAAATCCGGCGTTCAAATAGCGATGTTGATGTCGAACGACCTCATTGTGATAGTGTGGATCGGCCCATGGATAGATGTGGCCTAGCCCGAAACAGATCGGGACGAAGAGCACGAACAGCAGCGGCAATACGTTGGCGGCGGCTTCGCCGGGCCGGCGAATAAAGTAGCCCCACTGCCCGCCGGTGAGATGATGGAGCATGACGGCGCTTAGCGAACCCAGCGAGATTCCGAGAAAAAACAACCAGGCGAACAGCCATGCCTTATAAAAAGACGCTGCGCCCTGCGGCCAGCGATTTGCGAAGATCATGACGATAATCCAGGCGAGCAGACAAGCCGCCGTCCCGGCGATTCCCGCGGCGCCGGCGACGTGCCGGGCACGCTTGAACTCCGGCGGGAGCGAATGACCGATTGAATCGATATTTTCGCTCATGGCCGGGTTCCCTCCAGCTTGCGGCGATCGTCTTCGGTCAGAGTGGCCATCGTGTTTTTCGGCCCGGCGCCAATTTGCAGGGCGCGAATGTATGCGACGATCATCCAGCGATCTTCGGGGCTGACGCGATCGTTGTAGCTGAACATCTGGCCGTAACCGTTGCTGATGACGTTGTAGATGTGGCCGTCGGAAACCCGGCGAAGCCGATCGATGTGAAACGACGGCGGCGGGGTGAGACCGCGCTGCACGATCATTCCTTTGCCGTCGCCGAGCCGGCCATGACATACGGAACAATAAATGTCGAATCGTTGTTGCCCGCGGCGCAGCGTCTCGGTCGTGACCGCAAACGGAATGGCGGAGGTTTCGCTGGCGGTATCGGTCATCGCCGGGAGCGTCTCGCGCACGTCGGCGTAGGGAAAACCGGGGGAGTCGGCGGTGGTTCGCGGCATCGTCCCGAAGGGAACCGGCCGGGCGGTCGATCCGTCGGCGAAAACAACGCTCGGCTTATACGCCGGGTGAACGCTCGGCTGTTCTTCCATATCATGCGGCGGCTTGAGCTTGCATCCGGCGCCAGATGAAACCAGGCCAAGGCCGATCAAGAAGTAGCGAAATTGCACACGCCAAACGCCAACGGAAACAAGTTTCATCGCGGCACCTCCGTCACCGCGATCGGCAGCAGCGTTTCCAGAAACTTTCGCGTTTGCTCGGAATCAAATTGAGCATCGGCCGATTCGATCACGATGAAAAAGCGGTCGCGGCTTGCGCGGTCGAAAGCAGGAAGATTGAACATCGGATGATACGGCATCGGCAGTTTATTGAGGGCGAGCATCCCAATGACCGCGGACAGCGCCGCGCAGAGCACCGCAAGCTCGAAGGTAATGGGGATGAACGCTTCCCAACTGTTGGGGGGCCTGCCTCCGATGTTCCATGTGTAGTTCACGACGTTGGCGAACCAGAGCATGAAGAATCCGCCGCAGGCTCCGCACAAGCCGCCGATGCCGACGATCAGCGGTACTCCCGTTCGCGGAAAGCCGAGGGCTTCGGGAAGACCTTCGACGGGCATCGGGCTGAAGGCGTCGGCGCGGCGGTAGCCGGCGCCGTGAATCCGCAGGGCGGCGTGCAGCACGGCCTCGGGCGTGTCGAATTCCGCGGCCAGACCAAAGAGGTTTTCAGCTTTCGAATCGGACATACACCGTCACTTCACATAGCTTGGCGAGAACGACTTTGGAACATGCTTTCCGCCGCCGGTCGAGTGAACAAGCTCGCGCATTTCAGAGATCGAAATAACGGGAATTAACCTGGCAAACAGGAAGAAACAAAAGAGAAAGAACCCGATCGTCCCCGCCAGGGTCGCGTAGTCCCAGAAGGTCGGGTAGTACATGCCCCAACTGCTTGGAACAAAGTCCCGGTGCAGGCTGATGACGACGATGACGAACCGCTCGGTCCACATGCCGACCTGTATAATAAACGCGATGACAAACATCAGCGGGACATTCTGGCGAACTTTACGAATCCATAGAAATTGCGTCGTCACGACGTTGGTGAACATAATCAGCCAGAAGGACCATGCGTAGGGACCAATCGCGCGGTTGAGGGTGATGAACGATTCGTAGGTATCGCCGCTATACCACCCCATGAACATTTCCATGCCGTAGCTGTAGTCGACGATCAGGCCGGTGATGAGCAGAAACTTGGCGCAGTTGTCGATATGGCGGAGCGTGATCATATCCTTCAAGCCAAACGCCCAGCGCATGGGAATACCCAGCGTCAGCACCATCGCGAATCCGGAAAAAATGGCGCCGGCGACGAAGTACGGAGGGAGGATGGTGGAATGCCATCCCGGAATCTGGGCGCCGGCGAAATCCATGCCGACGACGCTATGAACGGAGATGACGAGCGGCGCGGCCAGCCCGCCGAGCAACAGGTAGGCGGATTGATAGCGCTGCCAGTGCATGGCCGATCCGCGCCATCCCATCGCCATGGTCGCGTAAATCAATTTCACGATCCGGCTCTTGGCCTTGTCGCGCATGGTAGCCAGATCGGGAAGCAAACCCACATACCAATAGATCAACGAAACCGTAAGATAGGTGCTCACGGCAAAAACGTCCCATACCAGCGGGCTGCGAAACTGCGGCCACAGCCACATGACGTTTGGATAGGGAACGATATACCAGAACCGCCAGATGCGCCCCAGGTGAAGCAACGGAAACATTCCCGCGCAGGCGACGGCAAAGAGCGTCATGGCTTCGGCGAATCGATTGATGCTGGTGCGCCAGTCCTGGCGCATCAACAGCAGCATGGCGGAAATGAACGTGCCTGCATGGCCGATGCCGACCCACCAGACGAAGTTGACGATCGCGAACCCCCAGGCGACGGGAATATCGATTCCCCAGATGCCGACGCCGCGTACGATCAGATAGCTCACTGCCGCGATCAGGAGCGTCACGAGACCCATCGTAAATACGACGCCAAACCACCAGAGCCGGCCCGGCGTACGCCGGAGGACGACGTCGCCGATCTGATCGGTGACCGACGCATAGGTTTGCCCCGGCTCAAGAACCGGATACTCGCGACGGTCGGTCATTTCCAGCGTTGCGTTGCTCATTGTAGTCTAAGCGTCCGTATGGATGGCGCTCTTACATAGCTTGACGTCAGGTCGGTCGTTTTGTCTTCGATAGGCTCGGATTGGGATTGTTCAGCCGGGCCATATAGCTTGTTCTCGGCTGGGTCGTCAGGTCGTCCAGGAGGGTATAATTCAGCTTGTCTTCCTTCAGCTTGGCGATGTGGCTGGCCGGGTCGTTCTTATCGCCGAACCAGATCGCCTGCGTTGGGCACGCCTGCTGGCAGGCCGTTTGAAGCTGGGCGAGCATCTCTTTTTGGCGCGTGATGATTTCATCGCGCAACGCGGCGGCCTTGCGGGGCGATTCGGACTCGAGGGCGCCGGCGCGATCTTCCAGCCGTACCGTCATTTTTTCGATATCCATGCGGGTGCGATTGAGGCGTTGAACGCAGTAGCTGCATTTTTCCATCACGCCGCGGCTGCGGACGGTGACATCGGGGTTGTATTGAAGGGCGCGCGTGGGCGTCGAATAATCGGCGAATAAAAAGAAGTTAAATCGGCGCACTTTGTATGGACAGTTGTTCGAGCAATAGCGGGTGCCGATGCAGCGGTTGTAAGTCATCTCGTTGAGACCTTCGACGCTGTGCGTGGTGGCGCCCACCGGGCAGACCAACTCGCACGGCGCGTTCTCGCAGTGCTGGCAGGGGACGGGCATATGAATAACCTGCGGCTCGTCGGTCGCGTCGTCGTGCGAACCGCCGGGCTGTGAGCCGAACCAGTCGTCGATGCGGATCCAGTGCATTTCGCGCTCGCGGGCGCATTCATCTTTGCCGACCACGGGAATGTTATTTTCGGCCTGGCACGCGACCACGCATGCGTTGCAGCCGATGCAGGAGGTCTGATCGATGCTCATGCCCCACTGATAGCCTTTGGAGTAGTCCCAGCCGCCGTTGTCTTTATCGGGATAGATGGTGAGATGAATTTTGCGGCCGGGATAATCGCGAGAAAGGCCTTTGGCGCGCATTTCGTTTTCGCCGCCGAGCTTGGTCACCCAGTCCTGATCGCGGCGGAAATCGTCGTGGGTTCCGGAACGGACGATTCGGCGGTTCTTAATCTCGATTTCGCTCTCGCTCGTTCCGGGATGTTCGATGGCGTCGGGCTTGAGCGGTCCCTCTTCTCCGCCGACCACCATGCCGGGGAGATTGGCCATCGCGTGATGCGACCGAGTCATTACCAGCTTGCGCCGCTCGCCGGTCAATACAGTCACTTTCGCGCCGGCGGCAAAAGCGGCCGAGGTCGATGTCCGCAGTGTATACGCGTTGTAGCCGCGAACGACGTCGCCGCCTTCGTTGGCGACATGGCCTCCGCGCACCCGGCCGTAGCCGAGCGTCAATGTGAGCGTCTGATCCGGTAAGCCCGGCAGGATTACCGCCGGCACGTCAAGCGTGCGGTTGTCGGACGTGACGCGAATAACGTCTCCGTCGGAAATGCCGAGCTTTCCCGCCGATCGATAGCTGATGAGTGCCGCGTTGTCCCATACCAGTTTTGTGAAAGGTCGAGGCAGTTCTTGCAGCCAGGGATTGTTGGCGTATTGCCCATCCCACAATCCCATGTCCGGCCGGAAAACCAGATCCCAATCTTCATGCGATCCGCCGACGACGGGCGCCGGCCCGAAAGCGGGAATGGCGCCGCCGGGATCTCTGGGAGTAAATGCCGAGTCTTGAATAAAGCCTTGTCGCAGGGCCAACTGCCAGCGTACTTCAAACGGGTCGGCTCCGTGCGGCTGGGTCGTGGGGCGGGTAGCCTGAGCCTCCTGCGTCTGCGGTGTTTGATCGGAATTCACAGGCTTCCATTGAGACTCCCAATAGGCTCGAACGATTTCATATCCGCCGCGATCTCGACGGCCGAGAATCGCTTCCAGGACCTCAGGCGTCGAGCGGCTTGCGGCGCTTATCGGCAGGATCAACGGCTGGATGATCGACGCCGTTCCATCAAATGCACGGGCATCGCCCCACGCTTCCAAGTAGTGCAATTCGGGGATATGCCACTGACAGTAAAACGATGTCTCATCTTCGTGACTGGCTAGATGGGCGGTGAAATTCGCGGGATGGCCCGTTGAATCGACGGCGGTGCTCAGACGCCCAAGCTGCTCGGTAAAACGGACGTCGGCCGGGCTGTCATAGCATGGATTGCCGCCGAGAATTAAGAGAGTGTCCACCAGACCCGCCGCCATGTCGGCGGTCAGAGATTCGATGGAGTGGGCGCCTTGCACATCAACTGGGTCGATATAGCGGACGGCCTTGCCGACGCTTCCCAGCTTCTGATTCATCGCGTAGGCAAGCTGTTGAACAGCGAGCGGCAAATGATCGCCCGCGACGACGACGCCAACGCCGCCGTTGCGGAGTTTGCCGCTGAAGTCGCGAGGGGATTTCAGATCGTCCGCCAACGCGTCCAAGAACGAATCAAGATTTCCGAATGACGTCGATCCCGCGGCTTCGGCGACGCCCAGGCGGGCCGCGATCGCGCGAGCCGTCGCGGGAATTTCGCCGGGCCTCAGCGCCCGGCGGTGATCCGCCATTGACCCGGTGAGCGTGAACGTGCTTTCGATCACGTACAAGCGATTCATCACATGATCGGCGGCGGAGGCCCCCGGTTCGCGGCGGCGGCCATCGGCGAATTGCCGCGCGTAGACGAGACTGCCGACGTCGCTGAAGACAAAGTCGGCGTCGAGCGAGAGAATCACGTCGGCTTTCGAAAAATCGTAAACCGCCCTGCCCGGCGCCCCGCCCTGCCGGGCCGAGCAACCGGCATTGGCGGTCGGGTCGTGCACGTGCCAGCGGGATTGAGGATACCGTTTTCTTAGTTCCTCCATCTGTGCCGCGATCGTGGGCGACGTGACGGTTCGGGTCAGAAAGCGGAGGCCTTTGCCGGAATCGCGCATTCGGTCGAGCCGAGGTTGGAGCGTGTCGAGAAAGCTTCCCCATGTGCTTGCGGCGCCGGCGTCGGTAACGAGTTTGGAACGGTCAGGATCATACAGATCGAGCACGGATGCCTGCATGAAAATATTGCTGGCGCCGAGGCTGGCGGGATGGTCGGGATTACCCTCAATTTTTGTCGGCCGGCCTTCGTGACTTTCGGCCAGCGCGCCGATTGCGAAGCCACAGAAGGGAACGGTCGTGGCGTAGAAAGAGGGGACGCCGGGAATGACTGATTCGGGCTGGTTTACATAGGGGAGGATTTTTTCTTCGGGGAAATCGCTGCAACCGACCACGCCGCCCAGGGCCAGCGAAGCGCCCATGAGGCGCAGGAAATTCCGCCGGGTCGTGGGGTCCAGCCATTCGTCGGCGCCCTCGGCAAACTCGTCGCCGATTCTTGCGGCGAAGGTTTCGTCGCCCGCCAGTTCCTCAAGACTGCGCCAGTACCGCGGAGCGGAAGGCGCGGACGCGGCGCGATCTTGCGCGGCGGAAGGCAAGTGATCGAAGATGGATTGATCGCCAGGCATCAAACTCCTATCGATGGCACGTCGAGCAATTCTGCATCTGCTGCCGGGGCAGCAGGTGATACTGGATTTTCAGTTCCTGTCCCAGCGACTCTTGCGTGGCGCCGGGGTGTTTTGGGTCTTGTTCGGCGCTGTAATGTAGATTGAAAACTTCGTCGCGCGGCCGGAGATGGTTTTCCGGCCGCCGATGACAGTCCAGACACCATTCCATTTGCAGACTCGACGCCTTCCACATCAACGGCATCTCGTCCACCTGGCCATGACACGTCACGCAGCCGACTCCCTTGTTGACGTGAATGGAATGGTCAAAGAAGACAAAACCGGGGAGGTTGTGAACGCGGTTCCAGGCGATCGGCGTATTGTTCCGCCAACTGTCGCGCACGGGCTGAAGGAGGGCGGCGTTGGTCCAGATTTGCGAGTGGCAGGTCATGCAAACCTTGGTCGCCGGCATTCCCGCGAAAGCCGAGTCTTCCACCGATGTATGACAGTAGCGACAGTCGATTCCCAGACCGCGCACATGATGTTCATGGCTGAACGGAATCGGCTGGTGAACGATCTGGCCCTGGTTTGTAATGTACGGCGATTTCTCGATATTCCACGCCACCATTCCCGCGCCGGCGACAAGGATGACGACGCCAAAGATCGATGTCTTGGCGATCACGTTCATCGCGGGATGGAATAGCTGTGCCATGAGATCGACTCGATAAGGTCGCCTTTATAGGCAGATCATGGCGCCGGCGCTAACAGGCAAAATTTTTGGAAAATCGAATGGGCCTCGCTGACGGCGACTTACTTGCGGTCATATACGTCGAGCTGCACGATGTCATTCTTGAAAAACAACGCAGTCGTCCAATCGAGCATAACTCGAATCCGCCGACTCCAGCCGCGCATTTGAAAGAGGTAATAGGTCCGCCAGATCCACCAGGCGATAAACCCGCGAAAGCGAATTTTATAGATCTTGCCGACCCCTTTACCGTGTCCGAGGGCGGCGAGATTTCCCTTGGTGCGGTAGACGAAGTTTTCGAGCGGCTGGCCGCGAAGCGAGGCGATGATGTTTTTCGCCAGGACGCGGGCTTCGCGCAGCGCATGCTGGGCCAACTCGGGATAGGGCTTGCCGGTGGGGTCGGGAATTTCGGCGCAGTCCCCCAGGGCCCACACGTCTTGGCGTCCTTTGCAGCGCAAGGTCGGATCGGTTTTGGCTCGACCCTTTCGGTCTTTTTCGATGGGGAGCGACGCCACCAGCGGGCTGGGGACAACGCCGGTGCCGAGGATAATTGTCTGGGCGGCAATTACCGGGCCGTCTTTCAGGTGGACCTGGCCCGGTTCGATTTTGTGGACGCGCGTGTTAAGGCGAATGTGAACGCCACGGCTTTGCAAAATACCGGCGATGTATTCCCGCAGGCTTTCGTCGAATTCCCTGGCGATGACCGGTTCCCCTTCGATCATCTCGATATGAATGTCCCCAATGCTGATGCGCGGATAAAGCTTTTGAAGGTTGCTGAGAAACGGCGTCAGTTCGCCACACAATTCGATGTTCACCAGCCCCGCGCCGACGAGGACGAACGTGAGTTGAGCCTGTTTTTTGGCTGGGTCTTTCTCGACGTCGGCGCGCTCGAAGAGTTGGATGACGCGGTTTCGGAGAAGAATGGCGTCGCCTAACGTTTTAAAGCGGATCGCGTGTTCGGAGCCGGGGATGAGCGTTGTATTGGTGATGCCGCCAAGGGCGAGAACGAGGTGATCATACGGAATCTCGTCCACTTCTCCGTCAACGGGAATGACCGAGACAATCCGGCGATCGAGATCGACTGCGCTAATTTCCGCTTCGACGAATCGCGTCTTCTTGAATAGTGGCCGCAAAGGGTTGACTACATGACGCGGCTCAAGAATTCCCGACCCGGCTTCAAACAACAACGGCGTCATCAAAAAATAGTTGTTGCGGCTGATAAGGGTAATGTGCAGACCCGGATCATCCTTTGAAAGCGCTTCAAGATGACGCGCCGAGAACGCGCCGCCAAAGCCACCGCCGAGAATAACGATGCGGGTTGTTGTAGGGTTAGGCATTTATCGGTTGCGCAAATTACAGTTCATGGCGGGCACAACATAGCTGAGGCATGAAACGAAAGGAACGTGCAAAACGATGCAGCCGAAGGTGACTTGAATTCTCCACGCGAGGGTGGGCGACAACGCAATTGGAGTCGAGCGCGTCCACCCCGTCATCGGCTCAAAACGATCATCGAATACGGTCCGATTCCTACGTTGCCCACGTATGGCATTCCGTCCCATCCGCCGGGGCCGGCTTGCGTGTCGTAGCTGTTGACGGAGCCAAAATCGTTCGAGTCGCTATACGCGTTGGCGTCGCTGTTCAGACGGACGCGCCAAGTACCGGGATAGGGGAAGCCGATGGTGTAGCTGGGGAATGACGTGCCGGAAAAATTGGCGACGACGACAAGATCATCGTTTCCCGATCCCTGATTCCAGCGATGATAAGCCAATACTTTGGTGGCGGGATTGGCCTGGAAGACGTTCAGGCCGCTTCCGGCCAGGCCGGGGCTCTGAATCCGCAGGCGGACCATGTCGCAGTAGAACTGAAAGAGGTTGGGGAATTTCTTCTGCCGGGTGAAATCCATCATCGTCGGGTTTGATCCGCCGGGACTCCACGTTCGACCGTCGAGCAGCTCGGCGCCTTGAAAAAACATCGGGATGCCCGGCGTCGTCAGGATCACGGCGAAACCGAGGATGGACTTCTTGCGCGCATACCAGTTTTCCGGGTCGCTCGGAAAGACCTTCGCCGGCACGCGCTGGCCGTCGGCTTGATCGTGCGATTCCAGATAAATGATCCGCTTGAACGGATCCCCTTCCGACGGGTTTTGCATCTTAAAGGCGACGGCGCCGACGTCAATCCAGCTGTCGTCGGCCTCGGTGATGGCGGCGATCAGCGCGCTTTGCAAATCGGTATCCCATTGCGCGTCGAAACCGGCGCCGCCGGACGATGTGGGGTTTGTAATGGCGCCGTTGTCGTTCAAGTCTTCGGCGATCGTCAGTTTCCACGGTTGCCCGGCGTCGACGCGATCATTGATGCCCGCCATGAGTTCCCAGCCGAAATTGCGTTCGACGCCGATGTCGCTGCCGCAGCAGAATGTGCCGCAGTTTCCCTGGCGCAGGCGGATGCATCCGGTGGAATCGAAGCGGATGCCGTCCACCTGATATTCCGAGAGCCACATCATGGCGTTATCGCCAAGGTAGCGCGCGACGGCGGCGCGGCCGTAGTTGGGGCGCGGGCCCCAGGGCGTGTCCATTTCGTCGCCGCCGTAGAAGTAGATGCCGCAGGGATCGCCGCCCCACCCGTCCCATTGAAACAGCGAGTAGGGAAAGGGCGGGGCGGTAAAGCTTGGCGCGACGTCGATATGGTTGTAGACGACATCGACGAGAACCGACATTTTTGCCGCGTGAAGCGCCTGCACCAGCCGCATGAAATCCTGCGGCTTGCCATAATCGCGCTCCATCGCAAACGGCAAAACCGTATCGTACCCAAGCGACAACGGCGCCGAGAACTCCACGAACGGCAGAAACTGCACCGCGTTCACGCCCAGGGCCTGAAGATACGGAATCTGATCGATCAGATCGTCCATCTTGCTGGCGCCGCCCTGCGTCGGATCGAAAAACGTGCCGACGTGCAACTGGTAAATGACCAACTCGCGCCAGCCCGGCGCCGAGAACGGCGCGCCCCAGCTAAAATCGCGGCTGGTGACGACGGATCTTGCGTCCGAATCATCCTGCGTCGCGTCGGTCCAATTCGGATAGACGATCGACCGCGCGAATGGGTCGGCACGCTCGGCCGACCCGCCGGTGAATGTAACCACATAGCGATAGTTTGTTTCGGCGATGACGCCAGGCAGAAAAACAGACCAGACGTCCGAACCGTATCCGTCGGCGGTGTCTTTCGCGAGCGGGAAGGTGTTGGTGGTGACGCCGTCGGACGCCCAGATTTTCACGGAAATCGCAGTGGCAAAAATCGCATAGGCGCGGAAGGTGCAGCCGCCGTCGTGAAGGACGCAACCCATCTGGTCGGGAAGCGGACTGGGCGCTGTTACGGAAGCGGGAAAGCTCATGATTTGACCCCATTGAATGATGTTGATGGTCGTGCGAGCGCGAAGGCGGTTCCGGGGAAGCATATTACCAGCGGGCGCGTGATGTGAAAGAGCACGGATCGGAAATCCTGTTTTGTGGAGCGTGCGAATTTCCAGGCGGACGCATTTTTCGCCAAAAGCGGGCGAAATCGCCTGAAGATCACATACGGCCGGCGTACCCGTCCGCCATGACCTGAGCGGGCCGCTGGAACCAACCGGTGGGCGATATTTCGATGTATTCGAAGATCGACCGACACGCCTCCTCTCGCGTCGCATACCGCTCGTGATTCACCGACTCCGCGTTGAGCGTCGACCAGAAGCTCTCCATCGTCGCGTTGTCCCAGCAGTCTCTGTTGTAACGCGGTGAAAATGTCACCTGTTTGGACGCAGTAAAAATGTCGCCTCGCGCGCTCAAAATTATTCCGTTCTTGCTACGGCGGTGGCGCCCGTGTCGAGCGTGGCCGAGGAGGTGGCGCGCAGCCGGGTGCGGAAGCGTCGGCAATTTCTGTCCGATCGCAATCTCATCTCCCGCGCGGCCGCGGCGGCAGCGGGGGAATATGTCCGGCACGAAATTCTTTGTACATCTGGCCAAGCGTCTGTTCAAGCCGGGCGATGATCTCGTCGCGATCCAGTTTCCACAGCCCCTCCATCGGCGGGCCGAGCAAAACACGGATCGGCCGGAAACTCGGAAACTTTTGCTCCTTCGGCCACGCTTCCCACGATCCCACGATCGCCACCGGCACCACCGGAACCTTCGCCCGCCGGATCACCAGCGCCACCCCTTTTTCAAACGGGAGTATTTCGCCGTTTTCCGTGCGGGAGCCTTCCGGGAAGATGTTCAGAACATGGCCCTCTTGCAAGCGCGCGATCGATTCCTTCACCGCGCCGATATCTCCCGCGCCTTGCTCGACGGCGAACGCGTTGAGGTTGCGAATGAGCCAGCCGAAATACCGGTTCTTGAACAGCTCGGCCTTGGCCAGATAACTAAGCGTTCGATCGAGACAAAACGAAAGCACGATCGGGTCGAGATAGCTCTGATGATTTGAGACGATCAGCACCCCGCCGGTCCTGGGAACGTAATAGGCGCCATAAACCTTGACGTCGAAAAGCACGGTCATGAGGACGCGGCACGCCTGGCGGATCAGGATCCAAAGCGGCGTGCGGCGCGTGCGGTCCAACCGATCGGCTTTCGCCGCCGGGACGGCGCCTTGTGACGGCGAAACGACGCGGGAATCGGGCGTGGTCGGCCTGGCGGAATCATTCATTTCGCGATGCTCCCCTCAACCGTTTTGACGATCATGTTCACGACCTGCTCCTGAGTAATGGACGTGGTGTCGATGACGACGGCGCCGTCGGGAATGGCCATCGGGCCGACGGCACGGGTAGCGTCGCGATGGTCGCGGGCGACGATCTGATGGAGGATTTCGTGGAAGTCGTGAATCTCACCGCGGGCGCGAAGCTGGGCCACGCGCCGCCGCGCCCGTTCGGCCGCCGTCGCGTTCAGATAAAACTTGAACGGCGCTTGCGGGAAGACCACCGTGCCCTGATCGCGGCCTTCGGTCACTAGATTGCCGTGCTCGCGGCCGATGCGCTGCTGCTCGGCGACCAATTGCTCGCGAATCGCCGGCGCCACCGCGATCGACGACGCCGCCCGCGTGACATCCCCGCTCCGCAGCAGATGACCCACCGGTTCATCATTAAGCCGAACGCCTGGCGGACGCTTGCTCCAATCGAAGTTGATCCGGCAATGCTTCGCGACAAACGTCAACTCGCGCACGTCCTGCAGATTCGCGTTGCGGCGCAATGCCTCAAGCGCGATCGCGCGATACATCGCGCCCGTGTCGAGAAAATCAAAGCCCAGCCGATCGGCGATCGCCATGGCGACGCTCGATTTACCGGTGCCGGCGGGGCCATCGATGGTGACGATCATTGGAAATCCGAAAACCGAAATTCGAAATCCGAATCCAACTTCGAATGTCCGAATGACGAGCGTCCACTTTTACGTTCTCCGAAATCGGAGAGTGTTTCTCAGTTCGCCGTAGCTTCTCTCGTTTAGCGCCCCCGCTTACCGGGCTTGTTCCTCGTTCGCTCAGTAGAATCGCGGCCTACCGTCAGCGCGCGGCCCAGGCACAACCGCGCCGCAAGATCGTTAAATGCGGTTCGGCTTTCACGTCCGCCGGCGTATGGCCGATCGAACTGTAGAAGACCCGGCCGGCGCCGTAAAGTTTTGTCCAGACCACGGGCATATCAACCGGACCATTGGACACGTGCGGCCCGTCGGCCGTCGGGAAACGCGTGGTGGCCAATACTTTTACCGCGGGATCGACGTGCATGTAATACTGCTCGCTGTGGACGTTGAAATCGCCGATGCCTTCGACGATGGGATGCGCGTTCGTTTTGACGTTGACGGCGTATTGTGCCGTATCGTTACCGGGATGGGCGACCCATTGCCCACCCGTGAGAAACTGCCATTCGGGAGAATCGCGAAACGCATCGCACATGCCGCCATGACACCCGGCCATGCCTACGCCCTTGCTGACGGCGTTACAGACGGCGGTCAACGGTTCGACGTCGATTTTTCCCATCGTCCAGATCGGGACGATCAGGTCCAGATTCAGAAGCCTGGATTCGTCTCGAAAGGAATCGAGCGTATCGGAAACTTCAACCGAGAAGCCGTCGGCCGAAAGCGCAGCGCGAAAGACATCGGCCACTTCCCGCGGTTGATGTCCATCCCAACCGCCCCAGACAATTAACGCATTTTTGCTCATGACGACTCCGACCGCGGGAAGAGGCTTGGGCCTTCCCGCCGGGATGGGCGAGATGATAGTGGATGGAAGGACGGGAAGGAATACGTCGCGCGAATTGGTTTATTGACGGCGGCGATGAGCGATATTTGCATTGTTCAGACGAGATAAAGAAACCGCAACTTCAGTCCTCGGCTATCTATTTTCTTTCGCCGGCTACGTGATAAATAAGGGCGGAAGCGCGCGATTTTTTTCCATCCCATTCCATCATGCAAAGAGGGCGAACCGAAGCCGGGTCGCCCTCTGTAACTATCGCGATTTTCGAACGCTATGCCCTGCGGGTCGCCGTCGTTTTGCCGATGAGCAACCCGACGATGAACAGGAAGATGACGGCGCCCGCGCCGTACACAATGGATAAGTACCATTTATCATTCGCGAAATACTTGGTCGCGTCGGGCAATACGCCCGCGACGGCGGACATCAGCACATAAATCGCGAACAACAGTACGCCCGCGGCGGCCAGCGCCGCTCCTCCGAACGCGGGAGCAAGCGGATCGGCGGCCTGAATGTAAACGGGAGCGGCGGCGGCGCGAAGGGTGACGGGTTCGTCGTCATCCATGCCGTGCGTGTCCATCGTATCGATCGGCATTCCGCGTCCGCCGCCGATGGCCGGGCCGATGCCGTCAAGGACGGCGCCGAGGCTGGTGTCGTCGCTCTCGCGGGTCAGATCGAGAAGACCCGAGCCGGAGCCGACGCCTTCGAGATTGATCTGTTCGCGGATGCCGCCGGTGATGGCGGTTTGGGCCGAGGGATCGACGATTTCGCTGTCGTCGCCGAAGACGTTGATGCCGGCCCGGCTGCCGCTGGCGGTGCCGCTGAGGCCCGTGCCGCTGGAAGCGCCGGCGGCGGAGACGCGCATGTGGGTCGGCGAAGGAACGCCGCCCATCGACCCGGAGAGGCCAAGATCGGCGGCGAGCGCGGTGTCTTCCTTGGTTCGCATTCCGCCGGAGCTTTGGCCGACGTCGTCGCTGAGGGTGATGCTGGTTCCGCTTGGGCCGCTGGTATCGACCAGGCCGATCAAACCGCCGGAATCGGACGTGCCAAGATCGACGTTATCGCCGCCGCCGCTGATTTCGGCGCGCAACTGTTCCACCTGGTCGGCCTTGAACATGAGGCGCGGGCCGTCGCGGAATTCGCGAAGCCGGCCATCGCGGGCGTATTGCTTGATTTCTTCCTCGGACTTGCCCAGAGCGGTCTTGGCCTCATCGAGCGTATAAAACATCTTGGCCATGGTGCTTGGTCTCCTGTGGGCTCAGGGTTGAGCCGTTGGTTGCGTTGCGGGCGGCGTGAGCCCGCGTGCCTTTTCGCGCTCGATCTCGACGAGTTTGCGGATTTCGTCGGGGTCGGGATGGGTATTGTAGTTACCCATCGCATGATCATATCGGATGCTTCTTGCGGCCATCAGCCGAAGCTGATTTCCGTTGTAAGCGTAGGTGCAAAGGGTCTGATTATCCGTATCGAGAATATAACATCCCCACACGTTGTTAAGCAACTGTCCCGGCATGAGATAAAGGCTGCCGTTTCCCGCGATCGGCTGCGGCGTCATCGGCGCGCCAAACGCCGACGGACCCATGCTTCCGCCGCGCGAGATCAAGACCGCCAGAATCGCAAAGAGCAAAGCCGCATTGGCGTAAAGCGCGTAAATGAGAGGACGATTGCGGTGGGATCGTGTCATGGATATCACGGCGGATCACAAAGCGGGGCAGATCTAGTCGCGAACCACATTATATATGTCAGTCATCGCCCGCTGCAAGACCTTCGGCAGCGCCGAATTTGTGGACGAAGAGACCGGAAAACGTCACACGCCCCCGCCATCTCGCCCCGTGCAGTGCATTATTGGACGCTTTTTGTTTTGGGAAGATGGGTAATTCGGCGCCATATTGTTGCCGATCAGACAAGCATGGTCGCTCAACTCAAAATGCCGCGTATATCCGCCAGTCATGGGCAAGATGATCGGCGAATATTTCCCCGTAAGGAAGTTCACTCGACGGCCGACGGACGCCGGGTGGATAATACGATTGACGCCAGGCGGTTCCCTCAAATGACGCTGCATCTGCGCGACGTCTCGGTTGGCGGTTTATCGGCCATCAGCCCAACGGAGTTGCAGGAAGGCGAGCAGTTGGCGGTTTTTGTGCCGCGAAACGGCATCCAGGGCGGATGGGACGCGATCGGCCGCGTCGTGCGATGTGAACCGAGCACGATGGGGTATCGCGTCGCGATGGAATTCGCGTCGCTGCCGGCGGCTTAAAAAGTTGCGCGTTCGACGCATGGCGAAGTTTCCGTCCTCCCCTACAATAGCGTCGAATGAGCACCGCAACGGAAACTGAACCGCCCAAGTCCAAACCGGCGGAACCAATCGATCCCCCGCCTCCCGGCAATGAGCCGGCGTCTCCCGCCGGCTTTGATCCGGATTCTTTCCGAATGACCGTCGGCGAGCATCTGGAAGAACTGCGCCTTCGCCTGATTCTTTCCATTTCCGGGCTGTTCGTCGCCGTATTGGCCTGCCTGACCTTTTCCGAACGGGTCATGGTCTTTTTCTGCGCCCCGCTCACCCGCCAATTGGTAAAGCATGACATCGCGCCTCAGGTTTATTATTCAAACCTGACCGATCCCTTCATGACGTATCTGAAAATTACCTTGATCAGCGCCGCGGCCATCGCCGGGCCGTGGATCATCTATCAGGTCTGGCTTTTCGTCTCCGCCGGCCTCTATCCACACGAACGAAAGATGGTCACGCGGTACATCCCGCTCAGCGTGACGCTGTTTATCACCGGCCTGGTCTTCGTGTATGTGCTTGTTTTGCCGTTGTCGATTAAGTTTTTCATCGAATTTTCCAGCACGCTGAGCATTCGCCTGGACGCGACCAGCGATCAGGTCGCGACGAAGGTGCCCTATCAGGTGCCGGTGATTCACGGCGACGTGAAATCCGCGCACTGGGGCGATCTCTGGTTCGACGACAAGACCGATAAACTCAAGATCGCCCTGCCGATCCACGGCGACGCCGACGTCGGCCATTTCCATATCCGCTCGATCCCCTTCGGCCCCGAAACGATGATGACGCCGATCATCACCATCGGCGACTATATCGATCTGGTCCTCACCTTCATGCTCACCTTTGGGGTGGCGTTTCAGCTTCCGCTGGTGCTGCTGGCGGTGGTGAGCATCGGCATCGTCGATATCACCTTCCTCCGGCAAAAACGCAAAATTATTTACTTCGCCATGACCGTCGCTTCCGCTTTTTTAGCGCCCGGCGACATCGTTACGTCGATGTTGGCTTTGCTGATTCCGTTAATTGTGCTGTACGAGTTCGGCCTGGTGCTGATTGTCTTCGCGGGCAAACGAAAGCCGATCGAGACGCCGATAACCTAAGAGCGAGTTCGATTATCGCTTCAAAGGCAAAACATGATTCATCCCTGGCACGACGTTACCCCCGGCGAAGACATTCCGCAGGAATTCAACGCCATCATCGAAATCCCGTTCGGCTCCAGCGTGAAATATGAACTGGACAAAGCCAGTGGACTGATCAAGCTCGATCGCGTGCTGTACTCGGCGGTTTATTACCCGGCCAATTACGGCTTTGTTCCGCAAACATTGGCCGAGGACGACGATCCGTTGGACGTGCTGGTGCTTTGTCAGGAAACGGTGGTGCCGTTGACGCTTCTTCATGCCCGCACGATCGGGCTGATGACGATGATCGATGGCGGAAAGAAGGATCACAAGATCATTGCCGTGGCGACCGAGGATCCGGACTTTAACAGCTATCGCGAAGCGGCGGAGATGCCCCCCCACCGGGCGACGATGCTTCGGCGATTTTTCCAGGATTACAAACAGCTGGAAGGCAAGGCCGTTGAAGTGGATGACATTCAGCCGTCGAAGCTGGCGTTTCCGATTATCGAAGATGCGCTGGGGCGATATAGCCGACAGCGGCGGCGCGGTTTCAATAAATAATCGTCCATTATTTCGACAGTTTGGGTTTGGGGGCTGGGAGTTGTTTGACTTCCAGGATTTGGTATTCCACGGGTTTGGTTTGATCGGTGTTGGCGAAGAGCCGGGGGAGGAACGGCAGGCCGGCGCGAGCGCGTCTGGCGGGGCGCGGATCGGGCGGGGTATCCCAGTTGC